>NZ_CP157968.1:605663-1211326 GCF_040215725.1 Rhizobium sp. ZPR4
CCCGCAGGCGCCAAAATTGGCGCCTGACAGCCACGGGCTGATCTATCTTCCGCAGGACGCGTTCGCCACCGCCTTTGCCCAGAACGCGAAGGCCGACGAACTGGCAGTTCTGGCGGCCTCGCAGCGGCCGATCTCGCCGGCATGTATCACCGTCCCTGTCGGGCGTCCGCTCTGGAAGGATCGTCCCACCTGGTTCTTGATCGCCGAGGAAGACCGGATGATCCGGGTCGAAAACCAGCGGTTCATGGCGGCACGCATGAAGGCACAGCAGCGCTCCATCCCGGTCGATCATATGCCGATGATTACGGCTCCGGCCGCCATCGTCGACGTCGTCCGGGATGCTGCCGCTACCATCTGAGTTTCGGATTTGTAACTCAATAAACTCAATTATGAAGGTTATGAAAGGGCTTTATCATGACTGATATCAGCTATCGCACCGTCAATGTCGAAGGCGTCAAGGTCTTCTATCGTGAGGCAGGCTCTCCAGGGGCGGACAAGCTACTGTTGCTGCACGGCTTTCCGACTTCCAGCCACATGTTCCGCGATCTCATCCCGCTGCTTGCCGATCGCTATCACATCATCGCACCGGATCTTCCGGGCTTCGGCCAATCCGATGCGCCGAAGGGCAGCAACACATTCGACAGCATCGCCGCGACGATCGATCGTTTCACTGAAGTCGTCGGCTTCGACCGCTATGCGGTCTATGTCTTCGACTATGGTGCGCCGACCGGTTTTCGGCTGGCGGTAAAGCATCCGGAGCGGATCACGGCGATCATCTCTCAAAACGGCAATGCCTATGAAGAGGGCTTGAGCGAGGGTTGGAACCCGATCGAGGCCTATTGGCGTGAGGCTTCCGAGGAAAATCGCAATGCGCTGAAGGCATTTCTGCAGCCGGATGCGACGGCGTGGCAGTACACGCACGGCGTGCCCGACCCGTCGAGGGTCTCGCCAGACGGCTACTCGCTTGATAGTCTCTATCTGGCCCGCCCTGGTGCGGAAAAGGTTCAGCTCGACCTCTTCGGCGACTATAAGAGCAACGTCGCCCTTTATCCGACATTCCAGAATTACTTCCGCACCCATAAGCCGCGTCTCTTGGCCGTCTGGGGCAAGCACGATCCCTTCTTCTTGCCGCCCGGCGCCGAGGCCTATCATCGCGACATTCCCGAGGCGGTCGTCAAGTTCCTTGATACGGGTCATTTCGCTCTCGAAACCCACGCAGCGGAGATCGCAGCTGAAATCCGCACTTTCCTCGGTTGATATCGGACCCTGCCGCGCCGGTGATTGCCGGCGCGGCATGGGCAATATCTTACGAAAACAGGAGAAACATCATGTCCGACAGAGTCGCTGTTATTACCGGCGCCAGCCAGGGTATCGGCCGGTCGACGGCCCTTCGCCTTGCTCAGGACTTTGGCGCATTGGTCCTCGTTGCCCGCAACCGGGCCAAGCTGGAAGAGACGGCCAAGGCGGCCGAGGAGGCGGGCAGCAAAGTGCTTGTGATCGATGCCGATCTTGGCGAACCAGCGGCGGCTCAGCGCGTTGTCGATGAAGCCTTATCCACTTTCGGCCGGATCGACGCGCTTCTGAATATCGCGGGCGCCGTGCCGCAGATCGATCTTTTCGACATGACGGATCAGCAATGGGATGATGGCCTGGCGCTGAAACTGCATGGTGCGCGCAGGCTGACCATTGCCGCCTGGCCGGCATTGAAGAAGAGCCGAGGGTCGGTCGTGCTGATGTCGGGCAATTCGGCAATTTTTCCCAAAGCGCCCTATGCGGCCGTTGGGACTATAAACGCTGCAATCATAGCGTTGGCAAAGGCCTTTTCCGATCGCGGTATCGCCGATGGCGTTCAGGTCAACAGCGTCTTGCCCGGCCCGGTCATGACCGGGCGGCGGCAGTCCTATCTCGAACATTGGGCGCCGCTGCATGGCATGACTGTCGAAGAAGCAACCGCCAAGTTCCCGCAGGAAGCCGGGATCGCGCGCTATGGCGAACCCGAGGAGATCGCAGAGCTGATGGCCTTCCTGGTCTCGCCAGGAACGCACTGGATGACCGGTTCGGCCCTGCGCATGGATGGCGGCGAGGTGAAATCGATCTGACCCGCGCTTGTGGGCGCGAGGTCAGCGCGCCTTGTAGCTGACAGAGATCTTGGCGCTGGTGAGCGCGGTCTGTGCCAGCTGCGCGCTATTGAAGTCGAGCGCACCGATTTTCAATGGCTGGTCGAAGGCAAGATCGAGCATGAAGAAGCCTGTGGGGTGCGGCAGATCCTGCACGAAGCGGAGCAGGGCTTTCTTCGAGTCCGCATCGATCCGGCTGTCGGGGAGTGCCTGCAGCGCTGTCACCGTCGTATCACGCAATTGGTTGATGCCTTGGGCGGGATCGTCCGAACCTGTCATCTGCTGGAGAAAAGCAGCCAGCGATGGCACCGCCATGCCTTCGAACAGCCCCATATTATCGAGCCGGAAGCGCAGATGGGTGAGGCCGACCGATCCATCTCGCGTCAGAGCCGGCATGCCTGCATTCTTGGGCAGGCTCAGTTCGGCCGAGAGCGAGGCCTTGCCGAGGCGCAGATTGGTGAGCTGCAGCTCCTGGATATCGAGATAACCGTCCTTCGGATCGAAACGGAAAGCGCCTGATATGTCCATGGGCCATTGCTGGACCGTCGTGATGTAATTGGCCATGGCGTTGTCGAGCATCGGCGTGAAGCGTACGCCTTCAACCGAGAATCGTCCCCAGGTGGGCAGGTGATCTGGTTTGCTTGCCATGGTCTTCAGGAAGTCGGCCAGCCCGTCTCCCTTGAACTCGCCGCGTTCGAAGGTCCATCCGATTCTGCTGCCGGATTTGAACAGCCCGTTCGTAACCGCGCAGCCATCGTGCAGATCGGAAATGGCGAAGCCGTCCGCATGCTGGATGATACCACTGCTTTCGATGAGGTCCGTACAGGGCGTCCCGGCGGCAACGGCAGAAGGAGGAGCAAAGGAGACGAGCAGCGGGAGCAGGAGGGAGAGGCGCATTTTTCAGGTCTACCTGTTTGAGTCGATCGGCAAATACGAGCCGCGACATGTTTGCGGCTATGCCACCCATGTCAAGGCATGGCGCCTCGATAAGTGCCTCGCGCGCATGTCTTTCAAGGAGGATATAGTCTTGCTAGGTCGAGCCGCGCTTATTGCCATCGGCACGGATCAGATCGGCGGCCTTCTCGGCAAGACAATAGGTGGCCGCGACCGTGTTGGCCGAGACGATGCTCGGCATGATTGAGGCGTCGACGACGCGCAGACCCTCGACGCCATGCACGCGCATGGTTAAGGGATCGACGACCGCTCTATCGCCGCGCCCCATGGCGCAGGTGCCGACGGGATGGAACAGCGTGCCGACCCGCTCGCGGATAAAGGCGTCGAGTGCGCCGTCGCTTTCGATGTCCGGACCCGGATCGAGCTCGGCATCGAGATGCGGTGCAAAGGGAGCCTGCGCGGTAATCTTTCGTGCGAGCCGGATGCCCTTGCGCAGCACATCCATCGTGCTGTCGCCGCGAAAGAAGTTATAGAGGATTGCGGGCTTTTCGTCGGGATAGGCGCTCTTCAAGGCGACGCGACCGATGCTCCCAGGTCGAAGCTGGCAGACATGCATGAGGAAACCATGGCCGGTGAAACCCGATGCCGACTGTGTATTGGCTCGGCCGGTGCAGAAGAAGAGCTGGATATCAGGCCGTTCGCTTTCAGGATCTGTCGAGATAAACCCGCCGCCTTCGCCCGTCGTTGAGGAAAACAGCCCCCGCTTGTTGAAGATCCAGTTGAGTATGTGACCGACATTGCGCGGCAAGGCACGCCACGAGACGCCATAGGGTGCAATGGATTTCGCCCGATATTCGATCGTGACGTCGAGATGATCCTGCAGATTTTCTCCGACCCCGGGCAGGTCCGCGACAACTGGAATGCCGCGGCGGGCAAGCTCCTTGGCACTGCCGATGCCCGATAGCATCAGCAGATGCGGCGACGCGAAGGAACCGGCCGAGAGGATGACTTCGCGGGCGTCGAGCGTTCCATGCTGGCCCTGCCGCCGGAAGGCGATGCCGGTCGCTTTTCGGCCCTCGAAAAGGACGCGCGTTACCTCGGTTTCGCTCATCACGCTCAGGTTCGGCCGATGCCGTATAGGATCGAGATAGGCGCCTTCCGCGGTGACGCGCTCGCCGTTTTTCTGCGTAAATGTGTAGAGACCGACGCCATTCTGACGAGCGCCATTGAAATCGGCATTCAAGGAATGACCAGCCTGCTGCGCGGCCCCCAGGAACACTTCAGCCATCGGATTGACGCTTCGGAGCGGCGCGATGTTCAGCGGTCCGTCCGCGCCGTGGTAGGCGAGGTCGATCTGCTTTTCGAGCGGCATGTCGCCGAAGCGAATGTGCTTGGCGGAGCCCGGTTCAGCGAGGATTTCGAAACGCTCCAGCTTGCGAAAATAGGGCAGCAGGTCGTCGTAACCCCAGCCGGGATTGCCGAGGTCGCGCCAATGGTCGAAATCCTCACGCTGGCCGCGGATAAAGATCTGGCCGTTGACATTCGTCGAGCCGCCCGTGCCCTTGCCGCGCGGCAGGGCGATCGAGCGACCCTGCAGGCCGGGTTCGGGTTCGGTCTCGAACCAGGACATGAATTTCGGGCCGCCCAGAAAGGCGAGTGCCGGGGCCATGAAGGTGACCATGGCGAGCGGAATGCGCACGATCGCCTTGCGCGCATTGCGATCCATGCCCGCTTCGACGAGGCAGACGCGAGTTGCGGGATCCTCGCTCAGGCGATTGGCGAGCACACAGCCCGCAGCACCGCCACCGACGATGATGTAGTCGAAATCAGGCAAGGCTCAGATATCCTGAATCTGCGGCAGGATCACGAGATCGCGAATGGTGACGTTGGCGGGCCGCGTCAGCATGAAGAGCACCGCATCGGCCACGTCCTCCGACCTCAAACCCTCCCGCGCAGCAACCTTGGCATTGATGGCGGCAGGGTCGGTATAGCCCCAGAGTTCGTTGAGCACGACGCCGGGTGCGACGGAGCCGACGCGGATATTGTGCTTCATCGTCTGCCGCCGCAGCCCGTGCGCGAAAGCCTGAATCGCGTGCTTTGATGCCGAATAGATCGGCTCCCAATGAATGGCCTGATGCCCGGCGACGGATGACGTCACGACGATCTGCCCGCCACCATTTGCAATCATATCGGGCAGCACGGCGCGCGCCAGCCGGAAGACGGAATTGACGTTGATCGAAATGAGTTGATCCCAGGCGTCCGGATCGCCTTCTGCGACGTCACCAGGGATGTAAAGGCCGGCATTGGGCAGGAGAATGTCGATCTGGCCGAAACGCTTGATCGCTGCATCGACCACCTTCTTGACGGCAGCCGGTTCGGTGAGATCCGCTGGCAGCACCAGCGCGTCGCCGCCAACCTTTGCGGCCACCGCTTCCAGCCGTTCGGCGGAGCGGCCGACAAGTGCGAGTTTCACTCCCTCTTCGCTGAGCGCCAATGCGGTTGCTCGCCCGATACCGGAGCTTGCGCCTGTGACCAGCGCGACCTTGCCTTCAAGCTTCTGTCCCAAGATGTCCTCCCCATTGGTGGAGTCTTGGAAATTCTCCGCCAATGGGGAGCCTAGGTAGGCGACCTCTACCCGTCAATAAAAAATCTTTTCTCACGTAAATTTTTGCCATCGAAACATCGATGCAGTGGTCGCGGCAGGCGGGACCCGTGGATGGGGCTTGTCAGGCCGAGAGCTTGAACGCGCCGGTTTTCGCCTGTTCGGTATAGGGCAGAATGCGGCGCAGAACCTCCTGAGCAAACGTCTGAGCGTTCTGCTGCGCCTTGTCGAGATTGCTCACCGTTTCTGGATCGATCGAATAAAGGGTCTGGCCGTAGCCGAAGACTTCGCGATAGGCGGCGCGCTCGATGATGGGTGTGGACAGCACATGGACGCGGCGGCTCGACAGCAGCTCTTTTACAGAGTGCAGTGCGCGCGTGGTGACCATCGGGTTGACGCGTGTCAAAACCACCGAATGCGGGATGCGGATATCGGCCCGATCCTCCAGATACTGCAGAAGCTCGATGACGTTGGTGGCGCCCTCCGCATCCATGGCCGAACCTTGCACGGGAATGAGCACATAATTCGAATAGCCGAGTGCCTGTGCAAGAAGCGGACTGCGGGCGCCGGGCAGGTCTATGAGCAGGAAATCGACCTCGTCGCGAAGCTTGCGCGCATGCTGGCCGAGATTGGCCGCCGTCACGTAGGGAATGACGGAAAGCGAAGAAGGTGCTCTTTCGCCCAGCCGCTCATGCCATTTGGATATCCACAATTGCGGGTCGGCATCGAGGATGGCTACCGAAAAGCCCATCCGTGCGAGTTCACAAGCGACGATGACGACGGCAGTGGTCTTGCCAGCGCCGCCCTTGGTGTTGGCAAAGGTCAAAACGGCCATGGGAGCTTCCTGGGCTGATCGGATGGACAACGCAATGGGGCAGGCGGGCAGCTGTCATGGCTTGGGCAAATCGTTACCCATCTATGGTTAACAAACCCTTTTGGATGAGGCCCAATCCGTCAACTCCTTCTACCGGATCAAGCGGCTGTAAGCGCTTCGAGGTGTCGCTTCGTCCGTATTTTTCCGGTTAGGCGATTTGCCATATTCTGTCGTCGATCAGTGGGAGCTGCCGCGCCATATAGCTTGGCTATGGAAGAAGGCTCGCAAAATGCGAGCCCTCCATTTCGGAATGAACGAAGGATCAGTTATTCAAGAAATCCGGCGTAATGCGATCAAGTTGCTGCAGTTGCATGATGCCGCGATTGCGATCGACTGCTGACTCCGGAACCCTTCTCGGCCCGACGGGAGTCGACTTACCGGCATCGTTCTTTGATGGCAGATTTAGAATATTCGGCGATTTAAGAATATAAGGAGAAGTGCCCTGAAGCTCTTTTCCCGGCGGCAGGGTGTGGCTTTCCGGAATAGGGGCGACCACGATGACCTTTGTTGGCTTCGGCGTTTTCGGCAGCTCTGAAAAGGTGAAATCAATCGTCTCTATGGTCGTTCTGGCATGAGATATGCCGCCGGTCGCGATCCATTTCCCGTCGGCGAAGTCAGCGCCCACACCCGCGCCCGTGGTGACGGTCACTCTCACGGAATAGCTGAAACTATTCATTTGGCGCTCGGTGTGATGCGAAACTTGAGACACCCAATCACGCAATCTGAAGTCTTTTACGTCGACGTGTACATCCTTGTAGCTCTCTTTTCTCGCGCATGCCTTTGAACGTTTCTCAAGCACGAAGACGCTATATTCGACCTTACCGTTTCGATAGGCTTCACGCGAAGCGCTGGCATTTGCAGAGTATAGAAGCTTGTCGACGCCTGCCGGTGCTATCCATTTCAATGGATCGACGTTGGCGTCGTCGTTTGCTGTCACATTTTGAGTAATCGCATAAGTCGATGTCCAATTGGAGAAGTCAAAGCCGCCCTGGCTCTTGTTCTCTTTAAATACGGTCAAGATCTCGCACTCAACGATGTCAGCCAGCTTGTTTATACTTTCTGGCTGAGCGTCGGGCATGCGGGGTAATGTGTTGCATCCGGCTAGGCCGGTTAAGGTGGAAAGAATTATTACTTTGGTCTTCATTGGATTCCCCTCTGTTTGTTACAAACAGAGCGTCGTCGCACAAAGATATTCTGTCCAGTAAATAATAAACCTTATCGTGTTTTTCACTGAGTGCAAATAAACGCATGCGTTGCTGGAAGGCGGGTATTCTGCAAGATCCCTTCTGCTAGTTCCAGATGGGAGCAGCCGAAGAGATAGCAGGCAACATCATCAATGCCGTTTATCAGCCGCCAGGATTTCGCGGGCGATCTGATCCAGCCCGACGGTTCTGTCGACACCGCCATGGGCGATCGCTTCCTTCGGCATGCCGAAGACGACGGAGCTTTCCTCATCCTGTGCAACGGTGAAGGCGCCGGCATCGTGCATTTCCTTCATGCCGCGTGCACCGTCGTCACCCATGCCGGTCATGATGACGCCCATGGCGTTTCCCGCTGCCGAGCGCGCCGCCGAGCGGAAGAGTACGTCGACGGAGGGTCGATGCCGTGAAACGAGGGGGCCGTCCTTGATCGCGACGACATAGCGAGCGCCCTGTCGTTCCAGCAGCATGTGCTTGCCGCCGGGGGCGATCAGCACATGGCCGCGCAAGACCGCATCGCCATGTTCGGCCTCTTTCACCTCAACTTCGCAAAGGCTGTTGAGACGCTTGGCGAAAGCCGCCGTGAATTTTTCCGGCATGTGCTGCACGATGACCATGCCGGGCGTATTGGCCGGAAGCGCCACGAGCATTTCGCGCAGGGCTTCCGTGCCGCCCGTGGAGGCTCCAACGCAGACGATCATCTCCGTCGTCTTGGCCATGGCTCTGCCGCTTGGCGGCGGCAGAACTGCGTCGGCGGTCAGCTTGGCCGTCGGCTCGGCTGGAGTGACGATCCGGCGGCGAGTGCCGCCGAGCCGTGCTGCAGCGGCACCCTTGACCGCTTCGCGGATCATGTCAGCCGTTTCCGCCAGATGGTCGGCGGCGGCGATCTTGGGCTTGAGGATGATATCGACGGCGCCGGCCTCCAGCGCCTGCATCAAGGTTTCCGAACCTGCTTCGGTGAGTGAGGAGCACATGACGACCGGGATCGGCCGTTGTGCCATCAGTTTGCGCAGGAAGGTGATGCCATCCATGCGCGGCATTTCGACATCGAGAGTAATGACATCAGGGATTTCTTCCTGGATCTTCTTTGCTGCCATGAAGGGGTCTGACGCGACGCCCATGACCTCGATATCCGGATCGGCCGACAGCACCTGCGTCATGACCTGCCGGACACTGGCGGAATCGTCGACGATGAGCACGCGGATCTTCCTGGCCATACGCGTCAGACCTTTCTGAAGACCGTGTTGGCGACCTGCTTGACCGGCAGATTGAGCCCGCTGATCGTCTCGGAATGGCCGACATAGAGGAAGCCGCCTGTCACCAGTTTCTCGCAAAGCCTGGAGAGAACCTTCTCCTGCGTCGGCTTGTCGAAATAGATCAGAACGTTGCGGCAGAAGACGATATGAACCTTGTCGCCGATCTCATAGGCGCGATCCATGAGATTGAGGCGGCCAAAGCCGATCCTTGAGCGCAGCTTGGGATGAATGCGAACTTCGCCGCGCTCGGGGTCGCGCGCTTCCATGACGTAGCGCAAACGCCGCGGCCGATCGACGGGGTCGATCATCCCGGCGGGATAGACACCCCTGCGCGCCGCCCGAAGAACATCGGTCGACAGATCCGTGGCAAGGATGCTGTATTCAGGGGTGCCGTGGGCGTCGCGATAATCTTCCATGACCATGGCGATCGTGTAGGGCTCCGCGCCGATGGAGCAGGCGGCACTCCAGATCCTAAGGCGGCCGTGTCCCGCAGCGAGAAGCTCGGGTACGGCAGAGTTCTCGAGATGTTCGAAATGCTTCGGCTCGCGAAAGAAGTCCGTCTTGTTGGTCGTGACCGCATCGATCAGGTGGATCGCTTCGCGATCGATGCCGCCGCGCTTGAACAGATAGTCGCAGTAATCGTCGAGGTCGCCGATTCCGGTCGCCCGCAGCCGGCGGCGCAATCGCCCTTCCAGCATCGTCCGTTTGCCCGGAGGCATCTTGATGCCGCTATAGTCATAGATATATCGGGCGAGCTGATCGAAGTTCCGCCGGCTCAGCCCATTGTCTCCGTAGTCTCTTACATCCTGCAACGCCACTTTACGTCCCACTCAAACAGCGGCCAATTCGGAGGCTCTCAGGCCCGTCCCCACGTCCATCAGCGACACCTTGTCGGTCGATGAGAAGAGCTTTGCGAGATCGATGATGACAACGAACCCGCCATCGCGGCGCACGACGCCGGCAATGTATTCGGATGGCCAGCGCACCCCGATATCGGGGGCGCTTTCGATCGATTCATGCTTGAAGGATGTGACCTCGAAAACGCGATCGGCGACGAGACCGAGGGTCAGGATCTTTTCGGCGGTCGGGATGTCGATCACAAGGATCCGCGTATGCGGCGTCTTCGTCGTGGCCGACATGCCCAGGCGCAGACGCAGATCGATGACCGGCACGCCCTGGCCGCGCACATCACGCAGGCCGAGCAGATAGTCCGGCCCGTGCGGAATGCGAAAGGCGTCCTGATGGTCCAGGATTTCCCGGACCACCGTGACGGGCACGGCAAAGCATTCGTCGCCGAGACCGAACGTCACATATTGCGCTTCGGTGCTGGTTGCAGCCATTTACGCGCTCTCCCTGAAGTCGTTGTCATCCGCATCGGGCCCACCCATGGACATGTCGAGGGTAAAACCCTTGAGGCGGGCCTGCTGTGCAGTGACGCTGTTGTCGGTGCGCGCCGCCGGAGCTCGGGTAGCTGGCGCCTTGACGGCAGGTTTGGTCTTGACCGGGTTGGCTGCATGATGGACCGGGCTATGGGCGGCCTGGGCCTTGCGGGCATTGGCCTGATCGACGCGGAAGAAGGCGATGGAGGCTTGCAGCTCCTCAGCCTGGGCGGCTAGTTCTTCCGAAGTTGCCGACATCTCTTCGGATGCGCCGGCATTCTGCTGCGTCACCTTGTCGAGCTGCTGGATCGCCTCGTTGATCTGTGAGGCACCGATATCCTGCTCTCGGCAGGCAGCCGAGATCTCGGCCACCAGCTCGGCTGTTTTGCGGATGTCGGGAACGAGGCGCGAAAGCATGTCGCCGGCCTCGGTCGCGACCGTGACGGTTTCGCCCGAGAGGCTAGAGATCTCGGCTGCTGCCGCCTGGCTGCGTTCGGCCAGCTTGCGCACTTCGGAGGCGACGACGGCAAAGCCGCGGCCATGCTCGCCGGCACGTGCCGCCTCGACGGCGGCGTTCAAGGCAAGCAGATCGGTCTGACGGGCGATCTCCTGCACGATCGAGATCTTCTCGGCGATGGTGCGCATGGCGTTGACGGCACGATCGACAGCCTGGCCGCTGATCTCGGCATCCTTGGCCGACTGACGGGCGATCTTTTCGGTCTGGGCCGCATTGTCGGCATTCTGCTTGATATTGGCGGCCATCTCTTCCATCGAGGCAGAGGCTTCTTCGGCGGACGATGCCTGTTCGGTCGCGCCCTGCGACAGCTGCTCGGAGCCTGCAGACAGCTGCTGGCTGCCGGACGAGACGTTGTCGGAGGCCGACAGCGCATCGGCAACCACGCCGCGCAGCCGCTCGACCATCGACTGCAGCGACATGCCAAGCGTATCCTTCTCCGACATCGGCTTCGGCTTCACCGTCAGGTCGCCATTGGCGATCTGGTCGGCGATCGTTGCGGTATTGCGCAGGTTGCTGGTCATGACGTTGATCGTGTTGACCAGATCCTTGATTTCGTCATTGGTCTTGATCTCGATATCCTGATCGAGATCGCCGATGGCAACACCTTCAGCGACAGCCTGGATTTTCTTCAGGCCTCGATTGATGCCGAGCGCGATCCAGATGGCGACGGCGGTCGACAGCACGAACATGACCGCGAGCGTCGTCAGCAGGAGATTTCGTGCAAAAGCATACTGGTCGTTGGTCGCAAGATCGGTCGCGTGCAGATCAGCGAGGATTGCTTTGTTGAGGCTCTCAAGGGCATCCTGGAGCAGGTCGCTTGCCTTGCGTCCCTCGCCCATGGAGAGGGCACCGGCCTTGCGGTTGCTTTCGTCGGTATTCTCAGTCGCAAGCTTCAGAATCTGATCGTCGATCTGCTTCCAGGCCGGATACTGCTTGGAGAACTCGGCAACCTTATCTGAAATCGCCGGATCTTGCGCCAGCGTCCGGACGAGCTGATCGATCGTCGCCTGTTTCTCGTGAACGGCGTCGATATAACCGCCGATCGCCTGCGGATCGGTGTTGAGGATGGCGTTCTTTTCGTTGCGGATGGCATCCAGCACGGCGGTGGAGAGGTCACCGGAATTGCGCAGATTGTTGGCCGGTCCCTGAACGATGTCGGTGATGGCGGAATTGAGGGAGGACAGGCTCATGATTGCGAGGACCGACATGCCGGTCGACATGACGATCAGCAGGCCGAAGGCAAGGGCCAGTTTGAGTTTGATGGTGAAGCGCATCTCTGAAAAGCTCCTGGAGATGAAGGGTTTGATATTTGAAATGTCAGACGGGGAGCCGTCTTGATGCGCGAAGACCGATACATTCACCCTTCCGCGAACCGGGACCGGTTCTTGAGGTCGGCGATAGCATTTGCCGGCCTTTGGTCCGGCGCCTCCGGCGCCGGTGTTTGTTGATGTCAGGCCAAGCGCTCAGGCGCTCTGGCGAAAATCATTGTCATCGGCATCCGGCCCACCCATGGACATGTCGAGGGTGAAGCCCTTGAGACGAGCCTGCTGTGCAGCGACGCTGTTGTCAGCGCGTGTAGCGGCGGGTCTAGCAGCCGGTGCCTTGCCGAGTGGTGGCTGCTTGGCCTTGGCCGAGCTGACGGCGTGATGGACAGGAGCGTGGACCGGGCTATGGGCGGCCTGGGCCTTGCGGGCATTGGCCTGATCGACGCGGAAGAAGGCGATGGAGGCTTGCAGCTCCTCAGCCTGGGCGGCTAGTTCTTCCGAAGTTGCCGACATCTCTTCGGATGCGCCGGCATTCTGCTGCGTCACCTTGTCGAGCTGCTGGATCGCCTCGTTGATCTGTGAGGCACCGATATCCTGCTCTCGGCAGGCAGCCGAGATCTCGGCCACCAGCTCGGCTGTTTTGCGGATGTCGGGAACGAGGCGCGAAAGCATGTCGCCGGCCTCGGTCGCGACCGTGACGGTTTCGCCCGAGAGGCTAGAGATCTCGGCTGCTGCCGCCTGGCTGCGTTCGGCCAGCTTGCGCACTTCGGAGGCGACGACGGCAAAGCCGCGGCCATGCTCGCCGGCACGTGCCGCCTCGACGGCGGCGTTCAAGGCAAGCAGATCGGTCTGACGGGCGATCTCCTGCACGATCGAGATCTTCTCGGCGATGGTGCGCATGGCGTTGACGGCACGATCGACAGCCTGGCCGCTGATCTCGGCATCCTTGGCCGACTGACGGGCGATCTTTTCGGTCTGGGCCGCATTGTCGGCATTCTGCTTGATATTGGCGGCCATCTCTTCCATCGAGGCGGAAGCTTCTTCGGCGGAAGAAGCCTGTTCGGTCGCGCCCTGCGACAGCTGCTCGGAACCTGCAGACAGCTGCTGGCTGCCGGACGAGACGTTGTCGGAGGCCGAGAGCGCATCGGCAACCACGCCGCGCAGCCGCTCGATCATCGAGTTGACGTGGCCCAAAAGCTCGCCGATCTCGTCCCTGGTCGTGATTGCCGCGAATTCGGTCAGATCGCCATCGGCGACGGTCTGGACGGTCTTAACTGCGCGGCTGATACCCTTGTTGATCGAGAGGATGATCCAGATTGCCGAAAGAAATGCAAGGATCGATGCCGTCGAGGCGATGACGATCAGGATCAAGCGTGCATTCGCATAGTCGTTGGCGGCATCCTGATCCGCCTGTTTCAGTCTCGCCCGTTCGGAATCGAAGACCTGTGCAAGCACATTGTCGATTTTGGTGCTTATGTCGCGGGCATCCGTCGTTGAAATATGCAGCGCGCCGGCAGTATCTCCGGCAAGCATCATGGCACGGATACGGTCGTCGGCATTGCGCCAATTGGCAGAGAGATCCTTGATCTGTGTCCAGAATGCCATGTCCTGAGCTGTGGTATTGGCCAGGATCTTTGCAAGGTCGGCGTCGAACTCCGCCCGTGCGGCGTCGCTCTTTGCAATATAGTCCTTGGTTTCATTGACCGATGCGGATGACAGCATGTTCTTTTGCTGCCGCAACTGCTGCAGGACGGCAATATCGAGATTCTGGGCGAGCCGTAGGCGTTCGGCCGGACCCGATAGCGTATCGGACCAATTGTCGTTGACCTGGCCGAGGGTCGTGATGCTGTAGACGGCCGTGCCAAGAAGCATGGCAATGACGACAGCAAACGTTAGTAGCAGTTTGAGCTTGATCGTAAAGCGCATCTGATGGCCTCCTTGTCCTTGAAATTCATGCTGTTGCTCTGACCGCAACCGCCCGCTGCGACGAGAAGATCGCCTGGAGGTTCGGCAGGATGATAAATTCGCCGCCGCGTTTCACGAGGGCATGGATATAGTCGGTGCGCCAGCGCATGCCGATGACCGGCGGCGGTTCGCTCGCCGTCTGCGAAAGCTGCGTCACCTCGTGCACCTTGTCGGTGCGAATGCCGATCAGGGTCGTCTCGCCGTCCAGTTCGAGTTCGGTGACGACGATGCGGCTGTCGATGGTGACATTGGCCGCCTCCATGCCGAAGGCGATGCGGATATCGGCGAGCGGAATGACCTTGCCGCGGAAGTTGATCACGCTGCCGACGAAGGGCAGACTGCCGGGAACGCTGGTCTCCGGCAGAAGATCGAGGATCTCCTGAACGACGACTGCTTCGATGGCAAAGGTCTCGCCATTGAGGCTGAAGGTGAGCACCGAAAGCTCGTCGGCGCCTTTCCAGATGGCGCGATGGTCCGATTTTACGTCTGCTTCGATCATCCTGCTGCCCGCAATTGCGCCTCCTGGTGTTGTCCGGCGGCGATGAGATGGACGACGTCGAGGATCAGGGCCACATTGCCGTCACCGAGAATGGTCGCGCCGGAGAAGGTCGAGACGTGGTCGTGAAGCTTCGACATCGATTTGATGACGGTCTGGTGGTCGCCGATGATCTGATCGACGACAAGGCCGACGCGCTCGCTGCCGGTCGAGATCACCACGACCTTCTGGTAGGGATCGGGCTCCGTGCCGGTCCGGAAGAGTTCGCGCAGGCGCAGGAACGGCACGAGATCGTCGCGCAGCGAGATGAAGCTGCGGCCGCGCGAGCGCAGATCCTGTTCGACCGAAAGTTCGAGGCATTCCTCGACGGCGGCGAGCGGGATCACATAGCGTCCATTGCCGACGCGGACGAGAAGGCCGTCGATGATGGCGAGCGTCAGCGGAATGCGCAGTGCGATCTCGGAACCCTTGCCGAATTCGCTGGTAATGTCGATCGCTCCGCGCAGCGTCTCGATCGTCTTCTTGACCACGTCCATGCCGACGCCGCGGCCGGAGAGGTTCGTAACCTTTTCCGCCGTCGAAAAGCCCGGCTGGAAAATCAGCTGCAGCAGTTCCTTGTCGGTCAGCTGGGCGCCGGGCTGGATCAGGCCGTTGGCTTCCGCCTTGGCGCGCACCCTCTGGCGATCGATACCGCGCCCGTCATCCTTGATGGAGATGACGACTTCGCTGCCGGTCTGATGTGCCGAGAGGAAGACGCGCCCCGTCACGGGCTTGCCGGCCGCAACGCGGTCATCCGGGCTTTCAAGTCCATGGTCGATCGAGTTGCGGACGAGGTGGACGAGCGGATCGGCCAGGCGGTCGATGACCGTCTTGTCGACCTCGGTGCCTTCACCCTCGGTGACGAGTTCGATATCCTTGCCCGTCTCGCGGGCGAGATCGTGAACCAGACGGCGGAAGCGGCTGAAGAGGCTTGCGACCGGCATCATGCGCAGGACCATCATCGTGTCCCGCAATTCGCCGGCCAGACGCTCGATTTCTTCCGAGACCGAACGCAGGCCGAGATCGGCGGCCGAATTTGCCATCTGGCTCAGGCGTGACTGGGCGATAACAAGTTCGCCGACCCGGTCCATCATCTCGTCGAGGCGCAAGGCGGGTACACGGACATTGTCTGCCTGCTTCTGCGATTTTGCATCGGCAGGCTGAGCCTTGCCAGCATCGATCGGCGGGGCGACGGCCTTTGACGGTTCGTCCTCGATCGGCTGTTCCGGCTTTGCGGCGACCGATGCAGGGACCGGTTCGGTCTGCGTTTGAAGTTCCTGCAGCTCCATCACCATGTCATCCATGACGAAGATGAAGACGTCTTCAATATCCGAGCGCGGCTTTTCCGTCGTCAGATGAACCGTCCAGCCGACGTGCAGATCGCGCGGTTCGAGGTACGCAAGCAGCGGGATCGCGCCGGTATCGGCTTCGATCCGGCATTCGCCGAGCTCGCGTAGCTCGTCCAGCAGCCCGAGCGGATTGGTGCCATTGACCATCGAGTTGGCCGGCAGGCTGAATTTCAGGTGCCAGGTCTTTGCTTTGCCGGCGCTTGCAGCAGGGGCCGCAACCGGCTGCACGCTGGCAGATGCCGTCGTTAGAGCATGCGATCCGGCTGCACCGACGGCCTGACGCAATTTTTCGAGGAGCACGGAACTCATGGTCTCGTGATCGCCGTTCGGGTTTTCCAGAAGCGCCTGCATATGGCCCTGCGCGTCGAGAACGGCGCCCACCAGTTCCTTCGTGGCGGGAGCCTCACCCTTGCGGACTCGGTCGAAGGCGGTTTCGCAATGATGGGTGAAGGCGGCCAGCTGATCGAAGCCGAACATCGAGCCCGATCCCTTAAGCGTATGGAGGCCCCGGAAGACCGCATCGATCTGAGCGCGGTCGCTCAGATCGCGCATCAGATCGAGGAGGCCTGCCTCGATCAGCTCCAGCTGTTCGGCGGCCTCCGTCCTGAAAACGGCGATCGGATCGAGTTCGTTCATTTGCCGAGAACCTTGCGCGCGATCTTGATGAGGGTTTCGGGATCGAAGGGTTTCGTCAGCCATCCCGTAGCGCCCGCGGCCTTCGCCTGTTGCTTGAGATCGCCGTCCGACTCCGTGGTCAGGAAGATGACCGGCGTTCCCATGTATGCCGGCAGCTGCCGCAGGCTACGGATCATCGTCAGGCCATCCATGTTCGGCATGTTGAGGTCGGTGACGATGAGATCGAAATTGCCCGATTTCAGCTTGGTGAGGCCGTCTGCGCCGTCGACCGCCTCGGTGACGGAATATCCGGCGTTGGTCAGCGCAATGCGCGTGGTCAGTCGAATGCTGGCGGAGTCATCGACGGTGAGAATATTGGCGCTCATGCTGCTTTTCCTTCTAGCCAGAAACTGTTTTTTTGCCGGTCTCCGCAAAGGAGACCTGCACGTTGCAGGACGGTCAGAAAATTGCCGTCTGCTGGTTTGCTCAATGTGACTGCCACGCCGGCACGAGCGGCTGTTTGCCGTGCGGAGAGAAGCAGTTGCGGTAGGGTGAGGTCGATTTCCTCGCCGCCATCGACATCGATGACGAGGGTGTGGTTGCGTAACGCCGCTTCCTGGAGATAGACCTGAACGATGTCTCTGACATTGGTGATCGTCTTGATCGTCAGCGGTCCATGCAGGTGTAAAATCTCAGATTGCTCGCTCATGCCGAACCTCGGGATAACTGAAGTGTGGAAACCGTTGTTGCGGTGTCGTCGCTGTGCTGGGACTCGAAGAGCGCCTTGATATCCGTCCAGCGGCGGCAGAAGGCGGCAACGCAGGCCGGATCGAAATGGGTGCCGCTGCTGTTGACGATCTCGCGGAAAGCGTCGGCGATCGGCCAAGCGGCCTTGTATGCCCGCTTTGAGCACAGCGCGTCGAAGACATCGGCTATGGCGACGATGCGGGCCTCGACTGGGATCGAGTCCCCCGAAAGACCCCTCGGATAGCCCGCGCCATCCCATCTTTCGTGATGGCTCTCGGCAATCTTGCCTGCGATCTGGATCAGTTCGCTGGAGCTGTCGCTCAGGATTTCGGCGCCGAAGTCGGCATGCTGCTGCATTTGCCGGCGCTCATCCGGGCTCAAGGGGCCGGGCTTGGAGAGAATGGCATCCGGCAGGCCGATCTTGCCGACATCGTGCAGGGCGCTCGCCAGAAAGATCATGCGGCACTGGCCGGTATCCAGGCCCATCTCTTCAGCGATCATGCGCGCAACGATCGCGACGCGGTCCAGATGGTCGGCCGTCTCGCCATGGCGGCAAGCGATGGCCTTGGAAAGGCGCCAGATGATCTCTTCTTCGTGCCGTTCGATCCTTTGCATCGCAGCGTCGAAATCGCGCTGCAATGTTGCCGCCTTGGCGGCCAGCGCCAGTCGCTCTTCTCCGATGTCGAGAATGTTGCGGACACGCAGCGTCAGCTCCGTCTCGTCGATCGGCTTGTTCAGGAATTCGGTCGCGCCTGCCTTTATGGCAGCCAAACGGATATCGGCTTCCCTGCGGGATGTGATCATGATGGTTGGTACGTGGGCCGTCAGCGCGTTCCTGCGCACATGGCTGATCACGTCGATCCCGTTCATGTCGGGCATCATATAGTCCACGAGAATGAGGTCCGGTGTCCGGTCGTCGAGCCGCTTGAGGGCATCGTTCGGATGAAGGAACGACAACACCTCGCTGCCCTTGATGGCTTCGACTACGCGGCGAAGCGTGGCCACGACGGAAGGACTGTCATCGATTACGAAGACGCGCATAGCTACCC
This sequence comes from Rhizobium sp. ZPR4, assembly GCF_040215725.1. Taxonomy (NCBI): domain Bacteria; kingdom Pseudomonadati; phylum Pseudomonadota; class Alphaproteobacteria; order Hyphomicrobiales; family Rhizobiaceae; genus Rhizobium; species Rhizobium sp. ZPR4. Next base: position 624,027 of record NZ_CP157968.1, read on the forward strand.
CGCGGAGCGCCCGCGGTACACCCACGGATCTACTCAGGATTTTCGGCTGGAGGATTGTTGGAGGCCTTTCTGATGAAAGGGCCGCGTCACAATGATTGTGAATCTTGGCTGAGGTAACGAAATCGTTAAATGGCTAACGGTGCGTTAAATTAATGCTCAACCTGTAGGTGATTTTATAATTAACTGCGATTAAATGATAAGATTGCGTTTTTCTGATATCAAATGTTGCCAGTCGCATGGAAGTCGCGACGGCTGATGCGTGTCGATGATGGCGATACACCATACATGGCGCGATAGCGGGCAGCGAAATACCCCATGTGACTAAAACCCCAGCGTGCGGCAATCTCGGATATATTCTCGTCCACATCGCCGTGCAGCAGGTCGTGATGGATCTGCTGTAGCCGCAGGCGCTGCACGTAGTTCAAAGGGTTCATGCCCATGTTGTGCTGGAAGGAAAGCTGCAGGCTGCGCACGCTCTGGCCGGCATTTCTTGCAATATCGAGCACCGTGAACTCGTCGCCGAGGTGGGTCTGAATCCAGTCCAGCGCCCGCTTCAGGTTGCGTGGCCGCGCGCTCTGGATCACGGTCTTTTGTACGGATTGCGGCCATGATTGCATGAAGGCCGTGATCAACGCCTCCTTGAAAAGAGAGGCACCCAATGGCGAGCCGGCGAAGGGATGCTCATCTGCCCCCAGCAACAAGGCCGCCATGCGGTAAACCGTTCTTATTCCGGTCTCGTCAATGTCGGCCACTAAAGCGAAGCGTCGAAAAAACAACTCAGGATCGTCTTTTCCGATATCGATCAATGGCAGGCAATGAATGCGGGGTATGGCAAGCGCGAGCTTGCACGCATTCGCGGACGCCTTGATTTTCGTTGACCCGGAAGACAGCAGCACGAAAGTAGTTCCTGCGGCAGCCGTGAACTCCCGGTCCTCCGTCTCAACCTGAAACACGCCGCTTTCGACGAAGTGCAGCTCTATTCGGTCGGCAGGATCAAACAGGTAGAGGATTTCATAACCCGTTTTCGAAAAGATCTTCCAAGCTGCCATCTTTCCGATCGTGGCCAGCGTGACATCGATTTGGAAGCCCGGATTACCCAACTTTCGTTCGAGGACGACCGATATATCCGCGCCCTTCAATCTTTCCTGTAACTCCGCGGGCTCGCAGGATGACCAGGCGTATTTCTCGGTTGCTATCTTCATCTTGTCTTCAATCAGCATGAGCGAGCCTACTTGCGGGCGGAATTGCAAGCAGAGCATGCCGGTGGCCCGCACAAAGGCGAGACGTGCTGATTGCCAGCTATAAGATGTGGGTCTTGCCCAGGGCTTTCCCGGCGGTGCAAGGATGGCGGTTGTAGGTAGGCGCCCTGTTTCGTCCCCCGCGTTAACTCCATGTTTTTTTGTTCGCTTTAGTTTGTCGGGGATAATCTTGGGCGGGGTCCGAACAGTATGGCGTATGCAGCGACAAGCCGGCAATTTATCCCATCGACGGATAGTTTCGTCGATCGCTTGGAAAGCGCCCGATTGCAGATCGAGCAGCGTTTCCTGGACGGCGGCGCGGTCCTCATCATGGTCACGGAAGCGCTCGCCAAGCTCGTCAGCCTGCTGGAACATATCGGCAATTCGCTGAAGGAGGAAAATGCCACCGAAGCCACGGCGCGGCTGCTCCAGACCGTGGACCTCCTGAACAGGCTGCCGCCTGCCGAAGCGCGGCGGCGGGAAAACGTTGCCGCCATCGGCCAGACCGGACAGCGGCTCGCCGAGCATGTGCTCTCGATGGAGGAAACGCTGCGCTATCTGAGAACGTTTGCCGCGACGGCAAAGATAGCGGGTGCGCGCATTCCCGACTTTTCGAGTTTCGCCAGCGAGATCGTCGAACGCATCGAATTCGCCACCAAGGAAGTCAAGGCGCTGTCCTTGCAGATCCGTTCGCTGGAGGGCCAGATCGAATCCGCAACGGCAAACGAAGATGGCTCTTTAGCGCAGCATCTGAACGGTATCCCGTCCATCGCCCAGCGTCTCATATCCAACGCCGAGGAAATCCAGGCCCAGCGCCGCAATCTCTCCGAACTGGCGGAGACCGTCGCCGGTCTCGCGCGCAAGATCCAGAACAAGGTGGCTCATACGCTGTCGGCCATGCAGATCGGCGATATTACCAGGCAGAGGGTCGAGCATTGCCAGACGGCACATGCGATCATGGAGGCCTATCTTGCCTCCGAAGCTCCGGCGAACCTTTCCGCTAACGACCGCCAGCGCCTTTCGCAGCTGGCAATGACATTGATTTTCGAATTGCTTGGCGAGACGACCAAGGGTTTCGACCGCGAGACCGTCAAGATCGTCGATAATATCCGCAGCTTCAGCGGCGACATCGGCACATTGCTTGATCTCTACAGGACGATGATGTCGCAGAGCGGACAGGACGGCAAAAGCCCGATCAATTCATTGCGCGGCGATCTTTCCGCCGCCCGGATCGTCGTCGATCGCATCGACGTCGCTGCAGCTGGTGCCAATCGGCTCAGCGAGAAGACATCCGAGATGGTCAAGGAGCTGACCACAAGCATCCTGACCATCCAGCTCGTGCGGCGCGACATTCAATATATGGCCCTCAATACCAATCTGCGCTGCGGCAAGCTCGGCGAGGAGGGGCGGGCGATCAATGTGGTCGCGGGCGAACTTCGCTCGTTCGCATCGCTGCTTGATGAGGATGCCGAGAAGATCCTAGTCGGGCTCGGCAAGCTCGAGACGCAGGCGACTGGCCTCAAGGACTGGCGACAGGCCGGCGAGGAGGAGAATTCCTCCGGTCTCGGCACGCATATAGACACTGCTCTTGCCCATATCGGCGAAGCCGGCGCGTCGATGGATCTCAATGTGCAGGAACTTCGCCGTTGCGGCGAGGCCATGACTTCGCAAGTGGCCGATGTGATCAAGGGTTTGGACTTTCGCGCCGGGATCGGCGAAACCTTGGCGTCCTGCACGAAGGAGGCAGGACGTACGCGGAGCGCATTTGTCGATACGACCGGGCTGGAGGCTCCAGTAGCGGCGATTTCCGAGCGCATCTTCAAGATCTACACCATGGCTGCTGAACGCGAGATACATGCGGCCATTTTCGGTGCGGTGAGCTCCTTGGCCGAAAGCGCGCCGGCTCCGGCCAGTGACGAGGAGCTTTTTGCGGATGCTCTCTTCTAGCCTCCTGGCAGCTTGGTGCGGCGGGCAAATATCCCGCCGCTGTGCAGGTGTCTATCCTATCCCCTTGCTAAGCTAACTTCAGCCTTTCATAGCGTGCCCCACGAAAGGCTGACCTTGCCTTGACGCTGCCTTGATAATTCCAATGCAGATGGTTCGGCGAAACCATATTCGCCGGGTCTTTGCATGAATCGAAAGACATCGATCGCCGTGACGCCAGAGGGCGTCATATCCAGTATTTCCCCTTCCACGACGGCAGCGCCGACAGCCGCCGGATTGCGTACATCCCGATACGCCCTGCTCTGGAGAATATTGACCTTCGGCCTGCGGGTGCGCTGGAAGCGTGTTCTTCTCTTCTGGTGCCGCTTTGCCGCCAACCCACTTGTGACCATCCGATGGTGGCGCTTTACCGCGGCGTTTGCCGCTGCGCGCGGATTACCGCCGCCGCATGATGAGCTGTTGCAGAAGCCGCTGTCGAAATTTCTTGTCCACGGAATGCCCAATTCCCGGCGGCTCTCCCTTCTTGTCGAGCATTTTTCGATTGCGGAGGCCATTTTCTCCAGGGACAGCATGATGCGGCTCTGGCGCGGCGAATGGCTGGAAATGGGCGCCGTTCAAGGCAAGTGCGAAGCATATGCATGCTGCATTGCGCTCGCCGATCGCAGCGGCGGCCGACATGAGGGCGCTTTCGCTATCAAACTCCTGCGCGTGAGCGATCAGGCACTTCTCTGCATCGCAAGATTCACCTTCGTCAATCAAGAGGCCGAAGGGCACTACACATTCGTCGTCGGGAGCATGCAGGGTCCGCGCAACGCCAAGCAGCGTATTGTCGAGGTGACCCGCGATCTTGCAGGCCTGCGTCCGAAGGAAGCTATCCTCATCGTGCTGCAGGGCCTGGCGGCGGAAGGCGGCATGCAACACTTCCTGGCCGTCTCGCAGGCAAGACATCCGATCCAGTATCGTCGGCATGCCCGGCAGTCGATGTTGCTGTCGAACATCGATGCTTTCTGGCTCGAGCGATCCGCCGAGCCGGAAGGCGTCTATGGCTTCAGGGTTCCCTATTCGAAGATTCTCGGAGCGGACAGGCGTAGCCAGAGCAAATCATGGTTCTACAATATCGGCGAACTCTTCCACTGATCGCCTTCTGGCGGCGATGGCTTCGGTCAACAAAGCCGGCATTGCCGCGAGGCGGTATCCTGCTGTCCAAAACCGTGCGCTTCTTCCGGCATATCGCTGTCCGTCAAATGGATTGCGACCATGGCGCCGCCCCCGGGTCGATTTGCGAATTCAAGATGTCCGCCGTGGGCAACCGCGATTGCCTGCACCACGGATAGCCCCAGTCCGGTGCCGCCGGTCGCCCGCGAACGTGAGGGGTCGCCGCGCCAGAAAGGGTTGACGGCGACGGCATCCATATCCTGCGGAAATCCGGGACCGCGATCGAGAACGCGAATGACGATGCTATCGTCCGCCAGCTGTTCGGTTTCGCATCGCAGCCAGCCGCCTTCGGCAGCATAGCGGCATGCATTTTCGAGGAGTGCCAGTATGGCCTGGCGAATGCGGGGGGCGTCGGCCGAGATCCAGACGGGTTTCAGCCCCGTTTCTACCTGCAACTTGCTGGCCTCCAGCATGGGTTTTGCCGAGGCGATGACAGTCTCGACCAATAGCGATGCATCAATGTGCTGACGTTCCATCACCAGCTTCTGGCCGATGGCCAGAGACAGGGTGCGCAGATCCTCGACAACCCGTCCCAGCCCTTCGACCTGTAGAAGAAGATCCGAAATGATTTTCCGATCCATCGGGAACACGCCGTCAAGCATGCTCTGCAACGATCCCTGCAGGATGGTCAATGGCGTGCGCAGCTCATGCGCAATCGCCATGTTGTTGAAGCGCAATCTTTCCTCCATGGTCTCCAGGCCGGTCGCAAGGGCGTTGAAGGTTTCGACAAGGCTCGCGACTTCCCGCGTGCTGCGGTAGGAGGCTGCGACACGGACGGAGAAGTCACCGGACTTCAGGCCTTCGGCGGCGGAGGTAAGGTCTTCGAGCGGGCGCGTAAGTCGTCGCGCCAGGAAGACGCCGATAACAGCGCAGAGCAGAGCCGACAAGAGGCCGAAGACGAGCACGGAGAGCTGCACCTTGAGATCCGTCGGCTCCGTCAGCGAATTGAGATGTTCGACCAGAAGTTTGAGAGAATCCCCGTCGGGAACCTTGCTTTCGCTCAGCATCTTGTAGGCTGTTGCGGCTTGGGGCGGCAGGGCATCGGTGATGCCCTGCTCTAGATAAGTGGCATACCAGTTGACCCCCAGATAGGTCAGGCCGACGCTAAGCAGCAGCATGATCGTGGTGACGACGGCCGTCAGCGTTGCCAGCGGCGCACTGGGAAATCTCGGTGTCTTCATCTCGGGTCCGAAAAACGATAGCCGATGCCACGCACGGCAGGAAAGAAGCCGATCTGCCCCAACTCCTCCAGCTTGCGTCTGAGGTTGGAGATGTGTGTATCGACGGTACGCACCAGAGCATCACTTTCCGGCAGGCAGGCGTCGAGGATATCGGCGCGCGCGAAAGCCTGGGTCGGATGGCGGATCATGTAGGCGAGGATGCGGAATTCGCTCAGTGTCAGGGGCAATGCAATGCGGCGCTCGTCCCTGTTGATGAAGACGGTGTAGCTGCTGAAATCGACCTCCAGCGCGCCGAAACGCTTGATGGCTTCTGCGCGATCGCCCTGTGTACGGCGCAGAACAGCCCTCACGCGGGCGACGACTTCCTGCGGGTTGAACGGCTTGACGACATAGTCGTCGGCGCCAAGGCGTAACCCGCTCAGGCGGTCGATGTCGTCTGCGACGGCCGTGACCATGATGACCGGCGTCGAGCCCACCTGGCGCAAGCGGCCGAGCACCCCGAAGCCGTCCAGTTTCGGCAGGCGAACATCCAGAAGCACGAGATCCGGTTTCAGAAGCGCATGATGCTGAAGCGCCATTTCGCCGTCGCTGGCGCGGACCGTGCGAAAGCCGTCCCGCGTCAGATAGCCCTCGAGTATCTGTGCGATTGCCGGTTCATCCTCCACGATGAGAACGAGACTGTTATCCACCCTAGCGCCCTGTGTTTCTTCCGTTTTTCCGTTCGGTTTGCCGCCTGAGTTCTACTATTGCGGACAAAGTCGGCTTCCGCAATTTCCAAACAGCTTTCCGATCGCCTGATGGCCGATTCTGAACAGGGCCTTGATGCGATCTTCGCCGTTTCTTGACAATCGGGCTTCAGCTTGGTGCCATTCTGCCTCTGGAGATATGGCATGTGGAAATTTGCATCGAATTCCTGGAGCTCCGATTCTGGTCAAGCGCGGCCGCGCCGGCAGCGGGAGCACGCAACGACAGATGGCGAATTGGCGGCCATCGGCATGTTGATCGTCTGGACCAGCTTCGTCTTCGTGGTCTTTCCGAAACTCGATCTGGCCGTTGCGCGTTGGTTTGCCCACGGACATGTCTTCTGGCTGGCAGAAAATCCGTGGCTGAAGGCGGTGAGGGATGTCGCCCGCCAAAGCCAGCCTTATATTCTCGGCATCATGGCCGTCATCATCGTCCTGCATGTTTTCCTGCCGCGGCGATTGCGATTCTGCCCTCCTCACAAGCCGCTTTTCGTACTCCTGAGCTTTGCTGCAGGGCCGCTACTGGTGGTGCAGACGCTCAAGGTCGCAATTGGGCGCGTGCGTCCCCGTCAGCTGATCGAGTTCGGCGGCACAGCGGATTTTACTCCGGTTTGGCAGTTCTCGGCGGCATGTAGCCGCAATTGTTCCTTCCCTTCGGGCGAAGCTGCCGCGGCCGCCGCGGCACTATCGCTCCTGGTATTCGTGTCTGCCGGGCGCCGATGGATGGCCGCCGTGATCCTCGTGCCATGCCTGTTGCTCGTGGCATTCAATCGTGTGATCTTCGGTGCTCACTTTCTGTCGGACGTAATGCTTGGATGGCTTTTGACCATGTTTGCCATGGCCATGATCTGGCGCTGGATCGAAGCGAATTCGCGGGCGATCGATCGCTATGTCACGCGCCTGATGTTCAGATGATCCCATCGCTATGGAATCTGGCGCCGGCATCCTCTTTCGGTCCCGTCTCCTATCCTTTCGGAGCAGGATTGGCTGGCGAGTGTCGCCGCAATGCGACAGTCTCAAGCAAACCCATGTTACAAACCTTAATACAACGTTTCTTCACCTTTCCTTCGATCAGGGGTTACCTACTTAGCGTTGGCTATGCCGTCGGATGCGATTGAGGCCGGTAGGACGGATGGCGAAGGGACCTTGGCAGGGTGAGAGTGACGGGATGGGGTTGGTAGATTGGGCGTTGCGCGGAATGCTGGGCATGGATGGCCGACGCAGGATGCACTCCCGCAGAGAGCATTACGAGCCATGGGTCGTGCTTGCCGTTGAAAGTTTCGAGCGGGAAATGCTGGCCTTCTACAGGCGTTCGCAGTTCACGGTGATCAAAAAGGCTGCATGACGGGTGATCTGATAGTCCAAGTGTGAGCTGTTCTCCAGTCGACGCAGCTTGCCTGACAGGTGCGTAACGTCGATCTTGCCGGATTGGCCGGTTATGCTACGCTAAGGCGGTCCTGCCTTTGCGGAGAACTTTCAAATGGTTACGCTGCGCGAACCGATCTTGCATCCAGTTCCCATCGAAGAATTGAAACCCACACAGATCACCGTCGGCATGCGTGAGGTCAAGGCCAAGCGTAAGGCTTGGCGTCTCAAAGCGGAAGAAGCGGGCGACAAGGCCGGTGAGTTCCTCGGAAATCACATGGTGCCGACCATTCGTGGGCCACGCGGAAAATACTATGTCATCGATCATCACCATCTTTCCCTCGCACTTTATGAGGAAGGGGTGAAGGATGTTCTGGTCACGACGGTCGCCGATCTTTCCCGACTTGACCGGGATTCCTTCTGGTTCGTCATGGACTGTCATGACTGGATGCACCCCTTCGATGAAGAGGGGAAGCGCCGCGGCTATGAGGACATCCCGAAGAATATCAAGGATCTGATCGACGATCCCTATCGCTCCTTGGCTGGCGAGCTGCGCCATGTCGGCGGCTACGCCAAGGACACGACGCCGTTCAGCGAATTTCTCTGGGCGGATTTCTTACGTCGCCGCATCAAGCGCAAGGATCTTGAGAAGGATTTCAATGCCGCGCTGGAAAAGGCGCACGAGTTTGCCAAGGGCAAGGATGCGGATTACCTGCCTGGCTGGTGCGGTCCAGTCCCCGAGTAATCCGCTCTTCTCATGGAGCGGTTTTCGGAGGCCTGCGAACCGCGCGGGAGATCGAAGCCTATGGAAAACACCATGGCTGACATGTTCTGCGCCTATCTTGAAAGCCCGAACTTCGTCGGGTGATCTCCCTGCTTTGCCGGCATCGTGTTGACAGTCATTCGGCAAGTGCCTATTGGAATGGCAGCCGGCCATGCTGGCCGTAAGCGTTTGACGTCAAGCAACGCACTCAACGATCCTCGTCGGTCGGAGTGCGTTTTTTTATGCCTTCGCCGATCGAGGAAAAGCCCGGAGATTATCATGGCTTTTCAATCGACACCCGATCCGGCGCGCGGCCGTCTTCTGCTGCTGAGTGCCATTCTTTTCATTTCCTATCTCTGCATCGGCATGTCATTTCCGATCGTGCCGCTTTATGTGAGCGGGCAGTTGCGGTTCGGCAATGTCTGGGCCGGACTTGGCGTCGGCATCGCCTTTTTCGCGACCATTCTCACGCGCGGCTATGCCGGCAGCCTTTCCGACCATCGCGGTGCCAAGGTGGCGGTGATACGGGGTCTTGCTCTCTATGTGGCCGGCGCCTCAATGGCATTGGTTGCCGGCCTTTTGGCTCACATGCCGCTGCCGTCCTTCCTGCTTCTCCTTGTGAGCCGCCTGCTTTTGGGATTGGGCGAAAGTCTGGTTGCGGTCGGTATTATCGCCTGGGGCATCGGTTTCGTCGGCCCGGCGCGTTCCGGCAGGGTCCTGGCGCTGGTCGGCGCCGCCATCTATGGAGCGCTTGCCGTGGGAGGCCCGATCGGCCTGGCATTGTTCGGCCGGTTCGGCTTTGCCGGGACAATGGCGATCAGCGCCGTCCTGCCTTTCCTTGGCATGATGGCGATCTGGCGGGTTCCCAGCGTAGCACCACATCCCGGTGCGGAACGCCCGTCCTTCTGGACCGTCATCGGCAGGGTCTGGCTGCATGGGGCGGTCGTGTGTTTTCAGGGCATAGGCTTTGCTGCGATCGGTACTTTCTTCACGCTCTACTTCCTCGATCGGGGCTGGGACTATGCCGGGCTGGGCCTGACGGCCTTCGGTGTCGGCTTTGTTCTGGTGCGCGTGCTCTTCGGCCATCTGCCTGATCGTATCGGCGGCACGCCGGTCGCGATCGGATCGCTGGCCGTCGAAGCGCTGGGCCAATTGCTGATCTGGAGCGCTGCCGATCCCATGCTCGCCCTGGCGGGTGCGTTTCTGACCGGTCTCGGATGCTCGCTGATCTATCCTTCCATGGGACGGGAGGTTGTCCGGCGGGTGGAACCGCATCTGCGCGGCGCAGCACTTGGTGCTTTCTCGGCCTTTCAGGACCTCGCCTACGGGCTGACCGGGCCATTTGCCGGCCTTCTGGCCGACCGGGCCGGCTATGGCAGTGTCTTTCTGTCAGGCACGGTCGCTGCGATCGTCGGCTTGTTAATTGCGCTTTCGCTTCGCAGCATGCGCACTGTCGCATTCAACTGATAGATATGGCGGTCCCTGCGGTTTGGCGGGACCGCCTGAAATGCCGGACAGTTTGCGCCGTTCATGTCGCACTCGTCTTCGCAGGTGTTGCGTCGCGGGATGATTGGCCGATGGGGGGCTACAGGGCCGTGAAAACAATACCGTAGTGATAGGGCGGCAGCTCGATCACGGCCCGGGACTTGAAGCCGCCGGTCTCGACAATAGCGGCGACGTCTGACGGCGCCATGCGCATCTCGGTCTTGGGGCCGCGCGGCTGCCCGAGCACCGTGGTCTCCTCCCGCGGTCGCGCCTCCCAGTTGACGATACCAAACGATCCCTTCGGAGTGAGCACCGAATGAACGGCTTGGACGAGGCCGAGCTGATCCGGAACGCCATGAAACGTGTTCGCTATCAGGACATGATCGACATTTTCGGGAAGGTGGCTGGCAATGTCGCGGGCATCGGCACGGATCCATTTCCGCACGGATACGCCTTGTCGTTCGGTTTCCGCCCTCGCCATCTCGATCATGCTTTCATCGAGATCGAGCGCATAGACCTTTCCATCGACGAGTTTCGCCAGCGGCGCGGTAAAATATCCGTCGCCGCAGCAAAGATCGAGGACGGTCATGCCCGGCTTGATGCCGAGCGTTTTAAGGATCGCCAGCGGATTGGGCCAAAGTGCCGCCCACCAATCACGGTCCGGCATCGATGTCGCTGGAAATGCTTCGCCCATGGGGGTCTCCACAGATGGATGATTTCCGGCATCATAGGGTATCATTGACGCCTCGGCTTCAGCATATCACGGCGAATGCGGCGCCATCGCGACATCAGGTTGCCGCCTGCACTGGTAGCGGATTGAGAGCAATCCGGGTACGTCGGCGCGCTTACAGGGCTTGCGGCCCGTGCTTTGGCAGGTTCTTGAGAGCCCAGGATGTAATGGCCTTGTCCGCCAACCTCTCCGTGACCTCGAATTCGCTGATCATCAGGCTGGACAGAAGCGAAGCGCTGCGTGCCTGTGCGGCGAAATTCCTTTCGTAATGCGCCGGCTCCAGCACATATGTGGCGAAGGCGGCAACCTTTCGCCCGCCGAAATCCGTCCGTTCGAGGAAGCTCATGACAGGCGGCGTGATGGTATTCCACCACACCGGGCCACCGACGAGGATCAGGTCGTATTTCGAAAGATTGGGGAGGCCGTCGAACAAAGGGGGAAGCTCGCCCGTTTCCAGCTCGTATTTGGACTGCTCGGCCGCGCGCTGCATGTCGAGAGGATACGGGTCGCGCATCTGGATTTCGAAAAGCTCGGCCCCCATAAGTGCGCGAAGCTTTTCGGCAACCGCCCCGGTGTGGCCGGTATAGGAATAATAGACAACGAGGATCCGTCGCTCGTCCGCGGCGAAGCTCCATCTGGGTGCGGCGGCCGCAGCCACCATTGATGTCAACACGGTGCGGCGGGAAAGGTGCATGGGTTTGCCTTCCGATTTCAATGAGGCTTTTGGATGCGGAAGATGAGGGGACAATCTTGACTGCGGGCAATCATTGATGCCGGGCAGGTGAAGCGCCCATCGATGCAACGGCCCTCTGGGCCGGCAGCATAGGTTTGCCGTAAGCCTGCATTGCCTCGTCGAGGCGCTGTTCGAGAACGAGGGGATCGGTTTCGCCCTCATCAGCAAATTTCATGAGCTCGCGGGCGGCGATGATCGCCGTTCGGTCGGCAAACTCCAGTTCGTGTCGGGCACAGAAGATTTCGAGAACACGGCGAAGCGTTGCGATCTGTGATAATTCCATGGCCAATTCCATATCCTCCTGTCAGCGTCGATATTCTCGACCGGGCAAGTGATTTTCCGGCAAGTGATTTTCGAACAGGAGGTTAGGACGCTGATGTCGTAGCTTTGTGCCGGAGATGTAAAAGCCTGTCGCCGGCGATGGCAGCGCCAGCCATCGGCTCTGGAGCAGACCGGTGCGGCAATGATTGTTGGATGGCTGCCGCAAACGGCCTATTTTGCAGAGGGTGCGGCAGGATTTGACCATGGTCGAAGCCGGGTGATTTCGCCACCGCATTCCGTCGAAACAGAGCATATCGGCGTTATGAGAGCTGCGACAGCTTGTTACAAATTTGCCGGTCCGCGGCACATCCATGTGACAACAACCTTATAGTTTGTCAGCTGCAGGGGGCTGCTTTGCGCGGAATATCGATTGGATTTCGAGGACAGTTTCGATGAAATCCGTATCCTCTCGATACGGCTTGCACTGGCTTTAGCCAGATTTCCAAGTGGGAGCGCCGTTCGACACGCAACCCTCCGGTCGATGTGAAACTTTGATACACTTTTTTCGATGCGGCTCGGAGCGGCCTTCTGTAAAGTGGCGTAAGATCGTGGAAACTGTCATGCAAAAAGCTGCGCACATCGCCGTCGTCGATGATCATTCGGACATAAGGGACCTTGTCGGCCAATATCTCGAGCAGCAGGGTTACAAGGTCAGCGTCGCCGATAGCGGGCTCGCCCTGAGACGGATCCTTGAGCGTGGCGCCGTGGATCTGATCGTTCTCGATGTCATGATGCCCGGCGAGGACGGTCTTTCCGTCTGTCGCCATCTGAGGGCAACAACGGATACTCCCATCATCTTCCTGACAGCCATGAGCGAGGATACCGACCGCATCATCGGCCTCGAACTGGGGGCTGATGATTATCTCGTCAAGCCGTTCAATCCGCGTGAATTGCTGGCGCGCATCCGGGCTGTGCTACGCCGGGTCAACGGCGTGCCGCAGCAGCAGCGGGAAACGCTGAAGAAGGCCAGGGTCGTTCGCGTCGGCCAATGGCGCATCAACATGGGACGGCAGGAGCTTTCCGGCGATGATGGCGTCGGCATCCCTCTCAGCACCGCCGAATTCCGGCTTCTGAAAGTCTTTCTCGAACGTCCGGGTATCGTGCTCAGCCGTGAGCAGCTTCTCGACCTGACGGTTGGCCGGACGGCCGACATCTTCGACAGAAGCATCGACAATCAGGTGAGCCGTTTGCGCAAGAAGATAGAGCCGGACCCAAAGAACCCCTCGGTCATCAAGACGCATTGGGGCGGCGGCTACAGCCTCTCGGCGGCTGTGGGGTTCGAATGATCTACTGGTGGAGGAGGAGCCTTGCCGCCCAGTTCATCGGCTTTACCCTGCTTGCCCTTGTCGTCTCGCAGTGCCTGACATTTTCGATTTCCTGGGACGAACGCACCAAGGCGCTGCACGCGGCCATGAAGAGCGAATTCTTCAGCCGCTGCGCCTCCGTTACGCGGTTGATGGAATCCATGCCCAAGCCGTTGCGCGAACAGGCGCTGCTGGCAAGCGAGACCAGCTATTCCCGTTTCTGGCTTTCGCCGACGGAGCCGGCCGATGCCGGTGCATGGCGCTCCCGCGCGGCAAACGAACTTGCCCGACCGATCGAGAATTTCATCGATCTCGGCGCGAAGTACGGCATGCGCTCGAACTCCGATGTCGATCATCTGATGTCGAAGGGGGTAATGACGGCGAACGCCGCCGAGGGCTGGGCAACCCCGCCGACCGTTCTATGGAGCCTGCCGCAGACTGCAAAATTCGTTTATTTCGGTGATCGCAATGGATACGGCCTGGTCGTCAGGCTCAGTGACGGCATGTGGCTGAATACGGCTTTTTACAAGAATGTCGGCGACCGGTGGTGGGATATGAAATCGCTCACCTCTCTTGCGACCACGGCGCTCATACTGTCGCTCATCGGAGTGTTCATCGCCAGCCGTATCGCGCGCCCGCTAAGACGGCTCGCCGTTTCGGCGGAAGCGTTGGGGCGCGGCGAAAATCTCCCGCCGCTGCCCGAAGAGGGGCCTGACGACATCAGGCGCACGGCCGAGGCGTTCAACAGGATGCAGGAGCGTCTCCATCGCTTCGTCGACGATCGAACCCGGATGCTGGCCGCGATCGGCCATGATCTCAGGACACCGCTGACCTCGCTCCGGCTGCGGGCGGAATTCGTCAAGGATGCCGATATCCAGCAGAAGATGCTGTCGACCATCGATGAGCTTCAGAGCATGACGGAAGCTGCTATTTCCTTTGCGCGCGGCGAATCCACGGCCGAGGAAACGCGGGCCATCGAATTGGAGGCGCTGGTCGGCAGCATTTGCGACGATCTTGCCGATCTTGGCCTGCCGGTGGAATATATCGAAGGACCGAAGACGACCTATCGCTGCCGGCCCGATGGCTTGCGCCGCGCTGTTCGCAATCTTGCGGAAAATGCGGCGCGCTACGGTGGCCATGCCAAGGTTCAAATCCGCCATTCGGCCAGCACCATCGATATCGTCGTCGAAGACAATGGCCCGGGCATACCCGAGGACATGAAGGAAAAAGTCTTCGCACCCTTCTTCCGTCTGGAAGCCTCGAGAAACAGGGGCACGGGCGGCGTCGGACTAGGCCTGTCGATTGCCCGCGCCGTCGCGCGGCAACATGGCGGCGATATCCTGCTCCAGCCCAACAATCCCGGTCTGAAGGCGATCATTTCCTTGCCACAGGAAGGGCAGGTCAGGACGCCCTCGTCGCGGGTGAGCAGGAGAAGAAAGCGGGCGCAGGCTCTCAAGCTTGCCGGGCAGGAACACTAAGATCCCCCATCCCCGCCCGCAGAAAGATCACGCCGCGTAAAGCCATTCAAAGCGGTTCGGCAATTACGCCGAACCGCGCAATGTCCGAAATCCCGTATGCCGCGCCTCTGCCCTTCATCGTTGCCGTCAGGGATCGGGCGTAGCGGGAAACTACCGCATCTGCAATATGATCGGGCTGCTGCTGGCCGGATCCGTGTGTTCGCGCAAGGCCTTCACATCGTTTGCAGCAACCGCGCCGCCGTGATTTCCCCAGGACGAGCGCACGAATGTCAGAACATCGGCGATCTGCTGGTCCGAAAGCTGCTGACGGAACGGCGGCATGCGATAGGCATCCGGGATTCCGTTTGCCACGACGCGGCTGGAGCCGTTCAGTGTCACATTGATCTGGGACGCGTTTTCCTTCGCGAGCGAAGCGGCAGAGCCTGCGAGCGGCGGAATCCATTGCTGTTTTCCGCGTCCGTCGACGCCGTGACAGAAGCTGCATTTTGCGACGAATGTCTGGGCGCCCGGAATCTGCTCACGGGCGGGAAGGGCGACATTCTGAGCCGTGGCGTCGTCATATTGCCAGGGCGTGCCGTCACGCGCGGGATCGCCCGGCAGCGACTTCAGATAGTGGCTGATGGCCTTCAGATCGTCATCGTTCATGAACTGCGTCGAATTGTTGAACGCATCCGCCATGGAACCGAAGACGACGGCGTGGGTGTTCCTGCCGTTCTTGAGGAAGGCATAGATATCGTCCTCGCTCCACCGGCCAAGACCGGTGTTGGGATCGCCGCGCAGGCTCGGCGCATACCAGCCGTCGAGAAGAGCGCCGGAAAGATAGAGCGGGCTGCTTTCGTCGAGCGCCTTTTCCGCCATGGTGATGGCGCGCGGCGTATGGCAGCTGCCGCAGTGGCCCGGCCCTTGAACGAGATAAGCGCCCCGGTTCCACTGATCATCGCCGGCCGTTTTTGGCTGATAGGTCCCACTTTCGGTAAAGACCGCGTTCCAGAGTGCCAAAGGCCAGCGCATGTTCATCGGCCACTTGATGTCGGAGGGTTTGTCCGCCTGCTTCACAGGCTCGACCCTATTCATGAAATAGGTATAGAGCGCACGAATGTCGTCGTCGCTCATTTTCACATAGGAAGGATAGGGCATGGCCGGGTAGAGGCGATGCCCGTCGCGGGCAATGCCCTGGCGGACGGCACGGTCGAAATCGGCAAGCGTGTAGTTGCCGATGCCAGTTTCCTTGTCCGGGGTGATGTTGGTGGTGAAGATGGAGCCGAGTGGCGTCCCCATCTCCAGCCCGCCGGCGAAGGGAGCGCTCTTCGGCGTGCTGTGACAGGCAACGCAGTCGCCGAGGCGCGCGACATATTCGCCATGCTGCAGCAGTTCCTCCGAGGGTGGCTGTGTCACGGCGATATTGTCGAAGGGAGATGCCGGCGTGCGGGTCACGAACCACGCGACGCCGCCGGCCACAAGCACGATAATCAAGAGAAGAACTAGAAGAAGTCTCTTCAAGGGTGTGCCCTCATGTCTTTGCTTCGGGATTTCGTACTCGGCTGTGGGGGGAGCCAACCACGCCGGCTCTCGGGCCGGAATGGGCCGAGAGCCGGAATTGCGCCTGGCGCAGAGGAAGCTGCGCTTCAGCTTTCAAAGGTGTAGTTGGAGAGAGGCATGCTGCGTATCCG
Source organism: Rhizobium sp. ZPR4 (assembly GCF_040215725.1). Lineage (NCBI taxonomy): Bacteria > Pseudomonadati > Pseudomonadota > Alphaproteobacteria > Hyphomicrobiales > Rhizobiaceae > Rhizobium > Rhizobium sp. ZPR4. The sequence goes on from NZ_CP157968.1 coordinate 640,197, forward strand.
CTTGCCTGTTAGCGTCGAGACTGCATTGGCGACTGCCGGCGGGATGGCTGGAAGCCCCGGCTCGCCGATCCCGCCCATCTCGGCGCCGCTTTCGACGATACGGACATGGACACGCGCCATGCGGTCCGGCGGCAGGATCGGATAGAGGTCGTAGTTGCGGGCGACGGGCTCGCCGTTCTTATAGACGGCTTCCTCCATCAGAACCTGCGACATTCCGAGCGCCGTTGCCGAATTCACCTGTGCTTCGATGATCGCAGGATTGACGATGCTGCCGGGGTCGATCGCTTCCCAGACATCATGCACGACGACTTGGCCGTTGTGAATGGAGACCTCGGCGATCGCCGCCGTATGACTGCCGAACGGAGAAGCCATGGCGATCCCCCGCGCACGGCGTGAGCCGTCGTCTCCGGTGAAGGGACCTCGTTTCCAGCCGCCGGATAGATCTCCGACCGCTTTCAGGAGATTGCTCAGCCGTTCGTTCTTCTGCAGCAGCTTGAGGCGCAGCTCATAAGGGTCCTGCCCACCCTTGTCCGCCAGCTCGTCCAGGAAGGTCTCGTAGAAGAAGTCGTTCATGGAATTGCCGACCGAGCGCCAATAGGCCAGTGTCGGTGGGTTTTTGACGTAGATCTGCGCGATGCGGTAGTTCGGGATTGCGTAGGATTTGCCGCTCAGACCCTCCAGGGCCGTTGGGTCCAGTGAATCCTCCTTATGACCGTAAACGCCCTCTGTTGGCCCCTCGCAAGCGCTTATGGCCTCAAGAGCGACCGGCACGCCGCTGGCGTCGAGTGCGCCGCGGAAGCGCACGGCTGCCATCGGGCGCATCGGATCACGCAGAAATTCCTCCTCGCGGCTCCAGATGAGCTTGACCGGCCGCCCGACCTCCTTTGCGAGCTGGATGGCCTGCGGATAGGGGTTGGCGGACGGATACAGGAAGTGCCGCCCGAAGAAGCCGCCCAGGATGGGGCTGTGGAGGGTCACCTTCGATGGATCGAGCCCCGTCAGCTTGGCAATGTCGGCCTGGAATTGCTCTGGCGCCTGGTTGGGCATCCAGATTTCAAGACTGCCGTCCGGGTTGAAGCGGGCCAAAGTCGACGGCGGTTCCAGCTGCGCATGATGCAGATACTGGCTCCGGTAGGTGGCGGAAACGACGGTTTTGGCGCCGTCGAACGCTTTGGCGATATCGCCGACACTCTCCGCTTCCTTGCCATTGCCCGGCTCATTGGCGAGCCTGTCGTTGAAGGCTGCGGTCGAAAAGTCGGCGGGCATGTAGCGGACGGCGGAATTGGCATCGACGCCGGGCTCACGCCAATCGACCTGGGCGGCCTCTGCTGCCCGCTTGGCATTCCACCAGCGTTCGGCAACGACGGCGACGGCGCCGGGCAGACTATGGACGGAATGAACGCCCGGCATTGCCTTGAGCTGGTCTTCGTTGCGAATCTTGCCGATTGTCAGGCCAAGGCGTGGCGCGTGCTGGACGGCGGCATGCAGCATGCCTTCGACCTTGCAGTCGATAGCGTAGACCGCCTTGCCCGTCGATTTGTCGTGGATATCGAGGCGTTCGACCGGTTTGCCGATCCAGCGGAATTTACTCGGATCTCTGAGTGTCACGCTCTCGGGGGCGGGAACGGGCAGATCCAGCGCCTCGGCAGCGACGTCGCCATAGGCGAGGCTCCGTCCCGACGCGGCATGGATCACGCGGCCCGGCTCGGTCGTGAGCTCAGCGATGGGTGCGTTGAGGCGCTTTGCAGCAGCCTGCAGGATCATGTTGCGTGCCAGAGCGCCGAGCCGGCGCATGGTCTCATAGCTGGTGCGCACCGACATACTGCCGCCGGTGATGCGCATCTTGCCGTGCACGACAAGATAGTCGCTGCCCGTCGGCGCATTTTCGACGATGAAGGTCTTCGGATCGGCATCAAGTTCTTCGCCAACGATCTGGGCCATCGCCGTAAAGACGCCTTGCCCGCCCTCGACGAAGGGGCTCATGAAGCGGATGGTGCTATCCGGGCGGATTTCGAGGAATGCGGGAACGCGGGTGCCTGGAGGCATCGGGCCTGCCGCCTGCTGGGCACGCGCGCGGCCGACCGGAACGCCGAAACCAAGCACGAATGCGCCTGCCGCGGCACCGGCGGACGTCAGAAGAAAATGCCGGCGCGAGATATTGACCGGAGAGCCGGTGGGGAATTCATCTTCCGGAACGAGGTTGCGGCTGGTCTCGGTCATAGCGTTTCTCCTTCCTTGGAGGAGAGATCTTTGACCGCAGCCTTGATCGCATTGTAGGTTCCGCATCGACAGAGATTGATCATTGCCGCGGCGATCTCGTCATCGGAAGGATTGGGCGTTTGTTTGAGGAGCGCGGTCGCCGCCACGACCTGCCCCGATTGACAGTAGCCGCATTGCGGAACCTGGTGCTTGATCCAGGCGGCGACGACACGCTTGCCGATCGGGTCCGCTTCGATCGCTTCGATCGTCGTGATCTGGCGGCCCGCGACGCTGTCGAGCGGCGTCACGCATGAGCGCACCACTTCCCCATCGACGAGGACCGAGCAGGCACCGCATTGTGCCAGTCCGCAACCGTATTTCGTGCCGGTCATGCCCAGCTCGTCGCGGATGATCCAGAGGAGCGGCGTGTCTCCGTCTGAATTGACCTGATAGGACTGGCTGTTGATCTGAAGATTCATGAGGCGCCTCCTGAGGCTTTTTATGGCGAGCCTTCGATGCCAGGCGCTGTGCGATGATCTGAATGCTCGACAATCGGATGACGCATAGCTCAGGCTCACAACCCGGACTATAACACTGAACCCGCTGCATCAAAAAGATTAGTGTGTGAATCGCGATAGAAGTTAGAAGCCAGATTCATAAATCGGCTTTCGAGGCTCTTTCATTCACAAAAGAGAAAAGCGCCGCATCGATAGGGATGACCGATGCGGCGCTCGCATCAAGCTGTAACGTGCTGATTCTAATGCGTAATCGCGCAGCTATGGTCCTGTACGTCCTCGCCGCCCATGCCGGGCGTCGCGACATCCGTCAGGACGATAAAGCCGGGACCGTCGGCGAAATTGGCGCCGGCCACCACAAGATTGTGATCGCCCATTTCCTTTGCCGGATCCTTCAATGTCTTGGCCAGCGCCAGGAATGGATTGAAGTCGCCCAATGTCTCGCCCTTGACCCGCATCGCTGCGAACTTGTGGCCGGCGATGGTATCGGGGAGCGGTGCCCAGTCCGTGCCGATCTTGTCCGCATCGGCCTTTAGGGCTGTTCGCGCATCTGCGCTGAGGCAGTCTACATGGATGTGCAGCTGGTTTTGCGAACGCGCCTGCTGCGCGTTGACCGCGAGGCTCAAACCGTCGCGCGGGAGAGCGTGCGGCAAGCGGGCATCGACATCGCCTTGCTCAGTCCAGGCGTCGGCAAAGAAGTTATGTGTTGCAGGATCGATAAGTGCTGCGCTTTCGATGCCGGTGATCTTGTCGGTGGGAATGAGAAGAAATTGCGCAACACCCCGCAGATCCTTCAGCATCGCATAGTGCTCGGCCGTGTTGACCGAAATGCAGGGCGCGGTTTGTACGACACACTTGTCATGCACGATCTTCCAAAGCACGTCGGAGTCGGCAAAGGCTGGAGCAAAAAGGAGGGGGAGGAAGGATGCGGCGAGAGCCGTGACGCGACGCGAGTATGTCATGGCAGGAAATTTCCCTGGTTCAAACGGTTTGGCACTTTCCGAAATTCCGGAGGCTTATCACAGGCCTATTAGGCTCATGTGACGGCTTGACGGCGGTCCTTGCCAAATCGGGGCCGATTCACGTGGTAGAGATTGCGCGATATCAGCCTCGCTTCATCTTCGGTTAAGGTCGCTTTCAGTTTGGTTGCCTAAATGGCAGGAGCCGGGGAAAACCATGCCTCGCCCTTGGGAGGAAAAAGGCTGCTCGCAGCGACCTTTTAAATATCCGTAGCGAGGTCTTTGCAACGCTCAATCGCCGCACGCCAGCGGCAAAGCAAAGAGATCAGGAGCTTGAAATGGGTATCGGAAAGCTGATTGAAGAAGTTGCAGGCGCCGTGGCTGCCGACGAGGCCGTTGAGGCTGTAGACCCGAATGCCGGTTTCATAACGAAGGCCGCCGCCGCCGTCGCCGGTTTCGAAGGCGTCAACAAGCTGACGGACGTGCTGAAGGACAAGGAACAGGAGCCGGCTGCCGACAATAGCGGCGATCAGAACGGCTGACTGTAAAGCGGCAGCCGCGTCTGCCGAGCAGATTTTCATTGTGAAGCTGGAAGCCGGGCATGTCCCGGCTTTCTGATTCTCCGGGCATGCTGCCATCCCTCAATAACTAGCGATGGCACCACTTGCCGTGGATCCTGACGTAGGTCTCATCGAACCGAACCACAATGGGGTCGGCGAAGTTGGCGCAACGGCTTCTCGATCATCGGGCATGGGCGCGGACCCAGCGGCTGATCGTGCCGTTGTCCACTTCGAAGCCACGCTCTCGGAACATTTCCTCAACGTCTCGATAGCTCGTCATATCGTCAGTCTAAGATCCGAAATTGCGCCAGGCCCATCAATCTTATATCCGTCTTCAGCCATTGGCCTCGACGGAAATAAAGGGGCGAAAGAATCCGGTCGGCTGCAGGATCGAACTGGCGATATTGGCAACGATCTGGCCGGGTGCCTCGCTCTTTGCCAGAGCCTCCTTCCAGGCCGGATCAGCCACGAATTCCGCCCATTTCCGCTCGCGCTCCTCCAGCGATTGCCATTCGAGGAAATAGATGAGGTCGTAGCTGGAAGGCCCGATCATCGTCGTCCAGAAACCGAGGGGGCGGATGCCGAGCCGGTCCCAGATCGCCAGCGTCGCCGTTTCGAAACGCTCCTTAAGTGCTGGCAGCTTGCCGGGCAGGCAAGTATAGATGCGCATTTCATGGATCATGGAAAATCCTCCTTGAGTGAATTGAGAACAGGCCGAGCCTGTCCCAGAGAGCTCGATTTTAAAATAGTTGAGCGATAACAGCAGGTTGTGATTCCTCTTTTGGCGCTGAACCAAAATGGATTTCCGATGACTTGAGCGACTATTGCTCAATTTGAGCATAACAGGAATACGCTTCGCTTTTCAAGTGATTTCACGGGCCGTGAATGGACGTTAGTCGATCCTCTCATCCCACTGGCACGCAGTGGCGGGCGACCGAGGGGACATAGCAGAGGCTCTTTCGGTCCTACCTCTTGCCCATCCTTCACTCGGTTCTAGTTGGATTTGCCCGTTTGTCGGGGCTTGACGAAAACAAGCCAGGCATTAATTTAAACGGAGGCGCCTCCGTTTATTTGTGGCGTCCTTAACTTCCTAATTCAGATGAGAGCCCACCGTGACGCCAGAATTCCATCGGCCTCGTCTTCCTGAAAGAAACCTATAGCAACGGTAGACCGACGGATAGATTCTATTAGATTCCGTAGGTCTCATCTTCGTGACGATGGCAGGAGCTTATCATGACACGAACCATCCATATCGCGCTCGACATCAACGGGCAGCGCCACGAACTCGATATCGAGCCGCGTGTGACGCTGCTTGATGCGCTGCGCGAGCATCTCTCGCTCACCGGCACCAAGAAGGGCTGCGATCAGGGCCAGTGCGGTGCCTGCACCTGCCATGTCGACGGCAAGCGTGTGCTCTCCTGTCTGACGCTGGCCGCGCAGGCCGAAGGCCGCAAGATCACGACGATCGAGGGCATTTCCAGCGAATCCGGCGATCTGCATCCGGTGCAGGCCGCGTTCATCGAGCACGATGCCTTCCAGTGCGGCTATTGCACGCCGGGCCAGATCATGTCGGCCGTCGCCTGCATCCGCGAAGGACATGCCGGTTCGGATACGGAAATCCGTGAATATATGTCCGGCAATCTCTGTCGGTGCGGGGCCTATAACAGCATCGTTGCGGCGGTGCGCCAGGCAGCGGAGGTGGCGTGATGCGAAACTTCTCCTATCTGCGCGCCACATCGACAGCCGAAGCCGGTCAGGCGGCGCAACAGGCCGGCGCAATGATCCTGGCCGGCGGAACGACGCTGCTCGATCTCGCAAAATGTGGCGTGGGCGAGCCCGATACTGTCATCGATATCACCCATCTCTCCGGCATGAGCGGCATCGCCGTTAACGCTGATGGCGCAACCATCGGCGCGCTTGCCAGGATGAGCGAGGTCGCCGACCACAAGGATATCCGCTCGGCGTTTCCGGCCGTTTCCGAATCTCTGTCTCTGGCCGCCTCCGCTCAGCTTCGCAACATGGCGACGATCGGCGGCAATCTCCTGCAGCGGACTCGCTGTTCCTATTTCCGCGATCCCGGCACCTTTCTCGCCTGCAACAAGCGAAGCCCCGGTTCCGGCTGTTCGGCAATCGGCGGCGTGACGCGCAATCACGCGGTGCTCGGGACAAGCGAGGCCTGCATCGCCTCCTATCCCGGCGATCTGGCGGTTGCCCTTGTCGCATTTGACGCTGTAGTGGAGACGGATAGCCGCAAGGTTGCCATCGACGATTTCTTCCTCGTTCCCGGCGACACGCCGAACAAGGAAACCGTCCTCAACCACGGCGAGATCATTACCGCCGTCACTATTCCTGCCTCCGCCGCTGCCCGGAACTCCACCTATATCAAGATCCGCGATCGGCAGTCCTACGAATTCGCCGCTGCGAGCGCTGCCGTAGGTCTGGAGTTTGAAGCCGATGGCAGGACGGTCCGCGATATTCGCGTGGCAATCGGCGGGGTCGCCACGAAGCCTTGGCGGGCGCGTGATGTCGAGCAGGCGCTGATCGGCAAGACACTCACTCCGGAGGCCGTCGAAGCGGCCAGCCGGCTTGCCATGAGGGGTGCCGTCTCTCACGGCGGCAACCACTACAAGATCGAACTTGCGCCGCGTGTCATCGCCCGCGCCATTCTGAAGATGGGAGGTCTTGCATGACCATGATGGAACCCCGCAAACATGGCGATGCTTCCGACGGTACGGTCGGCGGTCGTCAGTCGCGCTTCGAAGGCAACATGAAGGTGACGGGGACTGCGACCTATGCGCTGGAATACCCGGTTGAAAATCTCGCCTATGCCGTTCTCGTCCAGAGCACGGTCCCGGCTGGTCGCGTCGTCAAGGTCGATGCTTCTGCCGCGCTCGCAATGCCGGGTGTGCTGCTCGTGCTGACGCCGGAGGACGATCTCGGCCTTAAACTTTCGGCTGACTGGGGCGGCAACAAGCCGGCCGACGGTCCTTATTATCCGCTGCCGCGCGAAGTGCGCTTCAATGGGCAGTCGATTGCGGCCGTCGTCGCCGAAAGCCGCGAACTGGCGACGGAAGCCGCGAGGCTGGTGCGCGTCACCTATGAAGAGAGCAGCCACGTCGCCGACCTCAACGACCCGAATGCCGGTGAAGGCAAGCTCATGGAGCCGCTCTCTTCGAGCTGGGGTGATGCGGAGGCAGCCCTTGCCGCCTCGCCGGTGCGGATCGAGGCGGAATATTCGACGCCGCGTGAATATCACGTCGCGATGGAGCCGCACGGGCTGACAGCGAAATGGGATGGCGACCAGCTGACCATCTGGGAGCCGAGCCAGTGGTCGCATGGCATGGCGCGCATGTATTCCGAATGGTTCGACATGCCCTATGAGAATGTCCGGATCATCTCCCCCTTCATCGGCGGCGGTTTCGGATCGAAGGGCGTGCCGCTTGCCTATGGGGCGGTCGCCGTTGCGGCTGCAAGAAAGCTCGGCCGACCGGTGAAACTCGCGGTCACCCGCCCGCAGAATTTCACGAGTTATGGCGGGCGTGCTGCGACCAGGCAGAAGATCGCGCTCGGCGCGACCGAGGATGGTATCTTGCAGGCGATCGTTCATCGCGGCGCTAGCGAAACCTCCGTCGATGCGGACTGGCCGGAGCAGACCGGGGCGGCAACGTCGATCCTCTACAAGGTCGAGAATTTCTCCTCGCAGCATCGCGTCGTGCCGGTCAACAGCGTGACACCCGGCGCCTTGCGTGGACCGGGCAAGAACCCGAGCGCCTACGGCATCGAATGCGCTATCGAGGAACTGGCCTACAAGCTCGGCATGGACCCGCTCGAACTCAGGTTGAAGAACTATGCCGATCATGACTACCAGTCCGGAAAGCCTTGGTCGACGCGCCGGCTGCGCGAGGCGTTGACCGAAGGTGCCGAAGCTTTCGGCTGGTCGCGGCGCAGCCACGCGCCGCGCTCGATGCGCGACGGCAAGACGCTGATCGGCTGGGGCATCGGCTGCGGCACCTTCCCCGTCATCCGCGCACCGAGCGAGGCGATGATCCGCATTCTCGGCAACGGCCGGGTCGAGGTCATCAGCGGCGCCATCGACATGGGGCAGGGGACCTATACGATCCTCGCCCAAAGTGCCGCGGAAGTCTTCGGCATTCCGGTGGATCAGGTCGAGGTTTACCTCGGCGATTCGCGCCTGCCGGGCGCGGCGATCGCCGGCGGATCGATGCTGGCCGGCTCGATCATGGGAGCCGTCCATAAGGCTGCGGTCGCTGCCCGCGACGAACTCATCGGCCTCGCGCTCAGCGATGCCAATTCGCCCTTCCGCGAGACGGGCGCAAACACGCTGAATTTCGCCGAGGGGCGCATCGCAGCACCGCGCGGCGAGACGCCATCGCTGACGCTGGCGGAACTGATGTCTGCGTTGAAACGCGAGGAGATCGAAGTCCGGCGCAACACCCTGCCTGACGGTGCGACCGCGCAGGAACTGCAGCAGGCCTGGACCACCATGGCTAGGGTTCAAGGGCCGACCATGGGCGATTATTCCATGCACAGCTGGTGCGCCCATTTCGCCGAAGTACGGGTCGACGAGGATTTTGGCACGGTGCGCGTCTCCCGCATGGTCTCTGCCTTCGATTGCGGCCGCCTCTACAATCCGAGACTGGTCGAAAGCCAGTGGCGGGGCGGCATCATCATGGGCATCGGCCAGGCGCTTCTCGAAGAGGGGTTGGTCGATCAGCGCAACGGGCGAACCGTCAACAACAATGTGGGCGATTACCTCGTGCCGACGAATTCTGACATTCCGGACATCCAGGTGATCTCTGTCGGCGTCCCGGACCATCAGGCCTCGGCACTCGGCGGCAAGGGTGTCGGCGAAGTCGGCATCGTCGGCGTGGCGCCGGCGATCGCCAATGCCGTGTTCCATGCCACCGGCAAGCGCGTTCGCGATCTGCCGATCACATTGGAAAAGCTGCTCTAGCGGCAGGAAGGTTCGAGCCGCATGCTTCATGCAATGCGGCTCGAATGCCTCCGCGCTGTCTCAACTCTGGCCCGTGAGTGGCTGACGTCGTGTTTCCCCTCGCGCCAACGCGTTGCCATTTCGGCAATGAGAGAGCCGAAAAACGGCGCTTCTTCAGAACGCTTCCTTTTGTCATAGTTCATCGAAAGCGCCCCCGAGAGCGCTGCGAGGCGAGCGTCATGGCTTACGTAATCACCGAGCCCTGCATTGATACGAAGGATGGCGCCTGCACCGTCGCCTGTCCGGTCGATTGCATCTACGAGGGCGGGCGGATGTTCTATATTCACCCGGACGAGTGCATCAATTGCGGCCTCTGCCTTTCCGTCTGCCCCGTCGATGCCATTTTGTGGGATGAGGAGATGCCGACGGAGCGGTTTTTCCTGCGCGACGTCAACCGCGATTTCTTTGCTGATGGCGTGACCGGCTGGGGCGCACCCGGCGGCTGGGACAAGAGCCGGACGACCAGTCTTGACCATCCATTCGTGGCGGCTTACGGCACTGTGCCTGAAAATCGATTGTGATGGGAAGAATAACCTGATCGGGCATCTCTGCGGCTGTTCCCACAGCGGTCGCCGCTTTTCACGATATCAGGAGATCCCGGGCCAGCTGGCATAATAAGCGCGCGTCGCCTCTGATAATGCGTTGGCGAGCGGTCGTTGCTTTTCGAGTCTCGGCAGATCGGCCTTTGCCTGTACCAGGAGTTCGGATAGAGCGGCGTCGAAGTCGATGCCGGTCAAGTCACCCTCGCGCATCACCTCCCGGCCAGCGACGACGAGCCCTCTCGCATATCGGGCGCTCATGCGGGTCAACAGGACCTCTGCCTCGTCCATGTCATCGAACAGCGAGTCGGCGGTCAGGCCCTGATAATCGACGATGGTGTAGTCCTCCGCGTTCCTCGCGTTGATGATCTGCCTTCCAACCCGGATTGCTGCATCGAAGACATCCTTGGCCGTCAACTGCCGCGTCAGGCTTCGTCCGCCGTGCAGGAGATAGAGGAGGCGCATCTCCCGCCAGAGATCCTGATCGTCGTCCAGCCCGGTGCCGTCGAGGCCAATAGCGAAGGCGGGGCCACCGTGTTCGATCGTGGATGCGATCGGCGCGATGCCTGAGCGAAGGCGCAGATTGGCGGTGGGATTGCTGACGATCTGCACGCCGCGCTCGGCAAGCAATTCCAACTCATCAGGACGCAATTGAACGCCATGAGCGACCGCGAGCCGAGGCGATAGGAAGCCTATTCTGTCGAGATAATTGACGACGCCCTCGGGAAAACGCCGGTCGAGCCAAAGGCGTTGGCGCGGGCTTTCGAGCAGGTGCATGTGAATGCGCCGATCATGATGCGCCGAAGCCTCGGCAATGGCCTCCAATAGCGCATTGGAGCACCATTGCGGCCCGATCGGCCCATACTGCACGTCGATCAGCGGGCTGGTGTTGGCGGCGGCGACCGCCTCGACGGCGGTTAACTGTGTCGAGATCGGCGCGTAGGTTGGAATGGTCGGCTCCAACGCCTGCCAGTCACTTGCCGGAAGAAAGGGTTTGAGCCGTTGCGGCCCGCCATCATAGGCCCAGGCATCGTGGTCGAGCAGCGGGCAGGAGAGCCCAAGCCGAATACCGATATCGCTGGCGGCCCGCATGACAGCGCTTGCCTCGTCGACGAGACGATCGACATTGAGCGAGTTGTGGCAATGCATGGTGGCGCCGACGCCGGTTCGGGCAAGCCGGCCGAAGGCGACGAGTGCCTCGAGATAGGGATCCGTGCGCGGCCGCAGCCTCAGGCCCGGTATCCACACTTCCAGAGCGTCGTCGACCGCGCCGAAATCGAGGGTGCGGATGCCATAGCCATGGTCATGGGCATTGACGGGCGCGGGGAGAATGAGATCGCCGGGCTCAGGACGAAGGGATTGGAAGACAGACGGCAGCTCCGCCGCTTCTTTAATCCTTTGGGCAGGCGCATGACCCGGATTGAGCAGCAATCGCATAGCCATGATCTCCTCCCTTTATCGCGAGACCAGCGTGTTGATCTTCTCGGCAAATTTCGACAGTTCCTCGCCCATCGATTGGGCGACAACTTCGGTCGCATGGGTTAGCTGGCGACGTCGCGAGACGACGATGCCGACTTCGAGGTCCTGGAGCTTCGATCCCGCGATTGAAAGCGCGACGGCATCGCCGGCCTCCAGCTCGCGCAGCAGCCCGAGCGGCGTGAAGAAGGCGACACCTTCGCCTGATAGTATCATCGGTTTCAGCATCATCTGATTGTTCGTCGCGACAAGCGTGCGGCCGACGCGGTTGAGCGCGCCAAGTTCGACTGCGATCATCGAACTCATGACCTCGTTGTCGAGCTGCAGCAGCATATTGAACTGGGCGCATTCCTGCAGCGTTACCGATCTTTGCCGCGCCAGCGGATGGCTCTTGGCGACGATCGCCATCAGCGGCATGCGCACGCCGTGGATCAGCTTCATGTCGTGCGGCCGGGCAAGATCGAAGGTGACGCCGATATCGACATCGCCCTCGGCGAGAAAGCGGAAAATGTTGTTGTAATTATCGGTGCGGATGCGGAAATCCACCGCCGGATGCTTCTTGTGAAAGCCGGAGACGAATTCTGGCAGGAACTGGATCGCAAGGCTGTCCAGGGCGGCGATGTGGACGCGGCCGGTATTCTTGCCGTGGAGATCGCCGAGATTGGATTTCATGATCTCATATTCGTGCAGCGTGTCCTTGGCGTGGCGCAGCACGATCTCGCCAGCCGACGTCAGCCGCAGCCCATCGGAAAAGCGCTCGAACAGCGGCGTTCCAAGCTCGTCTTCCAGCTTCTTGATCTGTCGGCTGACGGCGGAGGTCGCCACATGCAGCTCGTCGGATGCCTTGCGGATCGATCCGGAGCGTGCAACCTCGGCGAAATACTTCAGAATGCTGGCATGCATGAAAAGCCCTCGGCAATCTCGAAGCTATAGCATGCCTATCTGCCGCGCCAAACGGGCGCCCGCTTCTCGCGGAAAGCCGCGACACCCTCCATGGCATCCTCGCTTTTCAAGGCCTTGATGAGCGCGGGTGTCCGCAACGCCTGCGCCTCTGCCGGGCTTAGATGTGCCGTGCGATTGACCGTCTGCTTAATCGCCCGCAGCGAAAGCGGAGCACAGGCAACGATATCGGCGACCCAGCGCTCGACGGCAGCGTCCAGCTCGGCAGCCGAAACGACTTCGTTGACGACGCCGAAACTCGCCATTTCCTGCGCGCTGAACTGCCGCCCCGTCAGCATCACCGCCATGGCACGGTTGAACGGAATCTTGCGCTGCAAGAGCACCATGCCGCCATCGAGCGGCATCCGGCCGACGCGGGCTTCGGGCAGACCGAAGCGCGCCGTCTCCACGGCAATGACGATATCGCAGCCAAGCACCATCTCGAAGCCGCCGCCCAGCGCATAGCCGTTGACGCGCGCAATCACCGGCACGTCGAGCGAGCGGCGGAAGGCGAGACCGCCAAAGCCGTTTTCCCGCCCGACCGTCCAGTAGTCGACACCGGAACTGCCGCTACCGCCTTTGAGGTCGGCGCCTGCGCAAAAAGCCTTTTCGCCGGAGCCGGTCAGGACGACGCAGCTGATGTCGTCGCGCGTCTCGATCTCCGTCCAGATCGACTCCAGCCTCGCCTCGGTCTCGGCATCGACCGCGTTCATCCGGTCGGGGCGGTCGAGCGTGACGCGGGCAACGCGGTCTTCTACGGTGAAGGTAACGCTCATGCGGCGTCTCCCTGCACCTCGGAAAGCGAGGCCAGAATTTCCTCATTGTGCTGACCGAGCTGCGGCGGCGCGATCCGCACGGTGACGTGGGCGGCCGACATGTCGATCGGCGAGCCGATCAGCCGGATCGGGCCGGCGGCGGTCTCACCTGCCTCGAGGATCATTTTGTTGATGATCGTCTGCTCGTCCTTCAGCGCCTCGGGCAGCGAACGGACCGGCGCGCAGAGAATGTCGACGCCTTCCAGCCGTGCGATCCAATGCGCGGTGCTGTTTTTGGCGAAATTCTCGCGGAAGATCGCCTGCAACTCCGGCCGCCGCGCCATTTGCGAGTCGAAATCCTTGTATTGCGGATATTGCGAGAGGTCTTCGATCTCAAGCGCTTCGCAGATATCGCGCAAGGGGTTCGGTTTGAAAGCGCCGACCATGACGATCGCGCTGTCCGTCGTCTCGAAGACGCCCGTCAGTGGGAAGGCGCCCCAGTTCAGGTCCTTCTGGCGCATCAGATGCGTCGTGCCTTCCTGCATCTGCATGGCGATCATGGAGTTGTAGAGGCTGACGGCGACCTGCTGTCCCTCTCCCGTCTTGTCGCGCTGCAGAAGCGCAAGCAGGATACCCTGTACGAGGTGCATGCCGGCAGAATAATCGGCAAGCGGCGTGGCATAGATCGAGGTCGGATGGCTATTGTCGGACTTGCGGCGCATGACGCCGGAGACGGCCTGCGCCAACACGTCCTGGCCGCCCTTATGCTGGTAGGGGCCGGTCAGCCCGAAGCCGGTGCCGACGGCATAGATCAGACGCGGATTGATCTTTTTCAGATCTTCATAGCCAAAGCCCATGCGCTCCATCACGCCAGGCCGGAAGTTGTTGACGACGACGTCAGCCGTCTCAAGCAGCGCCTGGACGGTCTTGCGGGCGCTGGCTTCCTTCAGATCGAGCGCCAGGCTCTTCTTGTTGCGGTTCAAGGAGCAGAAGACCGGGTTATTGAGCCCATCCGGATCGGAACCGAGCGACCAGCGCGAGAGATCGCCGATCTTCACCTTTTCGATCTTGATGACTTCGGCGCCGTAGTCGGCCAGAACCTGGGTGCAGGAGGGGCCGAGCATGACCTGCGTGAAATCGATCACGCGGATTCCGTCGAGTGGCAAAGTCGTCATTCTGCAGCCTCCAAATATGTCGCGTTTTCCGAGGGGATGTCGCCGGGATCGGCGCCCTGAGCCCGCATCTGTTTCTGAATCGCCCTGACATCGGCCTTGCGAACGGTCGTCCCGGCATTGAGGGCGACGGTTGCGGCGACACCAGCCGCCTCACCCATCGCCATGCAGGGCGGGATCTCGCGGCTGGATTTCTGTGCCTGCGGCGTGGAAGAATAATGCCGTCCGGCAACGATCAGCTGGTCGACCTCTCTGGGCAGCATGGCGCGGTAGGGCGTGTAGTAGTCGCGGCCACGGCAGACCGTGTCGGCGAAATGCCGGCGGGTCATGACGTCGTCCTTCGTCACGACATAGTCTCCCTGCAGCAGCCGCGTTTGGCGCACGCCAGTCTGCGGCGCGAAATCGACGACATAGGCATTCTCGAAGCCGGGCATCTTTTCCCGTGCGAAATCGAGCAGCTTGGCAATGCGCGAGCGACCTTCCATCTCCGCCTTGGTCAGATCCTCGACCTTCAGGCCGCTTAAGGTCGGCATATGCGGGCAGTTCAGCCAGACGACGCCGGGCAGCGGGGTCTTCAGCCACCAGAAGGACCAGCAACCGCCGATCAGCCGCTTGGCTTCGTGATCGAGCGCCTTGAAGGCTTCCGGTTCCTGCTGTTCAAAACGTTCCGCCGCTTCCGTATCGACGCCGCCCCAGCGCGACACCGTCGTCAGAATGAAGTTGGATTCGACATGGGAAGCGCCTGCACTCGCGGCGACATCGAGATCGCCCGTCGTATCAATGACGACATCACCGAGGATTGCCTGCATCCCGTCCTTGGTCTGGCAGATGACGCCCTTGATCGTGCCGCCCTCGACGATCGCCGAGGAAAACCAGCTGTGGGTTCTGAGCTTGATCTTCGCTTCGCCGATCATGTCATAGGCGGCGCGCTTGAAGGCGTCGGGATCGAAGGCGGCCGAAAAGCAGATCGGGTGCGGCATTGCCTGTGTGTGGAAATCGAAGAGGCCCCATCGCGCCCAACGCTGCCAGGCCTCCGGCGTGTCGCGGAATTCGATCAGGCGGTCACGGTCGGTCGGTGTCACGCAGAGATCCCACCGCTTCATGCGCTCGATCATCTCCATGCAGATGCCGCGCACCGTGATTTCGAGCTCGTTGATCATATCGTCGAGCACCAGCACCATGCCGCCGGCAGCAAGCCCGCCGACATAGGGATAGCGTTCGAGAAGGGTGACGCTTGCGCCATTGCGCGCTGCCGATACGGCTGCTGCAATTCCGGCAGGCCCCCCGCCGACGACAACCACATCGGAGCGATCGACGACACGGATATCCCGTGCAGGCTGGTGAATAACCTGTTCCATTGGTGTTCCCTCGATGTTTTCTAAGTTTTAGTGCTGTCCGGCCGGCTTCCAGCGGATCATCTTGGCTTCTGCGACCGAGACGATGAAGAAGAGGATCACGGCAAGCAGGGCGGCGATGACCACCGTCGCGTAAAGCAGCGGCGAGCGGAAATTATAGGTCGCCTCGATGATGAGAGCGCCGAGCCCGAAGCTGGAGCCGATCCACTCCGCCACTATCGCGCCCATGACGCTGCTGGTGGCAGCGATCTTCAAGGCGGCGAAGAGGAATGGCAGCGAGCTCGGCAGGCGAACCTTCCAGAGGATCTCGGAGTTGCTGGCCGAGAGCACCCGCATCAGGTCGAGCATGGCGGGGCTTGCCGAGCGAAGTCCCTGGACCATGTTGACCAGCGTCGGGAAGAAACAGATCAGGCCGGCGATGATGATCTTCGGGGCAACGCCGTTGCCGAAGATCAGCACCAGGATCGGCGCAAGCGCGATGATCGGGATCGCCTTGACGAAGACGGCGATCGGATAGAAGGCCTTCTCCGCGGTGGCGCTGTGGACGAACCAGATTGCCAGCATGATGGCGATAAGATTGCCGAAGACAAAGCCGAGAACGGCCTCGAGTACCGTCGGCAGGAGGTTTCTAGTGAGCGTCGCGGCATTGTCGCGAAAGGCATAGAGGACGTCGAGCGGGCTTGGCGCCATGAAGGTCGGGATCTTGAAGATCCAGATGACCGCCTGCCACAGCACGATGCAGCCGAGTGCCGCAAGGATTGCCGGCATGTGCGAGGAGAGGACGCCGACGGTTGCGTCGAGGATGGCGACTTTGCGCGGCGCCTTGGCGATGCGGCCGATGTCGGAGTGGATGGCATTGCTCATATGCATTCCTCCAGCAGCGCACGGAGATGCGCGGTCACCTTGATGAAGTCGACGGTGTCGCGCATCGCAAGCGAGCGCGGATAGGGGAGGTCGACTTTCATGTACTCCTTCACCCTCCCGGGATGGGCCTGCAGCATCAGCACATGCTGGCCGAGGAAGACCGCCTCCGGGATGGAATGGGTGACGAAGACGATGGTTGTGCCGGTTTCGCGCCAGATGCGTAAGAGTTCTTCATTGAGCTTGTCGCGGGTGATTTCGTCGAGCGCGCCGAAGGGCTCATCCATCAAAAGAATGCGCGGCTTGGTCACAAGGGCGCGGGCGATGGCGACACGCTGGCGCATGCCACCCGACAGTTCGTGCGGCAGGGCCTTTTCACGCCCCTTCAGGCCAACGAGCGCCAGCAGCTCCATGGGATCGGCATAGGCGCTCTTGTCATGCTTGCCGACTTCCAGCGGCAGGCGGACATTGTCGATGACACTTCGCCAGGGCAGAAGCGTCGCTTCCTGGAAGACGAAGGCGAAGTCACGGCCCTGACGCGCTTCGCGCGGCGGCCGGCCGAATACCGAAACCGAACCATCGCTGATGTCAACGAGATCGGCGATACAGCGGAGCAGCGTCGACTTGCCGCAGCCGGACGGCCCGAGCATCGTCACGAATGACCCCTCGGGAATGTCGACCGAGACATTGGAGAGTGCGGTGAACTCATTGCCCTTGTCGCCGAAGCGGATGTCGAGATCCCGAATGGAAACGGCAAGTCTTGCCGTTTCAGCTGCTGGTAGCGGCTGTGGCTGCTTGATGGTGGCGGCGCTCATCATGGCATTCACCCGATCTGCTTGCGGATTTCGGTCGTTGCGTCGAGGATCGCCATGGTAGCGACGTCATCGACGGTCGGCGTGGTGCCTGTGAATTGCTTGAGGTCGGCATAGGCCTTGATCTGGGCGGCCCAATTGTCCTTGTTCATCGCACCCCAGCCGGTCTGCTTGGTGCTGTCGCCGAAGGAGAAATCGATGACGGGATGGACGGCCTCGAGTTCGCTCGCCTTGTCGAGATTGGGATAGGCGTCGACCAGCATGTCGACGGCTTCTTCCGGATGGTCGCGCACATAGCCCCAGCCCTTGGCGGCGGCTGTGGTGAAGCGCACCAGCACGTCGGAATGTTTGTCGAGCTGCTCGTCGGTCGTGTAGTAGACATTGGCATAGAGCTGCAGGCCCGCATCCCAGAGCATCATGTCGACGCGCTCGTCGCCGAGCACCTTCAGTGCATTGGTGTTCGTCACCCACCCGGTAACCGCATCAGCCTGACCGGTGATCAACTGGTTCATGTCGGAACCCATGTTGACCATCTTCACTTTGTCTTCCGGAATGCCGTTTTGCGCGAGAAGGGCGCGCAGAAGGATGAAGGCGGTCGGCTGCGTCGCGATCGTCTTGCCGATCATGTCCTTCGGCTCGCGGATCGGCGATTTCTTCAACGAGAAATATGTAAATGGATGCTTACGGTATCCGGCGAGAAACGCCTTGACCGGCATGCCGGCGGAACGCGCGAGCATGACCGACGGGCTCGAGGAAATCTGGCCGATAGCGGATTGGCCTGCTGCCACACCGGCAACGCCATCGACATTCGGGCCGCCGGGGACGATGGTGAGATTGATGCCCTGCTCGGTGAAGAAGCCCTTTTTCTGAGCTGCGACCTCGCCAAGCAGGCCGTTCGAGGCAAGCCAGCCGAGCTGCATGCGAACCTCGGCAACATCGGCCGCCTTGCCGGCGCGAATGCCGACGAAAGTCTGCGTTGCGGCAAGACCTCCGACCAAGGCAGCGTTGGAAAGAAAGCGGCGGCGATTCATCATGAATTGTGACATTCTGACAGTTCCCCTGTTGATTGGGCGATCGGACTTTGCGTCTCGTTATCCACCAATACCGGGATGATGGGGGAATTCAGTGTTCTAATAAAGAACAATTATGCGCACTATCGATTGCCAAAAAGGCAACGGTCAACGTGAGCAAAGGTGCTGCGGATCAATCCGCAGCCCGGTAACATCTGGAGAATATGCCGCCCTGCGGCGCCTTTAGCCGAGGGTCTTGCCGCGTCCAATCCCATAGGTCAGCGCGAGCGCACCGACAAGGACGGCACCCTTGATGAAGTCCTGCGTGTAGTAGGGCGCGTTCAGCATTGTCAGCCCGTTCAGCAGCACACCGACGAAGACCGCACCGATTGTCGTGCCGAGAACGTTGGGACGGCGCAGCCCCAGGACGGCAAAGCCGATGAGCGAGGCTGCGACGGAATCCATCAGCAGCGAGGCGCCGGAGGAGACATCGCCGCGGCCGACGCGGGCGGCGACAATGATGCCGCCAAGCGAAGCGAGAACGCCGGAAAGCACATAGGCAAAGGTCTTCACGCGGGCGATATTGGCACCGGCCAGCCGTGTTGCGGCTTCATTGCCTCCGGTCGCATAGAGAAGGCGGCCAAGGCGCGTGCGCTCCGTGAGGACATGGAGTACGAAGGCCACGACAAGCATCAGAATGACGGGAAAGGGGATCGTGCCGAACAGGCTTGAACGTCCTATCGTCAAAAAGGCAGGGTCGACCTTGCCGATCGCCTTCGTGCCATCGGGAAGGATCAGGCCTACGGAGATCGAACGTCCGGCTGTCGGGATCAGCTGTAGCCCGGTGAGCAGGAACATGGTGGAGAGGGTAGCGAGCAGATCCGGCACCTTCAGCCGAACGATCAGCAGGGCATTGGCAAGCCCGACGATCGCGCCGAAAGCAAGCACCAGCGGCACGGTCTCATAGACGTTGAGGTTCCAGACGATCATCGCATAGCTGGCGGCCATGACGCTGGAGGCGGCCACGGCGCCGACGGAAAGATCGAAGCCGCCGATGGCCAGCGTCACCGTGACGCCGGCGCCGATGATGGCGACGACCGAAACCGCCTGCAGAATGCTCATCAGATTGTTGATGTTGATGAAGGCGGGCTGGGCGGAGCTGAAGATGATGATGAGGGCAAGGAGGAGGAGAAATACCGCTCCCCGCCGCACGAACTCTTGCGGCGATATCGTATGGTTGGCCGGCCTGATCTGTTCGGGGATTTCTGCAGTACCTTCACTCATCAGGCATATTCCTTGTTCTGTCCGCTGCCTGAGGCCGCATCAACGACTTCTTTGAGGCCATGATGTTCCATCAGCAGTACCCGGTCGGCGACTTCGAGTGCTTCTTCCGGATCGGATGTGGCGATCAGCGTCGCGCGATCGGTATGGGCGCGTATGGCTGCGATGATGTCCTGACGGGCGCCAACATCGACCCCCTGGAAGGGCTCGTCGAGAAGCATGAGCCGGCTTGGCTCGGCCTCCCAGCGCGCGAGCACGACCTTTTGCTGATTGCCGCCGGAAAGAGACCAGACGGATGACTCGGGACCGGAGGCCTTTATGCCGAGGCGCCGAATGGCCCTTTCTCCTTCGCGGCTTTCTCGCCCGGAAAACAGGAAGCCCGACGGATACCAATGCTTCAGATGCGGCAGGCTGATGGTCGCCGCAATGCTCTCTCCCGGCCAGTCCGACGGCATGAGCGAAGAGCGATGCCGGTCGGCGGCAGCCATGACGACGCCTCGTGCGATTGCATCTGCAGGCGAGGCTGGTTGAAATGCGGTGCCATCCAAACATACGGTGCCCGCCGCAAAGCGGTCGAGACCGAAAAGGGTTGATAGAAGCCGGCTCTTACCGGCGCCGAGAACACCGGTAATGGCGACGACCTCGCCAGCGTGAAGCCTGAGATCGATCGGTGGGCTGTCGGCAAACAGCTGCGCGCCCTGAAGTTCCAGTATGGTTCGGTCGAACTGCCCCCGACGCTGCGGGCGGGCCGCTTTCATCGAACGGCCGATCATGGTTTCGATGGCCGCATCGAAGTCGATCGGTTGCGAGAAGGCGCCGACATTACGACCGCCCCGCAGGACGACCACCCGGTCGGCGAGCGCATCGAGATCGGCCGTGCGATGCGATATATAGAGAATGCCCAGGCCCCGTGCTTTCAACCGGCGGACGATCTCATAGAGCCGTGCCGTCTCGCGTGCAGAGAGGCTCGCCGTCGGCTCGTCGAGGATCAGCAGCTGCGCCTTGTTGGAAAGGGCGCGGGCAATGGCGATCATCTGTCGGTCGGCTGTGCCCAGATCACCAAAATCCCGGTCGAGCGGCAGGTCGAAACCAGCTTCCGACAGGATGGCTTCCGCCTTTCTCCGCACCGAACGCCTCGACAGAAAAAAGGGTTGGCGTCCGTCGACGAATTGATTGAGCAGCAGCGCGTCCGCGACCGAAAGGCCGGCGATGCCGACGACGCCGGTCGACTGATGTACGGTGACGACGCCCCGCACTGTTGCCTCGGCCGGGCCTTCCGGGCGATAATCCGAGCCGTTCCACAGTATCCTGCCTGAATCGGCCCGGTGAATGCCGGAGAGGATTTTTACCAGTGTCGACTTGCCGGCTCCGTTGGCTCCCATCAGCGCGACGATCTCGCCGCGGTCGACCGTCAGGGACGCTCCCGCTAAGGCCTGTGTCGAGCCGAAGGCAAGCGAGAGATTTTGGGCATCCAGCAAGGTCATGAGCGAGGGTTCGATGATCGTCTGCGATACTCGTAAGCCACTGACGGTCAATCACAAGGGCGCGCCTTGCTTTGTTCACTTAATCTATAGAATAAATTTTTGCGGAGCTTCGGTCCAGCTTTGTCGGGAGGCTGGATGGGTTGGTGGCCAGGTCAATCAAACGCTGTCCGGGTCAGCTAACCGGGAGTTAAATTTGTCTGGAATTCCGAGAGAGCCGAAAAACCCTTCCTTTAATCTACTAATTTTATAGACAATATAAAACGCTTGAATATCAAGAATTTCCGTGATCGCGATGGCTTGGGCCGCGCCCGTACGGAGACATTTGGCAGGAGTTTTTATGGATACAGTGCTCTACCTTGCTTCTCTTGCAACTCGGCCAAGCCTTGCCGCAACCAAGCGCGTCTGGTCGATCTTGCAGCATTTCCTGGCGGGCCTGATGGTTCTCTTCTCCCTTTTGGTGCTGCTGCACGCTCTTTGCGGAAGCTGAGGCCTCGAGCCTCGATCAAGGGTCGGGTAACGAAGCAAGGAAAGGCCCGGCGTGCCGCATGTGAACGCCGGGCCTTATGCAGTTACTTGATGCTGTTCAGATCGACACCCTTGGTTTCGCGAACGAAGATAAGACCGATGACGAGGGTCATCGCAGCGATCGCGATCGGGTACCAGAGGCCATAATAGATATCGCCCTTGGCGGCGCTCATGGCGAAGACCGTTGCCGGCAGCAGACCGCCGAACCAGCCGTTGCCGATGTGATAAGGCAGCGACATGCCGGTATAGCGGATGCGGGTCGGGAACATCTCCACCAGGATTGCGGCGATCGGGCCGTAAACCATGGTCACATAGATCACGAGGATCGTCAGAATGAGGATGGTCAGCGGCCAATTGATGGCCGCGGGATCGGCAACCATCTTGAAGGCCCCGCCATTGGCGATGGTGTAGACCGGCATGTCGGTGGCGCCGCCAGCCTGATCCGCCGTCAGAAGCTTCGCCTTGACGAGGTCGGCGACCGGCGTGACCGTCTTGTCGCCCGCCCGCACGGTTGCCGCGTTGAGCGCGAGTTCGGGATTGGCGGCGATGAAGGCATCCAGCTTGGCGTCCGGCACCTTGGCGGGGTCGCGTGCCAGCGGGAAGCCGGCCTTTTGCAGGGCGAGGTTCATGTCATGCGTGAATACCGCGCTCTTGGCCGCCGCGCCGGCACCCGCCGCCGTGGCATCATAGGAGGTTATGGTCGCGTCGCCCACCTTGACGGTTGCCGGCTGCCCGGCCGGGCCTTCGGCGATGGTATAGGGCACGGACGACTTCGACAGGAAAGACGTGGCGATGTCGCACGAATTGTTGAACTTGGCGGTGCCGACCGGATTGAACTGGAAGGTACAATCGTTGGGCGCTGCCGTCACCGTGGCCCGGATGGTTTGCTCCGCTTGGGCGAGCGCCGGATTTGCGGCGTGGGTCAGCGCCTTGAACAGCGGGAAGTAGGTCAGGATTGCAAGCGCAAGACCCGCCATGATGATCGGCTTGCGACCGATCTTGTCGGACAGCCAGCCGAAGACTACGAAGAAGCCGCTGCCGATCAGAAGTGCGATCGCGATCATGATGTTGACCGACTGGCCATCGACCTTCAGCACGCTTTGCAGGAAGAACAGCGAATAGAACTGGCCCGCATACCAGACGACCGCCTGACCGGCGGTAAGGCCAAGCAGGGCGATCAAGGCGATCTTCGCATTCTTCCACTGACCGAAGGCTTCGGAGAGCGGAGCCTTGGAGCCCTTCCCTTCTTCCTTCATCTTCTTGAACGCTGGCGATTCACTGAGTGACAGTCGTATCCAGACGGAGATGGCAAGCAGAACGCAGGAGAGAAGGAAGGGGATGCGCCAGCCCCAGGCGGCAAATGCATCCTTGCCGACGGCGTTCTGTACGACGAGAACGACGATCAGCGACAGGAACAGGCCGAGCGTCGCAGTCGTCTGTATCCAGGACGTATAATAACCGCGCTTGTTGTCCGGCGCGTGCTCGGCGACATAAGTCGCAGCACCACCGTATTCGCCGCCGAGCGCCAGACCCTGCAATAGGCGAAGGATGATGAGGATGACCGGTGCGATGATGCCCCAGCTCGCCGAGCCGGGAAGGACGCCGACCAGAAAGGTCGAAAGGCCCATGATCAGGATCGTGACGAGGAAGGTATATTTGCGTCCCACGAGGTCGCCGATCCGTCCGAAGACGAGGGCGCCGAACGGCCGCACAAGGAAGCCCGCGGCGAAGGCCAGCAAAGCGAAAATATTGCGGGTTGCTTCCGGATAGTCGCTGAAGAAAGCTGTACCGATGAAGGCAACCAGCGCTCCATAAAGATAGAAGTCATACCATTCGAACACGGTTCCGAGGGAGGATGCGAAGATGACCTTCTTCTCCTCCCTGGTCATGCCTCGGCCGTTCGTCTCGGCCACGGACGTGGTTGCCATGAATCAATCCTCCCAATTGCACCAGGGACATGGTCAAAAAGACCCGTGTCATGTCCCCCATAATGACGTTACGCAGGACTTTCCTGCCGATGGGCGCGGAAAGTCGCGCCAGTGGATGCTCTCCTGATTTCCTCCCCCAGGAGATCAAGCACCTGATGCATGTGCGAGTGTTGGCTAAAAATTGAAAATTGCAATGGCTGCAACCGCTGCCGCTTATGGAAATCTGTGTGTAAGTATCAAGAAATATGAATATGTCATTGCCCTGCGCGACGGGAGCGCTTTATCGCCGGGAAAGGCCATGCCGGACGCGGTGAAATATGAAGCACCCGGTATGGTTCGTAGATGTGAGTCCAGACCGTTTCTGGCCTGTTTCATGCCGCCTGCAGCTGCAGGCGCCGCATTGGTGGGAAGGCAAGCGCGATGGCAGCCGCCCCCAATCCCACCATCGATGAGCCGATGAAGAGCCAGGAATAATTCGCGAAGGTATCGAATATCCAGCCGCCGATCAAAGGGCCGGCCGCCATGCCGATGCTCGAGAGCATCGAGGCTGCGCCGAAGACGGTGCCGATGACGCGGGGTCCGAAATATTCGCGTGCGAGCACGGCATAGAGCGGCATGACGCCGCCATAGGCACTTCCGAAGATGACCGCCAGCGCATAGAACTCGCCAAGTTCGCTGACCAGCAGATAGGTGGCAAGTGCCGCCGCCTGCACCAGCAGGCCGGCGACCAGCACTGGCTTGACGCCGAGCCGGTCCGCCAGCGTTCCATAAAGAAGGCGGCCACCAAGACCCGCGAGGCCCTCGACGCTATAGATGCTGACGGCGGCCATCGGCCCGACGCCGCAGATGGTGGCGTAGCTGACCATATGGAAGATCGGCCCGGAATGAGCCGCACAGCAGGCAAAGAAGGTCGCGCCGAGCACGAGGAACTGCGGCGAGCGGAAGATCCGGCCAAGCGGCAGGCTCTGCTCCTCCTTCTGTCCGCCCAAGCCGGTCGTTTCGGCAAGAACAGGTGCGCGCCGCACCAGCAATGCCGCCGGTATCAGCAGCACCCAGGCCATGACGCCGATGACAAGCATGGCGAAGCGCCAGTCGTAAGCCGAAATCAGGTAGCGGGCGAAAGGCGATATCGTCATCGGCGCGACGCCCATGCCGGCTGAGACCAGCGAGACCGCAAGACCTCTGCCTTTGTCGAACCAGGCCGTCGTTGCCGCGATCATCGGCGCGAAGAAGGCACTGGCGGCAAGGCCGACAAGAATGCCGTAAGTCAGCTGGAATTGCAGAAGCGAACCGGCCCGGCTTGCGAGGACGAGCGCAAGCCCAAGCAACAATGCGCCGATCACCACCACGATTCGGACGCCGAAGCGATCGCTGGCAGCGCCCCAGGCAAAAGCACCGAGGCCCATGGTCAGGAAATTCAGCGTCATGGCGGCGGCGATACCGGCATGCGACCAGCCTGTATCGGCAGCGATCGGCACCTGAAAGATCGCCAAGGAAAACATCGCGCCGAGCGCAACACAGGTCATCAGCGCGCCGGCACCGACAATCACCCAACGATAGGACGAACTCATTTTGCAGCTCCCTTCATCCGGTTCAGCCCAAGGTGCGAAAGATCGGATCGTCGTCTTCCGCGGTACGTTCGCAATAAAGACGATTGCATCGGGATGATTTCGACATTGCCGCCGGAAAAATTTTGATTGGTACTGCGGGCGATGCTTTTGAAAGTCTGGCGGCCAGATCATCCACGGGTCGGGCCTGCCATGGATGAGAGGCATCCTCGGTAGACTGAAGTGGTAGGTCAACACCTCCCCCTTAAGGGGGGAGGTCGCGGCATAGCCGCGGGCGGGGGTGACATGCCGCAAACTTGAAGATCACCCCACCCCGGCCCTATGGGCCGACCCTCCCCCTCAAGGGGAGGGTGAAGATCGCACACCGGTGCGCCCTCCGAGAAGAACGCCCCGCGCGGGTTGGTGGTCTGGACATCCAGCCGCAGCCAGCGTCCGGGATTTAATCTTGAGCTCATATAGGGCTGCTAAGACAACCGCCTCGATGCTGAAAGACCCTGCTTCGCAGCCGTAAGGCGAGCGCATGCAGCTGCAAATGACTACAGGCTCAAAGTAATACCGAACCAGATCATCAATCATGGAGCGGACTATTCAATGGCTCATATCGTCATCATCAATCCGCGTTTCGAAACCTCTTATTGGGGCATGGAACATGCCCTGCCGCTGTTCGATGCGAAGGCCAATCTTCCCGTGGCCTGTCTGCCATTGCTTGCGGCGCTGACGCCGGCCGAGCATACCGTCACGCTGGTCGATGAGAATATCGAGCCGATAGACTACGGCCTTTGCGAGAGGGCCGATATCGTTGCCCTGACGGGCATGATCGTCCAGCGCTTTCGCATGACGGAAATTCTGACCGAGCTCAAACGGCGCAACTGTTTCATCGTCGTCGGCGGACCTTGGGTTACGGTCAAGGAGGATTATTTCGGCAATCTCGTCGATGTCTCCTTCATCGGCGAGGCGGAAGAAACCTGGCCCAAATTCTTGGCTGAATGGCAGGAGGGCCATCACGCGCGGCGCTACGAACAGTCCGACAGGACGGATATGAGCACGGTGCCCGTGCCGCGCTTCGATCTTCTGAAGATGGATGACTATGCGGTCGGCAGCATCCAGTTCTCGCGCGGCTGTCCCTTCACCTGTGATTTCTGCGATATCATCGTGGTCTTCGGCCGCAAGCCGCGCATCAAGACCAGCATCCAGATCATCGCCGAGATGGAGGCGCTGCTCGCGTCAGGAATGGATACGGCCTTCATCGTCGACGACAATCTGATCGGCAACAAGAAAGCGATCAAGGAAGTGTTGCGCGATGTCGTCGCCTGGCAGGAGCGCCATCATTATCCGATGACGTTCCTGACGGAGGCGTCGATCGATCTGGCTGACGATGCCGAGCTGATGCAGCTGATGGTCGATGCCAATATCCGCACGGTCTTCATTGGCATCGAGACGCCGAACGAGGAGGCGCTGCGCGAAACCAAGAAGCTGCAGAACCTGCGCAAGGGCGGGACGATGCTGGAGAAGATCCACTCGATCCAGCAGACCGGTATGGAAGTCTGGTGCGGCATGATCCTGGGTTTCGACAGCGACGATGCGACCATTTTCGATGCGCAGCGGGTTTTCATCAAGGATGCGCGCATCGTCAACGCCATGATCGGCATGCTGGCAGCGATCCCGAAGACGCCGCTCTATACGCGCCTCGCCAAGGAAGGCAGGCTCGATCATGATGATCCGCCAGCCTACGGCACCAACGTCATTCCGCTCAACCTCTCACGGGAAACCCTGAGGGACGGGTATCTTTCGGTCTTAAGCGATCTGCATCAGCCGGCTGCCTATTTCGATCGGTTGGATGCGCTCTACATTGATGCGCGTATCGAACCGGAAAGCACTCGCTTACGCCATCTGCGCCGACATCCGTTGCGTCTGATCGCGCTCAACGCAACATGGGCACTCGAGGCGGTCGGGATTTTCGTTCGGTTGATGCGCCGGGTGAAGGAGGCGGATTTGCGCGCCACCTATCGCGCGCGGCTTTTCAACCTCCTGCGGCATCGACGATCCCCCGTGGTGCTGCAAATCTACGCGATCAAGTGCGCCATGCATTATCACGCCCATATCATGGTGCAGCAGATGCGAACCGGCGGCGGCATCGTCAATTCGTTCTGACGTAATTTGGCGGCTCGGATGGGCGCCCCGTTTTGTCGATGCGTTTTCTTTGCGTCGAAAATGGCAGGTATCGACTGTTGCCACGAAGCAACATAAGTGACTGCAAATCTGCAATTCGAAATTGTGGGCTTGCCGAATCTGAGATCTTACGTATTATACGCTCATCCGCAAATCGAACACAGGAGGCGTGATATGCAACATACACACATGTTTACCTACGCCTCTAGCGGAATGCTCGTTACTGGTTTGGTATGTGCCATGCCAGCTACACGACGAGCAACTATTTAAAGCCCGAAATAGCTTTGAATGCCGCCACTTAGGCGTTTTTCCCATAAACACATTGTGACTTGCTGATGGAATGAACCGACGCATGTTCCATGCGTCAACTCCTGATGCCGGTCGAGCTTCAAGAGGACCTGGCTGCGTAATTGCGCCAGGAAAAACAATGACGAACTCACAATTTATAGTTGCTGATAACTTAGCGGCAGCGGTCGATGAACTGTGCCTGAAATTCGGTGCTTGGAGGACGGCGCGCGCCTTGCTGCTCGTCGTCTGGAAGCAGCGTCAGACCAGGAGAGTGGTGTCGGAACTGTCGAACTATCAGCTCCGCGACATCGGTCTCCCCGAACGGGAAGACCCTCTTGGGCATCCCAGCCATATGCCCCCGCATCTGCGCACCTACAGCTGAATGGGGGCGGTGCAGGCGAATGCCCGGCTGCATGTCATTCTCGCTCCACTTTGGCTCGGGTATGGCTTTGCGGCGGGAGAAAAGACGGGAAGGGTAAGCTGTTCACGAATCGGACGCACCAAATTCGTGAGCCGATGCTTACCTAAGAACATCCCGGAAGCGAAAGTGGCAGGGGAGGAGGCGATGCATTCTCCCCTGTCACGCCGTTGTCACTGACGACCGCTTGCAGCAGGTGCTCCGCGAAAATGTCCTGCGTCCCAGTTCTTTCCATAAATGATCTAACTCCGCCCGAAGAGGGTCGCAATCTTCCTGCAATCCGCCTATGCAATGTAGCTGTTCCATTTGTGGGAATGGTTCATTGCGGATCTTGTTGCTGGAAGACGAACCGGAAATGGCTGCGGCGTTGAGTGCCGCGCTGCAGGCTCGTGACGCCATCGTCGATCATGTGTCGATCTTGGCTGATGCCGAAGAGGCTGCGATAAATCTGCCCTATGATGTCATTCTCCTCGACCGCCAGGTTCCGGACGGCGACGGCCTGTCGATTGTTCCGAAGCTGCGCGCGGCCGGTGTCGGCACGCCAGTGATCATATTGACGGCGCGCGGCGATCTCGACGATCGTATTGGCGGTCTCGATACCGGCGCCGACGATTATCTCGTCAAGCCTTTTGCCGTGGAGGAGTTGCTGGCGCGATTGCGCGCTATCTTGCGACGCCCGGGTGACGTGCGGACCGAGGTGGTGAATTTCGGCAGGCTATCTTATGATTTCGGCTGCCACGATATTTTGATCGACGGCGAACGGCTTGAGCTACCGCGTCGCGAAGTGCTGGTCTTCGAGGCGCTTGTGCGCCGGCTTGGCCGCACGGTGCCGCGCCATGCGCTGGAGGAGGCCGTTTACGGGTTTGCCGATGATATCCAGTCCAACACGCTGGATGCGCATATCTCCCGTCTTCGCCGCAAGCTTGCCGCCGTGGAGGCGGGCCTCGAAATTCACCCCGTTCGCGGCATCGGCTATCTGATGAGACTGACATCATGAGCGCAGGCCAGCCTTCGCTGCGATGGCGTCTCGTATCGCGTCTGTCGTTCCTGCAGGCGATTTTCCTGTCGCTGCTTGCGGTGCTCATCGTCGCCGCCCTCTGGGCGACCGGCAGTTTCATCTCGCTTCAGCCGGAAGACGAAACGATAGATGCCATCTCCCAGTCTCTTGTCCGTGATCAGAATGGCGCTCTTGCGCTGAAGGAGACGCCGGCGCTTGCGGCGCGGCGGAGCAATCTGCCCGGCCTTTGGTTTGTCGTACGGGATCGAAGCGGCGCCGTAGTCAGAGACGGGAGCGTGCCGCCGGCCTATGCGGCGATCGGCGGCGCACTTGACGGCATCGGACAGGCCCGCTTCGGCAGCAATCTCGGCGGCAGCACCGTGCCGGCCGCCCGGCTGCAATGGGTGGCGTCTCCGGCCGGCGAGGTACAGGTTCTGACGGGCATGGACGGCAGCGTATCGACCGTCCGCATCCTGGGTGCGATGGGCATTGTGTTCTTCAGCACCCTTCTGCCGCTGCTCCTCGTCACGGCGATTGCAACGGTGATTGCCGCGCCTCTCGTGGTTCGCCGCGCTTTTTCCTCGCTCGATTCCGTGGTTGCCCGCGCCAAGCAGATCGATATCAATCGCCAGGGTACGCGGCTTCCGATTGATGATGTCCCGCGCGAGATCCTGCCGCTTGTCGAAGCTGTCAACGATGCGCTGAGCCGACTGGACGAAGGCTATGAGCGGCAGAAGCGCCTTTTCTCCCATCTTGCCCATGAATGGCGAACCCCGGTCGCGATCCTGCAGGCACGTCTCGACGGCCTGCCGACAGGTCCTTTGAAGGAACGACTCTTCGAGGATACTGTGCGCCTTGCGACCCTTGCCGAGCAGTTCCTTGACCTACAGCGTCTCAATCATCGGTTCGAGCCGGCCCCGACCAATCTTGTCGAGATCGCGCAGCACGTCGTTTCGGAGCTGGCACCGCTCGCGATTGCCGCCAACTACGAGCCCTGCTTCATCAAGGACGAGGAGGTCGTGGAAGTTCTCGGTGATCGCGTGGCCATCGAGCGAGCCGTTGCCAATCTCGTGCAGAATGCGATCCAGTATGGCGGCCGCACCGGCAAGATAATTGTCCATGTCGGTCGTGCCACCGGCATCACTGTAACCGATGAAGGAAGCGGCATTCCGCAGGAGGAGCGGGCTCGCATCTTCGAGCCGTTTCATCGTCTCCCCGGACACGGCAAGGGGTTCGGTCTTGGGCTCAATCTCGTTCAGGAAATTGCCCGGCTTCACGGTGGAAAGGTTTGCGTCCTCGACGAACCGGCCGGTGGTGCAGCCTTCAGATTGAGCTTCCCGACGGTCGGATAAGTTGTCACGGGCTTCCCGGTGCAATGTTCTCGCAATCGGCTCCCCGTAGGAAAAGCCTGCTGCGCGGGCGAATCTCCTGCGGCCTTACTGGTCGGAACATATGTCAAACACTTCATTATTTCTGCGAACTCTGTTGATCAATCCGCGCATGGTGGGAGCAATAGCTCCTTCCGGTACGATGTTGGCCAATCTGATTACAAGCGAAGTCGATCCCTCGGCCGGGCCTGTTCTGGAGCTTGGCCCCGGAACGGGAGTGTTCACACAAGCCTTGCTTGCGCGCGGCATATGCGAGCGCGACATCACACTGATTGAATCCGCTCATGGCTTTGCCAGCCTGCTCCGACGGCGGTTTCCCAATGCTCGAGTCATCTGTGCCGATGCTGCACGACTTGGGGCTCATGACTTGCCGGAAGGCGTGCTGTTCGGCTGTGCGATCAGCGGGCTACCGTTGCTGAACATGTCGCCGAAGACAGTAATTGCCATTCTGACCGGGGTCTCGTCGCGGCTGCGTGAAGACGGTGCGTTCTATCAGTTCACCTACGGCGTTCGCTGTCCCGTACCGCATCGGCTGCTCGATCGGTTCGGCTTCAAGGCAACGCTGCATGGCCAGGTGCTGCGCAACTTCCCGCCTGCCAGGGTCTATAAGATCGTCCGGCGCAGGCCGCTTCATTATCCGGCCGTTGTCGTATGAATGGTTCCCCGCATCTGTTGGATACTCTGTCCGATCTGGCGGCGTCGGGATTGCTTGGCCTTGCATTTTGTTCTGCGATCGAGAAGCTCGTCCCTGTCATACCGTCCGCCGGCATGTTCCTGATGTTGGGTGTGCTGGGTGTCGCTCATCCAGCTGATCTGCCCGCGGTGATCGCCATTACGGCGGCAGGTTCGACGGCAGGCTCGTTGTTCTGGTATGGAATGGGCCGATGGCTGGGGCCTACACGTGGCGACGTCTTCGTACAGAGGATGACCAGGCGTCTGGATATCAAGGAAGAATGGTATCCGCGGCTCAAGCGCAATTATCGTGGTAATCTGATACGGGTCGTGTTCTTCGGCCAGCTTGTGCCTGTCGTCAGGGCCTATATGGCATTTCCAGCTGGTGTGCTTGCCATGCCGGCGCCAGGCTTCGTCATCGCAACATTCTGCGGCGCATTATTTTGGAATACACCGTTTCTGGTATCGGGCTACTTGCTGCGGAGTCAGATATTTGCGCCAGACACAGCAGCACCTGCTGCCGTCGTGGCAATCGTTTTGGTTAATCTTTTGCTGTTTGCCCTGTTCCGACTTGGCCGGCCAAGCCGCAACGCGGCTTAGCCGGTCGTGTCGTTTGCCGCCGGCTATACGGTCAGAACGGCATATATGACGCCGCCATTCTCGCCACGCGTAACGGAAATGTCGGCGATCGGATGCTTGACCTTGTCGATGATCGACTGGACATCCTCGTCCGTTCGCCAGATCAGCGGCCAGTTCATGAAGGTTTCCATATAACCTTCGACACCGATATCCTTGGCGAAGTTTGCGAGCAGGAACTTGCCGCCGGGCTTCAGCATCTGCAGGCAGCGCTCCGTCAGTCGCACGGCTACGCTTTCGGCCAGATAGTCGTAAAGGCCGGCTGCATAGATGAAGTCGAACGTACCGAGCTTCTGTGCACGCCCCAAAATGGTGCGGACGGAGCCGTTGATCGCTTCGATACAGCTGCCATGGAAGGCCGAGCTCACCGTTCCGACGCTGACCGGATCCTGGTCAAGTGCGACCCAGCGCTTGAGCTTGCCGCTCTGCAGAGCTTGGGAGAGCTCCGCTTCGCGAAGATGGCCGGCTGCGATCGCCAGGATCTCGGCGCCATCCGTCGTCTCCGCCACCGCATCGACATGCGCGGCCAGGATCTCGCGCCTTTCGCGCACGGCAACGGCGGATGCTGCGCGCCGGGTGAAATCGTAAACCTCAGCGCCCAGCGCCGAAGCCTCCGCCACCTGTGCGGCAACGGCCGGATGTTCGTAAATGAAATCCAGCAGATAGGCATCCCCGCTATAGCCGCGCGGCTTTTCAAAGGACCATCGTGTCAGAGGGTCTTGCAGCAGGAAGGACGAAACGGGATGACCCTGCGCAACCGAGGCCAAATGGGTCCAGGTCAGGGGTGTCGTCTTGCTTTTCAGTGCCTGCAGACGTTCGGTCAAGGCCTTCATCGTGGCTGGAACGGATGCGTTTGCTTCGAATGCTTGCTGCGTCAGGGAAAGAATGAGGGCGAGTTCGGCTTCGCCCTCCTTAATTTGGTCGGTTGCAAGGTTGTTACCGGACGATCTCGTATGTTCCGAGATGGACTGGGAGGTAACGAGGCTGAAGCCATCAAGAGCGGTTTGAAATTGTTTCAATTTTAAATCATTCCGTGAACACTGTGCAAACCATATCTCATATAAAAATTGAGCGCTATGGTTTTGTTAATGTCGCTGCGGCAACGCTGTCGTTATCAAACGGATCAAATTAGCCGCCGTGGTGAAGCGAGCGATTTGTTCATTCGAGCGACGCAAAGGTAACGCGGTGGACATGAAGTCTCGGCTAACTCGGGTGATGGTGAGCATGCGTCGATTGTCGGGAAGCAGCGATCTTGGTCAGGGCGAGGCTCGCATGACTAACCGCCCCGATGAGCTGCGTGCGCTCTACAAAGCCTATAGCAACGACGCGCGGCGTGCCTTGGCTCGCAGCGGTCTGTGGCTTGCTGTGCCCGTTTATGTGCTCTTCCTGATCACGGATCTGGTCTTCATTCCCGACGTCTCGCATGTGACGATCCCTGCGCGGTTTCTGATCGGTGGCTTTTCGCTTCTGATCCTGGAAATGCAGTTTTCGCGGCAGCGTCGTGCCGGCGAGCTTGAGGCGACATGTGCTGCGGCTGTGGTTCTCGGATATGTCGTGTGGCTGCTGCCGGCATTGCAGACGGCCAATGCCGAGGCATTCTCTTATTATGCCGCCTTCGGCGCCATCTTCATGATGGGTGTTAACCTTTTCTTCAGTCTTGAATTCGGCTTGGCATTGGTCTCGTCCGGGCTGATCTTTGCGTTTTTCCTGCTGTCGCTTACGGAATTTCACTACAGTGCCGCCTATTGCCTGGCCTTCACGACCTTCTATCTCTGCTGCTTCGTGTTCACTTCCTATGTGAACTGGAAATTGAACAAGGAACGTTTCAACGTCTTTCTCAATGCACGGGAAGCAGAATTGCAGCAGCGCCAGGCGACCGAACGCGGCGAGGCGCTCCTGCGGCTTTCCATTACCGATTCCCTGACCGGAATGGAAAATAGAAGAGCTGCCGATATAAGGCTGAAACAGTTTTGGGATCGCTGGCGCGAGAAGGACGCCCCGTTCGCCATCCTTCTGGTCGATGTCGACTTCTTTAAGAAGTATAATGACTATTACGGCCATCAGGAGGGCGATCATTGTCTTGTGACGGTTGCCAATGCCCTGTCGAATATCGTCGCTCCCCTGGGGGCGACGGTGGGACGTTATGGCGGCGAGGAATTCATCGTCATTCTCGATCTGGAGAGCAGCTCGGATGCGCTGGCGCTGGCAGAGGCGATTTGTCAGGGGATCGAAGCTCTTGATATCGTCCATGCGCAGCGTCTGGATGGTTTCCGGCATGTCACGGTGAGCGTCGGAGCGACCATTACGAGAGACGTCGCTGGTACGAAGCTCGAGAATGTGATCAACGAAGCCGACCGTGCTCTCTATTCCGCAAAGGCGAGCGGCCGCAATTGCGCAAGGATATTCGACCCGAACGAACTGCCCGGCGGCGATGCAAGCGAGAATATCGCAGCCATTCTGAAGATCGCTATTCAGCAGAACCTCGTCTCGCTGGTCTATCAGCCGATCCAATATCTTCAGACCGGAGAGATCGGCGCCTATGAAGCGCTGATGCGCCTGCAGTTGCTCGACGGGTCGAATGCTTCTCCGGCAGTCTTTATCCCGATAGCGGAGCGCACCGGCGCCATCATGGAGCTCGGCTACTGGGCGATCAGAAGGGCCTGCTGTGACTTGCTGACCCGCGACATTGTCGACACGGTCAGCATCAATGTCTCCCCGATCCAGCTGCGGGCTCCAGGTTTTGCCGCGCAGGTGGCGGCCATTCTGGCGGAGACGGGCGTTTCGGGTCACCGGGTGGCGTTCGAGATCACCGAAGGCGTTGATATGGAGATACGCCCCGATGTCCTCGACAGCATTCAGGATCTGAAGAAGCTCGGCATCAAATTCTGGCTGGATGATTTCGGCACGGGTTTTGCCGGACTATCATGGCTTCGCCTGATGGAGTTCGAAACCGTCAAGATCGACAAATCCTTCCTGCATGATGCGGCAAGCAACGACGGCGCGAAGATCCTTCTCGAGGACATCATCGGTCTGGTGCGCAATCGCGGTCATCGCATCCTGGTCGAGGGAGTGGAGGATGAAGAGCAGCTCAATCTTGTCAAATCCTTTGGCATCGATGCGGTTCAGGGATACCATATCGGTCGTCCGGCACCAGCGCTCAAGCATCCGATTACAATGATGCATACAGGACGCCGCCGTCTGCAGGCATCGGCCTGAGGCGCAGACCGTCTCCAGGTCGAGGGTAATGAGAATGGCAAGCGTCGACCTGTCCGAGACTTACCGAGGCTATGTTGCCTGTCTGAACAAGCAGGATTGGTCGAGCCTGGGCAAATTCGTCCATGAAGACGTGCATTATAATGGCGATTATGTCGGCCTATCAGGCTATCGGCAAATGCTCGAAGGCGATTTTCGCGCCATTCCCGATCTTCATTTCGAGATCACTCTGCTGATCTGCGAGCCGCCACGTGTCGCAAGCCGCCTGCAATTTGATTGTACACCGACGGGAATGCTGTTTGGTATGGCGGTGAACGGCAGAAGGGTGCAGTTTGCCGAGAATGTCTTTTATGAGTTTCTGGATGGGCGAATCCGGAACGTCTGGTCTGTCATCGACAAAGCTGCGATCGCGGCCCAGCTATAGGTCAATTTAGGATTCCGAAATCCGCCACATGCCAAAGGGCTAATTGCGCTCGAGACGAAGAGCGATGAAGCCCGCGATGAAGGCGGTAATGCCGCTTGCGACGACGGGGCCGAAGTAGCTCCCGGTATGATCGAAGATGAAACCTGCGGCCGTTGGGCCGATCAAGGCCGCGATCCCGACGGCGGTATAGAGATATCCGATGACGGCGCCGATATGACGCGTGCCGAACAGATCGGCTGCAACAGCGGGATAAAGGCCTACACAGCCGCCATAACTCATGCCGAACGTCAATGCGAACAATGCCAGCTGGATCATGTCGGTTGCCGATGCCCATAATGCAAAGGATCCGGCAACAGCAAATGTCAGCACGGCCAGCAGCTGGCGACGCCCGAAGCGATCGCCCAGGCTGGCGAGGAAAAAGCGACCGATGATGTTGCCGACACCGATAAGGCCGACAAGGGTCGTTCCATCCTGAATGGAAAGGCCCATGTCCTGAGCGGCCGCAACAATATGGACGTACGGGATGAAGGTGCAGAACGACGACAGGATAAGCACGACATAGAAAAGGTAGAACCGGCTGTCTCGCCATACAGCGAGCGAATTTGCAGGGTTGCTCGCTCGGTTCGAGGACGGGTTCGTATTGTCACGCCTTTTGCGGACGACCATTGCAGCCGGCAGTCCGAACCCGGCAAAGAGGCATGCCAGCGCGACGAAGCAGCCCCGCCAGCCGATTGATGGAAGAGCATGGCCGATGGCAAAAGGCAGGATCAGGGTGCCGAGGCCAATTCCGGCCGTCGCAATGCCCGATGCCCGGCTTCGTTTGCGGATAAACCAGGATTGCACGGCGCCAAGGGCTGGAACGTAAGAGAGGCCGATCCCAAGGCCAACGCCGAAGCCATACCAGATGTAGAGCGACACAAGGGATCCGGCGCGACTGGCGCCGATATAGCCGAGGATCATGGCGGCAAGCCCCAGAAGAACCAGACCGCGCGGCGACCATCTGTCGGCGAGTGGCCCGGTAATCGCGCCCAGGGAGTAGAAGAGGAATGCGGAAATGGAGAAGACGAGGGCGATCTCGCCGCGAGAGGCGCTAAACTCCGCGGCAAGCCCCGGCAAGGTGGCGGAGAAGGAGTAGGCGGCTCCGAATGTCACGGCCGTCAGCACATGGGTGGCGGCAACGACCTTCCATCCCTCCCGCGTATCGGCTTCTTCATGGTCACGCGAAAGGGCAAGATCGGACATCGGCGCGCTCGGTCAAGTTATGTTGCCGGCCAATATGGCCTAGGGGGCAGCATTGGAAAAATGAATAGCGTTGATGTCTTTTATTGATTCTCTTGATCCGTCCCGAGGGTGACGGGCCAATCTATTCACGAATTGCCTGCGAAGAGGAGGCGAGGTCGGTTTCGATGAAAATGCAGGATCTGTCAGCCGTCTGCAGCAGCGTGTCGGCCACGCTGCCGTAAGACAGGCTGCCACTGGCTCTCTTGCTCACGCCAAGCACGATCAGATTATATCCGCCGCCGCGCGCATGCCGCAGGATCGAGAGTTCAGGGGACGGTCCCTGCTGCACGACTTTTTCGACTTGCACGCCATAATAATCTGCAATGGCGCCGACCTTGTTCAGAATATCCCGATGGTCGTTGCCGCGATCGCTGATGCGCGGGATGGCGCTGGCCTGACGCGGCTCTATGATCAACAAAAGCGCGCAGTGGGCATTTGCCGCCTTGGCGATTGCAATCCCGAATTCGGCGGCGCGGATGGAACGCTCCGTGCCACTGACGGGAAGTAGGATCCGCAGATCCCTGGGATGCTCCGGAAGCGAACCGCGTGCCGTTATGATCGTGGGAGTTCCCTGGAATGCCGATGTCATGACCTGCAGCGACGGGCTGAAGCGGCCATCTTCTCCCATGGAGGGTTCTATGCCTGCCAGGAGAAGATCGTGGCCGGTGCCGGAGACGTCTTCGAGCACAGTTTCGAGCTTGTCGCTCTTTTCTCGGACTGTGACATGGATATCGCCTTCGCTGGCCATGTCCTGTTCAGGCGGGGCCGACGCAAGCAGGTCGGTTGCGCATTGGCGCAGGTCTTCGGCAATAGTTTTGGCTTGCGAAGCTGGTAGCGCGGTTCTCGTAGCATCGGGCGCGTCTGCGGTCTCATCGGCCTCCCGTGTATCCAGCACTGTGACCGGCATCTTGCGCGTCACGGTAAAGAAGGCGGCGATCCAGGTTGCAAGACGGCTGCTTTGCGAGCCGTCGATGGCCAGCAGGATGCGTTCGAAATTTCCGAGAAAGCTCTCGCTTTCGAATTGTTCGCGCTCCAGACGATCGCGCTCCTCTTCGCGCAGCGGCAGGCGTGCGAGTGCCCAGCGAAGCGTCGGCGGCATCGCCATCGTGGTGATGACGGCCATGGCGACGATGACGGAGAAGAGTTTTTCGTCCAGCACGCCGACGGATAGGCCTATGGTCGCGACGATCACTTCCGTCGATCCCCTGGCGTTCATGCCGCAACCGAGCGCCAGGGCCTCGGATGCCGAATAGCCGCCAAACCTGGCGGCGGCAAAAGCGCCTCCGAACTTGCCGATGCTGGCTATGACGACGACGGCAGCCGTCAGCAGCAGGATGGAGGGATCGGCAAGCACGGTAAGGTCGGTCTGCAGGCCGGTCAGCCCGAAGAAGACCGGCATGAACAGCGCCGTCGTCAAGCCGCGGAGCTGCACGTCGATTTGTCGGGTGAGGATCGGAGACTCTCCAACGAGAATGCCGGCGACGAAGGCGCCGAGCACGGTATGGACGCCGATCACGTTGGTGATGATGGCCATGCCGCCCATGATCGCAATGATGGCGCTGAGCACTGGCAGGTCGCTGCGGAAATTGTCGTTGGTCCAGCGAATGATCTCAAAGACGATCCGCCGCCCCACCGTGAAGCTAACCGCCATGAAGGCCAGCGTGCCGATCACGCTGGTTGCCAGCGTCGTGAGATCGACGGTCCCTTTTTCCGCAAGTCCGAAGGTTATGGCGATGATGACCCATCCGACCGTATCGTCGATGATGGCGGAAGCGACGATCAGCTGGCCGATGTTCCGGCGCATGAAGTCCATCTCGCGGACGACGGAGGCGACGATCTTCACCGAAGAGATGGAAAGCGCGGTACCAAGAAAGAGAGATGTGACCAGCCGCTTTTCGGGATCGGGAAGCAGCGCGTCCGGAATAAGCTCGCCGAGCGCGAAGCCGGCGGCAAAGGGAATGACGATGCCGGTCAGCGAGACGCCGGCCGCCGATTTGCGCAGGCGTTTTGCAAGGCCGAGATCGGTTTCCATACCCGCGAGCAGCAGGAGAAAGAGGATACCGAGCTGACCGATCGCATCAGCCATGCTCTTCTGCGCTTCATTCGACGGGAAAATGCTTGCCTGCACGCCGGGGAAGATCAGGCCCAGAAGCGAAGGACCGAGAATGATGCCGGCGATGATCTGGCCCATGATCGATGGCTGGCCGATGCGTACCATCAATTCGCCAAGCAACCGGCCCGAAACCACCAGAAGGATGATCTGGACCAGAAATAGCCCTTCCGAAGGGTGACCGGCCTTCTGTCCCTCTGCCGCGAAGGCAGTTTGTGCGATCGACAGCGACAGGGTTGCGGCAATGAGAATGATGAAGGCGCTTGACGGAAATGATTTCAGAAAATTCGGACGTGACGGCATGGACTGTTCCCACTGAGCAGCAGGAAAAACGCGCCAGCGGCTTTGCCGTTCCAGATTTTATCGCTGGTTGCAGCCTCGGATAACCCGGCGTCGGGTTTCGGCCGTGAGCATGGTCCGCCGCTCGCATGGCGACGGACCCTGGCTGGTCGGAACGATCAGACCCGTTCCAGCGCGATGGCAATGCCCTGGCCGACGCCGATGCACATGGTCGACAGCGAGTAGCGTCCGCCGGTCTCCTTCAGCTCCAGAGCAGCGGTACCGGTGATGCGGGCACCCGACATGCCGAG
This sequence comes from Rhizobium sp. ZPR4, assembly GCF_040215725.1. Classification (NCBI taxonomy): domain Bacteria; kingdom Pseudomonadati; phylum Pseudomonadota; class Alphaproteobacteria; order Hyphomicrobiales; family Rhizobiaceae; genus Rhizobium; species Rhizobium sp. ZPR4. The sequence continues at coordinate 679,335 of NZ_CP157968.1, forward strand.
CGGATGGCCGAGCGCGATGGCGCCGCCGTTGCGGTTGACGCGGGCATCGTCATCGGCAATGCCAAGTTCGCGCAGCACGGCAAGCCCTTGCGACGCGAAGGCTTCGTTGAGTTCGATGACGTCGAACTGGTCCTGGCGCATGCCGAGCCGGGCCATCAGCTTGCGCGAGGCAGGAACCGGGCCGATGCCCATGATGCGCGGAGGGACGCCTGCGGCAGCGCCGCCAAGGATACGGGCTATCGGCGTCAGACCGTATTTTTTGGCTGCCGCTTCGGATGCGATGATGAGTGCCGCTGCGCCGTCATTGACACCGGAGGCGTTGCCGGCCGTTACCGTGCCGCCTTCCTTCTTGAAGGGCGTGCCGAGTTTGGCAAGCGCCTCCATCGAGGTCGCACGCGGATGCTCGTCCTTGCCGACGATCACGGGCTCGCCCTTGCGCTGCGGGATCGTGACCGAGGTAATTTCCTTGGCAAGCCGGCCGTTTTCCTGCGCCGCGGCTGCCTTCGCCTGTGAGCGGACGGCAAAGGCGTCCTGATCTTCGCGGCTGACCTTATAATCTTCGGCGACGTTCTCGCCGGTCTCCGGCATGGAGTCGACGCCATATTGCTTCTTCATGACAGGATTGATGAAGCGCCAGCCGATGGTGGTGTCATAGATCTCGGCGTTGCGCGAAAAGGCGTTTTCGGCCTTGGGAATGACGAAGGGTGCCCGCGACATGCTTTCGACGCCGCCTGCGATCATCAATTCAGCTTCGCCGGCACGGATGGCACGGGCGGCTGTAATAACGGCATCCATGCCCGAGCCGCAGAGCCGGTTGATCGTCGTGCCCGGCGCCGAGATAGGCAGGCCGGCAAGCAGGCTTGCCATGCGCGCGACATTGCGATTGTCCTCACCGGCCTGGTTGGCGCAGCCGTAGATCACGTCGTCGATAGCTTCCCAATCGACAGAGCCGTTGCGCTCGATCAGCGCCTTCAACGGTACGGCGCCGAGGTCGTCAGCACGAACGGAGGCCAGCGATCCGCCGAAACGGCCGATCGGGGTGCGGATATAGTCACAGATGAAAGCGTCGGTCATGATCTTCTCCCTACTGCAAGTCGCGCAAAATCTACGGCGATTACGATAACGACCTGCGAATTATTATAAGCTTAAAGCATATCGGGCGAATCTGAAAGATCGCAACGTGTCTTAGAGCGTCGGCACGACGAGGTCGGCAACGGGGCGGTCTGTATGGAGCGGCGCACCGGTCATCGCCTGCAGCTCGTCCATCGTCATCGCAGCGAGTTTCTCACGCACGACGAAACCTTGCCTGCCAATGTCGATGACTGCATGGCTCGTATAGACCCGGGTGATGCAGCCGACGCCGGTCAGCGGGAAAGTGCAGGCTTCCACCAGTTTCGGCTTACCGTCCTTGGTCACATGTTCGGTGATGACGAAAACCTGCTTGGCGCCGTGCACCAGGTCCATGGCGCCGCCGACGGCAGGTACACCCTTCGAGCCGACGCGCCAGTTGGCGAGGTCGCCATTCTCAGCCACCTGATAGGCGCCGAGGATCGCGACATCCAGATGGCCGCCGCGTACCATGGCGAAGCTATCGGCGTGGTGAAAGAAGGAGGCGCCGGGCTTCAGCGTCACGGCCTTCTTGCCGGCGTTGATCAGGTCCCAATCTTCCTCACCCTCCGCGGGCGGCTCGCCGAAATTCAGGATGCCGTTTTCGGTGTGGAAGATGGCCTGACGACCCGGAGGCTGGTAGCGGGCCACCATTTCCGGAAAGCCGATGCCGAGGTTAACATAGGCGCCATCCTGGATATCCTGAGCCGCGCGCCAGGCGATCTGGGCGTTAGAAAGCTTGATGTCTTCGCGTGTGTCGATGGTCATACGTATGCCACTCCGGCTCGAATGAGATTTTCTTCCTGCTGCGGATCGGCGACTTCCACGACGCCGTTGACGAAGATGCCGGGGGTAATGATATGCTCGGGATCGAGCTCGCTGGCAGCGACGATTTTCGAGACCTGCGCGATCGTCCTGGTCGCGGCCATGCACATCAGCGGATTAAAGTTGCGACCGGCCTTGTTGTAGATGAGGTTGCCCTGCACATCGCCGACTTCAGCCTTGACGATGGCGAAATCCGCCTTGAGCCAGCGTTCCTGAACATAGTGGCGGCCGTCGAATTCCGCGATGACCTTGCCGTTGGCAAGTTCGGTGCCGTAGGCGGTCGGGGTGTAGAACGCCGGAATGCCCGCACCGCCGGCACGGATACGTTCGGCGAGCGTCCCCTGCGGCACCAGTTCCAGCTCGATTTCGCCGGCCAGGTAGCGGTCGGTGAACGCGCGCGGATCGGATGAGCGCGGGAAAGAGCAGATCATCTTCCTGACCATGCCCGCATCGATCATCGCAGCAATGCCGATACGCCCGTTGCCGGCATTGTTGTTGATGACGGTCAGGTTCTTCGGACCTTTGTCGATCAGCGCATGGATGAGCTCGATCGGCGCGCCGGAACCACCAAAACCGCCGATCATCACGGTCGCGCCATCGCCAATGTCCGCGACGGCGGCCGCCGTGCTCGCGATTGTCTTGTCCATGCGGATTCTCCCCTTTGCCATTGCGGGCGGATTGAGACGACCCGTCCTCTTCCTTTCGAATAGATCAGCATGGGCTAGGCGGCAATCATTTTGTGCGTTATTTGATATTTGTTCATATATCGCACAAAATGAATGCGAATTGGGAGGCCAGGGTTCCGGTACTAACGGGAAGACGGCCAACTTGCCGCTCGATCATTTATTGTCAGTTGATATTGCTTCAACCAAATGAGGCTTGATCAATCACGGATTAACAATAGCTTGCAAGCCGACGACTGCCGGGCTCCTAGCCATGACTGATCTCGAGCGTGAAGAAGACGGGATGCCTGATTTTACAAACCGGTCACTGCGTATTTTGGCTCGCGCCGACCGCCAGCAGCGTATGAAACGGACTTAACTCACATCTCATATCCACGGTTCAAACGTCCGGCCAGTGTCGGTCCGACGCGTCCGGCGACGCAAACGCCTTTGCGAAATATTTTCCTTCGGAGCTTCAAAAGATGCACTTTGAATTGCAATCGATCCCTCGGCTTCGCCGCTCGTTCCTGAAGGGCTTCCTCGGAGGCACCGCGATCCTCACGGCGTCGTCCGGCTACGCGAAAGAAAAGCCGGGCTCTCCTATTCATCGCGTTGTCTTCCAGGTAGACAGCAATGACGAGACCTTGATGAAGCACGCTGTCGGCGGTGCGGTCAACATTTCGCATAATTACGGCCAGCTAAACGAACCCTATGCCGTTGAGATTGTCGCCAACGCAGCCGGAATAGCCATGTTCAGAAGCGATATCTCACCCGTCGGTGAAACGCTAAGTATGCTGCGTAAAGCAATCCCGACCTTGAGACTGTCGATGTGCGGCTCTTCAAAAGTGATTGCTGAGCAGAAGGAAGGACGCGAGCTACCGCTCATCGATGGCGTCGTGGTCGTCCCGTTCGGTGTTGTTCGGCTCGTCGAGCTTCAAGAGAAAGGCTGGAGCTATATTCATGCCTAACAGCAAGAAAACTGCAGTCCTCGGCAAAATAGACAGGCGGACGGCACTCGCGTCTTTGCTTTTCCTTTTGACGGCCAGATCGTCCAGCGCCGTTTCCAGGTCATTCGATGACCCTCCGGTGCTAGAGACTGTTCGCAGTCAATTCACCATGATGGCACCCCCGCAAAAGATGCCCGATGTGCGTCTGCCATTGCTGAACGGCAAGCTCGGATTGCTCACTGCCCGCCCTGGTGAAGTCCTCTTGCTGAATATATGGGCGAGCTGGTGCGTCAACTGCAGGGATGACCTGCGACAACTCGCAGAGCTTGCCCGACAACGACGGCGCGGGATTTCGGTCCAGACGGTCAGTGTCGATACGATCGAGGCCGATAGGGTGCGCGATTTCGTCGAGGAGCTTCGCGTTGGCGACCTGCCTATATTCCTGGATCGTTCGGGGATCCTCAGCGGCCACGCGGAAGGAACACAGGCGCTCTTGCCGGCCTTTGGGATGCCGATAACGTTTCTGATCCGGCCCGACGCGATTATCGCGGGATACATCACCGGAAGCCCGGACTGGTCGAGCAAAGCAGCCTCCGATCTGATTTCCTACTATATGTAGCGAACACGCTGTCGCCAGACGTCGAGGTCAGCTTTCCTGAAGAGGAGGAGGGTGTCGGCTGCCGCGGCGCCGGAAGAACGCTTGGCAATAGCGGCAACTCACACAGTTTTTGGTCAGCTGGCGTCGATAGATCCGCGGCGCCGGATTTATGCTGGCAGATCAATTGGATCAAAGTGACCAAAACAAAATGATGCACACTGTGGATTTCGCAGGAAAAACAGTGTTGGAATCTGCGCTATGGACACAACAAAAGTGTGGGATCAGATGCGCGAAACGGATTTCGTCAGCGGCTTTGCCAAGGGACTGAGAGTCATCGAAGCCTTTGGCGAGACACGGCAGCGCCTGACGATTGCCGAAGCATCGAAGCTGACCGGGCTCGATCGTGCCACCGTTCGCCGTTCCCTTCTGACGCTCTCCGAACTCGGCTACGCCGTCTATGATGGGAAATTCTTCACGCTGACGCCGAAGATCCTCCGGCTCGGCCATGCCTATCTTGCCGCGACGCCGCTGCCGATCATCATCCAGCCGCATCTCGATCAGCTGGCCGAGCGCGCCGGGCAGAATGCTTCGGCTTCGGTGCTCGACGGAACGGAAGTCGTCTATATCGCCCGCGCTTCGCAGCGCCGGGTGATGTCGATCAACCTGACGCCGGGCAGCCGTCTCCCGGCCTTCTGTGCCTCGATGGGCCGCGTCCTGCTGGCGGCCTTGCCGGAAAGCGAGGCGCGTTCGGTGCTTGAGCGGACCGAGCTCAAGGCGAATACGCCGAATACCAGGACCGATCCGGAAGAGCTGATGGCCGAATTCCGCCGGGTGAGAGGCCAAGGCTATGCCGTCATCGACCAGGAGCTGGAAATCGGGCTCTGCTCGATCGCCGTGCCAGTCGAAAACGATCGCGGCCAGATCGTAGCGGCGATCAATATCGGTGCACCAGCCGCCTATGTCGCGGGTTCCGACATGGCCGAGCGCTTTTTGCCGCTGCTGAAGGAGACGCAAAAGGCGCTGCGGCTGGTGCTGCCTTAATGCCTAGAGGCCTAACTTCCCCCGTTCCTCGATGCGCCAGGCACGGGGTGTCTGGCCGGTCTGCTTGACGAAGAAGCGCGAGAAATAGGCGGGATCGGCAAAGCCGAGGCGATAGCTGATTTCCTGCACCGTCGCGAAGGTGAAGACCAGTTCCCTCTTTGCTTCGTCCAGCAGCTTGCGGGTAATCAGCTCGTGGGCGCCGTGCCCTGTCCGGCTGCGCACGATGCGGCTGAGATGGGCAGGAGAAATGCCGAGGCTTTCGGCATAGAAGGCGGCTGGCTTGTGCGAACGGAAATGGCGTTGGATGAGGCCCTGCAGCATTTCCATCCGGCGCTCGCTCTCGTCGCCCGGATTGGATTCTTCATCCGCCTTTTGGGCGATGCGTGCCGTCAGCAGCAATGCCGAGGTCAGATAGGCATCGAGCAGGTCGTTGCGGCCGTTGCGGTGACTGGCAAATTCGTCACCCAGGCGTCTCAGCGTGCTGGCGACGTGGGCTGCGTCTTCGTCGCGGCTGTCGAGCAAGGTCAGATGCGGATCGGCAAGCCATGCTCCGAGCCGGCTGCGATCACCCGGAGATGCCTTCAGATGCGAGATCAGCACCGTGATGACGAACCCGTCTATATCGCGCGAAAACCGGAAGCCGTGATTGAGGTGCGGCGGCACGGTGATGACGGCGGGTGGCGTAAAAGCATGCGGAACGCCATCGAAGATCGCGTCGCCGGAGCCGGCATCGATGTACAAAATCTGAAAGAAGCTCTCATGCCGGTGCGGGCGGATTTCCCAGTGATGGAGGCTGCTGCGGGAGGGGATGGTCTCGCAATGCAGCCAGAAATCGGGCTTTCTGCCGGTATTTTCACCGTAGAGCTCATAGGTCGGCACGTTTTTCGTCATGGCTCTCCTCCTTCGCCATGTTCGATTTGTGCAATTTCATGACCGAATTGTCCATTGCGGATCGATCATGCGCCGAAGAGACTTGAGGCAGGAAATACGCATGGGAGGAGACGATGCGCACTCAAGTCGCCATTATCGGTTCGGGACCGTCGGGACTGCTGCTCGGCCAGCTGCTGACGGAGGCCGGCATCGACAATGTCATTCTCGACCGTGTCGGCAAGGATTATATCCTCGGCCGCGTGCGCGCCGGCGTTTTGGAGGAAGGCACGGTCCGCTTGCTGGACGAGGCGAAAGCCGCCGCGCGGCTCCATGCGGAGGGCTTGCCGCATGATGGCTTCTCGCTCGCCTTCGATGGCCGCGACCATCGCATCGACCTTCATGGTCTCACCGGCGGCAATCGGGTCGTCATCTACGGCCAGACAGAGATGACCCGAGACCTGATGGCTCGCCGCGAGGAAAGCGGTGCTGCGACCATCTATAACGCTGCCAATGTCCAGCCGCACGGCTTCGATGGCGATACGCCCTATCTGACCTATGAAAAGGACGGTGTTTCCCACCGTATCGATTGCGATTTCATTGCCGGCTGCGACGGCTTTCATGGTGCCAGCCGCAAAGCAGTTCCTGAAAAGGCGGTTCGCAGCTTCGAGAAGGTCTATCCCTTCGGCTGGCTCGGCGTGCTCGCCGACGTGGCGCCGGTCAATCACGAACTGATCTATGCCAACCATCCTCGCGGCTTTGCGCTCTGCTCGATGCGGTCGATGACGCGCAGCCGCTACTATATCCAATGTCCGCTCGACGAGAAGGTCGAGGACTGGAGCGACGACCGCTTCTGGGACGAGCTGCGCCGTCGACTGCCCCCTCATCATGCCGAGGCTTTGGTCACGGCGCCGTCCTTCGAGAAGTCGATCGCGCCGCTGCGCTCCTTCGTCGCCGAACCCATGCGCTTCGGCCGTCTGTTCCTCGTCGGCGACGCCGCGCACATCGTGCCGCCAACCGGCGCCAAGGGGCTCAATCTGGCGGCGAGTGACGTGCATTACCTGTTTTCGGGTCTTGCCGAGCATTATCAGGATCGCTCGAATGCAGGATTGGAGGCCTACTCTGCCCGTGCGCTCGCCCGCGTCTGGAAGGCGGTGCGCTTCTCCTGGTGGATGACGACGATGATGCATCGCTTCCCCGATACCAGCGATTTCGACCAGAAGATCCAGGAAGCCGAGCTCGATTATCTCACCCATTCGCGCGCCGCTTCGACGGCACTTGCCGAAAATTATGTCGGCCTGCCGTTCTGATGAGGCTTTAGAGCTTCTTGGCGACCTCGCTTGCCGCTTCCCGGATCGTCTGCATCAGGATCGATAATGGCAGGCTGAGCACGGCATGGGTGCGAACGGTCAAGCCAACCGGTCCCTTTGTCTCGCTGGTGTCGATCGGCAGCAACGCCAGCAGCCCATCATCGACATCGCCGGCAACGACGCCGGCCGAGATGATCCAGATGGCATCGCTCGAGCGGACGAAGGCGCGGCCGAACGAGTCGGAGACGGTTTCAATCTGGTTGGGCAGTCCGCCGGAGCCGTTGGCGATCAGGAAGCTCTCGACGAAGGGACGGATGATCGAGCCGCGTGTCGGCATGAGGATCGTGTAGCGGTTGAGATCGGAAAACATCGACTGCCTGTCGGAAAGCAAGGGATGACCGGCCCTGACCGCAAAGACGACCTGTTCGGAATAGAGGTGCTCGAAGGAAAAGCCGGTCATCTTGTCGGGGCTTGCCAATCGGCCGACGACGAGATCGAGATCGCCGACGCGCAGTTGCTCCAGCAACACGGAGTTCTCGCCGGTCACGATCTTGATGCGGCTCCAGGTCTCCTCCTTGAGAAACAGGTCCATCGCGCGGGGCATGATCCGCGTCGAGACCGTCGGCAGCGCGCCGACGCGGATCGCTGGTGCTTCGCCGGAGCGCTCCTGCGAGACGGAATCCAGGCCTTGCCGAAGCGCCGTCAGCGCGGCACCGGCATGGCGGAGAAAGACTTCGCCGTAGCGGGTAATGCGGATGCCGCGTCCGTCGCGTTCGAAAACGGCGACACCGAGTGCTTCTTCCAGCTCGCGGATCGTCTTCGTCACTGCCGGCTGGCTGATATTCAGCAGTCCGGCGGCCTTGATCACGCTTTTCTGGCGCGCAACCTCGACAAAGGTCTGCAGATGGCGGAACTTGATGCGCGCGTCGAGCATGCTCACTCATAACCCTAGAGTTATCGTAGAGCAAAGAAATATCATTTTACCTAACCAGATTATACATCCAATCTCGTGCCCGAGGAGATTTCCAGTGCAGTTTGCCCGTATCAACGACGTCACGATCCACTATCAGATCATCGGTGGTCCCGCCGACAAGCCTGTTCTCGTCTTTGCCAATTCGCTCGGCACCGATTTCCGGATCTGGCGGGATGTGATCGTGCGGCTCGCCGGCGATTTCGCCATCGTGCTCTACGACAAGCGCGGCCATGGCCTCTCCGATCTTGGCCAGATGCCCTATTCCATTGAGGATCATGCGACCGACCTTGCCGGCCTGCTCGATTTCCTTTCGATCAAGAATGCCATCATTTGCGGGCTTTCGGTCGGCGGACTGGTCGCCCAGTCGCTCTATCAGCGTCGCCCGGATCTGGTGCGGGCGCTGATCCTCTGCGACACCGCCCACAAGATCGGCACGGCCGAAAGCTGGAATGCCCGCATCGCCAAGGTCGAGGCTGATGGCATCGAGTCCATCGTCGATTCCATCATGGAGCGCTGGTTCACGCCCGCCTTCCGCCGCCCGGAAAACATCGCCTTTGCCGGCTATTGCAACATGCTGATCCGCCAGCCGGTTGCAGGCTATGCCGCCACCTGCGCGGCGCTTCGGGATGCCGATCTCACCGAAGCCGCGAGCAAGATCGCGGTGCCTACCATCTGCATCGTCGGCGATCAGGATGGTTCCACTCCGCCGGAGCTCGTGCTTTCGACGGCAAAGCTCATCCCGAATGCGCGTTATGAAGTGATCAAGGACGCCGGCCATATCCCCTGCGTCGAACAACCCGAGGCGTTGACCGAAGTCATCCGTGCCTTCGTCGACGTCGTCCTGCGTGGAGAACAAGCCTGATGAATGACCCCACCGCGCCGTCCGAGCGTTATCTGCAAGGCATGGCGACGCGCCGCGCCGTGCTCGGCGATGGCCATGTCGATCGCGCCCAGCAGGCTGTGACGGAGTTCGACCAGCCTTTTCAGGAGCTCATCACCGAAGCGGCTTGGGGGCATGTTTGGTCACGCCCGACGCTCAGCCGGCGTGAGCGCTCCATCGTGACGATCGCGCTTCTGGCCGCACTTGGTCAGGATGATGAGGTGGCCATGCATGTACGCGCCACGCGCAACACCGGCGCGACGCGTAACGACATCTGCGAGGCGCTTCTGCATGTGGCGATCTATGCCGGCGTGCCGGCGGCAAACCATGCGATCAAGATCGCCAAGCAGGTTTTTGAACAGATGGACGCCGAACAGGCGGCATGAAGCGAGGCAGACATGTCCGATAGAAGCAACAGCAAGCCCGAGACCGGCGCCTTTTTCGCGAGAGACCGCGCCTGGCATCCGCCGGCCTTTGCGCCCGGCTACAAGACCTCCGTGCTGCGCTCGCCGCAGCGCGCATTGCTGTCGCTCGACGGCACCATCTCGGAGATCACCGGGCCGGTCTTTGGCCATTCCATATTGAACGAACTCGACAACGACCTGATCCATAATTTTGCCAAGCCCGGCGAGAGCGCCATCGGAGAGCGGATCATCGTCCACGGCCGCGTGCTTGACGAGCGCGGCCGGTCGGTGCCGGGTGTCCTGCTCGAATTCTGGCAGGCCAACGCTGGCGGGCGTTACCGCCACAAAAAGGAAACCTATCTCGCCGCCATCGACCCGAATTTCGGCGGCTGCGGCCGCGCCATCACCGATGACGAAGGGCGCTACGCCTTCCGCACCATCCGCCCCGGCGCCTATCCCTGGCCGAATGGCGTCAACGACTGGCGCCCGGCGCATATCCATTTCTCCGTCTTCGGCCATGGCTTTGCGCAGCGGCTGATCACGCAAATGTATTTCGAGGGCGATCCGATGATCTGGAAATGTCCGATCGTCGGCACGATCCCCGACAGACAGGCGATCGAGCAGCTGATCGCGCCGCTCGACTGGGGTAACACGATCCCGATGGATGCTCGCGCCTATAAATTCGATATCGTGCTGCGCGGTCGCCGGTCGACCCTGTTCGAAAACCGGCTGGAGGGCAATTGATGGTACAGGAACTCGGCTATCTCAAGGAAACGCCGTCGCAGACGGCAGGGCCTTACGTCCACATCGGCCTGACGCCGAACTATAGCGAGATCGGTGGCGTCTACGAAACCGATCTCGGCTCCACCATGGTCAACGACAAGACGCTCGGCGAGCGCATCACGATAACGGGCAGGGTGCTCGACGGTGCAGGAGCGCCGGTCAAGGACGCCGTCCTGGAAATCTGGCAGGCCGACAGCGCCGGCTTCTACAACAGCCCCTCGGAGCTGCGGGGCACTGCCGATCCGAATTTCACCGGCTGGGGGCGCTGCCCGACCAATTCGGCCGATGGCGTTTTTCGTTTCGAGACCATCAAACCCGGCCGTGTTCCCTTCAAGGACGGCCGCAAGATGGCGCCGCACATCACTGTCTGGATCGTGGCGCGCGGTATCAATATCGGCTTGCACACGCGGATGTATTTTCCGGAAGAAGCTGCCGCCAATGCGGAAGATCCTTTGCTTGCCCGCATCGAACACAAGGAGCGTTTGGCAACGCTGATCGCCCGCAAGGAAGGCTCCGTTTACACCTTCGACGTCCATTTGCAGGGCGACAAGGAAACGGTTTTCCTCGATATATAAGCCATGAGCGTTTCTCCCTTCGACCATCCTTTTCTATCCGGCCTTCTCGGTGACGAGGAGATTGCGGCGTATTTTTCCGCCAAGGCCGACATCCGCGCCATGCTGGCCTTCGAAGCCGCGCTTGCCGAGGTCGAGGCGCGGCATGGGTTGATCCCGAAGGCAGCGGCTGCTCGTATCGCCGAAGTCTGCGCGACTTTTGAACCGGATCTGCAAAGCCTGAGGACGGCGACGGGCTCTGATGGCGTCGTCGTCCCCGATCTTGTCAGGCAGCTGCGCAAGGCCGTCGGCGAGGATGCAGGCAAGCATGTCCACTTCGGCGCCACCAGCCAGGATGTCATCGATACCAGCCTGATGATGCGGCTGAAGGCGGCGGCATTTATCCTGAGCGGCCGCCTCTTCGCCGTATCATCCGCGCTTGCCAAACTGGATGAGCGTTTCGGATCGAACAGGCTGATGGGTCGCACCCGGATGCAGGCGGCGATTGCGATCACGGTGTCCGATCGGCTGCAGGCGTGGCAGCATCCGCTCGATCAGTATCGGGACCGGCTGACGCAGGAGACTTTCCCGCTGCAGTTCGGCGGTGCGGCGGGTACGCTTGAAAAGTTCGGGCCGCAAGCGGCCGAAATCAGGAGCTCGCTGGCACAGGCGCTCGGCCTGACGGACGAGCCGCAGTGGCAGAGCCAAAGGGGGCGCATTGCCGAACTTGCCGGGCTCTTGTCCATGATCTCGGGCAGTCTCGGCAAGATCGGCCAGGATGTCGCACTTCTGGCGCAGGTGGGCGACGAGATCGAGCTTGCCGGCGGCGGTGGCTCGTCGGCGATGCCGCACAAACAAAACCCGGTTGCGGCCGAAACGCTGGTCACGCTTGCCCGCTTCAATGCGGTGCAGCTTTCGGGCATTCACCACTCGCTCGTGCACGAGCAGGAGCGTTCGGGTGCTGCCTGGACATTGGAATGGCTGCTCTTGCCGCCTATGGTGGTGACAACGGCGGTGTCGCTGCGCCATGCCCTGCAATTGATCGGCATGATCAAGCGTCTGGGAACTGCAGCGGAGTAGGATATTTACCGCTAATCATAACCGAATAAGTATGGATGGAAGGTTTTATTTCATTTTACATCACCTTTTCCTATGAGAAATTGGCGATGATCAGGATTTAAACGATCAAGGGCGGCACAAGAAACGGCTGCCGGGAGGAGAAAAAATGAAACGGTTTGTGTTGGCCGCCATTGCGGCCGTTGCTCTTGGCGGTGCCGCCTATGCCGATACCATCAAGGTCGGCGTCATCGGCCCGTTCTCCGGTCCGTTCGCGCTGCAGGGCAAGAATTTCAAGGCCGGCATCGACGCCTATATGGCAATGAACGGCAAGAAGGTCGGCAACGACGAGGTGGAGGTGATCTATCGCGATTTGCCTGCGGCTGATCCGGCCCAATCAAAGTCGCTCGCCCAGGAACTTGTCGTCAAGGAGAAGGTGCAGTATCTCGCCGGCTTCTACTTCACGCCGGATGCGATGGCCGTGACGCCGATCCTCAAGCAGGCCAATGTGCCGATGGTGATCTTCAACGCCGCGACCTCGGCGATCGTCACCAAGAGCCCGCTCGTCGTGCGCACTTCCTTTACCACCTGGCAGACCTCGACGCCGATCGCCAAGGTCGCCTTTGACGCAGGCGTGAAGAAGGTCATCTCCGTCGTCAGCGATTACGGTCCGGGCGTCGATGCCGAAAATGCCTTCAAGGCCGGTTTCGAGAAGCAGGGCGGCCAGGTGGTCCAGGCGATCCGCATGCCGCTATCGACCAACGACTTCAGCCCGATCATGCAGCGCATCAAGGATTCCGGCGCGCAGGGCGTCTTCGCCTTCCTGCCGTCAGGCCCGACGACGCTCGGCTTCGTCAAGGCCTATAATGAGAACGGCTTGAAGTCGGCTGGCATCAAGCTGTTTGCGCCCGGCGACCTCACGCAGGAATCCGATCTGCCGGCGCTTGGCGACGCGGCACTCGGGATGCAGACGACCTTCCACTATGCGATTTCGCATGACTCAGCCGAAAACAAGGCTTTCGTCGCAGCTGCCGGCAAGGCGATCGGTAATCCTGCCGAACTGACTTTCCCGGCCGTCGGCGCCTTTGATGGCATGCATGTCATCTACAAGATGATCGAAGCGACGGGCGGCAAACAGGATGCGCAGAAGGCAGTCGATGCCGTGAAGGGTCTGTCCTGGGTCAGCCCGCGCGGTCCGGTCACCATCGATCCGGAAAGCCGGCATATCACGCAGAACATCTATCTGCGCGAAGTCGCCAAGGATAGCGACGGCAAGTACTACAACAAGGAAATCCAGACCTTCGAGAAGCAGGGCGATCCCGGCCTTGCCGCCGCGAAGTAAGCGCTCCTGAACCTGAAGCCCCTGATCGGAATCTCCGTTCAGGGGCGTGACAGCGGCGGTCGCGCAACAACAACCGGATCAGCGATTTCAATGCAAACCGTGCTCAGCATAGCAGTCGATGCCCTCGCTTACGGCATGGTGCTGTTCGTCATCTCCATCGGTCTCTCCGTCACGATGGGGCTGATGCGCGTCGTCAATCTGGCCCATGGTGCCTTTGCCATGATCGGCGGCTATATCGCCTCTTATGCCGCGCACGACCTTGGTCTTGGCTATGCCGCGGCGGTGCTTCTGGCTGTCGTCGGCACCGTCATCATCTCCATCCCGATCGAACGGCTGCTTTATCGCCGCATCTATGGCGCGCCGGAGCTGACGCAGGTGCTGATGACGATCGGCATCACCTTTTGCATCATCGGTATCGCCAATTATGTCTTCGGCCCGACCTTGAAGACCATACCGCTGCCGGGTAGCCTGCAGGGCTCGGTCGATCTCGGCTTCCGCACCATCGGCACGCACCGTATCTTCGCGATCGTCTGCGGTCTCGTGGTCGCGCTCGCGCTCTGGTATCTGATCGAGAAGACTGCGTTCGGCGTCAAGCTGCGCGCGTCCGTCGATAATGCCTCGATGGCGGCCGCGCTCGGCGTGCGCACGGAAGTGGTCTACGCGGTCAGCTTCGCCGTTGCGGTAGGGCTTGCCGCCTTCGGCGGCGTAGTGGGTGCGGAGCTCTTGCCCGTCGAACCTTATTATGCCCTGCGCTACATGGTGACTTTCCTCGTCGTCGTCTCGGTCGGCGGCGCCGGCTCGATCTCGGGTGCGTTGCTCGCCTGTCTCATCCTCGGCTGTATCGATACGACCGGCCGTTACCTCATGCCGGAATACGGGGAATTCTTCTTCTATCTGGCCGTCATTGCCATCGTCTGCGTCTTCCCGCGCGGCTTTGCCGGGAGAATGAAGTAACATGGCGTTGACGCTTGAAAGAGAGGCCACTTCGATCGTGACCAGACATCGTACATTCGGGCAGGATCTGATCGCGGTTGCGGTCGTCATCGTCGTTGCTGCCGCCGGCTACCTGCTGTTTCCGGATAACCTTGCTCTTTTGACCCGGCTGATCGCGATTGCACTTCTCGTGCTGTCGCTCGATCTCGTCACCGGCTATTGCGGCGTGGCGACTCTCGGTCATGCGGCGCTGTTTGGTGCCGGCGCTTATGCGGCCGGCATCGCATCAGCCCATTACGGCATCAACGATCCACTGTTGATGACGCTTGCCGGCATTGTCGTCGGAGCCATCGCCGGGCTGGTCTGCAGCGTCGTCATCTTGCGAGCGCACGGGCTGCCGCAACTCGTGCTGTCGATCGCGCTGATCTATCTCTTCCACGAATTCGCCAACAAGGCATCGAGCTGGACAGGCGGCAGCGACGGATTGTCGGGCATATCGGCCGATCCGCTATTTGGTACTTTCGAATTCGATCTCTATGGGCATACAGCCTACATCTACGGCGTGGCGCTGCTGCTGATTGCGCTTGTGCTGTTGCGAATTCTTGTGCGCTCGCCCTTCGGCATGCTTTGCCGCGGCATTCGTCAGGACCCGCTGCGCATCCGTGCCATGGGCGCCTCGCCAAAGGTGGCGCTGATCAAGATGTATATGATTTCCGGCGCCGTTGCCGGCGTTGGCGGCGCGCTGACGGCGATCTCGACGCAGGTCGTTGGCCTCGACAGCCTGTCCTTCACGCAATCGGCGGAGGCGCTGGTCATGCTCGTGCTCGGCGGCACCGGATCCTTGTTCGGTGCTCTTGTCGGCACCGTGATCTTCATGCTCTTCGAAGATTATGTCTCCGCCGCCAATCCTTTCCATTGGCTGACGATCGTCGGTGCGCTTCTCATCCTCGTGGTTCTCTTCGCGCCCAAAGGGATTTACGGAACGGCCGCCGCCTATCTGGCCCGTCGCAGGGAGGCACGGGCATGAGCGCGATTTTCGAGGTCAGCAACCTGAAGAAGGCGTTCGGCGGCCTGACGGTGACCAACAATGTCAGCCTGTCGATGGCGCCGGGCGATCGCGTAGCCTTGATCGGCCCGAACGGCGCCGGCAAGACCAGCTTCGTCAATCTCGTGACCGGCAATCTGCCGGCGGATTCCGGCGAAGTCCGTATTGCCGGCCAAAACGTCAACAGGGTCGATGCCATCGGCCGGGTCCGTCGTGGCCTCGTGCGGTCCTTCCAGATGACGCGGCTGTTTCAGGACATGACGCCGGCCGAGCATGTCGGCATGGCGGTGCTGCAGAGGACGGGGCGCTCCGGCCGCATGTTCGGCAATTTCCTCTCCATGCGCGATGTCATGGCCGAGACGGAGGAACTGCTCGGTACGCTTGGCCTTGCAGCACTTGCTCACCGCAAGGTCAGCGAGATCGCCTATGGCCAGCAGCGGCTTTTGGAGATCGCCGTCGCCATGGCCCTGAAACCGAAGGTGCTGTTGCTCGACGAGCCCGCCGCCGGCGTGCCGCAGAGCGATACCGGACGCATCGAGCAGGCGTTGGCGGATCTGCCCGCGGATCTTGCCGTGCTGATGATCGAGCATGACATGGATCTCGTCTTCCGCTTTGCCAAGCGCGTGGTGGTACTCGCCGCCGGCACGATCATATTCGACGGCTCACCGAAAGACGTGACTGAGGATGCGCGTGTGCGCGAAGCCTATCTGGGGAGCTACGCCAATGCCGGCCACGCCGCTTGAAGTCGAAAACCTGTCGGCCGGTTATGGTCCGACGCGGGTGCTGGAAGGCGTTTCCTTTTCCGTGCCGGCCGGTGGTCGGCTGGCTGTCCTAGGCCGCAACGGTATGGGCAAGAGCACGCTGCTTGCCACGCTTGCCGGCCAGACCCGCCGCTATGATGGCCGCATTCGGCTGGGCTCGGCCGATATCGCCGGCCTGCCAAGCGCCAGACGCGCTCATCAGGGCCTCGGCTATGTGCCGCAGACGCGGGATGTCTTCCCGACGCTGACGGTCGAGGAAAATCTTTCCGTCGGGCTGAAGAGGCGGCCGAAGAGCGCCCTGCAGGAGGCCTATGACATGTTCCCGCGCTTGAAGGAGCGTCGCCGGAACCTCGGTGGCCAGCTTTCCGGCGGCGAACAACAAATGTTGTCGACCGCCCGAACCATCCTCGGCCGCCCCTCCGTCCTGCTTCTGGACGAGCCGCTGGAGGGGCTTGCCCCTGTCATCTGCGAGGAACTGATGGCGGCGTTCGCCAAGCTTGCCAGGTCGGGCGATATGACCATCTTGCTGGTCGAGCAACGCATTCAAAGCGCACTGGATTTTGCGAGCGACGTCATCATTCTGGAGCGCGGCCGGCTGGCCTGGAAGGGGACACCCGAGGCGCTGGCCAGGGATCATCATGCGGTCGAGCGCCTGCTCGGCGTCGGTGGCCTGCACTAGCGTATCCGCCTTTTCGGCGGAACCATAGCAACATGTCTTTGCTATAGAGCGATGCCTTTGCATCCGCGATGTACAATTGCGGTGATTGTTTTGTTTGTCGTAAACTTTCCGCCTGCTTGATTATGAAGGAGGCACGACATGGACCATTTCACCGGCGGCTGCCTGTGCGGCAAGGTGCGAATAACGGCGTCGAGGCGCCCATATCGGGTCGGAATTTGTCATTGTCTCGATTGCCGCAAGCATCACGGCGCGCTTTTTCACGCATCCGCGATTTTTCCTGAGGATGCGGTGACGATCGAAGGCGAAACGGGTGACTATGCCGGCCGCTTCTTCTGCCCTCACTGCGGCTCGTCCGTCTTCTCGCGAAGCGCAGACGAAATTGAAGTGAACCTGGGATCTCTGGATGCCCCCGATCAGTTGAAACCGACCTACGAGCTCTGGACTGTTCGTCGCGAATCCTGGCTGCCGCCGTTCCCGCTCTCAAGACAATACGATCGCGATCGGGAGACAGCGAGCCGCTTCGAGGAATAGATCACGCTTCACCGAGGGTGACGCGGGCAAAAACTATCGACAGCGACCGAACTCGCCAATTCATGTTGACGACAAAACGTTGACGATTTATCGATATATTATCATTGTTGGCGTCGTTCTGCTGGAGGCGAGTTTGTCGGAGAACATTTCAGGTCGTTGGGATTTCTGGATCGATCGCGGCGGCACCTTTACCGATGTCGTCGGGCGCGATCCATCCGGCGCTCTCCACGCCCGCAAGGTTCTCTCTGAAAATCCCGAGGCCTATCGCGATGCCGCCGTTCACGGCATCCGTCTCCATCTCGGTCTCGACAAAGGCGAGCCAGTTCCCGAAGGTGCGATCGGCGAGGTCCGCATGGGCACGACGGTTGCCACCAATGCGCTGCTCGAGCGCAAGGGCGAACGTCTTGCTCTGGTGACGACGAAGGGTTTCAGGGACGCGCTGCGCATCGGCTATCAGGAACGCAAGAAGATCTTCGCGACCGAGATCGTCAAGCCGGAAGCGCTCTACGAAGATGTCGTCGAGATCGAGGAGCGCGTGCTTGCCGACGGCACCGTCGAGCTTGCTCTGGACGAAAAGGCTGCAGAAGCGGCGCTGCGCGATCTTCTCTCAAAGGGCTATCGCTCGGTGGCGATCGTCTTCATGCATGCCTACAAGTTTCCGGCGCACGAGGCTGCGGTCGCCAGGATCGCACGATCCCTCGGCTTCGAGCAGGTCTCCGTCAGCCATGAGGTTTCGCCGCTCATCAAGCTCGTGGGACGTGGCGATACGGCCGTCATCGATGCCTATCTCTCGCCGGTGCTCGGCCGCTATATCCGCCAGGTCTGTGATGAGCTCGATGTCGAGCGCACCGGTGCGCGCGTCATGTTCATGATGTCGTCGGGCGGCTTGACCGCTGCCGACATGTTCCAGGGCAAGGACGCCATCCTCTCCGGTCCGGCCGGCGGTGTGGTCGGCCTTGCAAAGACCGGCGAACAGGCGGGCTTTGCCAATGTCATCGGCTTCGACATGGGCGGCACCTCCACGGACGTTGCGCATTTCGACGGCGAATATGAGCGTGCCTTCGAGACGGAAGTAGCTGGTGTTCGCGTCCGCGCACCGATGATGCTCATCCATACCGTCGCTGCCGGCGGCGGCTCGATCCTGCATTTCGATGGCGATCGCTTCCGCGTCGGTCCGGATTCGGCCGGCGCCTTTCCAGGACCCGCCTGCTATCGCAATGGCGGCCCGCTGGCCGTCACCGACGCCAACGTCATGGCCGGCAAGCTCCTGCCGGAGTTCTTCCCCTCCATTTTCGGCCCCAATCAGGACCAGTCGCTCGATGTCGAGACGGTGCGCGCCAAGTTCGCAGCACTTGCAGCCGAAATCGGCGATGGCCGCAGCCCGGAAGACGTCGCCGACGGTTTCATCCGCATCGCGGTTGCCAACATGGTCGAGGCGATCAAGAAGATTTCTGTTCAGCGCGGCTATGACGTGACGCGTTATGCGCTCAATTGCTTTGGCGGCGCCGGCGGACAGCATGCTTGTCTGGTTGCCGATGCGCTCGGCATGAAGAGCATTCTTCTGCATCCGATGTCCGGCCTACTCTCCGCCTATGGCATGGGGCTTGCCGATATCAGAGCAACGCGCCAGAAGGCGCTCGGGGTTCCGCTCGATGATGCCGCACCAACTGCGATCGCAGCACTCGGCGGCGAATTGCGCGGCGAATGCGTGCCCGAGTTGGAAGCACAGGGCGTCGCAACAGCCGAGATCAAGACGGTTCAGCGCGCCCATATCCGCTATGCCGGCACCGATACCTTGCTGGCCGTTGAGACGACTTTCCCCGAGATCGATGACCCCGCGCGATTGCGCAGCCAGTTCGAGACGCTGCACAAGCGTCGCTTCGGCTTCGTTGCCGAAGACAAGCCTCTCGTCGTGGAAGCCGTTGAGATCGAAACCATTGGTGGCGCGGCCGCCGATATCGCAGTCGAGCTGGAAGCCGTTGCCGAAGGTGAGGCGCAGGCGACAAGACAGACGTCCTTCTATTCAAGCGGCGAAAGCCACGATGCGGCCGTTGTCCTACGCCAGGCGGTCAAGCCCGGCCAGACCGTGACCGGCCCGGCTGTTATCATCGAGCCCAACCAGACGATCGTCATCGAGGACGGCTGGCAGGCACAGCTGACCGCCAAGGATCATATCGTCCTCAAGCGCATCAAGGCGCTGCCTGAGCGCAACGCTATCGGCACCAAGGCCGATCCTGTCATGCTCGAAATCTTCAACAATCTCTTCATGTCGATCGCCGAGCAGATGGGCATGACGCTGCAGAACACCGCCTATTCCGTCAATATCAAGGAACGGCTGGATTTCTCCTGCGCCGTCTTCGACGCCGAAGGTAATCTCGTCGCCAATGCGCCACACATGCCGGTTCATCTGGGCTCGATGGATGCGTCCGTCGCAACCGCGATCCGTGAGAATGCGGTCATTCATCCGGGCGATGTCTTCGTCATCAACGCACCCTATAACGGCGGCACACATCTGCCCGATCTCACAGTCTGCACACCGGTCTTCGACGATGCCGGCCAGATGATCCGCTTCTGGGTCGCCAGCCGCGGTCATCATGCCGATATCGGCGGCATTTCGCCGGGATCGATGTCGCCGCTCGCCACCCATATCGAGGAGGAAGGCGTCTATATCGACAATTTCAAGCTGCTCGATCGCGGCCGCTTCTGTGAAGCGGAGCTTACGAAGCTTTTAACGGGCGCGCGCTATCCGGTGCGCACGCTTGCGCAGAACATCAACGATCTCAAGGCCCAGGTCGCCGCCAACGAAAAGGGTGTTGCCGAGCTGAAAAAGATGATCGTTCACTTCGGTGAAGATGTCGTCGACGCCTATATGGGCCACGTTCAGGACAATGCGGCCGAAAGCGTGCGCCGCGTTCTCGACCGTCTGTCCGACGGCGAGTTCAGCTATGAAATGGATCAGGGCTGCAAGATCGTCGTCAAGATCTCGATCGACAAGGACAAGCGCGAGGCAACGGTCGATTTCACCGGCACGTCGGCACAGCGTCCGGATAACTTCAACGCACCGCAGCCGGTGACGCGGGCCGCTGTCCTTTATGTCTTCCGCGTGCTCGTCGAGGCCGATATTCCGATGAATGCCGGCTGCCTCAGGCCGATCCGGATTATCATCCCGGAAGGCACGATGTTGACGCCGAAATATCCGGCCGCGGTCGTTGCCGGCAACGTCGAAGTCAGCCAGGCCGTGACCAACTGCCTGTTCGGCGCTGTCGAGGCGCTCGCTGCAGCGCAAGGCACGATGAACAATCTGACCTTTGGCAACGACGCCTATCAGTATTATGAAACGATCTGCTCTGGTGCGCCGGCGGGGCCAGGCTTCAATGGCGCCGATGCGGTTCATACGCACATGACGAATTCGCGCCTGACGGATCCCGAAATCCTTGAGACCCGCTTCCCGGTCATTCTGGAAGATTTCCACATTCGTCCGAATTCCGGCGGACGCGGCAAGTGGAATGCCGGCAACGGCACGCAGCGCACCATCCGCACGCGCGAAAAGCTGGAATTCGCCATCCTGTCCGGCCATCGGCGCGTGGCGCCCTTCGGTGTCAAGGGCGGCGAATCCGGCCAGACCGGCCGCAACTATGTTCGCCGCAACGATGGCACGATCGAAGAGCTGATCGGCTCCGCCCATACCGTGCTTGAGGCGGGCGAGGCCTTCACGGTCGTCACCCCCACGGGTGGCGGCTACGGAAAGCGGGACGAATAGCAATGTGATGCCGGGTCGAGCGGCCATTGACCGTTCGGCCTGTCGAATCTGCAGGATCTTGGTCCGGTTCGGAGGAGTTTTTAGGTGACGTCCGAGGAAAAGAGCAAACGGCGCGAATTGATCGTATCGTCAGCCCATTTGGCGGGTGGCAGCTCGCCCGCTTTGTCGGAACTGGAATACGGGTCGATCCTCTTTTCCCATGCCTTCAATCGCTGGCTGGTGCGCTGCATGGCGGCAGCCGGCGTGCCCGGTCTTTCACCGATCGAAATCCTGATCATTCATTCGGTGCGGCATCGCGACCGGCCGAAGACGCTTGCCGATCTCTGCCTCGTGCTCGATATCGAAGATACGCATGTCGCCAATTACGCCATCAAGAAGCTCGAGGCGGCAGGCCTTGTCAAAAGCGGCAAGGCGGGCAAGGAAAAGACCATCCGGGTGACTGACAAGGGCCTGGACGCGCTGAAGCGCTACACTGAAATTCGCGAGCGACTGCTCGTCGAGGCGACGAAAGTATCCGGTCTCTCGCAGGACGGCCTCTCCGATATTGCCTCGCATCTCAGGGCGTTGTCCGGCTATTACGAACAAGCCGCGCGGTCGGCCGCCACGCTGTAAGATAAAAGGGCGTGCAAGTTTCTCCCAAATCTTCCTAGCCCCTCCCAAGGTTCGCTTTTCATCGTGAACTAATATAACCTGGATGGCTGGCGTCACACGCAAACTCCCGCCCCTTATCTATTCTGTCATTTCATACCTATATTAGATCTGTGCGATCCGTTGGCGGCAATCCGCCCAACGATCTGTGTCGGCCAACCGATGAGATCCAGTTTTTACCACTGCACGACTTTTAGAAATTGCTGGCTTCGCACAATAGCAAAAGTGTGCTTTTTTTGACCGAAAGGGGAATGGTGTAAAAACTTCCATGAACAACGATAGTTTTGAGCTGAAATTTTGGGGAGTACGGGGGAGCATCCCTGTATCGGGACCGGAATTTGAGCGGTACGGCGGCAATACGTCGTGCATCGAGTTACGACATGACGGCAGGCATATCTTATTCGACGCCGGGACTGGTTTGCGCGAAGCGGCCGCCTCCCTTGCCAAGGAAGGGGTCCGCAATATCGATCTCTTCTTCACCCATTCGCACTACGACCACATCATCGGTCTGCCTTTCTTCAACGCGATCTATGATCCGCGCGTCAGCGTCGATCTCTGGTCGGGCCATTTGGCAGGTAAGACGACGACGCGACAGTTGATCGGCCAGTTCATGCGGCCGCCATGGTTTCCCGTTGAACCCGATATCTGTCGTGCGACGATGAATTTCCGCGATTTCGCCGCCGGCGATACGTTGAAGCCACATCCAGGCATCGTCCTCCATACGACGAGGCTGAACCATCCCGGCGGCTGTATCGGCTATCGCATCGAATGGGCGGGCCGGGTGATCGCCATGGTCTATGATACCGAGCATGTGACCGGACGGCTGGATGAGGCCGCGCTTGAGCTGATGGCCGATGCCGATCTTGCCATCTATGATGCGACCTATCTCGAAGCGGAGATGCCGAAATATCTGGGCTTCGGCCATTCCACATGGCAGGAGGGCATCAAGCTCGCCAAGAAGGCCGGCGTTAAGCGGCTCGCCATGTTCCATCACGCACCCGGCCGCACGGACCGCGAACTGGATGACATGCAGCGCGATGCGCAGAAGAGCTTCCCCGAAGCGTTCTTCGCCTTTGACGGACAGTCGCTGCAGCTCTGAGAGGCCGTTTGGCCGCAAGTGTCCGTTGTTAGACCAGGCGACACCTTGTAGACTGGAACGACACCCGGAGGTTAAAGACATGGCCGTCAAGCGGATGGACAACGTAGGAATCGTCGTCGAAGATCTCGCAGGGGCAATCGATTTCTTTCGCGAACTCGGTCTTGAGCTTGAAGGGCAGGCCACGATCGAAGGAGAGTGGGCCGGGCGTATCACCGGACTGGGCGATCAGCGCGTCGAGATTGCCATGATGCGCACGCCGGACGGCCACAGCCGGCTCGAACTCTCCCGCTTCCTCGCACCGGCTGTCGTCGCGGATCACCGGAATGCCCCGGTCAACGCCTTGGGCTATCTCAGGGTCATGTTTGCCGTCGACGACATCGACGACACGCTTGAAAGGCTCCGCATGCGCGGTGCGCAGCTCGTCGGCGAGGTCGTCCAGTATAGTAACGCATATCGGCTCTGCTACATCCGTGGGCCTGAAGGGCTTCTCATCGGACTCGCCCAGGAACTCGGCTGAGCGTAATACGACCACTAATGTACGAAATGGCCGACCGGCCGCCATTCGATGGCGGCATGGCCGGCCGTTTCCTCGAATAGCGTCTCTACGAAATCCC
Source organism: Rhizobium sp. ZPR4 (assembly GCF_040215725.1). Lineage (NCBI taxonomy): Bacteria > Pseudomonadati > Pseudomonadota > Alphaproteobacteria > Hyphomicrobiales > Rhizobiaceae > Rhizobium > Rhizobium sp. ZPR4. The sequence goes on from NZ_CP157968.1 coordinate 702,751, forward strand.
AGGCGAGATCGTCATGGACGAGATGGTGCGTCATCACCCCGATCGGTTCGTCGTGGCCATCGAAACGAATCTGGAGCTCCTCCACCAGACGTGCGATCACTTCTGTATGCGGTAGACCGCCACGCATCCCGTGCCATCTCATGATGTCGATATGCGTGTTGATCAGGCCGATAGGGGCCTGCTTTGCTAATCCGAAGACGGAGACGGCGCGGTAGCCGAAGGGAGCGAGATGCGGCAGCAGCGCGTCATCGATACGGTTCCACGGCGGCACCAGCAGCGGGACGAACTGCTTGACATAAAGGGCCTTGAGCTTGTCGAAGCCGCGATGCAGCTCGTCGAGTACGATCTGCTGCGGCCGGTGCAGGCCAAGCTCCTGCTTCTTGGTATCGTCAGGAGCATAGTTTTGATGCGTCCAGCCGTGCACCGTGGCGGTGATGCGGTTCTCGGACGCCAGTCGCTCGGCCAACGGCTCGCCGGTCAGTCCCGGAATGATCGCAAGAGCCATCGGCACGTCGAAACGATTGGCAAGCGATAGCAGCCGGTCGAGGGCAGGGGTCGGCTCGATGGCGTCGTCGTCGCGGAACCACAGTTTTACCTTTCGTCCAGCCTCGCTCCATCGACGCAGTTCGTCGCGCAGGGGCTGCCAATCGGCTCTATCGCTCATAATAGGTATCTCCCAGATGGTTTCGAAGAATGGTTTCCAGCCGCTTCGATGCGGCGGGCAGTGAACGCTCCTGATGAACGAAGTCATAGGCTGCGTCTGCCATGGTCTGTCGCTGGCTTTGATCGTTCAAAAGCCGAGCGATGGCACCGGCATAGGCTTCGACATCGCCTTCCGGCGTTAAAAGTCCCGTTTTGCGCGCCATCACCACTTCCGGCACGCCGGCCGTTGCCTGCGCGACCACGGGCAGGCCCGCCGCCTGCGCCTCCAGATAGGCAAGGCCATAGGCTTCGTTGCAGCCGGGCCAGACATAGAGGCCGGCGGTCGCCAGCTCCTGCGCGATCTCTGCGGTGGAGCGTTCTCCGCGCCAGATGATGCGGCTTTCGCCGAATGTGGAAAACAACGATCTGACCTCGGCCCGCATCGGCCCGTCGCCGATGATGGTGAGGGTCCAATCCTGATCGCGGATAAGATCGAGCGCGCTCGCCAGCATGGCGTAGCTGTCAAACTTGTCGCCCTTCCGCAACATCGCCACGGCAATCAGCCGTCGCGGATCCGGGAAAGAGCGTACAAATGGCGTCGCGTCGATGAAGGGCAAAAAGCGCTCGTAGCGACCATCGGGGATCGCATCGAGCAGACCGATCCGGTCCCGCTCGGTAAAGCACAGATTAACGGTGGCAAGCCTTACCGCATCGGCGATAAGACGCTGGTTCTCGCTCCAGCCGTTCTCGTCATGACGGCGGGAGTAGGAAGCCTCGGCCGTCACATAGGGAATGCTCAGCCTCCTGGCGACGGATGGACCGATGAGATCGGGCGTCTTGTAATAGGGATGATAGGTGAACCATAGGTCGGGTGCCGTCTCGCTCCGCCAGCGCTCGGTCAGACTATCCATTTCGGCCCGGGCCTGTCGGGCTATCTCCATGCGTGGCCCGGCTTCAGGACCCGGCGTGAAACTGCGCAATTCAGAAGCGACTTCGACCTGGTGTCCCGCCATCTTCAATACTGAGATGATCTGGCGCGCCATCAGCCGGTCGCCAGATGGGACCGGATGAGCGGGAGACTTCAAGGGGGCGTAAAAGGCGATCTTCATGGCGTCGTCACACAGTTGACGATTAAGTGATGACAGGAACCCGAATTGTGAGAGGATTGCCCGAATTCCGACCGGTTGCGTGACAATAAGGTCCCTGCTTCAAAAAGCCGCATCCTCGACAGCATGCGGCGTTGCGGCTAGATGAATAGGCGATAGCCGTTTTCCCACCTGTTGTGAACGGGCAATATACATTGGGTTTGATGACCATCGAGGCAAGAAAGCCAATCATTACCGATCGTCTGGTGCGAAAGCTCCGTCTCGGCTCCGGTCTGATCGTTTTTGCTTTCGTGATCATGCATCTGGCCAACCATTCCCTCGGGCTGATCTCGCTCGGTATGGCCGAACATGCTCAACGTTGGTTCATGGCCGTGTGGCGCAATCCGGTCGGAACCGCGCTTCTTTATGGCGCGCTGATTCTCCATATCCTGCTGGTGCTGCGGATGCTTTACAGGCGCAGAACGCTCGTCATGCCTGCCGGCGAAGCTTTTCAGATCGTAACCGGTCTGCTGGTGCCCCTGCTGCTGATCGATCACATCATTGCGACGCGCATCGTCCATGAGGTCTACGGCTATCATGACACCTACAAGGCAATCGTGCGCAGCCTGTGGGTGACCTCGCCGCTCAATGGCCTGCGCCAGTCGTTCGTGCTGCTGATTGTCTGGCTCCACGGATGCATCGGCGTTCATTTCTGGCTGCGCTACCGTCCTTGGTACACGGTGATCGCTCCGGTGATATTATCGCTTGCCATCGTTTTGCCGGTTCTCGCTTTGCTTGGTTTTGCCGCGATGGGCAAGACCGTGGCGCATGAAGTCGCCCAGGAGGATGAGCGCGGCTATCCCGGCGGCTACTACAGCGACATGCGGAGCTATGGCGAGACCGGCTCCGCGCCGGGCGGCCAGATGACACAGGCCTTGTGGCCATACCGAGCAGGGTTCTATGGCGCCTTCAGCTTGTCGCTTGCCGCTCTTTTCGCCTTTCGTACGCATCGCAGATTGCGTGAGCGCCAGTACCAGGTCGCCATCCGCTACGCCGGCGGCGAGGTGGTGCATGCGCCGCGCGGCTTTAGTGTGCTCGAAGCAAGCCGTCTCGGCGGCATCCCGCATTATTCGGTCTGCGGCGGTAAGGGGCAATGCTCCACCTGCCGCGTGCAGATCATCGAGGGAGCAGAGAACCTGCCACCGCCCGAGCCGCTGGAGCAGAAGACGTTGAACCGCATCGGCGCCACGCCGGATGTCAGACTTGCCTGCCAGCTGCGTCCGACCGGTAATGTCAGCGTCTTGCCGCTGCTGGCGCCGATGGCCGAAGCGACGATCCCGGTCTACACGCAGGCTGCAAGCCCTGGCCGCGAGCGGGAGATCGTCGTCTTCTTCTGCGATCTGCGCCATTTCACGTCGCTGACCGAATCGCGGCTGCCCTTCGACATCGTCTTCCTGCTCAATCGCTATTTCGCCATCGTTGGCCGCATCATCGAGGAGAATGGCGGCCGGATGGACAAGTTCATTGGCGATGGTGCCATGGCCCTCTTCGGCCTTCGCACGACCCCGAAGGAGGCCAATCGCCAGGCATTGAAGGCCGCCGCTGCGATCATCCGGGAGATCGATAAGCTCAGCGATGAGTTGGCCGACGAGCTGGCAGCACCGCTCGAGATCGCCATCGGCATCCACACCGGCCTCGCGGTGGTAGGCTCGATGGGGTATGGCACCGTTAAGAACGTGACGGCGATCGGCGATACGGTCAATGTCGCCAGCCGCCTTGAAAGCGTCGCCAAGGAATTCAACACTGCGCTCGTCTTTTCAGAGCCGGTGGCGCAGCTGTCGGAAGCGGATATCGCCGGCACCGAAAGCCGCGAGATCGCCGTTCGAGGCCGCGGTGAACCCTTGCGGGTCTATATCGTTTCGAAAGAGGCGAGCGGCCACTTTGCCTGATTTTTAGAGGCCCGCATTGCCGATCTTCCCCGTTTGCAACGGAATGGCGCTGGTGTAGGGATGGCGCTCATGTTCGACCGCAAGATCCTCACGAGAAAATACTGGAAACGAGCCTTTCGCCGCAAACGGGATGCGATCGCAACGCGTCTGTTCGACACCAGGCTCGGCCGGGATATCCTCGTCAGTGCACTCGGCCCTCGTGTGAAGACGATGACGGTCGATTGCGGGGATCACGTTCTCAGTTTCTCGCCGGCCGACTACATCGGCCGTAAGGTTTTTCGCAAAGGGCATTTCGAGCGCGACCATGTCGACCGCCTTCTGAGCGTATTGCGCGAGCGCGGCCTGTTGCGCAAGGGATCGGCGCTCCTGGAACTCGGCGGCAATATCGGCACGCAGACCTGCTATTTTGCCCTGAGTGGTGCCTATGACCATATCGTCAGCGTCGAGCCGGACCCGCGCAATTTTCGCTTGCTGGCGACCAACATTGCCGACAATGGCCTGCAGGAAATGGTAACGACGGTCAATTGCGCCGCCGGCGATCGTGAGGGGCAGCTCGATTTCTACCTCAACCACAAGAATCATGGCAAAAGCAGCGCATTGCGGCAAAGCTCGACCGACGAGAAGATCTCGGTACCTGTCCGGCCGGTCAACGATATTCTCGTGCAGGCAGGCGTCGATCCCGCCGATATCGGGCTGATCTGGATGGACATCGAGGGTTATGAGCCGATTGCCTGCCGTTCGATGAGCGCGCTGATGGCCCGCAGGGTGCCGCTTTATATGGAATTCACGCCAGCCTTCTACGGCAAGGATCAGACTAAGGACTTCATCGCTGATCTCGCCAGACACTACAGCGAATGTCTCGCCTTCTTCGAAGCAGGCGAGAAGGTTTTGAAGGTGAGTGAATTGCCTGTCGAGGGCGAGCAGTTCGACGTTCTCTTTATACGCTGAGCCTATTTGCGCCGATAGATGAAATAGCGCCCGTCCTTGACGGTTGAAGGCAGGGCCAGTGCCTCGAGATCTGGATGATCGAGGGGAAGGCCGCTGACGGCAAGCCCGCCCGATGCCAGCACGCCGGCCATGATTTGCGGCAGCCAGGTCAATGTTATCGCATCCTTGTCTTCGTAGCCGGTGCCGATATCGGCATGGGCGAGCGAGGCATTGGCGCCGACAAAGGTTTTCGCCGTATCCTTGATCTCGCCAAGGACGAGATTGTTGGTCGACGGCACTGAAGGACCGTAGGCATTGACCGCCCGGTCGAAGGCAATGATGCGGCGATCGGGAAAAAGTTCGCGCAGATGATCGAAGGTGCGGCCATTGCCGAGACCGAGCTCCAGCACGGGGCCATCAAGCATTCTCACCTCGTCGGCGACGGCATTGAGGATGTCGCGCTGTGCGCTGAGGCGGCGAATGAAACTATCCAGGCGGCTCATCGTATTTGAAGTATCCTTGGCGTCTTGTGCCTCTCCCGCAGTGGGCGTAGCACGGCGGGCATCGCGGCGTCGACCGCCCGCTGGCTTTTCAACGCATTTGCTGTAGGGATAGATTGTCGCGGCGCTCAATGAAGGGGGACATCATGGCCGAGCCATCCAATGATGATTTCTTCCATAAGCTTGCGGGTTTCACGCGTTTCGAAGGTGTGACCGACAGCGCCAATTACCAGCCTCTCCCGGATGACTGGTTGATTGCCGTCGCCGACATCGTCAGCTCGACAAAGGCGATTGCCGCCGGACACTACAAATCGGTCAATATGGCGGGCGCCAGCGTGATTTCCGCCGTGCTCAACGCCTTGGGCCGAGGAGACTACCCCTTTGCCTTCGGTGGGGATGGCGCAGTGGTCGCCGTCCCATCCTCCGGCGGGGAGCGGGCGCGGCAAGCGCTTGCGGCTGTGCGGGGCTGGGTGAAGGAAGAGCTGCAGCTCGATCTGCGCACGGCTTTGGTACCGATGGCCGCCATTCGCAGTGAGGGGCTCGACGTACGGGTCGCCCGTTTCAGCCCGAGCGATTACGTTTCCTATGCCATGTTTTCCGGCGGCGGTACGAGCTGGGCGGAGCGGCAGATGAAAGCGGGCCGCTTCATCGTCGAGGCGATGCCGGCAAGAGTGGAACCCGATCTGACAGGTCTTTCGTGCCGATGGAACCCGATCGAGGCGCATAATGGCGAGATCGTCTCGATTATCGCCATTCCCGGCGACGCGGGAAGCGGTCCGAAATTTCAGCAACTGGTTGCCGATATCATTGCCATATCTGCAGAGCAGAGCCGCGACAGCCATCCCGTTCCGGTTGAAGGTCCGACGCCGGCATTGAGCTTCGGAGGTGCCGATATCGAAGCGCGGGCTTTGGCCGCCCCGGCCAATCGCTGGTGGCGCAAGCTTGTCATCGATGCCCAGATCGTCCTCGTCTGGGTTCTCGACAAGCTCGGGGTGAGGACCGCAACCTTCGATGCCCAGATCTACCGGCGTGATCTCGCAGCGAATTCCGATTTCCGCAAGTTTGACGACGGCTTGAAAATGACGATCGATGTCGACGCCCTGCATCTTGAGCGCATCGAGGCGCGCTTGCGCCAGGCCGAGGCCGAGGGTGTCTGCCGTTTTGGTCTGCATCGCCAGGATAGCGCGTTGATGACCTGTTTCGTGCCGACCCCGCTCATGCGCGACCATATGCATTTCATCGACGGGGCGAGCGGCGGTTACGCGATGGCAGCCATGGCGTTGCGCGAAAAGCGGCCGCCCGAGCTTGCCGCGGGCGAGTGACTTTCGGATGTCACACGCAGCCGGCTATGGGTTGCAGTCGTGATTTTTATCGATCCATTTCGGTTTAGCCCATTGTTTCAGCTGAATATGCGCCTTATCTGAAAGAGAACAAAACGAGAGTCGCCGGTTGCGACGGCTGTCCTTTTGCTGCATTTCTGGTGCGGGGGCGTGAGGAATGCAGTCGATTTTTCTGGTGCTTGCGCGATCCAGGGGTAGCTAGGGAACGTGCTATTGCGTGATCGTTTCATCCAGCCTTGAACGATAGGCCGGAAATTCCGGAGATGGCAGTCGGCGAAAGTGCCGGCACCCCATGACCGGCGAGACATAGTGCATTGCAAGATAGGCCGCGGGGACAATGACTATTCACTCGAGTGTTTCTGATCTTCTTCTCGATAAAGTCGCGGAATGGCTTACGCAGGCGGCGCTGACGGGCGAAAACCTGGAGACCACCGTTCGCGGCTTCTGCGAGCGCATGGCGGCGACAGGAATGCCGCTCAACCGCGTGCATCTGACCTTTTCCATGTTACATCCGCTCTACGATGCGCTCGGCTTTACCTGGCGGCGCGCCGGCGGTCTGACGATCGAGGGCTACCGGCATGGGAACGAGAAGCCGGAACGCTTCGTGCAGAGCCCCTATTATTATCTCCTGTCCAACAATCTCCAGCACCTGCGTCGTCGGATCGATGTCGACGGTGCTGTCGAATTTCCGATCTTCGAGGATCTGCGCAAGGAGAAGGTCACCGACTACATGGCCTTCGTGCAGACTTTCGGCGCGGGCTCGGTGCAGGGCATGATGGGCTCCTGGTCCACCGACAGCATCGGCGGCTTCAGCGAAGAGATGATCGGCGCGCTGATGCGCATGCAGAACCATCTGGCCATGGCCGCCAAGATGGCGGTTCTCGGCAAGCTCGCCAACAACATGCTGACCACCTATCTCGGCGGCGATGCCGGAAAGCGCGTGCTGAACGGCCAGATCCGCCGAGGTGACGGCGAGACGATCCGGGCGGCGCTCGTCATGGGCGACATGCGGCAATCCACGGTTTATGCCGAAAAGGAAGGTCGCCAAGCCTATATCGATACGCTGAACGAATTCTTCGATGCGATCGCAGCGCCGTTCAATCGCAACGGCGGCGAGATCCTGAGCTTCCTTGGCGACGGATTTCTCGCCGTCTACCCATGTGGGCGGCACAAGGACCCGTCCAAGGTGGCCTGCGAGGCCGCACTCTCGGCCGTTTTTGAGGCGCAGCGCCGTGTCACGGCACTCAACAGCGATCGCCAATCGCGCAATTTGAGCGAAGTGCGCTATGGGATCGGCCTGCATGTCGGCAACGTCATGTTTGGCAATGTCGGATTGAAGGATCGGTTGACGTTTTCCGCCTTCGGCGCGGCGGTCAACGAGGTCGAGCGGCTACAGTCGCTCACCAAGAAATATGCGACCGAGGTCGTCGCGAGCCAGGCTTTCTCCAGCTACACCGACTGCGAATGGGGAAAACTCGGCGAAGAAAAGCTCCGCGGCGTGCGCCAGCGCTTCACCGTCGTCTCTCCGAAAGCTGCGACGCCAGCCAATGGCGGGCTGGAAATCTTTCAGGAAACGGCACCAGACAGTCTCTCCGAGGCCGAGCAGGTCATTCTCTTGCACAGGGATGCCAAGAAGTTCGAGGGCCGTCTTCAAGTTGAAAACCTGACTCCGTAACCGCCGCCGCCTCCCGCTTCAGCATAAGCCGATATATCACTGGAAAGACGACAGTTTTTTTACGGTCGCGGCATTGCTTTGACCAGCTAGACACCCGTTATGGCCTACGTTAGTGTGCCGTATAAGGCCACAAAGGTCATGTGAGCGGGAAGTAATATGTATGGCGTCAGGGACTGATCTACTGCGTATTGAGAACCTCGACGTCTCGTTCTCCCTTTATGGAGATAGTCTGCGCGTCGTAAAGAATGCCGGCTTGAGAGTGCTCCCAGGCAAGGTTACGGCGCTCGTCGGCGAATCCGGCTCCGGCAAGTCGATCATCAGTCAATCGATCATGGGCATCCTGCCAACGGCGGCGAAGGCGACCGGCCGGATTCTGTTTACCGATCCGCTCGACGGTCAGACGACCGATATTCTCCAGCTGCCGCGCGATGGCGTCGCGATCCGCAGGCTGCGTGGCGCGCGCATGGCAAAGATCTTCCAGGAGCCGATGACCTCGCTGTCGCCGCTGCATACCGTCGGCAACCAGATCAGCGAAGCGCTTCGCATTCACAGCGCAGGCACCAGCAGGGCCGAGCAGCACGAAAAGACCGAGGAGATGCTGAACCTTGTCGGCTTCCAGGACCCGGTTCGCACTTTCGATATGTATCCTTTCGAGCTTTCCGGAGGCATGCGTCAGCGCGCGATGATCGCCATGGCGCTGATCTGCAATCCGGCGCTGTTGATTGCCGACGAGCCGACGACGGCATTGGATGTCACCATCCAGGCGCAGATCCTCGGCCTGCTGCGCAATCTCCAGCAGACGTTCAACATGGCTATGCTGCTGATCACTCATGATCTCGGCGTCGTTGCGAACATGGCCGATGAGGTCGTGGTCATCTATCACGGCGAGATCATGGAAGCAGGTCCGGTCGACACGATCTTTCGTCAGCCGCAGCATCGTTACCTGAAGGCGCTGATGTCGGCGGTGCCGCATTTCGACATGAAGCCCGGAGAAAGATTGAAGTCCTTGCGGGATGTCCCGATCAATCTCGGCACCTTCTCCGGCAAGAAGAAGCTTATCGGCAACGGTGTGCCGGCGGCGGGCACGGCACCCGATGTCCTGCTTAGCGTGCGCAATCTGACCAAGACCTACACCTCGAAAGCCGGCGGGCTGTTTGGGCGACGGGATGGCACAAAGTTCCGTGCGGTCGATGATGTCAGTTTCGATATTCGCCGCGGCGAATGTCTCGGCCTGGTCGGGGAAAGTGGCTGCGGCAAGACGACCGTGAGCAAGATTCTGATGCGGGGTGTCACCGCCGATAGTGGTTCCGTCAGCTTCGATGATGGCAGCGGCAAGATCGATGTACTCGCCGTCAAGGGTGACGAGCTGATGGATCTGCGTACGAAGATCCAGATGGTCTTCCAGGACCCGGTCTCTTCTCTTTCTCCGCGCATGACCATCCGCAACATCCTGAGCGAGCCCTTGGAAATCCATGGGCATGGCGACAGCGCCGAGCGCAAGGAGAAGGTCAAGGCGCTGATGCAGGCGATCGGTCTCGACAAGCACTATCTCAGCCGTTATCCGCACAGTTTCTCCGGCGGCCAGCGCCAGCGCATCGGAATTGCGCGCGCTTTGGCGCTGGGACCGAAGCTTCTGATCCTCGACGAGCCCGTTTCGGCGCTCGACGTGTCTGTGCAGGCGCAAATCCTGAACCTTCTCAAGGATCTGCAGAAAGAACTTGGCCTGACCTATCTGTTCATTTCGCACAATCTCGCCGTGGTCGATTATATGGCCGACCGCATTGCCGTGATGGCACGGGGACGTATCGTTGAAATCGCACCACGCGAGATCATCCTGCGCGATCCCGTTCATCCCTACACGCGTTCGCTGCTTGCTGCGGTCCCGTTCCCCGATCTCGACCGGCCGCTGGATTTCTCCGCCCTGAGCAGCGAAGGCTCCGCAGCCAAGCAGAAATGGGGGCCGAAATTCTCTGAGGGGGCGGACGGAGATCTGGCCTATGCCGATTTGGGCGGAGGGCATTTCGTGCGTGCCCGCCGGGGTCTCGGTGCCCAGGAGCTGCGCAAATGATCAACCGGCGCACCTTTCTCGGCCTGCTGGCCACCACCGTTTTGCCTCAACCCGTTCTTGCCGCGGATGTTGACAATGAGCCGGAATATTTCGCCGATTGGCTAAGGGCCGGCCAGATGCCGCATCTTGCCAGGCGTTTGCCGAAATTCCCGCGCATCGTCAATGTCGCGGCCATGGGGCGCACGCCAGGCCATTATGGCGGGTCGGTGCGCACCATTATCGGCAGCCAGAACGATATCCGCTTCATGACGATCTACGGCTATGCCCGTCTCGTCGGCTATGACCGTACCCTGTCGTTGCAGCCTGATATTCTGGAGTCATTCACCTCCGTCAACGACATGGTTTTCACCTTCAAGCTGCGCGACGGACATAAATGGTCGGATGGACATCCTTTCACCGCCTATGACTTCCGCTATTGGTGGGAAGACGTCATCCTCAACAAAGAACTGACACCGGGCGGCGGCGCCCTGGAGTTGCGCCCGCATGGCAGCCTGCCGCGTTTCGAGTTGCTCGATGAGCTGACGGTGCGTTATTCCTGGGATGATCCAAATCCAGATTTCCTGCCGATTCTTGCCGCGCCGCAGCCGCTCGTCATTGCCGGGCCTTCGCATTATCTGAAGCAGTTCCACAAGAAGTATCAGGACAGCATTCGCCTGTCCTCGCTGATGAAGGAAAACCGCGTTAAGAAATGGCAGGATCTGCATATCAAGATGGCCCGTTCCTACCGGCCTGAAAATCCTAACCTGCCCGTGCTCGATCCCTGGCGCAACACGACCGCGCCGCCGGCCGAGCAATTCGTCTTCGAGCGCAATCCCTATTTTCATCGCGTCGACGAAAATGGCCGGCAGTTGCCCTATATAGATCGGATGATCCTGAACATCAGCTCTTCCGCGATCATCGCCGCCAAGACCGGTGCGGGAGAAAGCGATCTGCAGGCAAACGGCATAGATTTCAACGACTACACCTTCCTCAAGGAAGCGGAGAAGCTCCACCCGATCAAGGTCAATCTTTGGAAAGCGGCGCGGGGGTCGCGGGTTGCGCTGTTTCCCAATCTGAACAGCGCCGATGCCGTCTGGCGAGACGTTCTGCGCGATGTGCGCGTGCGGCGAGCCCTGTCGCTGGCGATCGACCGCCACGAGGTCAATATGGCCGTCTTCTACGGCCTTGGCGCCGAGAGCGCCAATACCGTCCTGCCGGACAGCCCGCTCTACAAGCCGGAATATGCGTCGGCTTGGATTGCGCACGATCCCGATCAGGCCAATGCTTTGCTCGACGCCGCCGGTCTTGCCAAGCGCGACGAAGATGGCATTCGCCTGTTGCCGGACGGAAGGCGTATGGAAATCACGGTGGAGACACCGGGCGAAAGCCCGTTGGATGCGGACGTCCTGGAACTGGTCACCGATCACTGGCGCAAGGTCGGGATTGCGCTGTTCACGCGTGTGTCGCAACGTGACATTTTCCGCAGTCGCGCCATGGGCGGGCGTATCCTGATGTCCTTGTGGTATGGCCTGGACAATGGCGTGCCGACGGCGGACATGAACCCGGCAGAACTGGCGCCGACAACCGACGACCAGATGCAATGGCCGCTCTGGGGCATGTATTATCTTTCGCGTGAAACGCAGGGTGTCGCGCCCGATGTTCCGGAGGCGGCCAAACTCGTCAAGCTGCTACGTGAATGGGAGGCGGCCGCCTCTTCCTTCGAGCGCGCCGAGATCTGGCACGAAATGCTGTCGATCTATACGGACCAGGTTTTCTCCATCGGCCTCATCAACGCCACGCTGCAGCCGATCGTGCATTCGGCGCGTATGCAGAACGTGCCGGAAAAGGCGCTTTACGGCTTCGATCCAACCTGCTTTCTCGGTGTCTACATGCCGGATACCTTCTGGATGAAGGAGGATCGCCGGAATGCTTAGGTATATCTTTTGGCGCATCGCCGTGATGATCCCGACCCTGATCGTCATTTCGATGCTGGTCTTCACGATCATCCAGCTTCCGCCCGGCGACTTCTTCGAAAGCCAGATCGCCGAGCTGCGCGCCCAGGGCGAGACGGCGAACCTTCAGGAGATCGAGAATCTTCGCCACGAATACGGCCTCGATCAGCCCATGCCGATTCAATACGTCCACTGGGTCGCCGGAATGCTGCATGGCGATTTCGGCTATTCCTTCGAATATCAGCTGCCGGTTTCGGATGTCGTTGGCGACCGCTTGTGGCTGACCATTCTCGTGTCGATGACGACGATTCTCGTGACCTGGCTAATCGCCTTCCCGATCGGCATCTATTCCGCCACCCATCAATATAGCTGGGGCGATTATGGCCTGACCTTTCTCGGCCTGCTCGGCATTGCCATCCCGAATTTCATGCTGGCGCTGATCCTGATGTATTTCGCCAATGTCTGGTTCGGCGTGTCGATCGGCCATTTGATGGATCAGCAATACCTCTCGCAGCCGATGAGCTGGGAAAAGGCGCGCTCGATCCTCTCGCATCTCTGGATCCCAGTCATCATCGTCGGTACGGCCGGGACCGCGGGCATGATCCGCCGTCTTCGCGCCAATCTGCTCGACGAGATGCAGAAGCAATATGTCATCACCGCACGAGCCAAGGGGCTGCATCCTCTGAAGGCTCTGGTGAAATATCCGCTGCGCATGGCATTGAACTTCTTCGTCGCCGATATCGGTTCCATCCTGCCGTCGATCATTTCGGGCGCTGAGATCACCGCTATCGTGCTGTCGCTCGAGACGACCGGCCCGATGTTGATCCGGGCCCTGCAAAGCCAGGACATGTATCTTGCCGGTTCATTTCTGATGTTTCTCGCCTTCCTCAATGTTATCGGCGTGCTGATCTCGGATATCGCACTCGGCTTTCTCGATCCCCGCATCCGCTTGCAAGGCAGGAGTACAAAGTGAGCGTATCCCTGCCAAAACCCGGTGCCCCCCTGGAGCATTATGTGTCGAACGCGGATTTCGATCCGGATCAGTTCGAAGCCATGTCCGCCGGCCAGCAGCGCTATTACATGGCCTCGCAGAAGAAGCTGATGTGGTGGAAGTTCAAGAAGCACAAGCTTGCGCTCGCCTCCGGCATTTTTCTGCTCCTGGCCTATGGCATGATCCTGATTGCGGAGTTCCTGGCGCCTTACGGGCTGCACAGCCGCAATGTCGATTATATCCACTCGCCGCCGCAGATGGTCCATTTCTTCGACAAGGGCGAGTTCGTCGGGCCGTTCGTCTATGGCCGGAAAATGACGCTCGATATCGATACGCTGCGCCGGATCTATACCGAAAATCCTTCGGACGTGCAGCCGATCCGCTTCTTCTGCCGCGGCGATGCCTATCGTTTCTGGGGCCTGGTGGATTCGAACCTGCACCTGATCTGCCCTTCCGTCGGCGGGCAAATGTACCTGCTTGGAACCGATCGCCTGGGCCGGGACGTGCTGTCGCGCATCATCTACGGCGCGCGCATATCCTTGACGATCGGGTTGATCGGTATAGCGATCAGCTTCGTACTCGGCGTTGTCATCGGCGGTCTGGCAGGCTATCACGGCGGTCTTTTCGATCTCCTCGTTCAGCGCGTGATCGAGGTGCTGCAATCGCTGCCGAGCCTGCCATTGTGGATGGCGCTTGCGGCGATCATGCCGGTGAGCTGGAGTCCGATCATCGTCTATTTCGGCATTACCATCATTCTCGGCATTCTCGACTGGACCGGCCTTGCACGCGCCGTGCGCTCGAAGCTTCTGTCCCTGCGGGAGGAGGACTATGTGCTTGCCGCGCAACTGATGGGCGCAAGTACGCGCCGTATCATTGGTCGCCATCTCGTTCCTGGCTTCATGTCGCATCTGATCGCCACGGCGACGATCTCTGTTCCGAGCATGATTCTCGGCGAAACCGCGCTCAGCTTCCTCGGATTGGGGCTTCGCCCGCCAATCACGAGCTGGGGCATTTTGTTGACCGAGGCAAGGAGCGTCAGCGTCATCGCCTTCTATCCATGGCTCCTTTTCCCTATGATCCCGGTGATTTTGGTCATTCTGGCGTTCAACTTTTTAGGAGACGGCTTGCGCGATGCCGCCGATCCCTACAAATAGCAGGGTGAACGGCGAAGACAGGATTGCAATTCGAGAAGCGGCCCGCGGATGTCGTTTGCCGACACCGCGTATAACTTTCACCCCCAGAGGTTTTTGCCTATGAAGCGGCGCTTAGAAGATGCTCGAATCCTCATGTATAGCCACGACACGTTCGGTCTCGGCCATTTGAGGCGGTGCAGAACGATTGCCCATGCGCTTGTTGAGGACTATCGCGGGCTGAACGTGCTGATCATTTCCGGTGCGACGATCGCCGGGGCATTCGATTATCGTGCTCGTGTCGATTTCGTAAAAGTGCCGAGCGTCATCAAGCTGCGCGACGGCGAATACACGTCTATGGCGAGCCATGTCGCATTGCAAGAAACGCTGAAGATGCGGCAATCGATCATTCGCCATACGGCCGAAACCTTCCAGCCCGACGTTTTCATCGTCGACAAGGAGCCGATGGGGCTGAAAGGCGAGGTCGAGGAGACGCTGACCTATCTCAAGGCGCGCGGCACCACGCTCGTTCTCGGCATGCGCGACGTCATGGATGCGCCGCACCTGCTGGAGGCCGAATGGAAGAAGAACAACGTCCTGCAGAAGATCGATCAATTCTACGATCGCGTCTGGGTCTATGGGCCGCCGGATTTTCACGATCCGCTCGTCGGCCTCGATGTTCCCTCCGGCGTGCGCCGGAAGATGGAGTTCGTCGGCTTCCTGCAGCGCAGCGTTTCCACTCTGGGCACGAAGTCGGAACATGTGCCTGACGAGGATTATATCCTGGTGACGACAGGCGGCGGCGGCGACGGTGCCGATCTCGTCCGCGATGTCATCGCCGCTTTCGAGGAAGATCGCTCCCTCACGCAAAAGACGTTGATCGTGCTTGGCCCCTATATGCCGGCCAAGGAGCGTGGCCAGCTTTTGGAGCGCGCCAGCAAGATCGACTGTCTGCAGGTCATCGAGTTCGACAACAAGATGGAAGAACTGATTGCCGGCGCCAAGGCCGTCGTCGCCATGGGGGGCTATAATACCTATTGCGAGATCCTGTCCTTCGACAAGCCGGCGCTGATCATTCCGCGCACCCGCCCGCGCGAGGAGCAGCTCATCCGCGCGCAGCGGGCAAGCGAGCTTGGCCTCGTCGATATGCTTCTACCGGAGGAATCTGCCGATCCGAAGCAGCTTGCCGCCGCCCTGAAGCGCCTGCCGAACCAGGCTCCTCCCTCGGCGAGCAACAGCAACATGCGCCTGGAAGGGCTCGTGCATATTTCGCGCACCGTCGGCGAATGGTTCGATGACCGCGAGCGCTATACGCCGCTATCGATCGTTGCCGAGTAGATTACCGGAACCTGTCGATGCGGAAGAAAATACTGGTGGTCCTGAAAGGCTATCCCCGCCTGTCGGAAACCTTCATCGCGCAGGAGCTGCTCGGCCTGGAGAAGGCCGGCTTCGACCTGACGCTGATTTCGATGCGCAAGCCCACGGACAAGAAGCGCCATCCCGTCCATGACGAGATCAAGGCGAGCGTCGTCTACCTGCCCGAATATCTGCACAACGAGCCGCTGAGGGTGCTTCGCGCCTTCGTTGCCGGCATCGGCAAGCCTGGGTTCAAGTCGCTCCTGAAGCAGTTCTGGGCCGATCTCAAACGCGATATCACCCCGAACCGCGTGCGGCGCTTCGGCCAGGCCTTGGTGCTGGCACATGAATGGCCCGATGGCGGCGAGTGGCTGCATGCGCATTTCATCCATACACCGGCCTCGGTAACGTCCTATGCCAGCATCATGACCGGTATTCCCTGGACCTGCTCGGCGCACGCCAAGGACATCTGGACCTCGCCGGACTGGGAGCTTTCGGAAAAGCTCGCCCGCGCCCGCTGGACTGTGACCTGCACGCACACCGGTTTCGAGCATATGCGCGATCTGATCGGTGCGGATGACAAGGTCCATCTGAGCTATCACGGTCTGGATCTCGATCGCTTCGGCTCCTTCGCCGGTGAACATTCCAGTCGCGATGGCAAGGACGCTTCCGATCCCGCATTCATTCTCAGCGTGGGCCGCGCCGTCGAGAAAAAGGGATACGATGTGCTGCTGAACGCGCTGGCATTGCTTCCCAGCGATCTCAACTGGCGTTTCACCCATATTGGCGGCGGTGACGGTCTCACGAAATTGAAGGCATTGGCCGATACGCTTGGTATTGCCGATCGTATCACCTGGAAGGGTGCTCTCGCCCAGGAGGATGTGCTCGCCCATTATCGCCAGGCCGATATTTTTGCGCTCGCCTGCCGGGTTGCGGCCGACGGCGATCGTGACGGGCTGCCGAACGTGCTCGTCGAAGCCTCGAGCCAGCGTCTTGTCTGCGTCTCCACCAATGTCTCCGGCGTTCCCGAACTACTCGAAGATGGCACAAATGGTCTTGTTGTTCCCCCGGAGGATCCGCGGGCGCTGGCCGTGGCGCTGGAATCCGCCATTCGCAATCCGGCATTGCGCCAGAGGCTGGGCGAGGCAGCAGAAAGGCGGGTGCGCGAGCATTTCGACTATCACGCCAGCATCCGGCAACTGACCGGGCTGTTCGAGGAGCAATGGCAGAAAGAAGATCAATGGCGGAAATCCGCATGACGGCCTCACATACTCGTCCCTTGCGGGTCTTCTTCTACGTTCAGCATCTGCTCGGTATCGGCCATCTGGCGCGGGCGAGCCGCATTGCCAGCGCTCTGGCGAAAGACGGCTGCCAGGTGACGGTAGTCACCGGCGGCGTGCCGGTGAACGGCTTCCCGGGGGCGGATGTCACTTCCGTCACATTGCCGGCCGTGGTTGCCAGCAGCGCCGGCTTCTCCGGTCTTGCCGATCAATCTGGCAATGCCGCCGGCGAGGAGTTCCTGTCGCGCCGCCGCGATTTGCTGCTGGAGGCGTTCCGACAGGCGGCACCCGATGTCGTCATCATCGAGGCCTTTCCTTTCGGTCGCAGGCAGATGCGTTTCGAGCTTCTGCCGCTGCTCGATGCCATTTCTGAAGCCGATCCGAAGCCGAGGCTCTATACTTCGGTACGTGATATTCTGCAGCAGCAGAAGAAGCCGGGGCGCGACGAAGAGACGGTCGGCCTCTTGCGCGACCACTTCGATGGCGTGCTCGTCCATGGGGATCCGCATTTCGTCCGGCTGGAAGAGACCTTTCCCTTGACCGATGCGATCGCCGACAAGATCGTCTATACGGGTCTTGTCGCACCCGCTTTACCGCCGGAACCTGTCGAAGTCTTCGACATCGTCGTTTCGGCTGGTGGCGGCGCTGTCGGGCGAGACCTCATCCGCGCCTCGCTGGAGGCGGCAAGCCGTGTGGCGACCGATCGTCGCTGGCTATTGATCGCCGGGCCGAACCTGCCCGACCAGGATTATGCCGATCTCGCCATGGACGCGCCCGGCAACGTCGAGCTCGTTCGCTTTCGCAAGGATTTTCCCTCGCTTCTGCGCGCAGCCGAGCTGTCGATTTCGCAGGCCGGCTATAATACGGTCGGTGATCTTCTCGTGGCCGGCTGCCGCGCCATTCTCGTTCCTTTCACCGCCGGCGGCGAGACGGAGCAGTCCGTCAGGGCCGAACGGCTGGAGAGATTGGGGTTGGCATTGGCCTTGCCGGAGGCGGGATTGACGACGGATATGCTGGTCGAGGCCGTGAAGACGGCGCTGTCTCGACCCAAGCCGGACAATCCGGATATCGATCTTGGCGGCGCGGCCAGAACATCCGTCTTTCTGCGCGAGGGCAGGTAGGCACGTGTGCGGCTGATATCGGGGACATCCTGTCGTTTTATCCTCCTGGATTCCCGCAATCTTGTGATATAAATCGAAAAATCGATGAATCGGGAGGAGCGTGGACGAAAGACCGGGCGGCGTCCCCTTTCACATATGGGGCCACGTATCCGTAACGAAACCTTCCCGCATCTCTGCAACATCGGTGCCGGCATCGCGCTGGCGCTGGGCGTTGAATTTGAAAGCCTGCAGTAAGCAATGGAAAAAAGCCTAGCGCGCTACATTTGGTCGAATACCCGGCTGGAGCAGATCTGGATACTGCTTGTCGTTGCGGCCTCGATGATCCCGTACTTCCTGTCCTTCGACTTGCCGAAGCAGATCGTCAACGGGCCGATCCAGGGCAAGGGTTTCGAACATCCCGGCGATACGCAGACCTTCATGCACATTGCCTTCGATGTGCCGCTCATCGGCCATGTCGAGATTTTTCAGGGCATGCAGCTAACGCGCATGTGGATGCTCGTTGCACTGAGCATGGTGTTTTTGGCGCTCGTCGTCCTCAACGGTCTCTTCAAGCTCTATATCAACACCTATAAGGGACGGCTGGGCGAGCGCATGCTTCGCCGCATCCGCTTCGAGCTGATCGACCGCGTATTGCGGTTTCCGCCTGCCCATTTCAAGCGGGTAAAGCCCGCCGAAATCGCCACCATGATCAAGGATGAGGTGGAGCCGATGGGCGGCTTCACGGGCGATGCCTTTGTGCAGCCTGCCCTTCTCGGCGGCCAGGCGGTCACCGCGCTCATCTTCATCATCATGCAGAATTTCTGGCTCGGCATGATCGCCGCCGGCATCGTCGCCGTGCAGGCGATCGTCATCCCCCGTATGCGCAAGCGGCTTCTGGAACTCGGCCGCCAGCGGCAGCTGACGGCGCGCGAGCTTTCCGGCCGCGTTGGCGAGATCGTCGACGGTATCGGTACCATCCACGCCAACGACACCACGAACCTGGAGCGCGCCGATATCGCCCAGCGGCTCGGATTGATCTTCTCGATCCGCTACGATCTTTATCAGTGGAAGTTCCTGGTGAAGTTCATCAACAACTTCCTTGCCCAGGTGACGCCGTTCCTGTTCTATCTGATCGGCGGCTTTCTGGCATTGCAGGGTCGTTTGGACATTGGTCAGCTCGTTGCCGTCATCAATGCCTATAAGGATCTGCCGGGACCGCTGAAGGAACTGATCGACTGGGATCAGTCGCGTCAGGACGTTCAGGTCAAGTACAATCAGGTGGTCGAGCAGTTCAGCGTCGAGAATCTGATCGATCCCAAGATCCAGGTCGTCTCGCATGCGCCGGCGGCCCGCATCACTCATTCCCTCGTCGCGACAAATCTGACCGTCGTTGACGATAGCGGCGCGCGCGTGCTGGACCATGTCTCGGTCGAGATTCATCCGGGTGAAAGGGTGGCGATCGTCGGCGACAGCGGTGCGGGCGGCGAATATCTCGCCGAGGCATTCGGGCGCCTGATCTGGCCGGACAGCGGCCGCGTCTCGATCGACGGCCGCGATATCCTGGAGTTACCGGAATCGCTTACCGGGCGACGTATCGCCTATGCCTCTTCCGAGACGTTCTTCTTTCACGGTACCTTGCGCAGCAATCTCCTTTACGGCCTCAAGCATGCGCCGCTCGTTGCTCCTGTCTACAGCGAGGATGAGGCTGCAAAAGCCAAGTGGAGCGTGGCCGAGGCCCGGCGCGCGGCCAATCCGGAATTCGATCTCAATAGCGATTGGGTCGATTATGCTGCCGCCGGCGCAACGGGACCGGATGATATTTATTCCGCCATCCGTCCGGTTCTCGATGCCGTTACCATGTCGCAGGATATTTTCGACATGGCATTGCGTTCGAATGTGGACGCTGCCGCGCATCAGGATCTGACGTCGCGCATTGTCGAGCTGCGGCAGGCACTGCGATCGCAGCTTGAGGAGGAGAAACTCGAGGATCTTGTGGTTCCCTTCGAGTTCGATGCCTATAATCTGCAAGCGACAGTCGGTGAAAATCTACTCTTCGGTACGCTGAAGCGACCGCAGATGACCAATCGCAAGCTGGCGGCACACCCTTACTTTCGGCAGGTATTTGCTGAGACGGGCCTAGTGTCCGACTTGTACGATATGGGGCTCGAGATTGCCGAAAACGCGGTCGAGCTCTTTACCGACCTGCCGCCGGATCACCCGTTCTTCCAGCAACTGACTTTCATGACGGCGGAAGACATCCCGACCTATGAGGCGCTGCTGCAGAAGCTGAACGGCAAGGGCTATGAGGCGGCCGACGATGACGAGCGTGCCGCCATTATCCGCCTAAGCTTCTCCTATATCGAACCACGTCACCGCTTCGGCCTTCTGACACAAGTGCTCATGGAAAAGATCGTGCAGGCGCGCGCGAAGTTCTATGAGAATATTCCGGCCGATCTCGCCAAGTTGATTGAGCGCTACGATCCGGAGCGTTTTACCGCCTCCGCCACCTTGATGGATAACGTGCTGTTTGGCCGTATCGCCCATCAGCAGGCCAATGCGCCGGAACGTATCCATCAGATCATGTATGATGTGTTCGGGCGTCTCGGCATGCATGACAGCGTTCTGTCGATCGGCCTGGATTTCGATGTCGGCTCCGGCGGCAAGCGCCTGACGAACGTGCAGCGCCAGAAGCTCAATCTCGGTCGCGCGCTTTTGAAACGGGCCGATTACATCATCTGCAATCGTCCGCTGCCGGCGCTCGATCATCGTATTCAGGATCAGATTGCGAGGGCTATTCTGGGCGAGTTCGATAGCGACGGCTATGCCCCAGCGATCATCTGGGTCCTGTCCAATCCCAGCTTTGCCGAATTATTCGACCGCGTTCTGGTCTTCGACCATGGCAGCCTTGTCGAAAGTGGCTCCACGACCGATCTTTTAGAGAAAAACGGTATGTTCAAAGAACTGTTATCGTAATATCCTATCTCGACAGTGGCGTCTGGGGCCGAACACTGGGGGTACCGAAGCTCATGCTTCTGAAGGATGAAGTTGAAATGCTGAAGCGGGTGCCGATTTTTTCGCGCATTGCACCCGCAAAATTGAAACTCTTGGCGTTTACGTCCGATCGGGTCAGCTACAATGCTGGCCAAACCCTGTTTCATCAGGGTGATCAAGGTGATGCGGCCTATGTTGTTCTTTCAGGAACTGCTGATATTCTCGTCGATAGCCCTGCCGGCGAGATCAAGGTTGCCGAAGTCGACCTTAATTCCATCGTTGGCGAAATTGCCATCCTCTGCGATGTCTCCCGTACAGCCACGGTGAAAGCGACCTCGAGGCTCGAAGCCTTGAAGATTAGCAAGGAGCATTTCCTGAAGCTACTCAGCGATTTCCCGGAAATGGCCGTCGAGATCATGCGCGTGCTGGCGGACCGCCTCAACCACACGACCTCGGAACTGACCGCCGTCCGCAGCCGTCTCAACCAGCCGCAGTCGATGTCCACCCATTGATATCGAAGGGTTCGGCGTCCGTGCTTGAGCGGCGGACGCCCATTGCGACATGGCGAACTCAATCCCTAAATATGCGCGGCCCGAATATGAGCGCCGGTTTCTTGTCGGCGACATTCCGGATCTTTCCGGAGCGGCATTCCGGCTGATCGACGATCTTTATCTCAACGACACCAGGTTGCGCCTGCGCAAGATCGTCTGCGATGACGGAGATACGCAGTATAAGCTTTGCAAGACGTACCCCGACGCCGGCGGCGATCCGCTTGCAATCGTCAATGTCTACCTGACATCGCAGGAATATGATGTCTTCTCAGCGCTGGCCGGCAAAGGCATTCGGAAGAGGCGGTACAATATCGCCTCGTCTGCGCTTTGCCTCGATGTTTTCGAAGGTCAGCTTACCGGTTTGGTTCTATGCGAGATCGAGGCGGCATCCGTCGCTTTGCTCGACGCACATACATTGCCTCACTGGATTGGACGCGACGTTTCAGACGACCCGTTTTTCACCGGCGGCAATCTTGCATCTATCGATGCTGCGCAATTGTCGGCGAAACTGGCATCGCTCGGGTCTTGCGCTCACGCGTTGATCCGTCGCGACCTGTAAGCCCGTGGTGAGGCGTGGGATGCGCTCGAAAAGGAGCTTGCACCGGCCATGCGCGCGGATGATAGCGAGTTCGTTGGAGTTTCTGCCGAAGATGTCATTCGCCGCAATTATATTCAGATCTGGCAATAGTGGTTGATGCTGATTTGCCTGACTTTGGCATCACGACGTCGGCCCTGGCTGAATAGCAAGGCCGACGTTCTGGTCGCACTCTTCGCTATTTTCCGTAAGTCAGTACCGTAAACGTATTGGGGAAGAACGTGTTGGCATAGAAGGGAGAGACTGCCGTCAGGATCTTCTTCGAGGCATCGGCGCTGCCTTCAGCCGTGATGGCATAGATCGCCTTGGTTTGACGGTCCATCGCCATGGTGCGAACGCCGGCGCGGGTGCCGAGCGTTTCCAGCGGCTTGTAACTGTCAGGGCCATCGACCTCGAAAACGTTGAGATTGGCGCTCACGCCATTTGCAGTGAAGATACGTTTCAGGTCGCCGTCGTAGACGATGCTGTCGGTTCCTCCCCCGATCTCGGCGCTGTAAACTATCTTGCCGCTATCGCCATCAAGGACGGTGAAAGAGGGCTTGATGGCATCGTGTCCGCGGCAGCTGATGTAGACGCGTTCGTCAGCGGCATTGACGGTTACTGCGGTTGGGTGACCGCAAGCGGGGGCGGTGTCGTAGGTTGCAACAACCTTTCCGGCTTTGGTGTCGATCTTGTAGACTTTATCGAGATCCTGTGCCGCGAGGAAGAAGGCGGACTTGCCGTCGCTATCGGCACCTTCGACCTTTTTGCTTGGCACCTTCAGACGACCGACTTCCTTGAGTGAAGGGACATCCAGCATGATCAGTTCGGTGCCGTCTTGCCCGGCGCCCATATTCAGCACCAGACGTTTGCTGACGGCATCATAATGGCTGGTGTCGAGATCCTCGCCAACCTTGATCGGTGCCTGGGCCTCCAGCGTTGAAAGCTTGAACGGCGTAATCGTGCCATCCTCGTTGTTGGAAATGCCAAGATCGAATTCGGGGATGAGTACGGCGCCATCTGAACTATCGGTCGCGGTCTTATCGATCACCTTTATGACCTTGTCGGTCGCGGGATCGAAGACCTGCAAACCTTCCTTACGATGACCCAGAAAAACGTGATGCGTGGCTGAATCGACCGAAACATAATCATAGCCTGAGCCTTTGCCTTCGATCATGGTAGCATGTTGCTGATGCCAACCATCGAATGCGAATGCCGGCGTCATCATAATCAACGCGAGTGCAGTTGTGGAAATTGCCAAGCTCGACCTTATCATCCTATTTCTCCCTGATAAGTTTGCCGTTCCCCCCGGCCTCCGCACGCTAACAAATGAAGCTTTCAATGAGCTTTCATCGAGGAACCTTTAGGCGCCGACCGCAGCGAAATGTCTGCCCTGACGGATCTCGGAAGCATACGATCGTCTTCTGTCGACCGAGGCGATCAGGCGTGCAATCTATAGCGGAGCAACCGCAGAACATCTTACAATCCCACGTGTCGCCGAATGCTGAATGCCAGACAAATTGAAGAAATCCCGCCATGGCTTGCCTGGCGGGCTGAGCTGCTCCAAATCTCGGTTCAGTCGAGGCCCTAAATCAGGCCGCGCCGGGCGAGGTTGCGCATCAGATGCGACGCACCGAACGTCCAGGGCGAGCATTCAGTCGACAGCAGCACGCGGTTCTTCAGCGAGCCGAGCTTGTCGTTGGAGATGGTGACGATGTCGCCGACCTTGTGGGTGAAGCCCTGGCCGGGCGTGTCGCGATCCTCGACCGGCGCAAAAAGCGTTCCCATAAACAGCACGAAGCCATCGGGATACTGGTGATGGCGGCCGATGGTCTGGGAGACGAGGTCGAGCGGATCGCGGCTGATCTCCTTCATCGACGAGCGGCCGTGCAGTACATAGCCATCCTCGCCTTCGACCTTCAGGTCGAGATCGGCATTGCGCACGTCATCCAGAGCGTACGTCTCGTCGAACAGACGGATAAACGGTCCGATCGAGCAGGAGGCATTGTTGTCCTTGGCCTTGCCGAGCAGCAAAGCAGATCGTCCTTCCACGTCACGCAGATTGACGTCGTTGCCGAGGGTGGCGCCCTTCACACGGCCCTGGCTGTCCACGGCCAGCACGATTTCCGGCTCCGGATTGTTCCATTTCGAAATCGGATGCAAGCCGACATCAGCGCCCGGTCCCACGGAGGACATGACTTGCGATTTCGAAAAGACTTCCGCGTCCGGACCGATGCCGACTTCGAGATATTGCGACCACACGCCTTCCTCAATCAGAGCCGCCTTGACCTTGGCGGCTTCGGGTGAGCCGGCCTTGAGGTTGCGCAGACTGTCGCCGATCAGTGCAGTCACTTTGCCACGGATCGCTTCGGCAAGATCCGGATTGCCAGCGGCGCGCTCCTCGATGACACGCTCCAGCATCGAGCGGGCGAAGGTGACGCCGCAGGCCTTGATCGCCTGCAGATCGATGGGTGCGAGAAGATGGACGATCGAGCGGTCGGCCCTGGCGGCCAGCAGATCGTCGAGCTTGGCGACGGCTTGACCTTTCTGCGCGCGGACGAAGGCGACCGGATCGTCCTTTTCCAGCAAATCGCGCATGGTCGGCGCGTCTTTCGACGTGATGTCGTAGAGTATGCCGTCGCGAAGGGTGACGAGGGCAGGGCCTTCCACATCCGGGCGCCAGATGCGGCCAACGAATGTTCCGGTGGTGAATGTTTCCGAGCTGGCCATGTCGTTCGTCTCCTCCAAACTGCGAGTGTTTTCTAACCCAGGCGAATGTGCTTTGCCATCGATTATCGATGCGACATTCGCCCGCGTTTTGGATTTTCATTTTTTCCCGCACGCTAAAAATGCAAGGCCCCGCGGCAGCACCGCGAGGCCTTTGGGCCGCAAGCCGGGAGAGAGTGGCTTCAGGCGGCCTGAACCTTGCGATTGCCGCGTGCCCATTCCGGCAGCCAGTCGCCGTGGGCGACGAGCAGTTCGTCAACCAGCGACCAGATCTGGTCGAGATCAAGCTCGGCTGCCGTATGCGGGTCCATCATCGCGGCGTGGTAGATATGCTCGCGATTTTCGGTCATGAGCGCCTTCACCGTCAGCTCCTGCACGTTGATGTTCGTGCGGATCAAGGCCGTCAGCTGCGGCGGCAGATCGCCGACATAGGTCGGCTGGATGCCGGAGGCGTCGACGAGGCAGGCGACTTCGGCCGCGCAATTGAACGGCAGCGAGGTGATGCAGCCATTGTTGCGGACGTTGCCGTAGATAACGGAGGGTTCGCCGGTCCAGACCGAGTTGATGATCGAGGAGGCATATTCCTTCGATTGCTTGACCTCGATCTTGTCGGCAGTGCGATATTCCTCTGCCTGGTTCTTCCAGCGCGCCACCTGCTCGATG
This sequence comes from Rhizobium sp. ZPR4, assembly GCF_040215725.1. Lineage (NCBI taxonomy): Bacteria > Pseudomonadati > Pseudomonadota > Alphaproteobacteria > Hyphomicrobiales > Rhizobiaceae > Rhizobium > Rhizobium sp. ZPR4. Next base: position 728,231 of record NZ_CP157968.1, read on the forward strand.
CAGCGCTTCGGATATTCGTCGAGCGGGATGCCGAATTTCTCGATCAGGTCCTCGCGGCCTTCCTTGATGAAGTAGGGCGTATATTCGGCGAAATGCTCGGAGCTTTCGGTGACGAAATAGCCGAGACGCGTCAGCATCTCGTAGCGAACCTTGTTCGGGCAGCGCGGGTTCCAGCCGGGCTTCGGTGCGCGTCCTTCGCGATAGGCGCGTACGAGATCCGGATAGAGGTTGCGATAGGAACCATCCGGCTGGCGATGCTCGAATTCGAGATAGAAGGCCATGTGGTTGATGCCGGCCGAGCGGTAACGGATCTCGTTGTAGGGAATGTCGAGATCGTGCGCCAATTCCATCGCCGTACCCTGCACGGAATGGCAAAGTCCGACCTGTTTGATCGTCGGATACTTCTCGCCGATCGCCCAGGTGTTGATCGCCATCGGGTTGACATATTGCAGCATGATCGCATTCGGGCAGACGGCGAGTATGTCCTCGCAAATCTTCCAGAGATGTGGGACCGTGCGCAGGCCGCGCATGATGCCGCCGACGCCGAGCGTATCGGCAATCGTCTGGCGCAGCCCGTATTTCTTCGGCACTTCGAAATCGGTAACGGTGCAGGGCTCATAGCCGCCGATCTGGAAGGCGACGACGACGAAGTGCGCACCATCGAGTGCCTTGCGCTGATCGGTGAAGGTCTCGACCGTGGCAGAGGCGCCGAGCGTCGAGGCTAGCTTGCGCGCGACGATGGCGCTTTCGTCGAGCCTTTGAGGATTGATGTCCATCAGCGCAATCCTGGCGCCAGCGAGGGCCGGACGTTGCAAGACGTCGCCGATGATGTTTTTCATGAAGACGGTCGAGCCGGCGCCGATGAAGGTGATCTTGGGAGTTGCTGTCATTTCAAAATCTCCTGGATGCTATGAAGCTACCTCGAACGCCGCTCTGACAAGGCGTTCGGTGTAAGCGGTCTTGGGATGCGATAGAACGTCTTCGACCGGCCCTTCTTCCATGATCTTGCCATGCTGCATGACGATGACGCGGTGGCAAAGGGCGCGGACGACCTTGAGGTCGTGTGAGATGAAAAGGTAGCTCAGACCTTTCTCGTCCTGCAGCTTGCGCAGGAGATCGATGATCTGTGCCTGGACGGAAAGGTCGAGTGCGGAGGTCGGCTCGTCGAGCAGAATGAATTCCGGCTCGAGCGCGATGGCGCGGGCGATCGCGATGCGCTGGCGCTGGCCGCCGGAGAACTCGTGCGGGAAGCGCGAGAGAATGTTGGCCGGCATGCCGGCGCTGACGAGCGCTTCCTTGACACGTTCCAGCCGCTCGGCCTTGTTGGCGCCGAGATTGTTGACAACCAGCCCCTCTGAAATGATCTGGCCGATGGTCATGCGCGGATTGAGTGACGAGAACGGGTCCTGGAAGACGATCTGCATGCGCGAGCGCAACGGCCGCATCTCGGCGCGCGACCGGCCATGGATCGGTTTTCCGTCGAAAAAGATCTCGCCGCTATCGGCATCGATGAGGCGCAGCAGCGCCTGGCCGAAAGTGGTCTTGCCGGAGCCGGATTCTCCGACCAGGCCGAGCGTTTCGTGGCGGCGCAGCTCGATATTGAGGCTGTCGACGGCGACGAGTTCGCGCATGTCGGGCTTGAAGAAGCTACCGTGGCGCAGCATGAACGCCACTTTAACAGACTTGCCTTCGAGCACCGTGTCGCAGTTCGGCGGCAGCGGCTTTGCCTGTCCGCGCGGCTCCGAGGTCAAAAGGTGCTGCGTGTAGGGATGCTGCGGATTCGCGAACAGTGCGTCGGTCGTATTGTGTTCGCGCATCTCGCCGTGTTGCATCACATAGACATAGTCGGAGAATTGCCGCACGACGGTCAGGTCATGGGTGATCAGGATCACGGCCATGCCGAGCTGCTTCTGCAGATTGCGGATGAGGTTCAGGATCTGCGCCTGCACGGTGACGTCGAGGGCCGTCGTCGGCTCGTCGGCAATCAGGACGTCGGGATCGTTGGCGAGCGCCATGGCGATCATGACGCGCTGGCGCTGGCCGCCGGAAAGCTGATGCGGATATTGCTTCAGCCGCGCTTCTGGGTCGGGAATCTGCACCTGTTTCAGCAGATCGAGCGCCCGCTTCTCGGCGTCGCGGCGGCTGACCTTGCGATGAACCCGGATCGCCTCCACGATCTGGCTGCCGATGGTGTAGATCGGATTCAGCGAGCTCATCGGCTCCTGGAAGATCATCGAGATGCGATCGCCGCGCAGCTGCCGGCGTGCCCGCTCGGAGAATTTCAGCACGTTCTTGCCGTCGTAGTGAACGGTGGATCTTTCTGAAACAACGGCACGCTTGGTCAAGAGCCCCATCACCGTGCGGGCGGTCACCGATTTGCCCGAGCCGGACTCGCCAACGATGGCGATGGTCTCGCCGCGATAGAGCTGGAAGGAGATGTCCTTGACGGCGTCGACGATGCCATCCTCGACCTTGAATTTGACAGCGACGTTGCGAGCATCGATGACAGGCGCCACGGTCTTACCGGCGGCATCGAGCCTGATGTCGGGAGCGAAGGGATTGACGAGTGCGAGAGCCATATCCGTTCTCCTCTCAATAGGGATCGATTGCGTCGCGCAGTCCGTCGCCGAGCGCGTTGAAGGCGAAGACGGTGACGAGAACGAAGGCGACGGGCGAGAGAATCCAGGGATAGGAACCGATGACCGAATAGGTCGACGTGTCCTGCAGCATTAGGCCCCATGAGATCAGTGGCGGCTTCACGGCAAAGCCGAGGAAACCGAGGAAGGATTCCAGGAGAACCACGCTTGGGATTGCCAGCGTCACCGTGACGATAACATGGCTCATAACGTTCGGGAAAATGTGTTGGAGAATGATGCGCCGGTCGGTGGCGCCGACCGCCATGGCAGCCCGAACATAATCGATCCTTGCGAGCGCCAGCGTCTTGCCGCGCACCTCGCGCGACATCTGCGCCCAGCCGAGTGCCGACATGACGATGATGACGAAGGCGAGGAAGACGTTGGTGGGTGCCGTCACCGGGATCAGCGAGGTCAATGCCAGATAAAGCGGCAGTTGCGGGAAGGCCAGAACCACCTCGACGAAACGCTGGATCCAGGCGTCGAGCGTGCCGCCGAAATAGCCAGATATCATGCCGACCGTTGTCCCGACGATGGTGACAATGGCAACGACCGTCAGCGCGATCATCAGCGAGATGCGCGAGCCGTAGATGGCGCGCGACAACACATCCCGGCCGAATTTGTCAGTGCCGAGGAAATGAACCGGTCCGCCGTCGGTCGTGCCGAAGAGATGGCGGTTACCGGGGATCAGGCCGAAGAGATAATAGGGGTCTCCCTTGACGAAGAAGCCCAACAGGCGTGGGTGGTCATAGTCCGGTCCGACGATCGGCTGGAAGGTGACGGGATCGAGATCGCTGGTTTCGGCGAGCGCATAGACCCGAGGCTGGAAGACGAAATTGCCGTCCTTATCGTGAAAGCTGATGACCTGCGGCGGCGCAAAGCCGGTATCGGTCGCCTTCGGATCGAGCGGCGCGACGAACTCGGCGAAGATCGCCATCAACAGCAGCAGAATGACGAGGGTGAGGCCACCCACACCGGTCCAGGAGCGCTTCAGGCGGCGCCAGACCAGCGCGATGTAGCTCTCGTTGCCGCTCTTGTGCTGGATTTTCTCTTCCGGCGGGGGCGGGGAGTTGCTGAAGGCGAGCATTAGTGGATCCCTCCCTGTTGACGCACGCGGGGATCGAGCAGGGCAAGCAGGACATCGGCGATGATGTTGCCGATGATGAGCGTTGCCGAAAGCACCATCATGAAGGTTGCCGTCACGTAGACGTCGCCGACCGCCATCGAGCCGACGATCGCCGGGCCCACGGTTGGCAGGGTGAAGATGATCGCGGTTTCGATTTCGCCCGTGAGCATGTAGGGCAGAACCACGCCCTGATACATGATGAGCGGATGCAATGCGTTCGGTACGGCATGGCGCATGACGACGGCGCCGCCGGAAAGGCCTTTGGCGCGGGCGGTTTCCACATATTGAGCATTCAGCGTATCGAGCAGATTGCCGCGCATGATGCGCATGTTGTAGGCAAGCCCGCCGAAGGTGGCGATCGCGACGACCGGCCAGACATGTTTCACGAGATCGACGAACTTGCCCCAGGACCAAGGCGCGCCGCCATATTGCGGCGAGAAGAAGCTGCCGATTTCCGAGACGTTGAGCTGGAAGACGAGGATATAGACGATAATCAGTGCCATCAGGAAGCGCGGCACCGTCATGCCGAGGAAGGAAACGCCGGCAAGCAGATTGTCGATCCAGCTATATTGCCGGGTCGCCGCCCAGATGCCGAAGCCGATGCCGAGAATGGAGGCGAGGATGTGGCACACCAGCGCCAAGGCCAGCGTGCGCGGCAGGCGCTCGCCGACGACATCGGCCACCGGCTTGTTGTAGACCATGCTGTATCCGAAATCGCCCCTGGTGACGATGCCGCCGACCCAGTTGAAATACTGGACAATCATCGGCTTATCGAGGCCATGTTCCTTGCGATAGGCCTGCGCCTGTGCATCGGCCTGTTCAAAGGATGCGCCGCCCTGGTTCATCAGCTGCGAGCGGATGTAATCGGCATAGTCGCCCGGCGGTGCCTGGATGATGGCAAAGGTCACCACGCTCAGGATGAAGAGCACGGGGATCGCGGAGGCTATGCGAACGAGCAGGAATCGTAACATGGGACGGTTCGCTTCTCTTGATGCTGTCGGCACTCTCCTTCCTTGAGGACGAGATGCGCCAGCGGTTCATTTTACCCGGCGATAGCTGATCGCTGGATGTCTCAGGTGCCATGGCAGCCGGCGTCATACCGGCTGCCAGGGGTTGCTTCATGCGACCTTATTTGATCGGGCCGGCGCTGCCCGGGGCACCCGGAAGCTGATTGGGGAACAGCTCGTATTTGCCCTGCTTGTCGGCAGCCACCCACAGGCGCTCACGGATGATCGAATCTTCCGCCCAGTTGAACAGGAAGATCGGAGTGCCTGGAGGAACGTTAGAGAAGCGCTTGTTGATGATGAGAGCTCCCGGATATTCGGTCAGGCCGATATTGTAGAGATGCCCGGTCGAGAGCTTCTGGAACTGCTTCATCAGGGCCACGCGCTCGTCGTTATCCTTCGACGTCGTGAACTTGTTGATGATATCGACCATATCCTTTTCGAAGGGCATCAGGTCCAGCTGACCGCTTTCCGGTGCGCGGTGGTTCCAGCTGGTGCGCGGGCCAACCGGTGCGAGCTGTTCGGTATTCTGTACGACCGAGGCAAGCTCCGTGCTGTTGCGGCGGACCATCCAGTCGAAACGGCCGCTATAATTGGCATCGTCGCGCTTCGGGCCGACGAGCGAGTTGATGATCACTCGAAGGCCGAGCTTCTCCATCTGGCTGACGACACCTTCGGCAAGGCTCTTGTCGGTGGTGTAGTCGCTGCTGACCAGAAGCGTGATCTCGACATCCTTGCCGCCATTGACGCCGGCCGGGAAATTGACGATGCCGTCGCCATCGGTGTCCTTCAGGCCGGCTTTTGCAAGCTCGGCCTTGGCGGCGGCAAGATCGAACGGATAATAGACCGTGGAGTTGCGATCGTAGAATGCGCTGCCGGAGGAGAGGCCGCCGGGATAGATCGCGGTGAACGGTCCCTTGACCAGCGATTCCCCGAGCGCCTTGCGGTCGAGCGCCATGGTGACGGCTTTGCGGAAATCCTCGTTGCGGTTCAGCTCGCGAACCGCCTGCGCACGCTCATCCGGACTGCCCCAGCCGTTGGCTGAGAAATTCATCTGCAAGTTATAGCCGATGAGGCGGGGACCGAAGGCAAGACGAGCCGGGGCATCGGGCTGCGCCGCGCGCTTCAGCGAAGCGACGAAGTTTTCCGGCTGCTCGAGGTTCGAAAGATCGGCGGAGCCGGCAACGGCCTGGACGTCACGATCGGCCCAGGTCGAGAGCTTGTAGTGCAGCTCATTGAGGTAGGGCAGCTGGTTGCCCTTTTCGTCGACCTTCCAGTAGTACGGGTTACGGCGCATGACGATGATATCGTCGGAGCGATACTCGACCGGCACCCAGGCGCCCATGACCGGAATGTTCATATACTCAGGCGGGAAGGCGTTCTTGAACTGGTCGTAGGTATTCTTGGAATATTTGGGGTGCTGCGGTTTCAGGATATGCGACGGTCCCGGGCAGAAATTCGGGTAGGCCATCGTGTAGAGATATTGCTTCGGGAAGGCGTCCTTGAAGGTCCATTCGATGGTGTAGTCGTCGACCTTCCTGAGGGTCGTGCCCTCGCCGAAGGCTTCCGGCGATGCGCCGCCACCGAGCGGCGAGACGTTCGGATCGATGACCTCGTCTTCCCAATAGAACATGATGTCGTCGGCGTTGAAGGGCACGCCATCGGACCATTTCGCCCCTTCGATAAGGTGCATGGTGAGCTTATGACCATCCGGCGACCATTCCCAGCCCTTGGCAAGGTTCGGCAGCGGCTCGGTATCCTTTGCCTGCACCTGGAAGAGCGGTGCTGTGCGCGTCAGGCATTCGGACAATCCGATGTCGATGCCACCCCAGCCCTGTGTCTGGCCGGCGCCATAGTTCCAGCCTTCCGGCCGGCCGCCGATGACATGGCGCAGCGTGTCGCCATAGACGCCGATGCCGTCGGGCATGTTGCCGGTCTTGAAGACCAGCGGCTCTTTCGGCAGGCGATCCTTGACGGGCGGCAACTTGCCGGTCTTGACGAAATTGTCGGTAACCCAAGAAGGCTCGTGATATTCGGGCAGCGCCTTGAACTCCAGAATGGAGCTGCGCTCGACATATTTGATCTTCCCTTCCGCCGGGAAGACCGGTGGGACGGGTGGCACAGTCGGCTCGGCTGCATAGGCGCTGATCGCGATTGCGGATGTGGCAATCGTCAACGCGGCAAGAAGGCCGATCGGTCGAAAATGTCTCATCTTGTTCTCTCTCCCTAAATCGCGAGTGTTCCGTTCAAGGCCCCGCGTTCCTCCATTGAAACGAAAGATGGCTGGCTGAAGCGGGATATCCCCTTAAGATCCCGCCTCAGCCCCTATCTTCCGGCCTGCATAGTCATCAGCCCGCCTGTTTCAGCGCGGCTTTCTCCGCGCGCAACTCCTCGATCGAACGGACGTTGCGGCTTGCCGCACCCTTCCAGTCGCGCGTCTTGACCTTGCTGCGCGACAGGCGATCCTTCGCATCATCCACGGCGTGGGCGTATTGCGGCAGCCAGCGCGCTTCCGCGACGACCATTTCATCGACCATCTGCCAGACCTCCTCCGGCGTGGCGACGGCGCCGACCAGCGGGTCGTGCAGGACGGCGAGCTTCAAGAGATCGATATCGCCGCTGATGGCGGCATGGACCGACATGCGCTGAACGTTGATCGAAGAGATGCATGTCGCAGCGCATGCCTCAGGCAGCGTAATGCCTGCCACCATGTTGATGCCGAAGCGATCGACGAAGCCGGGCGACTCGATGATGGCATCGCTTGGCAAATTGGTGATGACACCATTGTTCTTGACGTTGAAATGGCCGCGATAGACGCGATTGGTTTCCAGCGCTTCGAGAATGTGGCTCGCATGTTCGTTGGAGCGGCGCGCGGGATCGATCGGCTGCGAGGCGCTGTCGAGGATCTGCGGGAATTCCGTCTCGAACCAGTTGCGCGTCTCGGTAGAGTGGCGCAGATAGCCGCCCGTCTCGCCATGGATCCAGTCCGACATGTCGATCCACTTGTTGATCTCGTCGGGGCGCTTGCGATACCAGGGCAGGTATTCGGACAGGTGCCCGTTGCTCTCGGTTGAATAGACGCCGAAGCGCTTGAGCACGTCGATGCGCAGCTTTTCCTGCTGCGAAAACACCGGATGCACTTCAAAGGCTGCGATCAACTCGTCCTTGCCGATCTTGCGGCCGTTGAGGCGCAGGTCGACGAACCAGGTCTGGTGGTTGATGCCCGAGCAGATATAGTCGAGTTCGCTCTTGTCCTTGGCGCCGAGCACTTCGGCGATCTGTTCGGCACCATGCTGGACACCGTGGCAAAGGCCGATCGTGTCGACCTTGCCGTATTCGATCGCCGCCCATGTGTTCATCGCCATCGGGTTGGCATAGTTGAGGAACTTGGCGCCGCTCTCGGCGACCTCGCGGATATCCTTGCAGAAATCAAGAATGACCGGGATGTTACGCTGGCCATAAAGAATGCCGCCGGCGCAGATCGTATCGCCGACGCACTGGTCGATGCCGTATTTCAGCGGGATGCGGATATCCTCGGCATAGGCTTCCAATCCGCCGACCCGCACGCAGCTGATGATATAGCGTGCACCTTCCAGCGCCTTGCGGCGATCCGTGGTGGCGGTGACGCGCGTCGGCAGTCTGTTTGCCTCGACGATCCGGTCAAGGATCGCCTTGATCATCGTCAGATTGTGCTCACTCATGTCCGTCAGCGCGAATTCGACGTCGCGGAATTCCGGCACGCAGAGAATGTCGGTAAACAGCTTTTTCGTGAAGCCGACGCTGCCGGCGCCGATAATAGCGATTTTGAAACTCATGATCCTCACCTTCAAGTCGGTCGAACGAGCAGCAGCAAGGAAGGCAACAGCATTTTCGTCCCATGGTCGCATCAGTTGCGAGAGGGGCCGAAATCGTGGGTTTTCCTCCAATCGCCGGTCCTCGTCGGCGGTCAAGCGCTGTTTTCTGGGCGGGATTATGCCTATAATCACCGAGGCGAACAGAGAACTATTATGCTTTCAAGGGTAATTTTGTGCTGCAAGAATTGATCGATAACGGACAGGTCATGCGGACGGTTTCGCTGCCGCGCGGCCGCCACCGCCTGCACGCTATGCCGACCAGCGCCGGCTATGAAGTCAGGCACAACGAGCCCTATGATTGGGATGGGCGGCGGCGCGGCCAGACGCCGTTCACCGTGCTGCAGCACACGATCAGCGGCACCGGGCGATTGCGCTATGAGAACCGCAGCTATCGCGTGGATTCAGGCGATACGCTGCTGGTGCTCGTGCCGCACAATCATCGCTACTGGTTGGAGAAGGGGGAGCGCTGGGAGTATTTCTGGATCTCCATGAATGGCGAGGAGGCGTTGCGCATCCATCGCCTCATCCTGGCCGCGGCTGGCCCTGTCTTGAAGCTGCAGCAGGCAACCATCGATCATCTGGCCGATTGCAGCCTCCGGCTGGTCAAGGGCGCCAGGACACCCGCCTCGGCTTCGGCCATTGCCTATGAGGCGGCCATGGCGCTCTATGACGATGTTTTCGGCTCGCATGCCTTTGCCGCCGATCGCTCTGTCATGCAGATCGTCATCGATCATATAAACGCCAATCTCGACAAGCCGCTTCCCGTCGATGAGCTCGCGAAGGTGAGCGGCCTCAGCCGCGCGCATTTCTCGCGCGTCTTTGCCGAGAGCGAAGGCGTGCCGCCAGCGGAGTTCGTGCTGCAGCAGCGCATGCAGCGCGCGGCGAAACTGCTGACGAAGGCTGCATTCATTCCGGTCAAGGAGGTGGCGATCATGTCGGGCTTCGACGATGCCAACTATTTCTCGAAGGTATTTCGCCGCATCTATGGCATCAATCCGACGGAATTCCGCACGACGGGCATGTATGCGGCGGTGCGCAGCCCGGTCGAAGAGGCAAGGAGCGGAAGGAGCCGCTTGTGAGGCGAAAGCTGTTTCAATCGGTTGCTTGTCCTGAAAATCGAAATCCGCCAAGCGGTCGCATTGCGCAACGGCGGCGAGCCTGTATAGATATCGCCCCGCGGCGTCCCGCCTGCCTCGCCGCGCGCCTGACTTTCCAGCAACATCTGTTCGTCACCCGATGCGACGGGCTTAATCGATAGGATTGAATATGCGTTCTGTTGTCGCCTTCAACGAATCCTGGACGTTCCATGAGGGGTTTTCGCCTGAGAATGTCGGTCGTCCGCAGGAAGGACAGAGCATTACGCTCCCGCATACTGCCGTCGAATTGCCCTTCAACTATTTCGATGAGAAATCCTATCAGCGTGCCTTCACCTATCAGAAGATCATCAATTGGGATGAGGCGTTTGCGGGGCGCGAGGTAACGCTGGTCTTCGATGCGGCGATGGCCGACGCCGTCGTTTATTTGAACGGTGAGGAGATCGTTGCCCACAAGGACGGCTATACACCGTTCGAGGCGCGCCTGACCGGCCGGCTGCGCAAGGGCGAGAACCTGATTACGGTCAAGATCGATGGCAGCGAGAATCCCGAGATCCCGCCTTTCGGTGGCCGGATCGACTATCTGACCTATGCCGGGATCTATCGCGATGTCTGGTTGAAGGTTGCCGCTCCTGTCTCGGTCGCCAACATCAAGGTTGAAACGGCAGATGTCCTTTCCGACCGCAAATCCGCGACCGTGCGCTGCGATATCTCCAATCCGCAAAATCTCGCTTTCAAGGGCAACGTGAAAGTTACGCTTCGATCTGCTGATGGCGCGGCCATCGCTTCGGGCCAGGCCGACACGTCAGGTGAAAGCGTAAATCTCAACTTTGCCGGCCTTTCCGGCCTTTCGCTCTGGGAGCTCGATAATCCCGCCCTCTATTCTGCCGAAGTGGAACTTACCAGCGATCACGGGGCGGACCGCCTTGCCGCGACTTTTGGCTTCCGTACGGCGAGCTTCACAGCGGAAGGCTTCCTGCTGAATGGCAAGGCGCTGAAGCTGCGCGGCCTCAATCGCCATCAGGCCTTCCCCTATATCGGCTATGCGATGGGTCGCTCGGCCCAGGAGCGTGACGCCGAAATCATGAAGCACACGCTGAAATGCAATATCGTGCGTACCTCGCACTATCCTCAGTCGAAGTGGTTTCTTGACCATTGCGACCGCATTGGCCTGCTGGTCTTCGAGGAAATCCCCGGATGGCAGCATATCGGCGACGAGGAGTGGCAGCAGGAATCGATCCGTAATGTCCGCCGCATGATCGAGCGCGACTGGAACCATCCCTCGATCGTCATCTGGGGCGTGCGCATCAATGAGTCCCAGGATTCCCATGACTTCTACGTCGAGACCAATCGTCTGGCGCGAGAACTCGATCCGACCCGCCAGACCGGCGGCGTGCGTTACATCACCGAGAGCGAAATGCTCGAAGACGTCTACACGATGAATGACTTCATCCTCGGCAATGAGGAGCTGCCAGGCGCCAACCGGCCGCGCACACCGCTGCGGCCGCAGCAGGAAAATACCGGTCTTTCCAAGGACGTGCCCTATCTGATCACCGAATTCGGCGGGCATATGTACCCGACGAAAATCTACGATCAGGAGCAGCGCCAGGCCGAGCATGTGCGCCGGCATTTGGAAGTGCTGAACGCCGCCTATGGCGATCCGTCGATATCAGGCGCCATCGGCTGGTGCATGTTCGACTATAACACCCATAGCGATTTCGGCTCGGGCGACCGCATCTGCTACCACGGTGTTATGGACATGTTCCGTGAGCCCAAATTCGCGGCTTACGTCTATGCCAGCCAGTGCGAGCCCGCGGAAGAGATCGTCATGAAGCCCGTGACGATCTGGGCACGCGGCGAGCGCAATATCGGTGGCGCGCTGCCGCTCATCGTGCTCACCAACTGCGATGAGATCGAGCTGCGCTATGGGTCGCTGACCAAGCGTCTCGGTCCGGACCGGGAAACCTTCCCGCATCTGCCGCATCCTCCCGTCGTCTTCGATCACCGTTCCTTCACGCCGGACGAACTCGGCGTCTGGGGAATGGAGTGGGAGGACGTGCATTTCACCGGCTATATCGGCGGCAAGATGGTGGTGGAGCAGCACATGGTCGCCAATCCGCTGCCGACGTCGCTGCAGATCGAGGCTGATGCGGATACCTTGCGTGCCGGCGAACGCGATACGGTGCGTATCATCGTGCGTGCGCTCGATCAGGCCGGCTCACGTCTGGCGTTCCTCAATGAAGCCATCACGATCAAGGTCGATGGGCCGGCCAAGGTCATTGGGCCGGAAACTGTGGCATTCCAGGGCGGAACCACGGGTTTCTGGCTGCAGGCAACCGGAGATGCCGGCGCGATCAAGCTCGAAGTAGCGTCATCGCGCTTTGCAAGCCAAAGGCTGAGCCTCACCGCGAAATGAACGGCAAGCCGGCTCTCGTCGTTAGGCGGCAGAGCCGGCAACTTCGCTCGCACCTTGTGGGATCGACTGCAGCAGCGTCTGTCGCGCCGAGGCGAGGTGCTGGCGGCAAGCCGCATCGATCCTTCGCTGATCGCGCGATTGCAGGGCTTCGATATAGTCGAGATGTTCGGTTACGGCGCGGGCGTTGCGTTCGCGGGCATATGCCTTGTTCCACTGATAGTGATAGTGAAAAATGATGGCGATGACATCGTAGAAATCGGCGATGAAGCGGTTCTTCGATGCGCGATGGATGAGCAGGTGGAACTTCTCGTCGAGGCGCGAGAAATCGCGGTAATGCGCGTCGAAATCCTTGAGCAGCTCGTGGTGCTCCCGTTCGATCGCCCTGAGTTCCTCCCAGGCGCGGTGTTGGGCGGGCAAACGACCGAACTCGGCTGCCGAATGCAGCTCGAACATCTCGCGTACATCGGCAAGCTCGAGCGCGAATTCGCTGGTGAAGCCCTTGAGAATCCAATGGCTGTTCGGCCGCTTCTCGATCAGGCCGAAACGGCTGAAACGAATGAGGAATTCGCGCACGACTGAAGTCCCGGTGCCGATCTCGCGCGCCAGTTCCAGTTCGTTGATCTGCATGCCGGGCTGGGCTTCGTCGGACATGATGCGCATCATGAAGCTGCGCTCGATGATGTCGTGTAGTGAATCGGTCTCTTCCTTCGGGAAGAAATCGTCCTCCGTCGGCGGTCGTAGAACCGTCTTCTGCCGCTTGTTCCAGAGAATGATGCCGGCGTCACTTAGACGCATGAGGATCGCGCGCGCCGTGCTGCGGCTGACGCCGAGTTCGGCAGCGATTTCAGGCTCGCTCGGCAGCTCCGTATCGGGCTTCAGGCGCGCCGCATAGCGATTATACGCCTCCTTGAAGAGCGTGTTTTGCCTTGCCATTTCCCCCTCGCGTATCGTCACCGCTCTTTACCGGCGGCGCTGTCTGAACCATGATTGAATGGCAGTCAATTGCAGGAGTGTTGACGGAACCGCACCAGCCACCTTCCTCCCGGGCATGAGGCGATTTGCTCGTTGACACCAAAATGTTTATTGTAGATAAAAAACAAAATCAATTGGTGGATGGACTATCGGGAGCTGACCGTCGCCAAGGATGAAAGAGGAGAATGGAGTGGCCGGCTCGAGGTCGCTTCGAAGCCGGTCCAAGATCGGCGGAAATGAAATGACAGCCATCACAAGGGAGAGGTGATGCGAAGAAGAACAATCGGCAGGACGGACCTCGAGGTCACGGAGATCAGCTTCGGTGCTGCGGCGCTGGGTGGCCTCTATCGTGCCTGTCCGCGCGACCAGGCAATGGCGACCCTTCAGGCGGCCTGGGACAGCGGTATCCGCTATTTCGACGTTGCGCCCTGGTATGGTTTTGGCCTTGGCGAACGCCGTGTCGGCGATTTTCTGCGAGACCAGCCTGAGGATAGCTATGTGCTGTCGACCAAAGTCGGCCGGCTCATGCGCCCGGTGCCGACCGACAAGGTGCCGAATTACGGCTATGTCGACCCGCTGCCTTTCGATGCCGATTACGACTACTCCTATGACGGCATCATGCGCTCGGTCGAGTTCAGCTATGCCCGTCTCGGGCTCAATCGCATCGATATTCTCTATGTCCACGATATCGGCGGCTATACCCACGGCAAGGCGCTGAACGACCGCTATCTCGGGCAGCTCCTGGGGTCCGGGTTGAAGGCTCTCGAGGAGCTGAAATCATCCGGTGCGATCAAGGCCTATGGTCTCGGCGTCAACGAGGTGCCGGTCTGCCTGGATGTGATGAACGCGGCCGATATTGACTGCATCCTGCTCGCCGGCCGCTATACGCTGCTCGATCGATCTGCCGTTGCCGAGTTGCTGCCGCTTTGCGAAAAGAAGGGAACGTCGCTGGTCGTGGGCGGGGTCTTCAATTCGGGTATTCTGGCGACTGGCCCTGTGCCCGGCGCACATTTCGATTATCTGCCGGCGACGCCGGATATTCTGGCCAAGGTGGGGGCGATGGAGGAGATCGCCCGCAAGCATGGCCTGCCGCTTGCCCAGCCAGCGCTTCAGTTTCCGCTGCGCAGCCCTTGCGTGGCTTCGGTGCTGATCGGCACGGCAAAGCCGGAAAGTCTTGTCCGCAACATGCAGCTCGTGGAGCCAAGGCTTCCCGACAGCCTCTATACGGAATTCGAAGGTTTGACCGTGGTCGCGCCTCCTTTGGGAGATGAGGCGGTCAGGGTTTAGAGCAATTCCAGGAAAAGTGCGAAGCGGTTTTCCGTCCGGAATTGCGTGAGACAGCAGATGGAGCGGTTTTGCGATTCCGTGAAACGCTGAACCGCTCCAGCAGATTGGGAGCTATCGAGCCGTCGGGAGAGACGGCTTCGAGGAGGAGGAAAGCCTGTTTTGCGTCGGTGGCCTTTTCGCCGCGCGATGCGTGATGCCGCAAGGCGTCACGATACCGAGCCGTAAGCGTTCAGCGGCAGGTGTGCAGGAGAGAGAGCGCGTTGAGAGGAGAAGCAGATGAAAATTGCCAAGTCACTTCTGTCCCGCCGCAGCTTTACCGGCCTTGCCGGCGCTGCCATCATAGCGATGGCGATGCCCGTGCAGTCCTTCGCGGCTGACGTGACCATCCCGATCATCGTCAAGGATACGACATCCTTCTACTGGCAAATCGTTCTTGCCGGCGCCCGCCAGGCGGGCAAGGATCTCGGTGTGAAGGTGCCGGAACTCGGCGCACAGTCGGAATCCGATATCAACGGCCAGATCAGCATTCTCGAAAACGCTGTTGCCGGCAAGCCGGCCGCCGTCGTCATTTCGCCGACCGAGTTCAAGGCGCTCGGCAAGCCCGTGGATGAAGCCGCCAAGTCCGTGCCGGTCGTCGGCATCGACTCCGCCGCCGATTCCAAGTCTTTCGTCTCGTTCCTGACGACCGACAACACGCAAGGCGGACGCATCGCCGCTGACGGCCTTGCCGCTGCCATCAAGGGCATGACTGGCAAGGAAGAGGGTGAGATCGCCATCATCACCAGCCTGCCGGGCGTCGGTTCGCTCGACCAGCGCCGTCAGGGCTTCCTGGAAGAGGTCAAGAGCAAGTATCCGGGCCTCAAGGTCGTTGCTGATAAATATGCGGACGGTCAGGCCACGACCGGCCTCAACATCATGACCGACTTGATCACCGCCAATCCGAAGCTCGTCGGCGTCTTCGCCTCCAATCTGATCATGGCGCAGGGCGTCGGCCAGGCGATTGCTGAAAACAAGCTCGGCGACAAGATCAAGGTCATCGGCTTCGACAATGACGACAAGACCGTCGGCTTCCTGAAATCAGGCGTTCTTGCCGGCCTCGTGGTGCAGGACCCGTACCGGATGGGTTATGACGGCATCAAGACCGCGCTCGCTGCTTCCAAGAAGGAAAAGGTCGAGGCCAATGTCGACACCGGCGCCAATCTCGTCACCAAGGCGAATATGAGCGATCCGAAGATCGACGCCCTGTTGAACCCGAAGGTCAAGTAAGGCTGGAGGCCGCGCCCGTGTGATCGGGCGCGGCCTTTTCGTCTGGCTGCTTCTGCGAGGCGGTCGCGCGGTGATGCGAGAGGGAGGAGACCTCATGACGAGCCTTGAAGAAATCAGCCATCGGCACGACGACACCGTCAAGACGGAAGCAAACCGCATTCCGGCCGGCTCGCCCATCCTTGAGCTTAAAGGTCTGCAGAAGCGATATGGCTTCGTCGAGGCGCTGAAGCCGGCGACCGTCACGTTTCTGGCCGGCGAGATCCATGCGATCGTCGGCGAGAACGGCGCGGGCAAATCGACCCTCATCAAGCTCCTCACTGGGGTTATTACAAGGACATCAGGCGAAATCTTCTGGTGCGGTCATCCCGTGGCGCTCGCAACGCCGAATGAGGCGATCGCCCGCGGCATCAATGCCGTGCATCAGGAAGTGGTGCTCTGCCCGCATCTGACGGTCGCGGCCAATCTTTTCCTTGGCGATGAAGTCAACCGCTTCGGCCTGATGCGCAAGAAGCAGATGGTGGCGATGGCACAGACCGTGCTCGACGATCTCGGCTTCGGACTACCGGCCGGTGAGCTCCTGAGCTCCCTTACCATCGGCCAGCAGCAGCTGGTCGCAACCGCCAGAGCCGCGATGCGCGGCACGCAATTTCTGATTTTCGACGAGCCGACTGCCTATCTCACCCGCCAGGAATCGGCGCAACTGTTCAAGCTGATCCGTCGCTTGCAGGGCGAGGGCGTGACGATCGTCTATATCAGCCATCGCATGGAAGAGGTGTTCGAACTGGCCGACCGGGTCTCCGTCTTACGTGACGGCACGCATGTCGGCACCCGCACGATCGCCGAAACCAACGAGGACGAGTTGATCAAGCTGATGATCAATCGCTCCATCGAGCAGATTTACCACAAGGAGGAGATACCGATCGGCGACACCATCCTCGAGGCGCGCGGCCTTTCCGGCCCCGGCTTCGAGAATGTTTCGCTCAGCGTTCGTGCCGGCGAGATCGTCGGCCTTTACGGGTTGATCGGTGCCGGCCGCAGCGAGTTCGCGCTTGGTCTCTACGGACGCCAGCCACTTTCGGCCGGAGAGATCTACTGGCAGGGGCGCAAGGTCGACATCCGCAACGAGCGTGATGCGATGGATCTCGGCATTGCGCTGGCGCCCGAAAGCCGGCGCGATCAGGGGCTCTGCCTCAATCTGCCGATCGGGCTGAACATCAATCTGCCCGTTTTCAAGCGGCTAAGCCGCGGCCCGATCATCAACAATAAGGGCGAAGCTGCCAATGCCGACAAGCAGATTCGCGATCTCAGCATCAAGACGCCGAGCCGGCGGGTTCTGGTCTCCGCCATGTCGGGCGGCAATCAGCAGAAGGTGGTCATCGGCAAATGGCTAAGCCATGGCGCCAAGCTCTTCATCTTCGACGAGCCGACCGTCGGCGTCGACGTCGGGACGAAGGCCGAGATTTATAGACTGTTTGCCAAGCTGCTGCGCGCCGGCGCCGGCATTATCGTCATCTCCTCCTATCTGCCTGAGGTCTACGAGCTTGCCGACCGCCTGCACGTTTTCCGCCACGGCCAGCTGGTCGCCAGCCATGATTTCCATGCGGCAACGCACGAGGAAGTCCTTGGCGAGGCAATCGGCGTTTGAACAATAAACAAGTCTAAAGAGGGAGAACAAAAATGGCCGCGAATACGACAGAAGGCCCGACCGTAGCGCCGCGGCGCAAGATGAATATCCTCTTCAGCTTGACGCTGATCCTGCTGCTGCTGGCGCTCTGGATTGTTCTTGGCTTCTGGACCGACAAATTCTGGACGCCGCTCAACATCACCAATCTGATGCGCCAGGGCTCAATGACGGCCATTCTTGCGCTCGGCCAGACCTTCGTCATCATCACGGCGGGCATCGATCTTTCCGTCGGAGCGATTGTTGGCTTCTGCACCGTCATCATCGCCTGGCTGCTGCAGGCCGGATTTCCGGTCTGGGCCGCAATCCTCATCACCTTGCTGTTCGGGGTCTTGATCGGCGCGTTCCATGGCTTCGGCATCGTGCGCATGGGCTTGCCGCCCTTCATCATCACGCTCGCGACACTGACATCGCTTCGCGGTATCGGTCTTCTCATCACCAACGGCTCCACGATCAACATCGTCAATGATGATTTCACCAATTTCGCCGTCTCGGATTTCTTGGGGATCCCGAGCCTGTTCTGGATGGTGATCCTGGTGGCGATCCCGGCTGTTATCTTCCTGCATCTGAGCCGCTGGGGGCGCTATCTCTTCGCTGTCGGCTCAAACCGCGAGGCAGCCCGGCTTTCCGGCGTCAACGTCAACTGGATGATCTATCTCGCTTATATCCTGTCGGGAACCTGCGCCGCCTTCGTCGGCGTTCTCCTGGCCTCGCGCATCGCCATCGGCAATGCCACCCAGGCCGATGGCTGGGAGCTGCAGGCGATCGCCTCGTCGGTCATCGGCGGAACCAGCCTCTTCGGCGCAGTCGGTACGGTTTATGGCCCGCTGATCGGCGCTTTCATCCTGGCGACCATCAACAACGGCGCCAACCTGTTAAATCTCAATTCCTTCTGGCAGCGCATCATCACCGGCGTCCTGATCATCGTCATCGTCTATTTCGATCAGTTACGCCGCCGCCGGGCCTAGGCACATGATTGGACATGAAGCGATGATCGAGCGGCAGCTATCCCGCCCGATCGTCGCCCCGCTCGTTATCAGGGAGTGACTTCGCGGATCACCTTGGAGCTCCATGGGCACCAGATGTATCCGGGCAGGAATGCGCCGCCGGCTTCATCGAGATGGTCGTTGACATAATTGGTGGTTGCGTCGCAGACCTCGATTGACACTTCGAAGAAGTCGATCGAATCCGGGTCCATGTAGAAATCCAAATTCGGATTGTAGGATTTCCTCCCTACCTTGATCCTTCCGATGACGTGAACTTTATCCTTTTCTTCCCCGGAGAGGATTTTCAGGACATGGGCGATCTTCGTTTCATCCGTAAGCTCGAATACAAACTTGGCGTCGTATGGGCTGGTTTCGAACTCGAAATAGCGAGCCATAAATTTTCTCCATGTTGAAAATTGGAATAGGGCAACGTTGGTTAGGTGAGCTTCCACTTGCGGAAGCCTCGTGAAAATTAGTTTTTGCTTAACTTATTTCAATCCATCGATTTTATTGGGTTTTATCCAATTTTTTCTGACCGATGCGCAGGCATTTTCATATTCCGCCGGTATTGCCGATCCTGATCGGAGGACGGGCGTTGTAGAGGTGGCGTGGCTTTGTCAGGAGCTGCCAATGCGCCATGATCTTTCTGTCGAAAGCGCGCGAAACAGAGGCGGAATTTATTGTTTTGGTGTCGCCTGGATTTGCCTCGATCGCTGGTTTCACCAGGGCAGTGATTTAAGTCAACGGACCTGCAAGGAGATAGAGTGGTTCAGCTTCTCATGGAATCTCTGGACGGCTCTATCTCTTTATTTTAAGCAATTATGGACGGAAAACCGCTGTGCACTTTTCCTGGAATTGCTCTAACGATCGGGTCGCACGATTGCCCAGAAGGTGGCGCCGACCACGGCCCACGTCGTCCCGAATGCAAGCGGCACATAGGGGCGATGGACGATGACTTCCATCAGGTATGAGAGCGCGAAGCCCGGCCCGAGCGTAGCGAAGGCTGCAATGAAACCGACGACCCACGCGATGATCGCAAGCACGAACCATGTAACCAGATAAGCTCGAAGCGAGCGGCGGCCCCGCCTGCCCAGCCATATATGCGATGGCAGTCCAATGGCGAGGACGGCCGCATATCCTAGGAGCGCACCTGCCGAAGTCGCCGTCCAGATCCATGACGGCCTGCTGGTATCGCTCAGGACATGTGGCACCGGCCAGAAGAGGGCGGTAGCGACGGCGAGAAGGAAGGGGACCCAGAGCGGAGCCAGCAGCAAAGCGGTTGCCAAACGTTTCATGTGGGGTCCGTGAACCGAGGATAGTGACGGCGGATCGCAGTCGCCGTGGAGTTTTCGAATTTCGCGTCCGCCCATAGGACGTTCTCCGATGCGTGTCGTCAAGCGCCCGCGAGCATAAGCGGGCGGGATTGCGCAATGGTTGTACGGAGCGGGAGCTTCAGGCGGGCGAGGGGCGTGATCTCTGCCAGCTCAGGTTCTTCAGAAGATTGCGCAATGGCTTTTCGACGGCTTCATAGGCACAGATGCCGAGAACGGTGCCACCGATGACGCCGATGAAGGTAATGGCGTCAGAAGGTATCTGCATCGACGCCATCAGCTTGACGACCACCGAAATGGCCAAGGTGTGCCAGAGGTAGATCGAATAGGAGCTGTTGCCGAGATAGGTAAGAAGGGGGATGGAGGGCAACTTGCCGCTGCGCTCCACCGACACCATGCCGAGCACGAGGGCAACAGCGAGCGGTCCACAGGTTAGCTCGTCGAAGTCCAGGCCGAGGATCTGGATCGTGGCAAAGCCCGACAGGGCGACGGCGATCAGGGCAAGGCCGAGACCTGCCCCCGGCACGTGTCCGGATAGCCAGAGGCGCCCGAGGATGGCGCCGGCGACGAATTCCAGGATGATCGGCCGCGTATAGGTCAGAAGCAGCGGCGACTGCGGATCGATGATGCCGCCAGCAAGGACGAAGGCGAGGAAGATCGCCGTCATCCCGGCAAGCCGCAGCCGTTGCGGCAGAAACAGGCAGGCAGCGAAGATGACGTAGAAGAACATCTCGAAATTCAGCGTCCATCCCTGCACCAGAACCGGCCAGATCTCGCCACCGCCTGCGCTTGGCGAGCGAACGGGAATGAACAGCAGCGAGCCGAGAATATGGCTTGCCGTCAGCTTCATGTTCGGAAACAGGCCGATAACGGCGCCGACGATCATGATGGCGGTCACGATCCAGTAGGATGGCGCGATGCGCTGCAGCCGGTCGAGCGCAAAGCGCAGCGGCGTTACCGGCCGGCGCTCGCTCATGGTCCACATGATGAAGCCGCTGATGACGAAGAAGACGTCGACGCCTGCGGCTCCAATGCGAAAATGGCCGCCACTGCGTTCGGCGGCGTGAAACAACACTACGGCGAGCGCGGCAAAGGCACGGAGATATTGAATGCCGTAGAGTGTCTTCATTGACCGGGTCGCGGCTCCCAGTTGACGGGAGGCACGAATTGTATCTGCTCATCCACTCGCGATGGCGCGTTCGTTGGCATACGCGCTCGCATGGAGAGCTTTCCTGCTGTGAAGTAGAACAGGAAGGAGCCGACATGGTACGGATTGAGAATGTCGATCTCCACGAAGGAGCGGATCAGCAACAGGGTCGCGACACCTAGAAGGATGTAGGATTCATCGTTTCTGATGTCGCTCAGAAAACGGCTGATATGGCCGATGAAAGCCGTCAGCAGGATCGAGGCGAGCAAGAAGACGCCGATGAGTCCGGTTTCGACCGTAGTTTCGATATAGGTATTGTGAAAATGGAAGCCGGCGCGGGAGGCGATAAAAAACTCATCCCACAGTCGCTCGGGCTCGGAGAAACCCTGGACCCAGTAGGCTTGATAGCCGACGCCGAAGAACGGGTTCTGCTGCGCAGCCGCGATTCCCTGCTGCCAAAGATAGGTACGTCCGGTGAGCGTGGAATCCTTGCCAAAGGCGCCGAGAACAAGATCGACCGCACCGAGATAGACGCCGGCAACTGCAATGATGATGCCGGAGACGGCCGCTGTCACAAACAGCCTTTTACGCTGCTTGGGCGACAGATATAGGATCACACGCAGGCTTATGCATAACACCACGACCAATCCCGTCGTCAGCACCGATGTTGCCGATGCCGAAGCATGGAGGCAATAGGCCGACAGCAGGCCGGCAAATCCTGCACCCAGCATCCAGATCCGACGTTCGCCAAGGACGAAGACGGCGGCGAAGGCGAAGTAGATGCCGAGCGAGGCGTAAAA
Organism: Rhizobium sp. ZPR4; assembly: GCF_040215725.1. Taxonomy (NCBI): domain Bacteria; kingdom Pseudomonadati; phylum Pseudomonadota; class Alphaproteobacteria; order Hyphomicrobiales; family Rhizobiaceae; genus Rhizobium; species Rhizobium sp. ZPR4. The sequence continues at coordinate 749,828 of NZ_CP157968.1, forward strand.
GCCGAGCTGGTTCTTGGAGTCGAAGGCGCCGACGAAGCTGTAGCTTCCGTCGATTGGATCGTAGGCATAATAGCCGAACAATATCGAATAGATGAGCACGATGGCGGTGCCTGCGATCGCGCCCCGCGTCAGCGTGCGGATATCGAGCGTGCGCATGGCGACCAGGGCGCAGAAGATATGCGTCATGTACTGGATCGCCGCGCGCGCGGTCACGGAGGGGACGACCGACCAGAAGATCGACAGGCAGGTGAAAACCCCGAACGCGAAGAGCCAGAGCTGTCTGTTATAGCTGCCGAGCACATTCCGGTAGTCGATCATGACAAGCGGAAACCACAGGGCGTAGTAGAGCAGGATGGATGGCTGGCCGAAGCGGGAGGAATAGGCAAAGACGAAGAAAGAGAGAGCAATCGCCACCATGCCATAGGTGGCGTTGCTGCCTGGACGCACAAAGAGCGATTTGGCTATCCGCATCGACTTTCCTATCGCATGGCAAGGCCGGTATTGACCTTGATCAAGTCGCCCGGCAGTACCTGCGTGTTTTCCTGAGCCTGGATTTCCTTCGGCTGGCCGTTTTCGTCACGAATGATCGTGTAGGAAATGCTTACACCCGGTCCGCTCGGATCGAGGTTGCCGGCGTCGGCCGATTGAGCCACGGCTTCCTGCATGAGTGATTGGCTGGTCGACAGCTTGAGCTGCAGCGTTTCCAGCTGCGTGTCCGTGTCCTGCATGTCCTGGGCCAACGAGCTCTGCCAGTCGTTATGCAGAGTAATCTCGTCCTGATTGGCCTTGTTGATATCCTGCTTGGCTTTCAGGGACGCGGTTTCCGTATCGAGAAGCGTCGCTTCCAGGTCGGAGGCACGCTGTTCAGCAGAGATTCTGCGGGAGGCAAGCTCCAGCCCGCGCTCGGTCAGGCTTTCGACTTTGTCGCGATCGGCCTTGGCCAAATCGAGCTGACGGCTCTGCGTGTCGTTCTTCTTCGAAAGGGCCTCGACTTCGTTCTGCAAGAGCGCCTTCAAGTCTTCCAGCGATTGCAGTTGCGTTTTCATGCGCTTGCTGCGCGTATCCATCAGCGCTTTCTCGCTCGCGAGCAGATCTGCCGCTTGCGGCAATTGCTTCAGCTCCGTCGGCACATCGATATCATCCTTGCTAGCCAGTTCGGCCAGCAGGCGCGCCTTGCGCATCAGCAGGCGACCGCGCTCCGCCATATAGACGACGGCGTCGCCCTTGGCATTGATGAAATCGCGGGCAAAGCGTTGTCCGGCATCGGCACGGCGCATGCCGCCACCGAGGCTTACGGCTTTCAGCACGGTCAGGTTGGGCGCGAACGGATATTCGCCGGGATTCTGGATTTCTCCCGAAAGATAGATCGGCCGGAACTGCGACATTTCAACGGAAGCCGACGGGCGATCACGCAGGCCGAACTGCTTTTGCAGTCCAAGGCCGATGGCGTCGGCGATCTGATCCGTGGTCTTGCCGACTGCGGGCATGTCCCCGATGAAAGGAACCGAGATCGAGCCGGATGGCCCTACGGTGTAGTCGCCCGAAATCACCGACCAGTCGCGGATGGTACCTTCGGCGGTCTGCCATTCGGCAACGCGCACATGTAGCTTGTCCATGACGCCCAGATGATATCCGGGAAGGTTTTCGGCCGAAGCCGAGACGGAAGCTACGCAAAGGCTGAGGGCTACGAAGGATGCGCAGCGCAGCGATGTCTTGACGCGTACAAGCCTTTTGGAAGGCCGAAATTCAATCATGCAGGATCTTCCCTGTTATTGGTAGGCAACCCGCAAGACGCGGGAAAACCGCAGGAAACCTCCCGCGGTATCTGCCAGTCATCATCAATAGCTGCCGCGCGAGAGGCAGACTGCAGGAATGGTTTTGGCGATGATCACCATGTCGCTGCTGAGCGACCAGTTCTTCACATAATGCGTATCGAAGGCGACGCGGCTTTCATAGGAGACGTCGTTGCGGCCGCTGACCTGCCAGAGGCCGGTCAAGCCCGGACGAGACTGCAAATAATAGATTGCCGAGGTCTCATAGCGCTCGAGCTCGTCTTCCACGACCGGGCGTGGTCCGACAACGCTCATTTCGCCGCGGATGATGTTGATGAGCTGCGGCAGCTCGTCGAGGCTGAGTTTGCGCAGGACGGCACCGACGGTGGTGACGCGGGGGTCGTTCTGCAGTTTGCGCGTTGCGCGCCACTCGTCCATTGCCTTGGGATTGGACTGCAAGTGGGTATGCAGCACCTTGTCGCCATCGACGACCATGGTGCGAAACTTCAGGCAACGGAAAGTCTTGCCATTATGGCCGATACGGCGATGGCCGTAGAAAGCGGGGCCGCGGTCTGTAAGTTTCACCAGCAGCATCAGCATTAGAAAGAGCGGGCTGATGAAAATCAAAGCGAGCATAGCGGTAGAGACGTCGAAAACACGTTTCAGTACTCCACCAGTGGGCGGAAAGACGTCGCTTTCCGCGGCGCTGAAAAAAGCCGATGTGGCCGATCTCGTCGCAGACTTCATAGAGAAAACTCCATTCATGTTGACGATTGGTCGGAAATTCTCGGACGCGTAATTAGAGCCGGGATGATCGGAGTGTAGGTTCCGATTTGGACTTTTTAAGCCAAACTTTTGTAGCGATATGGCATGGCGGTATATATTTACCGCATCAATGGTGACTTGGTTTAAATCAGTGATCGGTTATAGATGGGTTGTACTGTATCGCGCTGCGTATAAAGGCACGGCTAGCAGCTCTGCCGCGTCATAGTCGACGATTTCTAAGGATGTTATAGGTATCGAACGGTAAGTTGTTCATTATCATTGGCTTCGATAGCCTGTGCTCGGTTTCCCTTCAGCTATATGCTATCCTAATTTCTTCATAGGATATATTGCGCTGCAGCAATATTTTGCGGTGCACATACTGCGATCGGATTTTTCAGGACTTTGTAATAAAAGTTGATTGAATTGGCGATGAAACCACAGGGGCGTGGCTGACCGCGTGCCTCGCTATAATTGCATTATTTCATTACATCTCCATATAATTGCAAAGAGAAAGATGAACAAATTCAATTGTAATTATAATCGAGGTGTAGTTTTAACAGGCCCGGCGTTAGGGTCGTCTCAAATCGCAACGGATCAACGTGACTTGGTTGAATCTCAATGAATCATAAAATATATTTGAGTTTCGGGTCTGATAAGGGAGGAAAGACCTTGATCGTTTTTTATATGATGGCAGAGCGGGCGAGGTAAGATTATGTATGCGCCCCGCGTTTTCATCAGCATGTTGGGCACGCTGATCGTATTTGCTATCGCAACATATTTCCTGACGAACTCGCTTTCGACCACGCTGATCGAAACGGTGATCTGTGCCGTCCTTCTGCAGGTCGGTTATTTCCTGGGCGTGCTCTACCTTGTGTGGAAAGAGCGCAAAGCGCACGAGGCCCTGTTGAACGAAGACAAGGTGCCAGTGGGCCAGGAGGAGGGCAAGGTCGCCGGTCTGTCCGCATCCAGTTTGAAGCGGTCCGAGCCGTTCAACCCTTGACAGGGTAGACAATCAGATCTTTTGACGACCCGGCGGTTGCCGGATCAGAGCCATGTCCTAAGTCTCCGCCTGAACCATTGGAGGCTGACGTGACCGACCGTGCAGAAAAAAGTGTCTGCGTAATCATTGCCGCGAAGAATGCCAGTGACACCATCGGGCTGGCCGTTGCCTCGGCCCTTCGGGAGCCCGAAGTGGCTGAAGTCGTCGTCATCGACGACGGTTCGACGGATGGAACCGCCGCCGCCGCCGCCAAGGCCGATGACGGCAGCGGCAGGCTGACAATCCAGGAATTCGAGAAGAATCGCGGTCCCGCCGCAGCACGCAATCACGCGATCGAGATATCCAAGGCTCCGTTGATCGGCATTCTCGATGCCGACGATTTCTTCTTTCCGGGGCGTTTCGCTGCGCTGCTTGCCGCTGATGATTGGGATTTCGTTGCCGATAACATCGCCTTCGTCAGTGCCGACACCGTTCCTGAGGCGCATGCACGGCTCGATCATTTCGATGCAAAGCCGCGTTTTCTCGATCTTGCTGCTTTCGTCGAGGGCAATATTTCCAAGCGCGGCGTGCGCCGCGGTGAGATCGGCTTCCTGAAGCCCTTGATGCGGCGTTCATTTCTGGATGCGCATGGCCTGCGCTACAACGAGGCGCTGCGCCTCGGCGAAGATTACGATCTGTATGTGCGTGCGCTGGCCAAGCGCGCACGCTACAAGATCATCCACAGCTGCGGTTATGGCGCGGTCGTGCGCAGCGATTCCCTGAGCGGCCGGCACAAGACAGAGGATTTGCGCCGCCTCTATGAGGCTGACCGGACCATTCTTGCCAAGGGCGGGCTTTCTTCAGAAGATGCTGCGATCATCCGCCGTCATGAGCAGCATATCCGCGATCGCTACGAGCTGCGGCATTTCCTCGACATTAAGTCGCAGTCGGGACTCTTGTCTGCCGCGATTTATGCACTTTCGCATCCCTTCGCCATCCCGGCGATAGCCGGAGGCATTCTCACGGACAAGACAGAGCGCTTCCGTAAGCGGAGCGGCGCGCCCATTGCCCATGCCGGTGCAAACGGCCTGCGCTATCTTCTGCAGGCCGCTCCGAAATAGCGGTATCGCGGCTTATAGATAGTCGCGGCGTACACCTTCGATCACATTGAGGAGGCGCTCCTTGCAGGCTGCCAGCGCGCTGTCCTTGCTCAGCTGCGGCCTTGCCTTGCTTGCCTGCCAAAGAGCCAGGGCGGAAGGCATGGCAAGCGCCTGCTTCGCCATGACGCGCAGCGTGGTCTGTTCTGGATCGGCAAGCATCACGTTTTCCCCGTAGCGCTGCTTTCCAAGCTCGGCTGCTGCCAGCGTGCTGCGCTCAAAGCCAACGCCCCAGAATTTCGCACCCTTGGCGATCGCCTCGGCGCGGGTTGAAACGGGAATGTGCTTCGGCTGATAGGTGACGCCGAGCGAGCGAGCCCAGTCGTTCCATTTGAAGCTGTTGATGGAGCGTGAGGAGCTGACTGCAATCCACGGAACGCGGAAAGCATCGGCAAGGATGGCGCCGTGCATGGATTCCGCAACGATCAGTTCGGAGGCGGCAATTTCGCGGATCACGGCCTTCGCCTCGCCGCGGGGGTCGAGATAGGAAAGGCCGACGGTCTTGCAGATTTCAGGCCAGAGGCCAGCGGCAGCCGATTCCCAATGCGGAATGAAGGTGCGCTTGCCATTTTTCGAAATGTTCTGGAATTCCGGCATTTCCGTCACCAGGACGGCGGGATCGACGATGCCCATTTCGGCGCGCAAGCCAGCCTTTTCCGCCGTCAGCGGGCCACGCACGCTGCGGACATCCCATTGCGAAGTGTCGCGCATATCGGGAAGGGAACCATAACCGAAGCCGCTGCCGATGACGAGCTTGCGTCCGTCGTGAGGCAGGATCTCTGTGTTCAGGACGGTTCCGACGCCGACCAGCAGTGTTTCCGCGTGAACATCGCGAAGGCCGGGGAGTAGGAAATCCCAGAGCCAGAGATTGAGATCATCACCGAAATTGCCATGGGTGGATTCCCAGTGGAACGGCTTCATACAGGACTCCTTGCTGATCCAAACGATAGCGGGGCATGCCGTGGCTCTTCGATGCGGCATGCGCAGCTCATGCTGCGCTGCAAAATCTAGGGCGCGAGCTTGCCGACGGCAAGCTGCATGACGCTTTGTAAAATCGCCGGGTCGCGGAAGGCCCATTTTGCCAGCAATCCAAATTGCGGCATACGCCGCTGTCGCATCTGTCGCGCCTGGCTCCAGAGCGCCTGCCGCCGGGCGCGGTTTTTATAGAGACGGATGGACTCGACATCCTGCGGCCGACGCGAAAATCTTTGCTCCAGTGTATTGAGCGCCGTCCATGTATTGAATTGCTGACGCAGGAATTGCGGGGAGTCATTGTCGATGCTGTGGAAGATGTTCACGCCTTCGCCGCGCAGTGCACCGGCGTTTTCGCACAGCAATACCCGCTTGGCTGCGAGAATGCAGTCGCAGAAGAACAAGACATCCTCCGCCGCCAGCCGCAATGACGGCTCGAAACGGATCTTTTCGAACAGCGGCCGCCCGATCACCATGCAGGACATGTGCAAAAAGCTCCAATCCTGCAGCATGACGCTGGCGATGTTCGGGATTTCGACGACGGCGGGCCTGTCCGACAATCGTATCGTATCGGCCGATTTCCCAAGCTCGGCGATGCTGAAGTGATAATAGAACTCCTTGCCGCCATCGATGGAGTCCCAGTAGCAATCGGCATTGTAATGGGTCAGCGTTCCGAAGGCATTGCTGAGATGCTCCGGTGCCCATTCGTCATCGGAATCCAGGAAGGCCACGAACCGGCTCTCGGCCGGCACGCTATTAAGGCCGGTATTGCGAGCCCCGCCCGGACCCGCATTGGCCTGACGGATCACACGGATGCGCTTTCTTTCTTCGCTGCTCAGCGACTGCAGCTCGCCTTCTGCCGGAAGTGGGGATTCATCATCGACGATGAGGATATCGAAATCCTGAAATGTCTGCCGGGATATCGAGTTCAACGCGCGCTGCAGAACGCCGGTTTGCTTCTGATAGAACGGAATAACAATCGTGATAGACGCCATTTTCCCGCCTTTACGGTTTTGATTCAAGGGCTTGCGGTCTCATCCCCCGAGGGCATGATCATTGGCTTTCCAACGGCATCCGCGCCAATTTCCCGGCCGATTGACCCATAACGGAGGTCGTTGTGACGCCAACAGGTAGCGTCCAATCGGTGTCGAGCAATGTTGAGAAACGAGATTTTCTCAAACTTTATCCGCGCGTGGCAGCATTCAGACCGTCCGGCCGACGGATCATTGTGATACATTGCGCATCATGATCGCGCGTTATTGCACTCATGAGGGGAGCGATGTGAATTGCTTTTCTTATAAGGATTGAAATGCTGTCGCATTTTGGTCATGGTTCGCCCACTAAACTCTGCTGCGCTGCAAAAAATCTTCACCTTCCAGTAAAAAAACAGGGTGGGTCGGACCCCTTCGCCGGAAACCGGCATCGAAACATCGAGCGGGCGTCTAAGTGCCTTCTGCAGCAGAGCTTTTCTCCGATTCAAATCGATTATTCCACGCTTAAACGCGTACAAATCGGCGTTTTTTGCACTGATCCGCATATGATTTTTTGCTCAATTTTGCTGCGGTGCCATATTCCCTTTCCGAAGAGCGCCCTAGGTTACCTCTGCGAGCTCTGCTCTGTTTGAAATGGCTGCGAGGGGGGGATGCAGCCCGAAGAAGGGGTGACAGACATCGTGAATGTGACTGCCAACGTGTCTTCGCGGATAAACCTCATGCGTATCGTGCTCATCTCGGGCATAATCTTTGTCCACATACCGTTCGATCCGCATACCAGCCCGTTCAACGGTGCCTATGGTTTTTTCGATTGGCTGCGCGTGTTCCTGCGTGACAGTTTGTTCCGTGTCGGTGTTCCCTGCCTGAGCGTGATCTCCGGTTACTTGCTGTTTCGTAATGGAAAGGCACCGCAGAGCTATACAAAGACCATTGGCCGGAAGACAAAGACAGTTATTCTGCCGTTCCTGTTGTGGAATAGCACTTTCTTCCTATTCGTATTGCTTCTTCAGTACTACGGTATAGGCGATGGGTATCTGCCGGATCTGTCGGAAGCCAATCCGCATACGATATCAAATCTCTTGCTGGCTATCGACGGTGAACCGATAAATCTGCCGCTCTATTTTTTGCGCGATCTTTTTGTTTGCATTTTGCTGTCGCCGGTACTGGCTTTTCTTATCCGTCGTGCTCCGTTACCGACATTGGTCTTTCTGCTTCTGCTTGCAGCCTGGCCCATATCTATCGGGATAGTGTTGCGGAACTCGATCCTCTTCAGCTTCAGCTTCGGAATTTACCTGAGCCTCCATCGTATCGATGTGACGCTCATAGATCGCTATGCCGCCCTGATAGCACCTGCCTTCATTGCGCTTGCAGCGCTTCTGGCAACGGCTGCCTACATGACAGGGCCCGGATTGCCGTTGTGGCTTGAGGTTTGTCGCAATCTGATGGTGCTGGTGGGTATTCCCGGCTTCTGGGCGCTATCGGCAATCTTCATCCGCAGCCGGATCGGGCAGGGCCTGGCAGGAACCGGCAGCCTCAGCTTCTGGATTTTTTGCGCCCATTATCCGCTGCTCTTCTGTCTCTGGGTTCTTTGGAACCGCGGTGGCAGCGAGCTCTATCCGATTTTCTATCTTCTGGCGGCCGCACTTGCCTTGCTGTTGCTGCCCTTGACCAATGGCATGGCGCGCTACGCCCTGCCAAGCTTCCACAACCTGCTGACCGGCAGCCGGGCACGCCCGCAAAGCGAAATCCGCGCCGCCCAGAACCGCGCTGCCGAAGATCGGCAAGTGCGTTCGAAGCAAAGGTGATGCCATGACGACATCGAAAAGCTACGTGCAAAGACTTGGTCTTGTCTCAATCGCTCTCATGAGTGCGTGCTGCCTGCCGCAGGCCGTGTCCGCTCAGGATGATCAGGCGAGCGGCCGGTCATTCGTCGACAATTTCGAGCATCTGGATACCAGCCGCTGGTATATCTCCGATGGCTGGAACAATGGAGCGTATCAGAATTGCACCTGGTCGAGAAAACAGGTGAGCGTCAAGGACGGAGCGCTGCAACTGCAGTTCACCCAGTCCAAGACCGGCGATCGCAATTATGCTTGCGGCGAAATCCAGACGATGAAACGTTACGGCTATGGCACCTACGAGGCGCGTTACCGCACAGCCAAGGGGCCTGGTCTCAACTCTGCCTTCTTCACTTATATCGGCCCGACCGACAAGAAGCCGCATGACGAAATCGATTTCGAAGTGCTCGGCAAGAATCCCGGCCAGGTTCAGGTCAACCAATATATTTCGGCCAAGGGCGGCAACGAAAAGCTGGTACCGGTTTCCGGTGGTGCCGACCAGGGCTTCAACGATTATGCCTTCGTCTGGGAGAAGGATCGTCTGCGCTATTACGTGAACGGCAAGCTCGTTCAGGAAGTCACCGATCCTTCGAAGATACCGACGAATGCCCAGAAGATCTTCTTCAGCCTCTGGGGCACCGATACGCTCAGTGGTTGGATGGGCAAATTCGCCTACGGCGGCGAGCCGGCAACCATGGAGATCAAGCGCGTCGCCTTCACTGCGCCGGGAGAGAAGTGCCTGTTCCCGGAATCGATCACCTGCAAGCTCGATTAAACACGGCCGGCTGCGTGGCATCCCTCGCGGCCGGTTGCAATGCACCATGCAACACCAACCACACGAGGTGCCCGGTCCTGACCGGGCGCAAAAGCGGAAATTTTGATGCTGCATATACTGTACTTCGTTCATGATCTTGCCGACCCGGCCGTGCGCAGGCGGGTGCTGATGCTGCAGGCCGGCGGGGCACTCGTGACGCTCGCGGGTTTCCGGCGCGATGACAATGCGCTGGCTGCCATCCATGGTGTCGAGCCGATCGAGCTCGGCAAGACGCAGGATGCCCAATTTGCGCAGCGTATCGCGGCGGTGGCCAGATCGGCGGCGAAACTGCGTGGTGCGCTGCGCTCGGTCGCAAGGCCGGACCTCATCATCGGCCGCAATCTCGAAATGCTGGCACTGGCCAATCGCGCCAAGTCCGTTTTCGGCGGCGATATGCCGATCGTCTATGAGTGCCTCGATATCCATCGGCTGTTGCTGCGCGACGATGTGGTGGGCAGTGCGCTTCGCAGTGCGGAGCGTCATTTCGGCTCGCAAGCGTCATTGCTGGTGACCAGTTCGCCAGCCTTCATCGAACGTTATTTCCGCCCGCGCTCCGGGCTCAATGTGCCGGTCATGCTGCTCGAAAACAAGGTGCTGGCGCTTGAGCCTGCGGCGCGCACCTTCGCATCGGCCGCAAGGCCGCCGGCTGCGGGCAAGCCATGGAAGATAGGCTGGTTCGGCGCCCTTCGCTGCCGCAAGTCGTTGGCGTTGCTCGATCAATTCTCTCGCCGGATGGATGGTCGTTTCGAGATCGTCCTGCGGGGCCGACCGGCTTATTCCGAGTTCGACGATTTCGATCGCACCGTCCGCGATGCACCCTTCATGCATTTTGCCGGCGCCTACAAGAACCCTGAGGATCTCTCGGCGATCTATGGCGAAGTCCAGTTTTCCTGGGCCATCGACTTCTTCGAAGAAGGCCTGAACTCCAGCTGGCTGCTGCCGAACCGCCTTTATGAAGGCGGCCTTTACGGCACCGTGCCGATCGCGATCAAGGGTACCGAGACAGCGAGATTCCTCACGAGCCGAAGGATCGGGCTTACGCTCGACGAGGCTGATGCCGAGCATCTCGCGGCGCTTTTGGGTGAGATGGACACGAAGCGCTACCTCGCCGCTTTCGAGGCCGTGGCATCCCAGGATCACAAGCAATGGATGATGGATCGCACCGACTGTCAGGGACTGGTGCAGCGGCTGGCCTCGCTGACGCGCGCCAATGAGCAGATTGCCGAAATACAGGCCCTCCCACAACTGCATCGCAATAGAGGTGGATTGCAATGACGACCGAAAGTTCAGGGGATATGCGTTGCATAATCGTTATTCCTTGCCTCAACGAGGAAAAGCATATCGAGCCGCTGATCGAAAAGCTCGGGCAGGCTCTGGACGAACTCGACGCCAGGATCGTGGTGGCTGATGGCGGCAGCACCGATCGCACGCGCGAGATCGTTCGGGATATAGCGCTGACAGATCCGCGCGTTCTATTGCTCGATAATCCGAAACGACTGCAGAGCGCGGCGATCAATCTCGCCATCGAGACGTTCGGCGACGATCATGAGTATTTCATCCGTATCGACGCCCATGGGGACTACCCGGACGATTACTGCCAGACGCTGGTGCAAGAGGCTGGCGCGACGGGCGCGGATTCCATCGTCGTTGCCATGCGCACCATGGGCTTCAGCGCCTTCCAGAAGGCAACGGCCGTCGCCCAGAACTCCAAGCTCGGCAATGGCGGCTCCAAGCATCGCGAGGGTGCCAAGGGTCACTGGGCCGAACACGGGCACCATGCGCTGATGCGCGTTGCCGCCTTCCGCGCCGTCGGCGGTTATGACGAAACCTTCAGCCATAACGAGGATGCCGAGCTGGATTATCGGCTGAACAAGGCGGGGTATCGGATCTGGCTGACCGACAAGACGGCCATGACCTACTATCCGCGTTCCAGCGTGCCGACGCTCTTCAAGCAGTATCTCGGCTATGGCCGCGGCCGCGCGCGTAATATTCTCAAGCATCGCAGCATGCCGAGCGTGCGCCAGATGCTGCCGCTTGCGGTCGTGCCGATTTTCATTGGTGCCTTCCTGGCCGTCCTCAACTGGATTGCTGTTATTCCGGTTGGTCTATGGGCCGTGGCCTGCATTGCCTATGGCTTCTGGATCGCTCTCGGCCAGAAGAACCCTTACGGCCCGCTGGCTGCAATTTCCGCCATGGTCATGCATTTCGCCTGGTCCATGGGCTTCTGGATGGAAGTCTTCAGCTTCCGCAATCGCAGGATCGCGTCATGACACAAGTCCATCGACGCCCGACAAAGATAGACATCGCGGTCTGCACCTATCGGCGGGCAGAGCTCGATCAGACGCTGCTGTCACTTGCCGTGCTCAGCATCCCCACAGGCGCGATCATCCGGATCATCGTCGCCGACAATGATGTAACGCCGAGTGCGCGGGGCCGCGTCGACGCCATGCGTTCGGCCGTGCCCTTCGAGATCGTCTATGTCCATTGCCCGGCATCGAACATCTCGATCGCCCGCAATGCCTGCCTGGAGCATGCGAGCGGCGATTTCCTCGCCTTTATCGATGACGACGAAACGGCCTCGGAAGACTGGCTGAGCGAAATGATCATCATGGCCGACACGACCGGCGCCGACGCCGTTCTCGGGCCCGTGCAGGCGGTCTATGCGAATGTCGCTCCGACCTGGATGCAGCACGGCGATTTCCATTCGACTTTGCCGGTCTGGGTCGCAGGAGAAATCCTGACCGGCTACACCTGCAATGTGTTGCTGCGCCGTGGCGCGCCTTCGCTTGCCGGTCGACGCTTCAATATCGCGCTCGGACGCAGCGGCGGCGAAGACACCGAGTTCTTCACCCATATGCACAAGGCGGGCGGCAGGATCGCCTACGCAGCGGATGCGCTCGTCTACGAACCCGTCCCGAACAAGCGGGCGACCGTTTCGTGGCTCTCCAAGCGCCGGTATCGCATGGGCCAGACGCATGGTCGTATGCTGCTGGAAGCCAAAGGTGGCTTCGGGCGTTGGAGCGCGATCGCGCTTGCGGGTACGAAATCCGCTTATTGCTTTACTGCCGCCGCGCTGCTTTCCGCGTCCCCCATCAAGCGTCATCGCTACGGTCTGCGCGGCATCATGCATGCCGGCGTCGTCAGCGGTCTCTTTGGAGTTCGCGAAATCGAACAATACGGAAATCTGGAGAAGGCACCGCAATGACGGATTTCATCCCTGATGTCAGCTTCGTCATCGCTGCCTATAATGCCGAGGAAACGCTCGAGCGTGCCATCGACAGTGCGCTGGCACAAGGCGCCGTCAGCATGGAAGTGATCGTCGTCGACGATTGCTCGAGCGATGGTACGCGCGAGATTGCCGGTAACCATCCCGATCCGCGGGTGCGCCTTGTCGCCATGGCCCGCAACGGCGGTCCAGGTGCTGCCCGCAATGCCGGGCTCGATGCGGCCCGCGGCCGCTGGGTGGCTGTGCTCGATTCCGACGATGCCCTTCGTCCGGATCGTATGGCCCGCCTGATCGCCAGGGCGGAAAAGGTCGAGGCGCAGATCGCGGTCGACAATCTCGATGTCATCCGCGAGGACGCGGGCACCATGTTGCCGATGTTCCCGGAGCCGATGCTGGCGCGCATGCCGACGCTGACGCTGGCAAAATTCATCGCCTCGAACATGATTTTCCAGTCGGAGCACAATTTCGGTTACATGAAGCCGGTCTTTGAGCGAGCCTTCGTCGAGAAGCATCGGCTGCGCTTCGATGAGAGCCTGCGGATCGGCGAGGATTACATTTTCCTTGCTTCCGCCCTTGCTCGTGGCGGCGTCTGCGTCGTCGAGCCGACCGTCGGCTACCTATATTATATTCGCGATGGGTCGATCTCGCGTGTTCTCAGACAAGACCATGTCGAGGCCATGCTTGCCGCAGACACCAGATTCTTCGCCGAACATCCCTTCGGGGCTGCCGCCCTTGCCGCACAACGGCGACGCACGCGCAATCTGAAGGACGTCATCGCATTCCTGAAGCTGGTCGACAGCATCAAGGAGCGCGAACTGCAGGCGATGCTCAAGATCGCATGCCTCAACCCGCGGGCGGTGCGCCATCTCAGCATGCCGATCTTTGCGCGTTTTCGTCGGTTGGCCGCATCTCTGCGGAGCGGTCGCCAGCCGTCGCCTACCTCTTCACTTTCCTCCCCCCTGCCCAATATGGGCGCAGGCCCTCACTCTAACAAAGGATAGAGCCATGGACCCCAAACATCGTGTGAGAAAAGCAGTCATCCCGGTTGCCGGCAATGGAACGCGCTTCCTGCCCGCCACCAAGGCGATGCCAAAGGAGATGCTGACGATCGTCGATCGGCCAGTCGTGCAATATGCCGTCGATGAAGCCATCGAAGCCGGCATCGAGCACATCGTCTTCGTCACCAGCCGTAACAAGTCGGCAATCGAGGACCATTTCGATGACACGCCGGAGCTGATTTCCTCGCTGCAGCGGGCGGGCAAAAGCCACCAGGTCAGCGAGCTGGAACGCCTTCTGCCGCGGCCGGGCGCCGTCAGCTTCACTCGCCAGCAGGCTCCGCTCGGCCTCGGCCACGCCGTCTGGTGCGCCCGCGACCTGATCGGCAACGAGCCCTTCGCGCTGCTTTTGCCCGACATGCTCTGCTACGGCATGCGCGGCTGCATGGCCGGCCTGATGGATCTCTATAATGAGACCGGTGGCAATATCGTCGCCGTCGAGGAATGCGCTCCGGAAGAAACTTCGAAATACGGCATCATCGGCAAGGGCGAGTCCGTGCGCCATGGCTTTGCCGTGACCAAAATGGTCGAGAAGCCGCATCCATCCGAGGCGCCTTCAAACTTTTACCTCAATGGCCGTTATATTCTGCAGCCCGAGATATTCGATATTCTGGCCCGTCAGGAGCGCGGTGCCGGTAACGAGATCCAGTTGACCGACGGCATGCTGCGCCTCTCCGAGACGCAATCCTTCCATGCCCAGGTCTATAACGGACGCACGTTCGACTGCGGGTCCAAGCACGGCTTCATCGAAGCGAACGTCGCCTTCGCGCTCGCTCGCTCCGATATCGGCGGCTTGGTCTATGACTCGATCCGCAACCTGGTCGTCTCGCACGAAGCGCAGATGACCGCCGCTTAAGCCTGTCACATTGTGGCCTGCGGCCGAAAAGGCCGCAGGCCATGGCTATTGTTCATTCGGGCTTCTCCGACAAGGTGGTCGCCATGCATCAGAAGAACTTCACTTTCCACAGCGCTCTTCCGCAAGCAGAGTCGCAGGATAGCTTTATCGATCTCGACCGGCTGATGGCCGTCGTGATCCGGCGCATCCGCACCATCATTTTCGCCGTGGCCGCTTTTGTCATTCTGGCCGTTGCTTATCTGCTCACTGCAACGTCGAGCTACACCTCGATGACGCAGATATTGCTCGACGAAACCATGACGAAATATGCTGAGGACCAGCCGCCGGCGGCGAGCAGTCAGCAGGCGGACATGGAAATCGCCAGCGCGGTCGAAATCCTCAAATCGAACGAGATGGCGCTGCGCGTCGTCGACACGGCCGGCCTTGCGGACAACAATACGTTGCTCAATCCGCCGGTGTCTCCGGCGGCGTTGCTCAAATCCGGCGTCAGCCTGATCGTCAGCGTCTTCACGCCCGGTCGCCCGCCGATGACACCGGAAGAGCAGCGTGAGGCTCAGCGCCAGAAGGTTGCTGCCGTTCTGCAGGATAATCTGAAGGTCGAGCGCGTCACGCGAAGCTCGGTCGTTGCCGTCTCCTTCACCTCGACGGACAAGCGCCTTGCCGCCAAGGTTACGAGCGCTTATGCCGACGCTTATCTGACCGACCAGCTGAACGCCAATTTCGACGCGACCGAACGCGCTTCCGTCTGGCTGCAGGAACGCTTGAATGACTTGCGCCAGCGCGCCCAGGAGGCTTCGCTCGAAGTCGAGAAATACAAGGCCGACAATGGGTTGACGTCAACGGGCGGCGAACTGATGTCGGAACAGCAGATTTCCGACCTGAACAAGCAGCTGATCATCGCCCAGGCCGATACGGCGAGCGCATCCGCCCGCTACAATCAATATAAGTCGATCATTGATCAAGGCCCCGACAACGCCGTCAAGAACGCGACCATCTCGTCGAGCACGACCGACAACTCGGTGCTGCAGGATCTGAAGACGAAATATCTCGCTGTCGAAAAGCGCGAGCAGGACGTCACGCAGAACTTCGGCGCCGACCATCCGCAAGCCGTTGCGCTTCGCGCCGAGCGGCAGGATATCACGCGGCAGATCTATCAGGAGCTCCAGCAGCTCACCGCCAGCTACAAGAACGAATATGATGTTGCGGAGTCGCGTGCGGAATCGCTGCGCGAAAGCATCGACAAGGTCGTCGGCAAGAATTCCGAAGCCAACAAGTCGCTGGTTCATCTGAATGAGCTGAACCAGAAGGCATCCGCGCTGAAGACGCTTTATGAATCCTATCTTGGCCGGTTCGAACAGGCGACCCAGCAGCGCTCGTTCCCCATCGCCAAGGCTCGCGTCATATCGGTCGCTGGCGTACCGACGGCGCCGTCCAGCCCGAAGAAGACGCTTGTCATGGCACTTTCGGTCATTCTTGGCCTGATGGTCGGCTGCGGTGTCGCCGCGTTCCAGGAGTTCCGTGATCGCTTCTTCCGCGTCGAGGCCGACGTGCGGGCTGCTCTCGGATTGAAGTTCCTGGGCTATCTGCCGCTGCTCGGTCAGCAGAGCAAGAATAAGAAGAAGTCGCGCAAGGCCGATGCCGGAACGGAACCGATGACGGCGGAAGAGGGAGAAAACGGCGTCGCCTTCGAGCGCATGATGCGCATCTCCGTCGAAGCGCCGCGCTCGATCTTCGCCGAGACCTTGAGGAACGCGAAGCTTGCCAGCGACGTGATGCTGCAGGGCCGCGCCGACCGCGTCATCGGCGTCGTCTCGGCACTGCCGGGCGAAGGCAAGTCGACGACGGCTGCCAACTTTGCCGCCCTGCTTGCGAGCAGCGGCAAGCGCACGCTGCTCATCGATGCCGACTTGCGCAACCCGGGCCTCAGCCGGACGCTGAAGACGCCGCCGCAGGCCGGCCTGATCGAGGCTGTGCTTGGCGAGGTGCCCTGGACGAATGCCGTGAAGGTCGATCCGCGCACCAAGCTTGCCATTCTCCCGGTCGCCGTGCGCGATCATCTGCTGCACACCAGCGAGCTTCTGTCCTCGCAGGGCATGCAGCATCTGATGGAAAATGCGCGCAAGATGTTCGATTACATCATCGTCGATCTTGCACCGCTAGGCCCTGTCATCGATGCGAAGGCCTTTGCGCCACAGGTCGATGCCTTCCTGCTGGTGACCGAATGGGGTGCAACACCGACCAATCTGGTGCGTGATGTTCTGGAACAGGAGCCGCAGATCAATTCGCGCATCCTCGGCGTTATCCTCAACAAGACGGACATGTCGGAATTGCCGCGCTACAGCGACTTCGGTGGAACGGAGCGCTACCGGCAGAAATATGTGAGCTACTACACCGAGGCACAGCCGCGCGCCCAGGTGGACGCCTAGCTGGCCGATGCCTTACCGGCCTTGAGCCGGGCTCTCGCCAGGGCATGTTCGCGCCAGATCGTGAATATGCCCGCCGCAACGACAATGAGCGCGCCCAGGATCATGGGCGCGCTTAATTTTTCGCCGAATATCGTGACGCCGATAATGGCGGAGAAGACGAGCTGCAAATAGGTCAGGGGCTGGATGACCACCGCGTCAAGCATGTCATAGGCGCGGATGAGGAAATAATGGCTCGAAACGCCGGTCAGGCAGAGAATGCCCATGAAGATCCAGTCATGTGGCGCAAGCGGTGTCCAGAAGAACGGCCCGATGCAGGTCATGGCGATCGCACCCACCACGCCTGTATAGAAGAAGCTGGTCATGGCTCCGTCCTCGCGGCTGACATAGCGCGTCAGGACGACATAGAGCGAAAATAGCAATGCGCCGAAAAGCGGCACCAGGAACCGCGCATCGAAGACGCCGCTTTCCGGCTTCAGGATCAACAGCACGCCGATGAAGCCGAAACAGATCGCCAGCCATCGCCGCCAGCCGACCTTCTCGCCGAGGATCGGTATGGACAACAGGGCCACCATCAGCGGGCCGGATGAAAAGATCGCCTGCGAATGGGCAAGGCCGACGATGACGAAGGACGAGATGGCGACGACAATCTGTGTGGCGAGCAGCAGGCCTCGGGCAATCTGCAGGGTAGGGCGCTTGGTCCTGACATTGCGTCGCAAGCCGCCCGGTGCACGCGAAGCCATAGCGACGGCAAAAAGCATGAAAGCCCAATAGCGAATCATCGCCACCAGAAGCGGCGGATAGGCGCTGACAAGGTGCTTGGAGATGCCGTCCTGTATGGCGAATATGCTGATTGCCAACAGCGTGAAGACGTAACCGGTACTATTGGATTTCATGGCTTTCGAAGGAAGAAGATGTGCGAGGCGCCGGGACTCGGCACCGCATTCACATTAGGTCATTCATCGGTTCAATCATAGGCTTCATGCTTGCGATTTGGCCCACTCGCAAAGCCACATCAGCCCTTTTTGCGATCCGCGATGAAAGCCGTGAAACCATCGATGAAAGCCGCAAGATTGTGTTTCACTTTCTCGTCGACGATCGCCCCGTTCGCGTCGAAGACACTGCCGGCACGTGACACCATCAGCCGGCCGCCGAACCAGGCTTCGGCGCCGAGCGTGCGCAAGACCGTCAGCCAGGCGTTCTGGCTGAGGATGGTGCCGAAATTGCCGGGCGAAGCGCCGAGAACCGCGATCGGCTTTCCGCCAAAGACCTGGGCGATGTCGGTGGAGGGGCGGCTCATCCAGTCGATGGCGTTCTTGAAGACGCCAGGGAGCGAATTGTTGTATTCCGGCGTAAACAGGATCAGCCCATCAGCTGAAATGGCGAGGTCCTTGAGTTCCTGCACTTTTTCCGGGATGCCATCCGCCGCCTCGAGATCGGCGTCGTAAAGCGGTACGCCGTGAATGGTGCGGGCGATCAGCTCGACGCCGTTTGGCGCCAATTCGACGGCCGCGTGTAGCAGGGCCGTGTTGAAGGAGCCTTTCCGCAGGCTGCCCGATATGCCGAGTATCTTCATCGCTTCCCCCATTTGCCGTGATGGGAAGACATTTATGCTTTGTCGTCCTTCGTCAAGGCCTGAGGGAATCTTATGCAGGGAGGAGAGACTTCAGCTCGACGGATCATGCCGCCCGGACCGCATGATCCGGATGGGCTCGGGCGGTGACGCCCGATCAACGCGGAAGCCGATACTGGAAACTGTCGACATCACTCGCCCTGTTGAGCCGCTCGGTTTCGGTTGCAGCTCTCGAGGAAAGCATAGCCTATGTCACGGTGTCAGCTCTGTTGAGTAGTCCGCGGGCAACTCACCCGCCCGCTCAGTCATGCGAATGCGTTTCAAGATGATCTGCGCCATCGCCTGATGGGATGATGTGCAGGTTCCCGAAACGCACGCCGCGCTGCGTCACGACGCTGTCGGCAAAGGTCTTTATCTCGTCCACCTTCCCTTTCAGCACGGAGACTTCGAGGCAATCTTGCCCATCGATGTGAACATGAAGCGTCGAGACTGAAAGATCGTGGTGATCGTGTTGCGCCGTCGTCAGCCGGCGCGACAGGTCGCGGGTCTCGTGTTCATAGACATAGGCAAGGGCTGCGTAGCATCTCGCTTCGCCGTCTATGGTCGGTTGCGCGCGGGTCACAGCATCGCGGACGAGATCGCGCAAGGTTTCCGAGCGGCTTGCATAGCCGCGCTGGGCACTGATCTTGTCGATCGTCTCCAGAAGATCGTCATCAATGGTGATAGTAATGCGCTGCATTTCCTGATCCTCTTTTGCCCCGCGGCTTGCCGCGGTCGACTAGAGGAAATTTCGAGAAGATTTGCAACGGCGCCCAGCGCTATTGCCGGCCGCGGAAACGGCGCTGATAGGTGGGGTCATAGAGCGAACTTTCGCGGAAATCGCTGGCGGAAAGCGACGGCCCGACGAAGATCAGGGCGGTGCGCTCGATCGGATCGGCGGCCACCTGCGCTTCGATCGTGGCAAGCGTGCCTCGAATGATCCGCTCATCAGGCCAGGAAGCCTTGACGACGATCGCGACCGGGCAATCGGGGCCATAGAGCGGTGTCAGGTCCTCGACCACTTCTTTGAGCGCGTGGATTGCCAGATGGATGGCAAGTGTGGCTCCAGTCGCACCGAATTTCTCCAGCGTCTCGTTGTTCGGCATGGGCGAGGCACGACCGGACACGCGGGTCAGGACAAGGCTTTGAGCCACTGCCGGGATGGTCAGCTCACGTCCAAGCGCCGAAGCGGCCGCGGCGAAAGCGGGAACGCCGGGGGTCAACGTATAATCAATGTCATGCTGCTCGAGCCTGCGGATCTGTTCGGCGACCGCGCTCCAGACCGAGAGATCGCCGGAATGCAGGCGCGCGACATCCTCGCCGGCGGCGGCCGCTTTCAGATACTCCGCCTCGATCTCGTCGAGCGACATCGGCGCGGTATCGATGATGCGGGCGCCGGGCGGGCAATATTGCAGCAGTTCCGGCGAAACGATCGAGCCGGCATAAAGGCAGACCGGGCACTTGCCGATCAGATCCCGGCCACGCACCGTGATCAGGTCGGCGGCACCGGGGCCTGCGCCAATGAAATGCACTGTCATCGCTCTACCTCATTCTGAATTATGGCTTTACCCACGACCATTGCGTCACCGGCATGGCTGGCCGCCAGCCGGTCATGCGGCCGACGGGTGCGGCGCGCGCAATGTCGATGCGGATCAGTGAGCCGCCTCGGCGTGCCTGTTCGGCCAGCAGCAGCGCTTCCATTTCGGTGGTGACGGCATTGGCAACGAGCCTGCCGCCGCTTTTCAGCTGGCCGATCGCGGCCTCCAGCACGCCAGCGTCGCTGCCGCCTCCGCCGATGAAGATCGCATCCGGTGCCGCAAGACCGGAAAGAGCCGCCGGTGCCTCGCCTTCGACGATGATCAGGCCCGGCACGCCGAAATTTGCGACATTGCGACGGATACGCGCCGCGCGCTCAGGCGATGCTTCGATGGCAATGGCACGCAGCGAGGGATCGGCCAGCATCCATTCGATGCCGATCGAACCGGAACCGGCTCCGATATCCCAGAGCAACTCGCCATGGCGCGGCGCAAGCGCCGACAACGTGATTGCGCGGATCTCCCGCTTGGTGATCTGGCCGTCATGCTCGAAAAGCTCGTCGGCCAAGCCGGCGCTGAGCGACAAAATCCGAGCACCGGCGTCCGCTTTGACCTCGACTGCGCAGATGTTCAGATCATTGATGCCGGAGAGAGTGAAATCGGCCGCAGTGTGCCGGGAAACCTTCTCATGCGGACCGCCAAGCGCTTCCAGAACCGTAAGCTTGGAAGGGCCGAAGCCTGAGCCTTGCAGCAAGGCGGCCAATTCGGCGGGGCCTTTGCCATCGGATGTCAGCGCCAGGATCTTGCGGCCGGGATGCAGATGCGGCCGGATCAGACCGATCGGCCGCCCGTGGAGCGAGAGAACCGTCGTTTCCTGCAAGGGCCAGCCGAGGCGCGATGCGGCAAGGCTGAAGGAGGAAGGCGCCGGAATGACGATCATTTCAGAAGCCGGAATGCGTCGTGAAAGTGTCACCCCGACGCCGTAGAAGAAGGGATCACCGGAGGCGAGAACCACCGTCGGCTTGCCTTGGCGGGCGAGCACCGCCTCGACTGATTTTTCGAATGGTGAAAGCCAAGCGTGTGCTTCACCTGTTATCAATGAACCCATCAACTCGAGGTGGCGCATGCCGCCAAAGACAATTGATGCTTCGGCAAGCAGCCGCTTGGCTTCGTCGCCGAGCCCGGCTGGACCGTCCTCGCCGATGCCGATAAGAGTGAGCCAGCGTTGAATTGAAGGTGTCTCAGCCATGGGCAAGGCCCGCATTCTGATCCTGGGCGGTACGACGGAGGCCCGCGCGCTGGCAACGTCGCTCGCCTCTCGCGGAGATCTCGAGGTCGTTCTGTCGCTTGCCGGCAGAACCGCCGATCCGGCCCCGCAGCCCATTCCGGTGCGCAGCGGCGGTTTCGGCGGCGCCGAGGGGCTTGCTCGCTATGTCCGTGATGAAGCGATCGATCTGGTGATCGACGCCACCCATCCCTTCGCGGCCCGCATTTCCGCCAATGCCGCGCAGGCGGCTGCTGAATGTGCCGTGACCGCCTTTGCCTTGCGTCGTCCGGCCTGGGTGCCGGTCGAAGGCGATAACTGGCTCTCGGTGCATAGCGTTTCGCAGGCTATCGCCGCGCTCGGCGCAGCGCCCTTGCGCGTTTTCCTCGCAACCGGCCGGCAGGAGGCGCATCAGGCGAACGCGGCGCCGCAGCACCTTTACTGGGTTCGCAGCGTCGATCCCGTCGAGCCGCCGCTGACGGTGCCTCATGTCAGCTATATCCACAGCCGGGGGCCGTTCCGACTGGCTGATGAACTCGACATGCTGCAACACCATCAGATCGAGGTCGTCATCGCCAAGAACAGCGGCGGCGACGCGACTTACGGCAAGATCGAGGCCGCAAGGCATCTCGGCATCAAGGTGATCATGGTCGAGCGCGCGGAGACCGCCGGCCTGCCGGTGGTCGAAACGGTGGACGCTGCGCTCGATCGGATCGATCATTTCGTCTCTTCCCTAATGAAGCGCGGCGTATAGACGAGATCCGGGCGCCCTTCGCGGGCAATGACGCGGGTCTCGGCGGAGCCGATGATGACGCAGGTTGCCATATCGGCTTGCGAAGCTTCGGCATCGGCAAGCCGTGTCACCGTCATGCGTTCGTCGGGCCGGCCGGCGGCGCGGCCGAAAATGATCGGCGTATCAGCAGGCAAAATGTCACGGACGATTTCGAAAGCCTTGCCGAGTTGCCAGGGCCGCGCCTTGCTGATCGGATTGTAAAGCGCGATCACGAAGCCTGCCTCAGCGACCGCACGAAGCCGGTTTTCGATGAGCGGCCAGGGTTTTAGATTGTCCGACAGTGAGATTGCGCAAAAATCGTGCCCGAGAGGGGCGCCGATGCGCGCAGCGACCGCAAGCATGGCCGTAATACCGGGCACGACGATCAGGTCTACCGTGCGCCATTCCGCCGGGCCGTGATCGATCGCCTCGCAGATGGCTGCCGCCATGGCAAAGACGCCCGGATCGCCGCCGGAGACGACGCAGACGTTGACGCCGGCAGCAGCCCGCTGCAACGCTACCTTGGCGCGATCCAATTCCTCGCGATTGTCGGATGCCTGACGGATCTGGTCGTCGCGCAGTGTCACGCGGTCGAGATAAGGACCGTAACCATAGAATTCATGGGAATCCGCGACAGCAGCCAGCGCCTCCGGCGTCGTCTGCTCAGGCTTGCCGGGGCCGGTGCCGATCACATAGAGACGCCCGCTCATGGCCTGTTTTCCCAACCGGGGACGAGAACCAGCGAGAAATAGGGTGCCTCGGCATCGTCGCGGCTTGCAAGCGGCGTCATGGCGCCGTTTGCCATCGTGCCCCGCTCGACGTAGATCGCTTCCTCCAGCCGGCCGGCAGCATCAAGCGCGCGGCGGATTTTTGGCAGGTTGCGGCCGACTTTCATGATGACGGCGGCCTGCGTATCGCCCAGGCGGCGGGTAAGCTCGGCTTCCGCCATCGTTCCCGGCAGCACCGAGAGAACGTCGTCTCCCTGCACCATCGGCAATCCGGCGAGCGACCAGCAGCCCGACATGGCCGTCACGCCGGGTATGACTTCGGTCGGGAAACGATCGGCAAGGCGCACATGCAGATGCATATAGGAGCCGTAAAAGAGCGGATCGCCCTCGCTGAGCACGGCAACCGTCTTTCCCTCACGCAGATGCGCTGCCACCATTTCGGCTGAAGCATCGTAGAAGGCGGTAATCTGACTAAGGTACTCCGGCGCGTCCTTATCGATCTCGGTCGTGACCGGATAGTAGAGCGGCAGCAGTTTTACGTCTGTTCTCATAAACTCGCCGACGATGGCCTTGCCGTTGCCGCCTCTGCCCTGCTTGGCAAAGTAGGCGACGACATCGGCGCGTTCGAGAGCCTTGACAGCCTTGACCGTCAGCAGTTCGGGATCGCCAGGGCCGGTGCCGAGGCCGATCAGCTGTCCATTGGATGGCGCGCTCATAGGCCCGGCCTCGCCAAGGCATTGAGGGCGGCGGCCGTCATGGCACTGCCGCCAAGCCTGCCGCGCACGATGGCAAAGGGAACGCCGTAGGAGTTTTCGGTGAGCGCATCCTTCGATTCCGCCGCGCCAACGAAGCCGACGGGCATGCCGATGATGGCAGCAGGCTTCGGCGCACCGTCACGCAACATTTCCAAAAGGTGAAAGAGGGCCGTCGGCGCATTGCCGATGGCGACGATCGAGCCGGCAAGGCGATCGGTCCAAAGATGCATGGCGGCAGCCGAACGTGTATTGCCGATCGACTTGGCGATCTCGGCCGTACGCGGGTCCTGCAAGGTGCAGATCACCTCGTTGGCAGCCGGCAGGCGGCCACGGGTCACGCCGCGAGCGACCATTTCCGCATCGCAGAAGATCGGCGCACCGTCAGTCAGCGCCTTGCGGGCGGATGCGACGAAATCGGGGGAGAACAGGAAGTGCTCCGCCGCCTCCACCAATCCGCAGGCATGGATCATGCGGACTGCGACATCGGCCTCGGCTTCGGGGAAACGCTGGAGATCGGCTTCGCTGCGGATGATCGCGAAGGAGCGTTCATAGATCGCATCTCCCTCGCGGATATAGTCATAGTCAGGCATTTCTATCCCTGTCGTAAAGCCGTCGCGATTGCGTCCCGGCCGAGCCGTTTAAGACACTGCTGCGCCGATTCGCCAGCAGCTTTGTTGTTTCGTACCAGTTCTCCGAGCGCAGCCAGCGCTGATTTCAGGCCTTCCTTGTGGATGTAAGCCACCGGCTCTGATGATGATGACCCATTTACGACAATAGCATAGCCTGTTGCAGCACCGACGATGGTCAGCATTGTCGGGGACGGGTGGGCGCAGCCCTTTGTGCAGCCGGACAGATGGACTTTGAGCGATCCGTCAAGCAGTTCGGCTCCGACATCGACCAGATCGGCGGCCGCCTGTTTCGTTGCATAGTAGGCCGAGGCGCACGCGCCGGCGCCGGCGCAGGGGATTGCATAATTTGCCGGATCGTCGGCCCGCGTCTGGAGGCCGCAATCGGCTGCCACGGCGAGGATGTCGTCTATGCGATCGCCTGGAAGCCCGAGCAACAGCAGGCTGTGCTCCGGTCCCGTCCGAATTTCGAGCACTCCGGCCAGTTCGGCTACGTCGAGAAAGCGGACGAGCTCTTGCGCCTGGATCTGACCGAAGGCTGGGCGCAGGCCGAGGGCCGAATGCTGCTTGTCGAGCGGGATGACGCCGACAGGAGAGGTCGATAGAACGCGTTCGGGGCGTGAGAAACCGTGAACGGCAGGAAACTGCGCCTGCAGCGAGGCAATGTCCAGATCGCGACCACGGGCGCGGGGTCCGATTGCGGTCAAGGTTTTGAGCAGTGTGATGACACCGGCGATCGCCTCTTCGCCGGGCAAGGCGGCAAGTGGTACAGCTGTCGCGTCGGTTCCGGCGATGGCGAGCGTCCAAAACTCTCGGCCATCGGTGGCATGGGTGGCTTTCAGTCGGATATCCGCTGTCAGTTCGTCGAGTGTGAGCCGACCGCTGCCGTCGACGATAATGGCGAGCTTGGCGGCCAGCAGCGGCTTGGGATGAAGGGAATCGACTGCGTTGCGCAGGCGTTCAGCGAGCCCGCGTGCATCAGCGATCTCCGACGGATCGATGCCGCTGAGCGGCGGGACTTCGATCGCGACGCCGCTCTCCGGCACGATGCCGGCGCGATCGATATCGGCGGCCAGCCCAGCCATGCTTTGCGGCGTCATGCCGCGCAGCTGAAAATTGCCGCGCGCGGTGATCTCGATTAGGCCGTTGCCGTGCTTTTCTGTAGCCTCGGCCAAGGCGCGCAACTGCGCAACCGTCAGGCCTGGCGTCGATGGCCGCAGGCGAACGAGCAAACCGTCGCCCGTCTGCATCGGCGCGCTCAGGGAGGGACAGGCGCCGCGAACCATGGAGGGTACGGGCGATGCAACGTCATCGTGACCGGCCTCTCCTTGCGAGAGGCACGCTTGTCCCTTTACCGTCTGCGCGTCAGCCGCAACCATAAGACTGCCCTTCATAAGGGACATTTCCTTGCATAAACCGGATCGGCGGGCAAACGATTTGGCATTTGGCTTTTATGCAAGATCGTCGAAATCCTGCCCCTTGCGCATGAGGTAGATATCCATGATCCACCCATGCCGGGCGCGGGCCTCTGCCCGAGCAGTAAGAATCTGCTCGGAAACGTCGGCAAGCCTGCCGGCGATGGCGATCTCGTCCTTGGTGCCGAGATAGGCTCCCCAATAGATATAGGCATCGGGGTCGTCGATCTTGCTGAAGGCCTGCTCGCCATCGAGCATGACCACGGCCGTTTCGACAACGCCCGGAAAGCTCTCGGCGAGCCGCCGGCCTGTCGTGATCTGGACCGGCTTGCCTACGAGGTTGAGCGGGATGCGATGGCTTGCCGTCAACGCCTGGATGCTGGTGATGCCGGGAATGACGCTATAATCGAGGGCAACATTCCCCCGACCGACGACGCGCTCGAGAATGCGCAACGTGCTGTCGTAAAGGCCCGGATCTCCCCAGACCAGAAAGGCGGCGCTCTGGCTTTCTGTCAGCTGCTCCAGAAACAGCCGTTCATAGGTCGTGGAAATCGCCTCATGCCATTCGTCGACGCTCTGCACATAGCTGCGATCCGCCGTCTGGCGTGAGGGCACGTCATAGCTAACGAAGCGTGTCGCTTTATTTGTGACATAGCGCTCGCAGATCTCCTTGCGGACATCGGCGAGTTCGGCCTTGGCCGCACCTTTGCTGGGGATGAGAATGACATCGGCTGCATTCAGCGCATTGATCGCCTGCACGGTCAGATGTTCGGGATTTCCCGTGCCGATACCGACGATGTGGATATGCCGCATATGCTTGCCCTCGCTCTTCAGCGCTGTTTGCCGGAAGCGCTCGGCCATTTCAAGAGCAGACGTTCAAGCAGATGGTCGGTCGAAGGTCCAGCGGCTGGCCATATAGCTACGCGGCGAGGTGCCGAGCATGCGGCGGAACATGGTGGTGAAGGCGGCCACGCTCTCATAGCCTGCTTCGAGCGCGACATTGGTGACGGGCTGGCCTTCGGCGAGCTGCGGCAGGCAGGCAAAGACGCTCGCCTGCTGCCGCCATGTCGTGAAGCTGATACCGGTTTCCTTGCGGAACTGCCTGGTGAAGGTGCGGCGGCTCACCGAAAGCTTCTCGGCCCAGTCGTCCAATCTCGCATTGGGCGATGGATTGGCGAGATAGTCGCGGCAGAGCGCGGTCAATCGCCGGTCTGAGGGGAAGGGGAGGCCGAGCGGACGTACCGGCAGGGTTGCTATCTCCTCGACGAGCAGAGACAGCACCAACTTGGCCTTGCGATGGCCGACAGGCGCTTCCCGCAGCCGAATGGCCTCCAGCAACAGACTGCGGGCGAGATCCGTCACCTCAACGACGCGCGGCGCTTCATCCTTCGGCGGCTGGCCGCGCGGCGTTACGTAGACCGATTTCATGCTGACATCGCTGAGGATTTCGATCGAATGCTCCATTCCGACCGGGATGAAGAGAGCGTGGCCGGGCGGCACCATCCAGCGGCCTCGCGCCGTCATGATCAGCGCGACGCCAGAAAAGATACAGAGCAATTGCGTGCGGCGGTGATGGTGCCAGGGAACGGTGTAGCCCTGTGGCGGCTCGGCACTGTGAACGAGCACATCGGCAGGCGACTCCTCCATCCAGCGGATGTTACGAACATGGTCGTCGTCGAGGGTTGCCAGCAACTGTTTCGATAGCTTTTCCATTTTGGCCCAATCGAGAAACTATTGGACCAAAACACGAAAGAAGGACACACGCAAGGCGTGTTAAAGGCGGATTAAGTCATATGCTTGGCAAACCTGCCGGCACAGGAAGGATTCTCCGTCATGGTCGCGGAAGTTTTGGGCACGCAGGCCCGGTATCAAAAGACGACGATGTCGATCGTTATGGCCGTCAGCACATGCCACCTGCTGAACGACACAATGCAGTCGCTTTTGACATCGCTCTACCCGATGTTCAGAGAGAATTACGCGCTCGATTTCGTGCAGATCGGCCTGTTGACGATGATGTTTCAGATCACCGCATCGCTGCTGCAGCCGGTGGTCGGCATCGTCACCGACAAATGGCCGATGCCTTATTCGTTGCCGGTCGGTATGGTCAGCACCTTCCTGGGCTTGCTGCTGCTTGGTTACGCCGGCAGCTTTGGAATGCTGCTGGTGGCCGCAAGCCTGATCGGCTTCGGCTCAGCCGTCTTCCATCCGGAGGCATCGCGCGTTGCCCGTCTGGCGTCGGGCGGCCGCCACGGCCTGGCGCAATCGCTTTTCCAGCTCGGCGGCAATGCCGGTTCGGCGATCGGGCCGCTGATCGCTGCATTCTTTGTCCTGCAGCATGGCCAGAAGAGTGTGGCATGGCTTTCCGTGCTTGCCGTTATCGGCTTTATCGTTCTGAGCTGGGTCGGCACCTGGTTCATCAATCACCGACGCCAGCAATCGGCGCGCCCCGCGCCGAGCCGTACCTTGCCGATCGCGCGCAGCAAGGCGATGTGGGCGCTTGCGATCCTCATCCTGCTGACAGCGACGAAGAACGTCTACATGGCCAGTATTTCGAGCTATTTCACCTTTTACGTCATCGACAAGTTCCATCTCGATGTCCGTGACGCGCAGCTGATGCTGTTCCTCTTCCTCGGCTCTGTTGCCGTTGGAACGATCATGGGCGGTCCGGTGGGCGATCGTCTGGGTGCGCGCTTCGTGATCTGGTTCTCGATCCTCGGCGTCATCCCGTTTGCGCTGCTGATGCCCTATGCGGATCTGTTCTGGACCTGCGTGCTGACCGTCATCATCGGCCTCGTGCTGGCTTCGGCCTTCCCGGCGATCGTAGTCTTTGCGCAAGAGCTTATCCCCGGTCGCGTTGGCCTCATCGGCGGGATATTCTTCGGCTTTGCCTTCGGCGCGGGCGGCCTTGGCGCGGCCTGGCTCGGCGATTTCGCCGATGTGCGCGGCATCTCCTTCGTCTACACGATCTGCTCGTATCTGCCGCTGCTGGGATTGTTCACGATCTTCCTGCCACGAATCCCACGGCATTGATCGAAATCGGCGGGCAATCAGCCCGCCTTTTTCTTGAGCGCTTATGCGCAAGCCTGCTTGTCAGGCATAGCGGCTGATGGCGAGGTCGGTTGCGTCGATATCGGGCTTACGGCCGCTGACGAGATCGCTGATGACGCGTGCCGAGCCGGAGCTCATGGTCCATCCAAGTGTGCCGTGGCCGGTATTGAGGAACAATCCCTTGATCTTCGTCGGTCCGATGACCGGCGTGCCATCCGGTGTCATCGGCCGCAGTCCCGACCAGAAGGAAGCCTTGGCGACGTCACCGCCGGGAAAGAGATCGGTGACGGAATGCTCGAGCGTCTGGCGCCGTGCAAGGCCGAGATCATTGGTATAGCCGGAGATTTCAGCCATGCCGCCGACGCGGATGCGATCGCCAAGCCGGGTGATTGCGATCTTGTAGGTCTCGTCCATAACGGTCGATTCCGGCGCACGCGAGGCATCGGTGATCGGGATCGTCAGCGAGTAACCCTTGACCGGATAGACGGAGAGGCTGATGCCGAGCGGCTTCAGCAAAAGCGGCGAATAGCTGCCGAGCGCGACGACGATCGCATCGGCGTCCATGCGCCCACGGTCGGTCATGACGGCGCGCACCTGCCCGCCCTGAACGTCGAGCCCCTTGATCGTCGTGCCATACTGGAAATTCACGCCGAGCTCGACAGCCTTGGCCGCAAGGGCATTGGTGAACTTGAAGCAATCACCGGTCTCGTCCTTCGGCGTCAGCAGCCCGCCGACGATCTTGCCGCGCACATGCGTGAGTGCCGGCTCGACGCGAATGCAGCCGTCGGGATCGAGTACCTCATAGGGAATGCCGTCGGCCGCTAGGGCCTTGACGTCCTTGGCCGATGCATCGAGTTGCTGTTGCGTGCGGAAGAGCTGCAGCGTGCCCTGCATACGTTCGTCATAGGCGATGCCGGTCTCTTCGCGAACCTCAGCCAGCGAAATACGGCTGTAATCGGCAAGGCGGAGCATCCGGCTCTTGTTGATCGCATAGCGTTCCGAGGTGCAGTTCGACAGCATCTTGACAAGCCATGACAGCATGGCGCCATCAACCTTCGGGCGCAGGATGAGCGGCGCGTGGTGCATGAACAGCCACTTGATCGCCTTCATCGGAATGCCGGGAGCAGCCCAGGGCGAGCAGTAGCCAAACGAGACTTCGCCGGCATTGGCAAAACTCGTTTCCAGCGCCGGCCCCTGCTGCCGGTCGATGACCGTGACTTCGTGGCCCGCCTTGGCGAGCTGATAGGCTGACGTCACGCCGATGATGCCGGCACCCAGAACGACGACTTTCATGATGTCCTCAGAGAATTGAACTTTGGAGGGTCAGCGATATTGACGTTGGAAGCGGTGGCCGAGACTGGTCAGGATTTCATAGGAAATCAAGCCGGCATCTCGCGCAAGATCATCCAGGGTCTGATGATCTCCGAGAACTTCCACCATGCTTCCGAAGGAGAGAGTGCCTTCGGGTAAAGCGCTGATATCGATTGTTGTGCTGTCCATCGACACGCGGCCGACGATCGGCAGGCGCACGCCGTTATAGTAGACCGCGCCGCGATCGCTGAGGCTGCGTGGAAGGCCGTCGGCATAGCCGGCGGCGATCGTCGCGAGCCGGGTCTGGCCCTTCGTCACATGTCCGCCGCCATAGCCGACGCGGGCACCTTCCGGAACGGTTCGGGTCTGCACCACGGCGGAATCAAGCCTGACGACGGCTTCCATGGGGTTGGCAACGCCGCTTGTCGGGGCGCCGCCGTAAAGAGCGATCCCTGGCCGCGCCAGCACACCATGGAAATCTCCGCCGAGGAAGATGCCGCCGGAATTTGCGAATGAAACATCGTACTGCGGAAATTCCGCTGCGACGCGGCGCATTTCGGCAAGCTGGTCGGCATTTTGTCCGCTGCCGCCCTCGTCTGCGGAGGCGAGGTGGCTCATGATGAAGAGGACGTCGGTGTCGTCCGATGTCTGCAGATGAGCAGCGACGGCGCTTCTGTCTTCCGGCGGGACACCCAGTCGTGACATGCCGGTATCGAATTGCAGAACCGCAGGCAGCCTGCGCTGAAGAGACCGCGCCGTCTCCGACCATTGCTGCAGCTGATCGAGCGAATTGATGACAGGCACGATGCCGCCGTCGGCGCAGGTGGCCTCATTGCCGGGCAGCAGGCCGTTCAGCACGAAGATCGTTGCGTCGCCGGGCAATTGCGGACGCAACCGCAGCGCCTCGATGAAGTGGGCGACGAAGAAGTGCCGGCAACCGCGCGCATAGAGCGCTTTCGATACTTGGCTGGCGCCAAGCCCATAGGAATCTGCTTTGACGACGGCGGCCGTCTTCGCCGGCGCGACGATGGCGGATAGCTTCTCGTAATTCCGGCACAGCGCAGCCAGATCGATCGTCAGATAACCACATGCTCCGCTGTCGACCGCCAATTTCAGCGCTCGGGAATCTACTATGCCGCCGTTCATGTCCGCCCTCGTCTTTCAAAACAAGAGTATTGAAAGGATCGTGAAATTGCTCGCCAAATAGTGATTGATTATTGTGTAATTGCATTGATATTGAAACGATCTGCGAATTTTTGAAAGAATCCACATGGCCGCTCTCGATGCGATCGATCGCAATATCCTCCGCCTGCTTCGCCTCGACGCCCGCGTCAGTAATGCCAGGCTGGCAAGCGAGGTGGGGCTGTCGCCATCGGCCTGCCTGCGGCGGATCAAATTGATGGAGCAGGCGGGCGTGATCCGGGGCTATACGGCACTGGTGGACACCTCCCAGGCGGAGGCATCGATCGCCGTCATCATCAACATCACGCTCGAGCGGCAGACGGAGGAACACCTCGATCGCTTCGAGGCGGCGGTACGCAAGCACCCCGAGATCAAGGAATGTTTTCTGATGACGGGCGGCTCCGACTATTTGCTGCGCGTCGAGGTCGCCAATCCCGGCGATTTCGAGCGCATCCATAAGGATATTCTGTCGACCATGCCGGGAGTGCTTCGGATCCATTCGAGTTTTTCGATCCGCAATGTGCTGGCGACGCGGCCGAAGGGCATGCGTTGAATAGGCCAATATTGCTTCGGTACAGGGCGCAGTATTACTCTTCTGCCGTATTGTGGCTTTGATCCCAGCCGATGCCCGCCGCGGCATCCACCTCGCAGATCAAGCCGCTTGGCTCGTAACGGACTTGGACCTTGCCGCTCAATTCCGCCGCCAGCAGGCTTTCGATCAAGCGGGAGCCGAAGCCCTTGCGGGTCGGGGCTTTGACGGCCGGCCCTCCCGATTCCTGCCAGCGCAGCTTGAGCCGGTCGGTCTCGCCCGTTTCCACGGACCAGGTGATCGCAACGCGGCCATCTGCCACCGAAAGCGCGCCGTACTTGGCGGCATTCGTCGCCAACTCATGCAATGCAAGCGATATGGAAACGACGGCTCTCGGCGCGAGCTTGATCGCCGGCCCGGAAATTTCGAACCTATCCTTCGGATAGGGTGAAAGTGCCTGGGCAATAACGGCGGTCAATTCCGCCTGCTCCCATTGGCCGTGGATCAACAGATCGTGGGCGCGCGCCATGGAGGAGAGCCGTGCCTCGAATGTCTCGACGGATGCCTTGTCCACGTCGTCTCGCCCGAGGGTCTGACGCGCGATGGCCATGACGGTCGCGAGCACATTCTTGACGCGATGATTGAGCTCACCCACCAGCACGGTCTGCAGGCGCTCCGCTTCCTTCTTGGCGCTGATGTCATGGGCGATTTTCGACGCCCCAATGATGCGGCCATACGCGTCGTAGATCGGAGAAACGCTGAGCAGCACATCGACAAGCTCGCCATTCTTTCGGCTGCGCTTGGTTTCGTAGGGTTCGACCTTCTGACCGGCGCGGATCTGGGCGAGGATCGCCGGTTCCTCTTCGCTGCGATCGTCCGGAACGAGCATCATGACCGAGTGGCCGATGGCCTCTTCGGCCGAATGGCCATAAAGCCTTTCGGCGCCGTTGTTCCAGCTGGTGATCACCATTTTGAGGTCGGTGCTGAGGATGGCATCGTCCGACGAGGCAATGATGGCCGCCAGCCGCCGCTCCACCTCCTGTACGCGTTTGCGTTCGCTGATATCGGTTATGACGCCGGCGACCCGCTCGATCCGTCCCGAACTGTCCCGCAGGCCGGAGACGGAGTTTGCCACCCAGACGAGGCTGCCATCTTTGCGGACATAGCGCTTTTCGATCTCGAAGCTTTCGCCTGTTGCCATCATCGTTTCGAACATGCGGTTGTTCTCGCGCAGATCGTCCGAATAGGTGATGTCATGCATCCGCATGCCGAGAAGCTCGGTCTCGGAATAGCCGACGATCTCGCAGAAGCGCTCGTTTACCAGAACGAAGCGGCCGTCCAGCTCGCATTGAGCAATCCCCGTTGCCGATTGCGAGATGACGGCGCGAAACCGCTCCTCGCTTTCGCGCAAGGCCCGCTCGGACCGGACACGTTCCGTCGTCTCGCTGACAATGCAGAAGACGCCCAGCGCTTTGCCGCCCGTATCGCGAACGGGCGAATAGGAAATGTCGAAGTAAACCGTTTCGGGGTAGCCGTAGCGCTCGATGTAGAAGGGGCGATCCTTGGCGACGACCGTCTGGCCGTCGTAAAGGACGGAGCGCAGAAGCGGCTCGAGGTCGCCCCAGAGTTCGGCCCAGTTTTCCTTTGCGGGATGCCCCAAGGCCTGCGGATGCTTGTCGCCGATCGTCGGTGCATAGGCGTCGTTGTAGAGAGCGACAAAATCCTCGCCCCAGAACAGGACGATCTGGGCTTGCGCAGAGAGTATGATATCGACGGCAACGGTCAGGCATGGGGGCCATGCCGATTTCGGGCCGAGACTGGTGGCCGCCCAGTCGAAGCCAGAGATAAGCACCGCCATCTCGTTGGTGTGACTTGCCAGTTCGGGCACGATATTCAGGATGCATCCTCTCTTGAGCGGCCGCAACCTGCAAGGATTGCCCCGTTCCGCCCATGCTTACGAGGATTCATAGCATATTCCCCGGCGTAAAGTGCAGAGAGAAAATCCGCCGATTCCAATGTATTTTAAATAACATAAGTGGCTTGTATCATGAATATTTCGGCTTGTTGAATGCGGTCGCCTATAACAGGCCTTCGCTACGGGCGCGCTTCTATCTGACGCGGGTTTCTAAAGAGCATTAGGTGTCCGGCCTTGCATGCATTTCGGCCGTCAGCCATCTTTCGAGCGCCAGCGCATCCGGTCTTCCGGCGATATGCGGCGCGATCCAGAGCACCATGCGGCGCGGGCCTGGCAGGAAGCCGAAAGGTGCCACCAGCCGTCCGGAGGCGAGCTGGTCGAGCACCAGCATCTGCGGCACCACCGCCATGCCAAGGCCGCAGGCGGCTGCCTGGATCAGCAGATAGAAGTGGTCGAAGGCTGCCTGTGGCGTCAGATGCAGATCCGCCTGCCCAGCAATGGCCTGCCAGTCGCTCCAGGCTTGCGGTCGTGTCTGCGTCGAGAGGATCGCGGCATGTTCCATATCACCGGGACGCAAGATGCCGGAGCGGCTCAGATATTCTGGCGAACAGACAGGACCGATGGCCTCGCCGCCGAGCTCCCGGATGATCGCATCCTTCGGCGGATCGATGACGCTCGAGCGGATGGCGAGGCTGATCTTGTCGCGGACGAAGTCGACCTGGTCGTAGTTCATGTTGAACTGAAGGGCGATATGCGGATGGCGCTCGTGGAACTGGCCGATGCGCGGAATGATCCAGCCCATCATGATCGAGGAGGAACAGGAGAGCGTCAGCGGGCTTGGGCGGACCCGCTCGACGCTTGCCTGCATCAGGCCGAAGGCGCTCGCCAGCCCTTCGGCCAGCCGCAATCCCTCCGGCGTTGGCTCGGTCGAACGCGCCCGGCGGGTCACGAGGATGACGCCGAGCGTCTCTTCGAGGCCACGAATATGTCGGCTGATCGCGCCATGTGTGACGCAGAGCTCGTCGGCGGCCAATGTCATCGACCTGTGCCTGGCGGTCGCTTCGAATGCCTTGAGGGCATTCAATGATGGGAGAGGGCCGCTCATTTTTTCGATTCCGCTGCGTCATGATGTGATTTTTCCTCACATGAAGGAGAGATTAAATCGTTTGCCTGCAACTTGTCCATCCCGTTAGAGATCAAGGTCATTCGAAGGCGCATGCGGCCGAAGGCAGGAGTTGGAAGGGAAGTCGGAGTTTCCGTTCTGTCAGCGACGCAAGCGGATCGCTGCGTTGTCAAGATTTCAGCACGGGGGGAGGGATTTTCATTGCAGCCCGGTAATCAGGAAATGTCACAGGTCGAGCGCTCGGCCATATCAAAGGTGTCTAAGCGGCTGGTGCCGTTCATCGCCTTGATGTTCTTCATCAACTTCCTTGACCGCACGGCGATTTCCTTCGCCGGGCCGAACGGCATGACGACGGATCTGGCGCTGACGGCGGCGCAGTTCGGTTTTGCTGCCGGCATCTTCTTCTTCGGTTACATCGTTCTCGAAATCCCGAGCAATCTTGCGCTCCATAAATACGGTGCGCGCCGCTGGCTTGCCCGCATCATGGTGAGCTGGGGCATCGTTGCGCTGCTCTTCACCTGGGTATCGAGCGCGACAGAGCTCTATGTGCTGCGCTTCCTGCTCGGGGTTGCCGAAGCCGGCTTCTTTCCAGGCGCGATCCTGTTCCTGAGCATGTGGGTGCCGGCCAAGCATCGCAGCAAGATCCTGGCACTGTTCTATCTTGCCCAGCCGCTGACAACCGTCGTCGGCGCGCCTTTCGCGGCGATGCTGATCCAGATGCACGGTCTCTTCGGCCTGGAAGGCTGGCGTGTCATGTTCTTCGGCGTTGCCATTCCGGCCGTCATCGTCGGCATCATCACCTGGTTCTACCTTGCTGATCGGCCTAATGACGCGAAATGGCTGACGCAGGCCGAGAAGGATTGGCTGAACCGGGAGCTTGCCGGCGAGGAAAAGGCAAAGGCGGCCGCCCATGGCAAGATGACCGGTCTCGCCTTGACCGATGGCCGGGTGTGGCTGCTGTCGATCATCTATTTCGGCCTGATCTACGGCCTCTATGCGCTGGCCTTTTTCCTGCCGACGATCATTGCCGGCTTCGAAACGAAATTCGGCACCAAGTTCGATGTCTTTGACAAGGGGCTGATCACGGCCATTCCCTATCTGCCGGCGGCATTCGCCCTGTTCTTCTGGAGTCGCGATGCGTCCAGGCGCGGCGTTCGGCCATGGCACATCGGCATTCCGGCCCTGGTTGGCGCCTTCAGCATTCCAGCCGCGCTCTATATGGGCTCGCCTGAAGCGACGATCGTCATGATCACATTGACGGCCTGCGCGATCTTTTCCGCCCTGCCGAATTTCTGGGCCATTCCGTCGCGATTTCTGACCGGGCCGGCGGCTGCGGCCGGTATCGCCCTGATCAACACGATCGGCAACATTGCCGGCTTTGCCGCACCCTATGTGACCGGCGTCGTCAAGGATGCGACGGGTCTTTATGAATTGCCGATGTTCATCGTCGGGGCGCTGATGCTGCTATCGGCGCTGCTGGCCTTCTCGTTGAACGGCAGAGTGAAAGAGCCGGGGCTTGTGGCATCGGCAAACAAGGGCTGATGCTGTCCAAAGCAGAGACGAGTGAAATTCGATGGCGGTCATGTCTGTGACCGCCATCGTCATTTTCTATAATAGGCCCGGACTTATGAGCTCCGAGGCGTGAGATGAATTCCGGCAAGTGTGCATCGAACGGAACCGCCAGCGCGCTCGATGGTCGGGAGATCGAAGGCGATAATCCTTGCATGCCGCTCGATTGCCGTCCGCTGATTGTTGTCCAGTGCGGCCAGCGCCGTTGTTGAAAGCGCGAGGATCCGGCCTTCCGTACCCTGCAGTTCGATGGCGTTCCCGGCGAATTCGGCGATTTGCCTGTTCGTCAGGTGGATGACGTCCCGGCCGGAGCGCTGCAGGCGGGCAAGGATTTCATCGCGCCGTCTTGAGTCCGTTATCAAGCCGCTTCCGATCATGGTGAAATTCGTCGCCACGCACATCAGAACATTGGTGTGATAGACGGGGACTCCTTCATCATCGCGCGCATCGAATAACATTGGCTCGAAATTGAAATGAGTGCAGAAGCGCTCGAGTGCGATCGGATCGGTCCGGTCGGAGCGGACGGCGTAGGCCACCCGGTCGATATGATCTAGCACCATGGCGCCGGTGCCTTCAAGGAACAGCCCATCGGGTTCCAGCCCGGAATAATCGATGACGTCTTGGACACGGTAGCGCTGTTTCAACATGTCGACAACGTCGCTGCGTCTCTCGCGGCGGCGGTTTGGCACCTTCATGGGGTAGATGGCGATGTGTCCGCCCGCATGGGTCGAAAACCAATTGTTTGGAAAGACCGAGTCGGGTGTTTCCACGCCGTCGTCTTCGAATAAATGGACTGTCACCCCTTGGCGCTCGAGCGCTTCGGCGGCACGTGTGATCTCTTCGAAAGCCTGAGAGGCGAAATTGTCGCTCGCCGTCGTTAGGAGCTGGAAACGATTGTCGGCCGCCGTCTGGGTATTGACGGTAAAATGATGCGGACGAACCATGACCACGGCTGACGGCGCTTGCACGGAATAGGTGGCGTGTGCCATCGCTTCGTCCTCAGCCCGCCCGCAGCAGCATGCCGAACAGATCGCGCGGATCGTCCGGGTCGGCGATGATGTCGAGCTTCTGGAAGTAGTCTGTGCCGGCCAGCTTTTCGCGGACGTAACGCAGGGCTGAGAAATCCTCGATCGCAAAGCCGACGCTGTCGAACAGCGTGATCTGCCTATCGCTGCGGCGGCCCTGTGTCTGGCCGCTGACGACTTGCCAGAGCTCGGTGACCGGATAGTCCGGGTCCATCTGCTGGATCTCGCCCTCGATGCGGGTCTGCGGCGGATATTCGACGAAGGTGTCGGAGCGCAGCAGGATATCGCGATGGAGTTCCGTCTTGCCCGGGCAGTCGCCGCCGATCGCGTTGATGTGCACGCCGGCGCCGACCATGTTGTCCGTCAGAATGGTCGCGAATTGTTTGTCGGCCGTGCAGGTGGTGATGATGTCGGCACCTTCGATGGCGGCTTGAGCCGAGGTGCAGGGCACAAGCTTCAGGCCGGTTTTCGCAAGGTTGCGTACGGTCTTTTCCGTCGCCTTCGGATCGATATCGTAGAGGCGGACTTCCTCGATGCCGAGAACAGCCTTCATCGCCAATGCCTGGAATTCGGCCTGTGCGCCATTGCCTATCAGGGTAAGGCGGCGCGAATTGGCCGGTGCCAGGTGGCGAGCCGCCATGGCCGAGGTCGCTGCGGTGCGCAGCGCCGTCAGCAGCGTCATTTCGGTCAAAAGCACGGGATAACCGGTCGCAACCTCCGCCAGCAGGCCGAATGCGGTCACTGTCTGCAACCCCTGCGCCATGTTCTTCGGATGGCCGTTCACATATTTGAAGCTGTAGACCGCGCCATCGGACGTCGGCATCAGTTCAATGACGCCGTCATGCGAATGGGAAGCGACGCGGGGTGTCTTGTCGAAAAGATCCCAGCGACGGAAATCCGCTTCGATGGCGTCCGTGAGTTCAATGAGCACGGTTTCGATGCCGACATGATGGACGAGCCGCATCATGTTCTCGACGCTGACGAAGGGAATGAAAGCTCTTTCCGATGGGAGCGGTGCGGACATTCTCGTATCCTCGATGGAAATCATTTCCCATAGGGTACCAAGCGGATCGATTGACTGAAATCGCAAAACTGTGCCAGTTTTGGTATGAGTTTGCACAAATTGCCCAGTATTTTTGACCGAAAAGACAAGAGCAGGATCGCGCGATGACGCTCGCCAAATATATTCCCGATGATCTCGACCGGCGTATCATCGCTCATCTGCGCGCCGATGGCCGCGCTTCGCTTTCCAAGCTATCGGATGCCTTGGGTGTTGCGCGCGGCACGGTGCAGAACCGGTTGGATCGGTTGATCGATACAGGCACGCTGCTCGGCTTCACCGTAAGGGTTCGGGAAGATTATGAGGAGCAGACTGTGCATGCCGTCATGATGATCGAAGTCGTCGGGAAATCGACGACACAGGTCATCCGCAAGCTGCGTGGTCTGCCTGAGATCTATTCATTGCACACGACCAATGGCAATTGGGATCTGGTCGCCAATATCCGCGCAACCAGCCTTTCGGACTTCGACCGCGTGTTGCGTGAGGTGCGGATGATCGATGGTGTCGCGAACAGCGAAACCAGCCTGTTGCTGAGTAGCCTCTGACAGGCACCTTGAAGGTTGCCGCCCCTGGCCGGCTATTATAAACGGCGCGCGCGTAATATGCGCTTCCAAAGGGTGCCGCCCAGGAATCGATTGAACAGGATGAAATAAGCGACGATGAGAGCGAAAAGCAGCAGGGCCGGCAGGCCATTGAGCTGGAAGCCGCCCTCCGTCCTGCCGCCGAAGATCGACGCGATGATATAGCCGAAAACTGCGAAGGCGGTGAAAAAATCGAAAATGGCGGCAAGCACGATGCGCCAGGTGGCTGGCTGCGGTGCGGGGTTTGTATCAGACATTGTTGGACCCTGTCTTATTGGCAAAAAAGGTGTCGGCGGGAGCGCACGGGCTGTTGGCCGACGGACCACATCACCGATACATCCAATAGGGCAGAGCTTTGTCAATCGCGCTGGCAGCCATAGCAGATGCGGCGCTGGATGCAGCGAGCCGTTTTGATTCTTCCCCGGCGATCGGTCATCAGCCAGCCGAGCCGAACGGAAGCCCAGGCAGGCCATGCCGCGCAGCTTGAAAACTCACGGCTTGTTGTTATGATTTCGTATGGAACTTACTTTGCTCGCCTATGCCCTTGCCTGGACCGTGCTCGGTCTGATCGTCGTGACGACGGTCGTCCCGGTCGGGACGAAGTATCCGTTCATGGCAATGGCGAGCATCGACAGTGTCATTCCGTTCGGCCTTTTGGGATTTCTGTTCGTGATGGCTTATCCCGAAGACCGCCGCATCATTGCTCTTGTGTGCATATTGGTCGCAGCTGCAAGCGAGTCGCTTGCGTTGATCCTGCCGCAGAAGCGTCTCAGGATCGAGCGCGCGATCTTGAAAGTGCTTGCGACGGTGTCAGGTCTGCTTTTGGGCGCGTTATTTATGGAGTGCATGCTGCAGGCATCGTAATTGCCTACCGCAATCAGGCCATTCGAACCTCATACATCTCTTGCGGTTTCTCAGAGCGAACCAGTGCTCCTATGTTCCATATACAACTATCGGTCAGATGGTTTGCCGCTTTGGCTCTCCAGCCGATAGCGATGCCCTGGATAAACCAGTCGCGCCGTAGAGACGATACCGCGCGCCGACCATGTGCGCCTCCAGATCGTCAGGCAGGGTTCGGTCTTCAAGATCGTCAGCAGCTTGCATTCCCAAGCCTGCGGCATGACGGCTTCGACGACATGTTCCGAGCCGCTTAAGGGGGCGACGGCTGAAAGATAGGCGTTCGGCGTCATGTCGGTGAAATCCTGCTGCAGATAGTCGGGTGCAGCCTCTGGATGGACATGCCGGTCCTCGATCTGTACCGGCACGCCGTTCTCGCTATGCACGATCAGCGAGTGAAAAACCGGTGATCCGATGTCGAGTTCCAATGCGTCGGCGACATCCGGCGATGCGGCTTCCCGGGCCAGCACGATGACGCTTGCCTGATGGGAATGGCCGCGTTCGGCGATTTCCTCGGCGATGTTTCGGACCTCGAACAAGGCCGATGCCCCCTTGCGCTCGGCGACAAAGGAGCCGACCCCCTGAATACGAACGAGCTCGCCTTCATTGGCCAGTTCTCGCAGTGCGCGATTGGCCGTCATCTTGCTGACGCCAAGTTCGACAACCAATTCGTTTTCGGAGGGAACGCGATATTTGGGCGGCCACTCGCCACTATGAATGCGGTCGAGTATCATCTGCTTGACGCCGGCATAAAGAGGGGCGGCATCATTTTCCGCCAGTTCGCGTTTCATCTCGCCGGACCGCTTCATTGCCCATTCCCTTTGCACCGAGTGAATCTGCCTCGAAAACAACTTTCCCACTTGCATATCATAAATTATCACATATGGTACCCTATACAACCTCGCAATCAACCCTAAAATTTAATTGGGACAGCGGGCAAGCCGGCGAAGATCGGTAGGAAGTGCTGCAAGGCCTGTTTCAACCTCAGAGGAGCTCTACACGATGAAATTCAGTGCAATTCTCTTGTCAGGCGTCATGGCTGCCGCCGCTTTTGCGGCTCCGGCTGTTGCCAAGGACTGGAAGACGGCGACGATCACCCTGGAAGGTGCCTACGCCCCGTGGAACATGACGAACGCCGACGGTACGCTCGGCGGCTTCGAGCCGGAGCTTGCCAAGGTCCTGTGCGAACGCGCCAAGATCGACTGCAAGCTCGTGGCTTCCGACTGGGACGGCATGATCCCGGCGCTGAACGCCGGCAAGTTCGATGTGATCATGGACGCGCTGTCGATCACCGACGAGCGCAAGCAGGTCATCGGCTTCACCATTCCCTACGCTGCCACCCCGGCTGCTTTTGCGACCGCCAAGGATAGCCCGCTCGCCAATGCTGCAGGCACCGGCACCACGATCAAGATGACCCCCGGCCAGACCGGCGTCAAGGAAATCGACGTGCTGAAGGAAGCCTTCAAGGGCAAGACGATCGGCATCCAGGCCGCAACCGTCTATGCAAAGTTTGTCTATGACAATTTTGGCTCGATCGCCACGATCCGCGAATACAAGACCGGTGCTGACCGCGATCTCGATTTGCAGAACGGCCGTATCGACCTCGGCTTCGACGATGCGGTCTACTTCGCAAACGCCTTCGCCAGCGCGAACGACTCGCTTGCTTTCACTGGCCCGGAAATCGCCGGCTCCATCTGGGGCGAAGGCGAAGGTCTCGGCATCCGCAAGGCAGATACCGACCTGCGCGACAAGTTCAACGAGGCGATCAAGTCGGCTCTCGCTGATGGCACCATCAAGACCCTGTCGATGAAGTGGTTCAAGGTCGACGTCAGCCCGGAATGATCGGTGCGGCCTGCGGGCCGCTATTTTCGGTCTCCGGCTTTGCGGCCGGGGACCGCATGATATCCTGACGCCTGAAACTGCCACAGACAGGGATTGGATCTATGGCAAGCTTGCAATTGCTGGGCTTCGGCTCGAACGGGTGGGGCGCGCTGCTGCTCGTTGCCACCTTGATGACGCTCGCCGTCACGGCGACGGCTTTGGCCATCGGGGCCGTATTGGGCGCGATCATCGCTTTCGCCAAGCTTTCCGGAAGCCTGGTGCTGAAAACGCTCGGCAATATCTACACGACAGTCTTTCGTGGCGTTCCCGAGCTCCTGATCATCTATCTCATCTATTTTGGCGGTTCGTCGGCGGTGACATCGATCGGCAAGTGGCTCGGTTATGAGGGCTTTCTCGGCCTGCCATCCTTTGCCGCGGGTGCTCTCGCCGTTGGCATCATTTCCGGCGCGTATCAGGCAGAGGTTTTCCGCGGTGCCTATCTCGCCATTTCCAAGGGCGAGCTTGAGGCTGCGTCTGCAATCGGCATGCATCGTGGCTTGCGCCTGCGCCGTATCATCATTCCGCAGGTGGTACGCTACGCCATTCCCGGCCTCGGCAATGTCTGGCAGCTCAGCCTCAAGGACTCGGCTTTGATTTCGGTGACCGGCCTTGCCGAGCTTATGCGCACCAGCCAGGTGGCTGCCGGCTCCACACGCCAGTATTTTCTCTTCTTCATCGCCGGCGGCATTCTCTATCTTGTCCTGACCAGCCTGTCGGATCGCATCTTCAACAAGGCCGAACGTCGCGCCAATCGCAGCATGCCGGCTGCGACGATCGGCCAGGCTTGAGGAGGAAGACATGGATTTCGATTTTCTTTCGAGCACGATGGTCACGCTGCTGAAGGCAGTGCCGATGACATTGCTGCTGTTTTTCCTGTCGATCCTCTGCGGCGGCATTCTGGCGCTTGTCATCGTCGCGATGCGCGTCAGCGGCAATCCGATCCTGTCGGGCTTTGCCAAGGGCTATATTTTCGTGTTTCGCGGCTCGCCGCTGCTGATCCAGATGTTCCTGGTCTTCTACGGCTTGGCGCAGTTCTCCATCATCCGCTACTCCTTCCTCTGGCCCTTCCTGCGCGAGCCGGTCGTCTGCGCAATCTTGTCGCTGGCGCTCTGCACCGCCGGCTACTCGGCGGAGATCTTCCGCGGCGGCATCCGTGCCGTTTCGCCGAAGGAGATCGAAGCGGCCCGCTCTATCGGCATGTCGCGCTTCCTGCTCGTGCGCCGCATCATCGCGCCGATTGCTTTCCGTCATGCGCTTCCGGCCTATTCGACCGAGATCGTGCTGATGATGAAGTCGACGGCGCTCGCAAGCCTCGTCACGGTCTGGGAGGTCACGGGCGTTGCTCAGCGTCTGATCTCGCAGACCTATCGCACAATGGAAGTCTTCATCTGTGCCGCGATCATCTACCTTGTGCTGAATTTCGTCATTCTGCAGGCCATGGCTCTGCTGGAATATTCTCTGTCCCGCCATCGCCGCGCGATCCCGCCGGCGTTGAAGGCTTAAAGCTTACTGGAGCAGGCAAATCATGCCAGGTGTCACCCGACTTTCCGTCCGCAACATCCGCAAAAGCTTCGGCACTCATGAAGTCTTGCGCGGCATTTCCCTCGATGCTCAGGATGGCGACGTGATTTCGCTGCTCGGCGCTTCCGGCTCGGGCAAATCGACCTTCCTTCGTTGCATCAACCTCCTCGAAATCGCCACCGATGGCGAGATCTGGGTGGATGGCGAGCAGATACGCATGATCCACAAGAATGGCAAAAGCTACCCGGCGAGCCATAAGCAGGTGGATCATATCCGCTCCGAGCTCGGCATGGTCTTCCAGAGCTTCAATCTCTGGTCCCATATGACCATTCTGCAGAATATCATCGAAGGTCCGGTTCATGTCCTGAAGCGTCCCCGCGCGGAATGCATCGCCGAGGCTGAAGCGCTCTTGGAGAAGGTCGGCATTGCCGACAAGCGCCATGCCTATCCCGCCCATCTTTCCGGCGGCCAGCAGCAGCGTGCAGCGATTGCCCGCGCGCTTGCCATGAAGCCCAAGCTTATGCTGTTCGACGAGCCGACTTCGGCGCTCGATCCGGAACTCGTCGGCGAAGTGCTGCGCGTTATGCGTTCGCTTGCCGAAGAGGGAACGACGATGCTTGTCGTGACCCATGAAATGAGCTTTGCCCGCAACGTCTCCAACCGCGTCGTCTTCATGAAAGAGGGCCTCGTCGAAAGCACCGGCACGCCGGACGAAATGTTTGGTGGTGGCGCGTCGCCCGCCTTCCGCCAGTTCATTGGCCATTTCGGAAACGGACAATGACCGTCAGCATCGACAAGCCATTGTCTTGGTGTGACGTCGCGCGCGTCGGCGCCGGCGAGCCGCTCTCTCTTTCCGATGCTGCCTGGGAACGCGTTGCCAAGGCAGCCCGCATCGTCGAGCGCATTGTCGAGACGGGCGTGCGTGCCTATGGTGTCAATACTGGCGTCGGTGCCCTCTCCGATACGGTGGTCGACCGTGATTCCCAGAGCCGGCTATCGCGCAACATCATCCTCAGCCATGCCTGCGGCGTCGGTCCCTTATTGCCGGCCCGCGAGGTCCGCTCGATCATATCGGCACAGATCGCCAATTTCGCCCATGGCCATTCCGGCGTGCGGCCAGAAATCGTCAGGCATTTGGTTGCGTTTCTCGA
Organism: Rhizobium sp. ZPR4; assembly: GCF_040215725.1. NCBI lineage: Bacteria > Pseudomonadati > Pseudomonadota > Alphaproteobacteria > Hyphomicrobiales > Rhizobiaceae > Rhizobium > Rhizobium sp. ZPR4. The sequence goes on from NZ_CP157968.1 coordinate 794,177, forward strand.
GCACGACTGCATTCCGGAAGTCCCTTCCAAAGGCTCTGCCGGTTATCTCACGCACAATGCCCATACCGCCCTCGTGCTGATCGGCGAGGGCAGGGCTGCCGTGAAGGGCAACTCTATGAGCGGCGCCGAAGCGCTGGCTGCAATCGGCTTGACCCCCTTGGTGCTTGGCGCCAAGGAGGGCTTGAGCCTCGTTAACGGCACGGCCTGCGCCACGGGATTGTCGGCGCTCGCAGTCTCCCGCGCGGAACATCTGCTTGATTGGGCCGACGCGATTGCAGCGCTGACGCTCGAGGCGGCGGGTTGCCAGATCACGGCCTTCGATGAAAACGTATTGGCGCTGCGCCCATCGGCTGGTATCGCCAAGGTTGGGCGCAGGCTGCGCAGCCGCCTGAATGGCAGCGGTCTCGTCGCTGCCGCATTGGGGCGGCGGACGCAGGATGCGCTGAGCCTGAGATCGGTGCCGCATGCCCATGGTACGGCCTGGGACGTCTTTGAGCAAACTGCCCGCATCGTCGATCAGGAACTGGCTTCCGTGACGGACAATCCGGCGGTTTCTGGTACGCCGGAGCGGCCGATCGTTTCCTCCGAAGCCCATGCCGTTGCGCCGGCCCTCGGTCAGGCGGCTGACAGTCTTGCGATCGCGATCGCGCAGATATCGGCGATGAGTGAGCGGCGGATGGATCGTCTCGTTAATCCTTTGGTGAGCGGCCTGCCGCCGTTCCTTGCGAGCGATGCCGGCAGCCACTCCGGTTTCATGATCGCGCAATATACGGCTGCGGCCCTCAGCAATGACAACAGGCGTTTGGCTGCGCCCGCATCGCTCGATGGTGGCCTGACCTCCGGCCTTCAGGAGGATTTCCTCGCCCATCCCACGGCTGCCGCCAACAAGCTGCTCGCGATCCTCGACAATGCCGAATATATCCTCGCGATCGAATTGATGGCAGCCGCGCAGGCTCATGACTTCCTTGCCTCGCAGGGGACGCGAGCGCCGGGCACAGATCGCCTCCACGCCGTTGTCCGCTCGCGTGTTCCTCTCTATGGCGACGATCGTCCGCTGAATGCCGACATGGAGGCGCTGCGGGATCTGATTGCCCAGACCGTGCCTCCTGCCGAACAAGAAACTGGAGCCTAAATTGTCCGCGGAATTCGACGTTGCCGTCATCGGTCTCGGCGCGATGGGAAGTGCTGCCCTGTCTTTCGCCGCCGCGCGTGGCGCAAAGGCAATCGGGATCGAGGCGCATTTTCCAGCTCATTCCCTCAGCTCTTCGCATGGCGACAGCCGCCTGATCCGCCTCGGCTATTTCGAAGATCCGTCCTATGTTCCCTTGCTGAAACGGGCCTATCACAATTGGCGTTCGCTGGAGGAGAGACTGCGTGCCGAGATTTTGACGGTGACAGGCGTCCTGCAGATCGGGGCGCCGGACAGCAAGATCGTCAGCGGCACGCGCGCTTCCTGCGACATGCATGGATTGCCGCACGAGATCCTCGACTGTGACGCCATGAAACGCCGCTTCCCGGCTTTCGCGCTTGAGGAGGGCGAGGTTGGCCTGCTCGATCCGCAGGGTGGCTATGTGCGCCCTGAGGCCGCAATCATGGGCTATCTCAAGCTTGCGGCGGAAGATGGTGCGGTCCTGCATTTCGGCGAGCGCGTTGTGGCGATCGACCCTGATGATAGCGGCGTGACGGTCGTTTCTTCGACCGGGCGATATCGTGCCCGCAAGGTGATCGTCGCAACCGGCGCATGGATTGCCGAGTTGGTGCCGCAGTTAAAGGCACATGCCCAGCCGATCCGACAGGTGGTTGCCTGGTATCAGCCAAAGGACGGTTTTGTCGCCGAGCCGCAGCGCATGCCCTGCTTCCTGCGGGATGAAGGCGCCGAAGGGTCGTATTTCGGCTTTCCGGCGATCGGCGTCGATGGCGTGAAAATCGGCCGCCATGCTCATTTCAGGGAGCCGATCGATCCCGTCTTGCCCAATCCACCGGTCAATGATGCCGATACCGATCTGCTCGACAGCTTTGCCCGCAAGCGCTTGCCGGAGGCAGCGTCGTTCCGCGTGCGGGCGACGACCTGCCGTTACACTATGCTGCCGAGTGAAGATTTTCTCATCGATAGGCTGCCTGGGCAGCCGAATGTGGTGGTCTCGTCGGCTTGTTCCGGCCATGGCTTCAAGTTTACGAGCGTCGTCGGCGAGATCCTCGCCGACCTGGCGCTTCAAGACGGCAGCGCACTGCCGACGGCCCTCTTCTCCTTTGAGAAGCATTTTGGCGGCCAATCGGCTTAGCCGCCAATTTCGCAGATGGTCTAGCCGATCGTCATCCGTCGCAGGACATCCGATTTGAAATAGAAGTGCTGAACAAGCGCTCCAAATATGTGAAGTACGACGACGATCCAAAGCAGCGTCTTGATCGGACCGCCATGGACGAAGGCGGCGGTATCGATACCGAGATAGTAGGCTGCTATTCCCGATAGGGGCATTGCGAAGATCAGCGCATAGAGCAGGAAATGCGTGATGCTTGCGATGTAGTGCAGAAACGCGGGCTGACCGTCTGGCAGCGCTGGGACATCGGACACCAATCTCAAGCCAAGGCGCAGGATAGCCAGCAGCAGAATCGCGATACCGGCATAGGCATGGATATTGGCGCTGGCAATATCGGCCGGCGTTGGCGTCTGGCCATGACGCACAAGACGCCGCCATGCGTTCATACCGTCGGGAAACAGGAGATTGAAAAAGATGAGGATGGCCATGAGCCAGTGAAGAATGCGTTGCGGAGCAGAGTAGGTCGATCTGGCAGGCATCGGATCTCCTTAAATTGGAATTGTTCTAAAGGTAGAGCATGATTCTAACGAGAACCTGAATGCCGCCGCTGGCATTTGGAAGCATATCCTGGACAACCTTATGAGGGTTCTCCGGGGCGCTCCTATCAGCTCAGGACGGCGCGGGGCTGACGGATATGGTCGCGATACCGATCGTTCCGGCAGTCCGCTCGCTCGTTGTCCGATCATATCGCGGCAGGTCGTTTGATTCCGGTACTGGAGGATTGGAGCCTTCACCGATCTGATCAGGGATAAAAATGCGCCCGGCGGATTACGATAGAAAGATTAAATTTCAGACAGGCGCTCCGTCATATATTGCGAACTATATCGAGATGATCGATCACAATGCCGGTCAGGCTATCGCCATCGTGCTTGATGAAGCAGCCGGCGCAATCGCGCGCTGGCGAACGACTGACTCAATGAGGAGTTTGTTATGGATCAGAAGATCGAAGCCGTTCTTGAAGCCTATCATGCACTTATTCGCGAAGAGCACAGCAAACCCAGGGAAATGCCGCCGGGCGGACGCGACGGTGGCCAGGATCGCCGGCTGAGGGCCCTTGGACCCGAGACGGGTCGCTTCATCAACATTCTGGCGAAAAGCCTGAAGGCGCCCACCATTCTCGAACTTGGCACATCCTTCGGCTATTCCGGCATCTGGCTGGCCGAGGCTGCGCGCGCAAGCGGGGGAAAGCTCATTTCCATGGAGCTGCATGCCTACAAGACCGAATTTGCCAGGGAGATGGCCGAGAAGGCGGGTCTGTCGGAGCATATCGACTTCCAGATCGGCGATGCCGTCGAGATGATCAAGGCGCTTCCCACCGGCGTCGATTTCGTTCTCGTCGACCTGTGGAAGGATCTTTATATTCCGTGCCTGGAGGCTTTCTATCCCAAGCTCAATGCCAGTGCGATTATCGTTGCCGACAATATGTTCATGCCCGGCAATGACGATGTGAAGCGCTATGGCGAGGCTGTTCGCGCCAAGCCGGGCATCACATCCGTTCTGCTGCCCGTCGGCTCCGGCATCGAAGTCAGCCGCTACGATCCCGTTTGAGATGCAGAGTTCGGCGGCGGCCACATTCTTGAGACCGCCGCCGACTTGTCGTTACTTGCCGGCATCCTTGGCCGCCTTCTCGATCACCGCGGCAACCTTTTCCGGCTGCGAGGCGAAGACGGCGTGGCTTGCCTTGATTTCGGTCACATCGCTGCCGGCACGCTTTGCCATGTCTCGCTCAAGCTCGGGATTGATCGAGCGGTCATTCGTCGCCACGACGGCCCAGCTCTTCTTCGCCCACCAGGCCGGGTCGCCGACCTTGGAGGTAAAGGCGGCCTTTGATGCAAAGACCTGCGATTTTGCCAGGAAAGCGGCTTCGTCCTTCGGCAGATCGGCGGCAAAGTCAGCCGCGAAGGTTGCCGGGTCGATATAGAGATATTGGCCGTCCTTGGTTTCGCGGATGTTCATGCTGCCTGCCGGCTTCGAGCTTGCGAGGCTGATCAGGCTTTCGCCCTTGTCCGGCTGAAACGCAGCGACATAGACGAGACCGGCAACATCCGGGCGATTGCCGGCTTCGCTGATGACCATGCCGCCATAGCTGTGGCCGACGAGCAGGCTCGGCCCCTTCTGAAGATCGAGCACGCGATTGGTGGCTGCGACATCGTCCGCGAGCGAGGTGATCGGTTCCTGCACGACCGTGACGTTGAAGCCGTCCTTTTCGAGGATATCGGCCGTCTTGCGCCATCCCGAACCATCGGCAAGGGCGCCGTGAACGATGACGATGTTCTTGACCTCGGCCGCCTGCGCGGCAAAGGCAAAAGTGCTTGCGGCAAGGCCAAGGGCGGCGATGGAGAGGAAACGGGTCTTCATGGGTGTAGCTCCTGTCAATTGTGGTTCATGCTTGAGGTGAAGAGGGCATTTCAGCCGAAGGTGAAGGCGTAGGCCTGGACCCCGGGATCGAGAAAGCGGATCTGGAAGTTGCGGGCGGTGACGTCACCCGACTGACGGACGAGCTGATAGAGCTTGGTGGCGGTCACGGTGCCATTGCCGTCGGCGTCGATATCGGAGCCGTGATCGGCGCCAGGCGCCTTTCCGTCCACGGTAACCCGGAAGCGGATCGGCTTGCCATCGGTCGCGGGGCCGAGGACGAGATGCAGGTCGCGGGCGCTGAAGCGGTAAGTGATGCCGCCGCCTGCCTTGCCGAGCGATGCCTGTTCCGGGCCGACCGTCCAGGTGCCTGCCAGACCCCATTGGTTGAGGCCGGGATTGGCAACGGAATAGTCGGCGGCGGTGTCGGCCTTCACGCCTTCCGGGGAGACGAAACCTGTGGCCTGGCTATAGCCGACATAGGTTTCGCCTGAGCGGATATGGCCAAGGTCGGGGCTTGCTTCCGCACCCTTCGCATCGGGAACGACCGGGCCGCTTTGAGCCATGTCGCTGCCGGCTTCACGCAGGAGATCCTGGATTGCCTGTTCGGTCTGGCGATAATTGCCTTCACCGAAATGCTGGTAGCGCACCTGCCCCTTGGTATCGATCAGATAATGGGCAGGCCAGTAGTTGTTCTCGAAGGCGCGCCAGATGCGGTAGTCGTTGTCGATCGCGACGGGATAGCCGATCTTGAAGTCAGTGACCGCCTTCTTGACGTTATCGACATTCTTCTCGAAGGCGAACTCCGGAGCGTGGACGCCGATCACGACGAGACCCTGATCCTTATATTTTTCCGCCCAGGCACGAACATAGGGAATGGTGCGGATGCAGTTGATGCAGGAATAGGTCCAGAAGTCGACAAGCACGACCTTGCCGCGAAGCTCGGCCGTCGTCAGCGGCTGCGAGTTCAGCCAGGTGACTGCGCCATTGAGGGAAGGGGCAGCACCTTCGATGGGAAGATCGCTGTGGAACGGGCGAGCCGCATCTGTCGCGACCTTCATGGCGCCGTTGCTGGCAACCTCGGTTTCGGGAGCTGATGCCTTGGAGTGCAGCTTCTCCAGCAAGGCCTGTTCGAAGGAGCCGGTGCTTGCATAGGAGAGGCGAGCCAGCAGGCCGGTATCGAGCCCAAGAGCGATGGCTGCAACGCCGGCCAGAACGGCCGCTCCCGCAACTTTCCGGATGCGCTCGCTGACGCCGAGGGACTGCTTCATGCGGGCAAAGATCCTGCCGCCGGCAAGTAACGCAACGGCAAGCGAGGTCGCGGCACCGGCACCATAGGCAAGCAGCAGGAATGTCGTCTGCAGATTGGCACCCTTTAAGGCAGCACCGGTCAGGACGAGACCCAAGATCGGGCCGGCGCAGGGTGCCCAGAGCAGGCCGGTCGCAATGCCGAGCACGAAGGAGCTTTTGACGCTTGCAGCCGCGCGCTGAGCACCGGCGGCGTTCAGGAGATTGTTGCCGAGATCGACGGCTGGCCGCGAAAGCGCTGACGCTATGCGCGGTGAAATCAGGCTCAGGCCGAAGAGCCCGAGCAGGACGATTGCCGCGAGGCGGCCATATTCATTGGCGCGGATCGCCCAAGCACCGCCGACCGCAGCCAGCGTCGCAACGATAGCGAAGGTGAGCGCCATGCCTGCAAGCATGGGCAGCGTACTCCTGACGAAGGGCTGTCCGGCGCGGGCAAAGACGAAGGGGAGGATGGGCAGGATGCACGGACTTAAGATCGTCAGCGCGCCGCCGAGATAGGCAATGATGAGAAGCGTCATCGTCTTGTTCCTTTAGAAGCGATTAACCAGCTGCCAACGGCGACGTGCCGTGCTCAGCAATGACGCTATCTGCAGTTGGCGACGTATCTCGAATGTGTCTGGTTGGATGCGGGAATGTACCGAAACGTCGACGCTCCCGGCTTCGATACATTGCGATACAAACTGGCCGATTTGGGCGCGATTTTGCAGGTGGCTCAGCTGCTTGCCGACGCGGTCGGAGAAAAGGGACTGGATTGTATCAGACTGTATCTGTGCGGCCTGAAGCTACACAGATATTCAAAAGCCGGCCGTCTGCGACACATCGGCGATACATGCGGCTGGCTTTCTCAAGCCCACGATCCAATGCACAGGAGAGACAGATGTCCGAGGAAATCAATCACAACCGCCGCCGCTTCTTCGGCATGGCTGCCATCGCCGTTGCCGCCGCCGAATTCGGCCTGCCTGCCATCGCCGGCGCGCAGGAAGCCAAGGCTTCCGCATCGACCCTGCCCGCCGTCAAGGCCGGCAGCCATACGTCCTTCGAGGCACTGAAGCAGATCAAGGCGGGCGTGCTCAATGTCGGCTACGCGGAAGCCGGTCCGGCCAATGGTCCGGTCGTCCTGCTGCTGCATGGCTGGCCTTACGACATCTATAGCTTCGTCGATGTCGCACCGCTTTTGGCCGGTGCCGGCTACCGGGTCATCATTCCCTATCTTCGCGGCTATGGCACCACCACCTTCCTTTCGAAGGAAACACCGCGCAACGGTCAGCAGGCAGCGCTTGCCGCTGATATGATCGACCTTCTCGATGCGCTGAAGATCGAAAAGGCTGTCATTGCCGGCTACGATTGGGGTGGTCGCACAGCCGATATCATGGCGGCACTCTGGCCGGAACGCTGCAAGGCGCTGGTCTCGGTCAGCGGCTATCTCATCGGCAGCCAGGAAATCAATCGCAAGCCGCTGCCGCCGAAGGCCGAGCTCGCATGGTGGTACCAGTTCTATTTCGCCACGGAGCGTGGCCGCCTCGGCTACGAGGAAAACCGTCACGATTTCGCAAAGCTGATCTGGCACACCGCCTCGCCGCAATGGGCTTTCGATGACGCGACCTACGATCGCTCGGCTGCCGCATTCGACAATCCCGATCACGTCGATATCGTCATCCACAATTACCGCTGGCGGCTTGGTCTCGTCGAAGGCGAGGCAAAGTTCGATGCCTATGAAAAGAAGCTCGCCGCCGGACCGGTGATTTCGATCCCGACCATCACCATGGAAGGCGACGCCAACGGCGCGCCCCATCCGGAACCTTCGGCCTATCGCGGCAAGTTTTCGGGCAAGTATGAGCATCGCACCATCACCGGCGGCATCGGACACAATCTGCCTCAGGAGGCACCCCAGGCTTTCGCCCAGGCTGTGATAGATGTTGATCGGTTCTAGTTCGACGGTAGTGTTCGGAAGGGTGCCGGCGTAAGCTGGCTCCCTTAGCCATTGGCGCCGTAAGGATGAATATTCGTAGCTTGATGCTTACGATGATGAGTGGGAAATCGAAATGGACCATGTCGACCATATCCTGATCGTCGATGACGATCGGGAAATCCGCGAACTGGTGTCGAGCTATCTGAAGAAGAATGGCTTGCGGGCGACGACGGCTGCCGACGGCCGGCAGATGCGCAGTTTCCTCGAGGCCAATTCGGTCGATCTGATCGTGCTCGACGTGATGATGCCGGGTGACGACGGTCTGGTGCTGTGTCGCGAACTTCGCGCCGGAAAGCACAAGGCGACGCCCGTCCTGATGCTCACGGCGCGCGACGATGAAATGGACCGCATTCTCGGCCTGGAAATGGGAGCGGACGACTATCTGGCAAAGCCCTTCGCCGCGCGCGAGCTGCTTGCCCGCATCAAGGCGGTTCTGCGCCGCACCCGCATGCTGCCGCCGAACCTGCAGATCAGTGAAGCCGGCCAGATGCTGGTCTTCGGTGATTGGCAGCTGGATACGGTCGGCCGCCATCTGCTCGACAAGGATGGAACGGAGATCACGCTCAGCGGCGCGGAATATCGCCTGCTGCGCGTCTTCATCGATCATCCTCAGCGGGTGCTCAATCGCGATCAATTGCTGAACCTGACGCAGGGCCGCGATGCGGATCTCTTCGATCGCTCCATCGACCTGCTCGTTAGCCGTCTTCGCCAGCGCCTGGGGGATGATGCGCGTGAGCCGATGTACATCAAGACGGTGCGCAGCGAAGGCTATGTCTTCTCCGTGCCGGTGGAAATTGCGGAGCTTCGCTCATGAGCATGGCTGGCCTGTCGGTGCGCGGTCTCTGGTGGCCCAGCACCCTGCGTTCGCGCATTTTTTTGATTCTGCTTGCCGGGCTTGCGATCGCCTACGGCCTGTCCTTCAGCGTGCTCTATCTGGAGCGTTACATGTCGGCGAAGGCCGTCATGCTCGGCACTTTGGAGAGTGATGTCGCGACCTCGATCGCAGTCCTTGATCGTCTGCCGGCGGATGAGCGGGCAAATTTTGTCGATTGGCTCAGTCGCGGCAATTACAATTTCGAACTGGGCAACGGCCTGCCTGGAGTGCCCGATACCTCGGTCCGTGGCGGAGAAATCGCCTCCAAGATTGATGACGCCGTCGGTCATCGCTTTCCGATCACAATGGAATCGATACCAGGCCCGGTCATGCGCCTGCAGGCGCATCTCAATCTCAGTGACGGCAGTCCGCTGACGATCGATGTCACGCCGAAGGGCATCATGCCGATCGCGGCATGGCTGCCTTATGTCTTCGTCGTGCAGATGCTGGTGATCGTGCTTTGCACCTGGTTTGCCGTCCGACAGGCGATCCGGCCGCTTGCCGAGTTTGCCGCAGCTGCCGATGCGCTCGACCCGAACAAGAAAGGGCCGGCATTGAGCGATCGGGGGCCAAGCGAGGTGGCGCATACGGCCAAGGCCTTCAACGCCATGCGCGACCGGATCGCGCATTATCTTGAAGAGCGCGTGCAGATTCTCGCAGCCATCTCGCACGATCTGCAGACGCCGATCACCCGCATGCGCCTGCGCGCCGATATTGCCGATGATTCTCCCGAGAAGACCAAATTGCTGCAGGATCTCGGCGAGATCGAGCGTCTGGTGCAGGATGGGATCGCCTATGCACGCAGCGCCCATGGCAACGGCGAGAAGAGCGCGCGCATCGACCTTGCCTCCTTCATCGAAAGCATCAGCTACGACTATCAGGACACTGGCAAATCCGTCGAAATCCTCGGCCTCATCCAGGGCACGGCGACAACGAAGCCGCATGCGCTTCGCCGCATCCTCACCAACTTCATCGACAATGCCCTGAAATTTGCAGGCGCGGCGGAAATCGCCGTGGAGCGCAGGGATACGGGTGAGATCACCATAACGGTGCTGGACCGTGGACCTGGCATCCCGCAAGACCAGATCGAGGCGGCCATGCAGCCCTTCTTCCGGCTGGAGCAATCGCGCAACCGCAACACCGGCGGCACCGGGCTTGGGCTGGCGATTGCCCAGCAGCTCGCCCAGACGCTCGGCGGCTCCGTCCGGCTCTATAACCGCGCAGGCGGTGGTCTGGCGGCCGAGGTCGTTATTTCCTAATAAGCTCTTCAAAAGATTTTCGGGCGATTTGTAAGCCATTGTATCCGGCCTGTTAGGGCCTACGTTTTGTGACACTTCCGGCTTTTCCGGAAACATGCCGGATACGTCGATCCATCAAAAACAACTCCGTCAACAGACGTTGCCCTCACGACATGAGAGAGCGGGCAACGCAACAAAGGAGTGTTCCATGACCAAGATCGACAAGGTTCTCTACACTGGCAAGACCCACACCATCGGCGGCCGCGACGGTTTCGCGCGCAGCGATGACAATCAGCTTGACGTCAAGCTGTCGCCTCCGGGCAGTGCCCATGCCGGCACCAATCCCGAGCAGCTCTTTGCAGCCGGCTGGTCGGCCTGCTTCATCGGCGCCATGGGCCTTGCCGCGGGCAAGCGCAAGGTCAAGCTTCCGGCCGATCTCGCCGTTGATGCGGAAGTGGACCTCGGCACCACGGAAGGCGCCTACTTCCTGCAGGCGCGCCTCACCATCAGCATGCCCGGCATCGAGCCGGAGCTCGCCCGCACGCTGGTCGAGGAAGCCCATCAGACGTGCCCTTATTCGAAGGCGACTCGGGGCAACATCAATGTCGAGCTGAAGCTCGCCTGAGAATCACGCAAGCGCCGATATTGCGTGCCGCTCCGGAAGGCGCGGCGCGCAGAATCGTTAATTTTTATCGCATCGGATTTCAGGCAAGGCAGATCATGCCTTGCGCATGGAGGATCACATGAAGGCTATCATTCTTCTCCTTGCGGGAGCTGCGATTTTCGCCGTTCCATGCGTCTACGACCCCGCTTCCAAGGAGCCTTCGGCGCTTGCGAGCATCGCCGTTTTATGGGGCGGATCGGGCTCGAATGGAGCCCTGCGTTAACCACTTGTTAACCATATCAACGGTACACAAGATCAACGATTTATTCACATAGATGACCAAAGTGCTAACAGACGCTCGTTCGATCCGTATCAAGGGCCGCTCCTTTCTTGCGGTCATGCTTTCGCCGGATCTTCCGCTGGATCAGTGGTTGATCAGGCTTGACGACCTCGCAGCCCGTTCGGCCGGCTTCTTTCTAGGCCGGCCGGTCGTCCTCGATATAACCGACCTGCCGATCGACAAGGCGCAGCTCAAGGAGCTGATCGCTGAGCTTTCGGCGCGCAACGTCAGCATCATGGGCATCGAGGGCGGCCGTCCGTCGATCGCCGGACCGGGGATGCCGCCGATCCTGAAGGGTGGGCGTCCGGCAGCCGATTTCGAGGTCTCCGAGGCCGAGCCGGTCGTGGAGCGCCGAAACAGCGAGCCCAAGGCGCCGCCGCCGGAAATCCGGCCGGTGACGCAGTCTCTGATCATCCGCGAGCCGGTGCGTTCCGGTCAGTCGGTGATCTTTCCGGAAGGCGATGTCACCATCATCGGTTCGGTCGCATCCGGGGCGGAGGTCATCGCCGGCGGATCGGTCCACATCTATGGCGCCCTGCGTGGTCGTGCCATGGCGGGCTCGATCGGCAATGCCTCGGCGCGAATCTTCTGCCGCAAGCTCGAGGCCGAGCTTTTGGCGATCGATGGAATTTACAAGATGGCGGAAGACGTATCACCCGGCCTCAGGGGACAAGCCGTCCAGCTCTGGCTGGATGGTGAAACGATCATGGCCGAAAAACTAATCTGAGCCGAAGCCGGCCAAAACAGGAGAGCAAGATGGGCAAGGTAATCGTCGTCACATCAGGCAAGGGCGGAGTTGGAAAGACGACTTCGACGGCCGCATTGGGGGCGGCTCTGGCACAGAGAAACGAAAAGGTCGTCGTGGTCGATTTCGACGTCGGCCTGCGCAATCTCGATCTGGTCATGGGCGCGGAACGCCGCGTGGTCTATGACCTCGTCAACGTCATTCACGGCGATGCCAAGCTGCCGCAGGCGCTGATCCGCGACAAGCGGCTGGAGACGCTCTTCCTCCTGCCGGCTTCGCAGACCCGCGACAAGGACAATCTGACACCCGAGGGTGTCGAGCGCGTCATCAATGAACTCAAGAACTACTTCGATTGGGTCATCTGCGACAGCCCGGCGGGCATCGAGCGCGGCGCAACGCTTGCCATGCGCCATGCCGACGTCGCCGTCGTCGTCACCAATCCGGAAGTCTCGTCGGTGCGCGATTCCGATCGTATCATCGGCCTGCTGGACTCCAAGACACTGAAGGCAGAGCGTGGCGAGCGCATGGAAAAGCACCTGTTGCTGACTCGCTTCGACGCCAGCCGTGCCGAACGCGGCGATATGCTGAAGGTCGACGATGTGCTGGAGATCCTCTCCATCCCGCTGCTCGGCATCATTCCGGAAAGCACCGACGTCCTGCGCGCCTCCAACCTCGGCTCGCCGGTTACGCTTGCCGATGCGCGCTGCGCGCCATCGCTTGCCTATTTCGAAGCAGCACGCCGTCTTGCCGGCGAGCAGGTGCCGATCACCATCCCCGGCGAAAAGCGGGGTATCTTCGGCAAAATCTTTGCAAGGAGGGCCGCATGAGCATTTTCGGACTGTTCCGCAAGCAGAGATCTGCACCGATGGCGCGCGAGCGCCTGCAGATCCTCCTTGCCCACGAACGCGCCTCTGTAGGTTCGGATCTGGTATCCGTGCTGCGGGAGGAAATCCTCGCCGTCATCGCCAAGCATGTACAGGTCGATCGTGACAAGGTGCAGGTGAAGATGGATCGCGACAAGGACGTCTCCATGCTGGAGATCGACGTCGAGATCCCGCGCGATGCGGCCTTGAAGGCGGCCTGACGGCCGCCAAGGCGCCGCTCCTATGTGCGAATGATGCCACGTGGTTTCCCCATGTGGCAGAACTTCGAGTTTTTTCGAAGTTTACCCTTGCAAAGACGGCGATTCGCTATTATTTGCACGCCATCACCTGTAACGATGGCCTGCCGCGCTGATATTTCTGTGTCGAGCCGGTGTTCGCTGTCCGGGTTAAAAAAGCAAGGGCGCTCCCCAGAAATGGGTAGAGCGCCCTTTGCTTTTGTCGCGTTCGCGGCGCTTTTCTTGTCCAATGCGATATGCCAGTTTGCAGCGATCATGCGGGAGGCGGCTGGCTTGGGCGGATTGAGTCATCAATGGAATGCGGTCTTGAGATGGCTGCTCGCCGGCATCTTTGCTGTTGCCTGCGCCATCTCCGCGCAGGCGGCGGACAAGACGATCTACCTGACATTCGATGATGGTCCCCTGCCGGGAACGAAGAACATCCTTTCTGTGCTGAGAGAGGAGAATGTTCCTGCTGCCGTGTTCATGGTCGGCTTGCATGTGGAAACCAGCCCTGCCGGTCGCGATCTCCTAGCCGAAGCTAAAGCGATGCCGCTGGTGACGGTCGGCAATCACAGCTACAGCCACGCCAACAACCGCTACAGGCGATACTATTCCAACACTCAGGCCGTGGTTGCCGATATGCTGCACGCCAACGAGGTGCTCGGCTTGACGCCGATCGTGAACGCGCGGTTGCCGGGCAGGGACGTCTTTCGGCTTCCGACCGTATCGAGAGAGGATCTCTCCATCAATGTCGCTCAATGGGAGCGCGAATGGCTGGACTACGAGCTCGTCGCCGAGGCGGGGTTCTATCTCTACGGCTGGGATTTCGAATGGGTGCACAGCGACGACGGTAAGCCTGTCCAATCGGTGGATCATCTCGTCAATGAGATCGACCATCTGTTCCAATATGGTCGCTTCACGCAGCGCGGAAAGATGATTCTGCTCATGCACGACCAGATGTTTCAAGATCAGTTCAACGGCCGTGAAAACCTGCAGTCGCTGATCCGCAAGCTGCGTGATCGCGGCTACGCTTTCGGCGACATCCGGAATTATGCGTCCTCGAGCCCGTGAGCGCTATAGTTCCGGCTGACCTTGTCTTGCGGCAGCGCCGGCCGCGACCGTCAGGATGAAATCGTCCAGTTCCCGTTCCAGGCTTTCGATCGGCAGACCGACGAACCGTCCTTCGAGGCTGATGCTGACGACGCCATGCACGGCGCCGAACAGGGTTCTCGCGCGGATGGCGCGTGCCGTCTCCGACATGTTCGGCTGCAATTCGGCCAGCGGCTCGGCAATGACACCCATCAGGAACATATGTTCTTCGAGATGCCATTCCGGGCTCGGACGATCATCCGGCGGCCGATGATCGAAAAGTGCCTTCCATAGATTTCGGTGCGTGACTGCAAACCGCAGATAGCCGCGCGCGAGGTTGCGCAGGCGATCCGTCGGCGTGTGATCCCGAACCTCCGCCAACGTCAGGGAGGCTTCAAGCCCCTTCAACGTTGCGGAATTGACGTGGATGACCAGATCGTCGAGATCGGCAAAGACGGTATAAAGACCGCCAAGAGCACAGCCGACATCCTGCGTGACATCGCGCGCCCTGAGGTTTGAGAGCCCGTCGGCCGCGATGCGATTGCGCGCCGCCTCGATCAGCCTGAGCTTCAGATCCTCGCGCTTTTCCAGGGTTTTTCTCGCCATTGTCGATTCCAATTCGATTTTTTGAACGTCGTTCAAAATTTTTCTTGAACGATGTTCATGATTCTGGCATACATCGTTTCGTGAACATCGTTCATAAACGGGAGACGACAAATGTTCAATTCAATTCTGACGCTCATTCGCGGTCGGGCCTTCGATGCGGAGCAGGCGTTCATCGATCGGAATGCGGTGTCTCTGCTGGCGCAGCAGATCCGCGAGGCGGCCAACGCCATTCAGTCGGCGCGGCGGGCAGTGGCGATTGCCATCGCGCAGAATGAGCAGGAAAAGAACCGGCATGCAGCGATTGCCGGCCGCATTGCGGATCTGGAAACACGCGCTGTTGCCGCCCTGCAGAAAGGCAGTGACGAGCTGGCGCGGGAGGCGGCCGAGGCGATCGCCCAGCTCGAAGCCGAGCGCGATGCATCCGGGAAGGCGCAGGCGCAGTTCACCCAGACGATCGGCAAGCTGAAGGCAACGGTTCGTATATCGGAAGCGCGGCTGCAGGAATTGCAGCGCGGCGAGCGTCTGGCGCGCGCAACGCAGCAGACACAGAAATTGAATGCCGCCTGCGACGACAATTCCGGCCTTGCGACGCTCGATGACGCCGAGGAAACGCTTGCCCGTCTTCAGGCCTATCAGAGCCGCTGCGAGATTGCAGCCTCGGCCATGAAGGAAATGGACGCGGCAAGCCGGCAGGCACATATCATCGAAAAACTCGCCAATGCCGGCTGCGGCGCACCGCTCGGCCCATCGCCCGACGATGTGCTTGCCCGCCTGCGCGAGCGCATGAATTCAGCAGCCTGAAAACGAACACATCAAACACGTTAGATAATTGAGAGGATACGATCATGAACGACAGCTTCCAGAAACATTCCCAGGCTTGGGTCAGCTTTTCCTACATCTCTTTTGCCGCCGCCGCCTTTATGCTCTTCGTCGGCCTCTACATGATGCCGATCGATCTCTGGGGTAAAGGCTATCTCGCCATGGGCATCCTGATGCTGGTACAAACCACGGTCAACGTGACCAAGACGGTTCGCGACAATTCCGAAGCCGACAAGCTGATCCGCAAGGTCGAGGATGCCCGCACGGAAAAGCTTCTGGTTAAGTTCAATCGTGACGGTCAGGACTAATCTTTATTAACGACGCTGCAGAGTTGTATCCGCGCTCAACCTTTGCGTAACAACTCTGTGGCGTCTTGTTGGCTGAATGAGGGATACGCCATGCAAACGCACCTGATGAGATCGAGGAAGTTCGCGCCACTGTTCTGGACGCAGTTCCTGACTGCCTTCAATGATAATTTTCTCAAGCAGACCCTGGTTTTCGTCATCCTCGCGCAGATGGCGACGGAGGGTGCGGCCCTGGTGACGCTTGCCGGCGGCATCTTCATCGTGCCGTTCCTGCTGCTGTCGGCGATTGCCGGTGAGCTCGCCGACAAATACGACAAGGCCAAGATGGCGGAGCTTTTGAAGCGCTGCGAGCTTGGCGTGGCGGCGATCTCCGTCGTCGGCATCGCCTTCTCCTCCATCTGGATATTGATGCTCGCCCTCTTTGGCTTCGGCGTCATTTCCTCGCTCTTCGGGCCGATCAAATACGGCATCCTGCCGGATCACCTGCAAAGCCGAGATCTTCCCAAGGCCAACGCCTGGATCGAGGGCGGCACCTTCATTGCCATTCTCACCGGCACCATGGTTGCAGCCGTCGCCTTCCGTGAGGGCGAGAATGTCTGGATCTTCGGACCGATGATGATGGGGCTTTCCATCCTCTGCTGGTTTGCCGCCCGCATGATCCCCTCGACCGGTTCCAAGGCGCCTGATCTCGTCGTCGATAAGAATGTCGTGCGTTCCAGCCATCGGCTGGTCAACGAGCTTCGTGCCGATAGCCGCATCTGGCGCGCCTCGCTGATGAACTGCTGGTTCTGGTTCGTCGGTGCCTTCATCATGTCGATGCTGCCGGTCATGGTCACCGATATTCTCGGCGGCTCGGAAATCGTCGTTCCCGCCTATCTGGCGATCTTTGCCATCTCGGTCGCCATCGGCTCGGCCATTGCCGGATGGATGGCTGCCGGCCGCATCGTGCTTTTGCCAGCGCCGATCGGCATGTTGATCGTCGCGCTCTTCGGCCTCGATCTCGCCTGGAACCTCTGGGGCCTGCAGTCGACCAGCCACGCCGAAACCATCCTTGCCTTCTTCGCCGGACCGAAGACCATCCGCGTCGCCATCGATCTCGCCGGCATGGCGATCGGCGGTGCCTTCCTGGCTGTTCCAACCTTCTCGGCCATGCAGAGCTGGGCAAACGAGGATCGCCGCGCCCGCGTCATCGGCGCATCGAATGTGCTCTCCGCTCTCTTCATAGCGGTGGGCCTGGCGCTTGTGGCCGTGCTTCAGGCCGTGGGTCTGTCGATCCCGGTCATCATCCTCACCATCTCCGTGCTCAACATCGCGATCGCCTGGCTGATGCTGAAAATGCTGCCGACCAATGCCTTCCGCGATCTCATCTCCATCATCTTCCGCGCCTTTATGCGGCTCGAAGTCGAAGGTCTGGAAAACATCCGCAAGGCCGGCCCCGCGCCGATTATCGCGCTCAACCATGTGAGCCTGCTGGACGGTGCTCTGGCGCTTGCCATCACCGAGGAAGAGCCCGTCTTTGCCATCGACACGGCATTCGCCAAGAAATGGTGGGTGCGGCCGCTTTTGAAGATGTGCAAGTTCCTGCCGCTCGACCCGACCAAGCCGATGGCGACGCGCTCGCTGATCAAGGTCATCCAGGATGGCAGCCCGGTCGGCATCTTCCCCGAGGGACGTCTGACCGTGACGGGCACGCTGATGAAGGTCTATGACGGCGCCGCCATGGTCGCCGACAAGACCGGCGCGATGATCGTGCCCGTGCGCATCGACGGTCTGGAAAAGAGCTATGCCTCCTACCTGACGTCGAGCCATGTTCGCCGCCGCCTCTTCCCCAAGGTCAAGGTGACGATCCTCGAGCCGGTCAAGCTCGATGTCCCCGCAGAACTCAAGGGCAGAAAGCGGCGCATTGCTGCCGGTGCCGCTCTCTATCAGATCATGTCGACCCTGATGTTCCGCACCGCCGACACGAACAATACGGTTCTCGGCCGCGTCATCGAAAGCGCTCACGAATTCGGTGGCAAGAAACTCGCCGTCGAGGACCCGATTGCCGGCAAGCTCTCCTATGCCAAGCTCCTGACCGGTGCTGCCGTGCTGGGCGCGAAGTTCAAGAAGATGTTTCCGAACGAAAAGACGCTGGGCGTCATGCTGCCGAATGCCAACGGCACGGCTGCGACCGTCCTTGGCGTCATGTCGGCGGGCAAGGTTCCGGCCATGCTGAACTTCACGGCGGGCGCGGCCAACATTCTGTCCGCCTGCCGGACGGCCGAGGTCAAGCATGTGCTCTGCTCGCGCGCTTTCATCACGCAGGCCAAACTCGGCCCGGTGGTCGAAGAGTTGGAAAAGCAGGTTACGTTCGTCTGGCTGGATGAGCTGCGCACGCAGGTGACCTTCCTCAATAAGATCGCCGGCCTCATGCGCAAGTATCGGCCGCTGGTGAAGCGCAGTGCCGACGATCCGGCCGTCATCCTTTTCACCTCCGGTTCCGAAGGGGCGCCGAAGGGCGTGGTGCTGAGCCACCGCAATATCCTGTCGAACGCGGCCCAGGCAGCTTCGCGCATCGACTTCCACCCCGGCGACAAGGTGTTCAACATCCTGCCGATGTTCCACTCCTTCGGCCTGACGGCAGGTACGATCCTGCCGCTGGTCTCGGGCGTGCCGGTGTTCTTCTATCCGTCGCCGCTGCACTATCGCATCGTGCCGGAGCTGATCTATGTGTCGAACGCCACCATCGTCTTCGGCACGGATACGTTCCTGAACGGCTATGCCCGCACCGCTCATCCTTATGACCTGAGATCGATCCGCTATATCTTCTCGGGCGCCGAGCCGGTGAAGGCATCGACCCGCGAGGTCTATATGGAGAAATTCGGTCTGCGCATTCTGGAAGGCTATGGCGTCACCGAGGCTGCCCCGGTGATCTCGCTGAACACGCCGATGTACAACCGCACGGGAACGGTCGGCAAGATCATGCCCGGCATGGAATGGAAGCTCGAGCCGGTTCCCGGCATCGACGAAGGCGGCCGGCTTATGATCCGTGGCGCCAATGTGATGGCCGGCTACCTGCGCGCCGACAATCCCGGTGTCCTCGAACCCCTGCCGGAAGGCTGGCACGATACCGGCGACATCGTCACCATCGACGAGGACGGTTTCGTCAAGATCCGCGGCCGTGCCAAGCGCTTCGCCAAGATTGGCGGCGAGATGATCTCGCTTGCCGCGGTGGAAACCCTTGCCGCACAGTTCTGGCCAGGTGCTCTCAGCGTCGTCTCGGCCGTGCCTGACGCCAAGAAGGGCGAACGTCTCGTGCTCCTGACCGATGCGCCGAACGCCACGCGAAGCGACTTCCTCGCCTTTGCCAAATCCAAGGGTGCTACGGAAATGATGGTTCCCGCCGAAGTGACGGTCGGCAAGGTGCCGGTTCTCGGCTCCGGCAAGGTCGATTTCGTCACGGCGCGTGCCATGGCCTTGGAAGCTCAAGCGCAGTCACAGGCGGCGTAAGCTGCCCTCCTGAATAGCAAAAGCGGCCGGTGGCATCAGCTATCGGCCGCTTTTTGTTGTCTCAGCAAGATCATAGCACGTCGCCGCAATTCCGTTTCAGGCAATGCACGGCAGAACGATCCGAAATGCCGTGCCGTCCTTGCTCGTATCCAGCAGCTCGATGCTGCCGCCATGCGAAGCGAGCATCGCGCGGACGATCCCGAGGCCCATGCCCGTGCCGCCATTGTCGCGTCGCGTCGAGAAGAAGGGTTCAAAGATGCGATCCCGATTGCCGTCGGCAATTCCGTGCCCATTGTCGCGCATCTGGATCGTCATCTTTCTCCCTTCGCTGCTTGCCTTGATCGCAACGGTCGTAGCGCCGTTCTGAAACGCATTCTCTGCCAGATTGGCAAAGATGATGCCGGCTGCCTCGCCGGGCAGCGACAGCATCTTGTCGGCGCTGCCTTCATCGCTGATGGCCAATGGGCGAAACTGCATCTTCAGCTGGGCAATGATATCGCCGAGACTGCTGGAGGCCTGTTCGGATGGCAGCTCGGCTTTGGCCAATTCGCGCAGGCGCGACAGCAGCCGGTCCAGCCGCTCGGTGTCGGCGATGATGTTTGCAAGGAAGCGGTTGCGCTGCTCCGGGCTCATCGGATTGCCGTCGTCATCGTCACGCAGCAGTTCTGCCGCTCCCTTGATCGAGGTGAGCGGCGATTTCAGCTCGTGCGAGACATGGGCGGCGAAGGAACGGACGTAGTCGGAATGATCGACCAGCTTGCCGGCGAGATCGAGAAAGCTCTGCGAAAGGGTTGCGACCTCGCGCGTGCCGTAGATTTCGAGCGGCCGGATTGCGGATCGTCCGCCGCGGGCGATCTCGTCCGTGCGCGCGATCAATGCGTTGATCGGCACCGTCAGCGTGCGCGTCAGCACATAGGCGACGACCAAGGTCAGGATCAGAACGGCGGCGAGGGTGGCAATCTCGGCCGGCGCCATCGCGCCTGAGGCGGCGCGCACGACGCGAAACCAGATGACGGTCAACACCGGCAGCATCATCACGGTCAGAAGCACCGCATAGACGATGAGGGCGAGCGGCGGCCGCCATTTCGGCTTCACCCGCGGCGCTCGCATCAGGCGGCTCCTTCTGCGGCTGATGTCAGCTTGAAGCCGATCCCATGCACCGTGGCGATGATGCCCTTGCCGCCGGCGGCCGAAAGCTTGGCGCGGAGATTGCGGATATGGCTGTCTATGGTGCGGTCGGCGACCTGCATGTCGGCACCATAAGCCGCTTCCATCAGCTGATCGCGGCTGAAGACGATCTCGGGACGCGACAGCAACGTGTCGAGGATCGCAAATTCGAGGGCGGTCAGGGTGAGCGGTGTATCGGCGAAACTCGCCGTGCGGCCGCCACGATTGAGCCGCAGCGATCCCACGGAAACGGAATCGTTGGTCGCATCCGGCTCCGAGCCATGGCCGCTACGCTTCAGGATGGTCCTGACCCGCGCGACCAGTTCGCGCGGGCTGAAGGGTTTGGTGACGTAATCGTCGCCGCCGATTTCCAGGCCCAAAATCCTGTCGATCTCTTCGTCGCGCGCCGAGAGGAAGAGGATCGGAAGGTTCGATGTCTTGCGAATGCGCCGACAAACCTCCAGCCCATCCATCTCAGGCATGCCGACATCAAGGACGATGAGATCAAGACCGCCCTTGTGAAAGGCCATCATGGCCTCGGTACCGTTGCGCGCGGTCGTCGTCTTCATGCCGGCGCGGTCGAGCGCGAAGCAGATCACGTCGCGGATATTGGGTTCGTCGTCGGCGACGAGGATGCGCTGTGCCATGCGATGCCTGTTTTGGTTATTCCGCTCTTTGTCTTCGTTTCCGCCTCATCTGACAAGGGTTGCATCATTTTTGAGGTAAGCGTCGAGGCGGGCGTCGCGATATGTCCAGCTGCGCCAATCGTGCGAGCGTCCGACATGCTGCCAGAAAAGTGCTTCACGCACTTTGCGGGCTTCGGTGTCGGCAGGCAGCGATATGAGATAGGTGTCGAGTGCCGGGATGGCCGCAGGCCCGAGTGTCGAGAGATAGTCAAGGTCGAGGACGATGCCTTCGCCCGATATCTCGCGGCTGTGGGCAACATTGAAGCGGGCGATGAAGGCTGGAATGTCGATCAGCGCGGCGGCATAGAGCGTGACGACGAGCATCGCCGAACTGAGTGCGATCAGCCATTCGTTGGAGCGGCGAAGCAGGATGCGCAGGAGGATGAGAAAGAGGCCGATCGCAACGAGGCCTATCCATATGCCGGCCGCAACCCGCAGCTCCGTCAGCGAATAGACTTCGACATAGAGATCGAGACGCAGAATGGAGGAAAGGCAAAGCAAGATGTTCTGCGCGATCCACAGATGCACCAGGCCGCGAAGCAGCGGACTTCTGTCGCCCGGGCCGCCGCGCCGCATGGCGGCAAGCACGAAGATGGCAGCGAGGATTGCTGTCAGCATCAGTGGATAGGCACCGCGATGGGCATATTCGGCATGAGTCATGCCATCGGGCAGGCTGGCGCCGCCCCAGAGATAGGTGAGATCGAGCAGCGTTTGCACGGCAAACAACGCATTGAAGACGATGAGCGAACGCAGCAACGCACCATGGCCGAACAGCACGTCTTCGGCTCCGGTGACAATATCAGGCACATCGCGTCGGCGAGAGCGGCGGCGCATCAGGCGTGGACGAAGCAGCAGGGACAGGAAGGCTGCAACGACAAGCCAGAAGCCGATGCGCCATGCGTCGAGCAATTGCAGCAGGAAGGTAAGGTCGATGCTGCGCAGCGTCTTTTCGATCAGCGGATTGGCGGCTGCGAAGAGGGCAAGAAAGCCGGCGGCAAAAATCAGTGGTATGATCCAGTTGCGAAGATGATGCCGGACGCCGCGCGGTGACGGCTTTTGCAGGCGTTGCAGCCAGCGATAGCTCGCGCGGCGGAAAGGCCGCGCCGGCACGTCGAGGAGGAAGCGGAGTAGCACGAGCGGCAGGCGGATCCATTGCGAGGGGATCAATCCGCCCGCGCCGAGTGAGATCAGGCAAAGGCCGAGAAAGCTGATTGCGATGCCCATCCAGGAGGAGGCCTCGGTAAGCGGCACGGACGCGACAAGGCCGAGGGCGACAAGCACCGCGATTTTTGGAATGGATTGCCTTTTTCTCGAGGAGATGAGCAGTCCTGCGGCAATGGCATTGGTGAAGACAAAAAGATTGAGGCCGGGCTCCCTGTCGAAAAGCAGAAGGTCGGCCAATGCGATAAGGACAATGAATGTGAGGAGTTTGCGATTGGAGCTGCTTGTGGAGTTTGCGGAGTTTGTGGGAAGGGCTGGTGTATCGGACAGGCTCATCGGTATCGGCTCCGTGCGAGATGTTCGGCGAAGGCGAAGGGTATGATCTTGGCCCCTTGAGCCGGCGGATCGGCTTGAGGATGACGATCGTCCTTGAGCCACCAGCCTTCCTTGAGAAGGCTGTGTGGCAGGCGGACGGGCGGAGCTGTGATTGTCTCGGGCGTGTTGTTCATGGCGCAACGATGGCGCCCGTCTTTGCAGAATCTGTGCAGAACCCGAGGAGCTATTCAGGAAAATGGGTTAAGTTGGAAAGTTCAAATCATCGCTCTTGTATGAGATCTGAACAACAAGTGCCGCAGACAAGGCTAATCTTGACAGGATAAATTTTAGCATTGGGTGAAAGATGTCTCGAAATGGGGCAGTCACTTGTGGAACTTAATCTTATGTTTCCCAGCTTCCAGTCAGCCTATGGATTGCCGGTCTGAAAATCGATTTGTTGACACGGCTGTCGTACTCACCCCTGACGACAGCCGGGAATCTCGGGAGCGGCGGCTCAGCCGCAACCGGGGTTCCCGTCAGAAGACCGCGACGCCCACAGCTCTCCGCGCCGTAGGATGCAAACGAGGGTTCGTGCCTGTGCCTGGAATAAGCCTTCCACGCTGCATATTCTCGCTTGATCCCGTGGCTGGATGTCATAACTGAGGGCTCGACAAGGCATGCAATTTAGGAGTGCCTGAAAAAGGCGCAGAGGACCGCAGATGAGAATTACCACAATTACGAATTGGGCCTACGGCATCACCGTGGTCCTGACCGTGCTGTCTGCTGTGGCATTCATTCTCTCGGCGCGAAGCGCTACGCAGGAACGGCAGGCGGTGGAGCAGCACCTGTTGCTGAACAGCATGGGCGAGGAGCTTGCGCTCGGCGCCGAGGAGACGACCGACGAAGCTCGTCTCTATGTCATGCGCGGCGAGGAGAGGCATCTGGATGCCTTTACTGTCGATGAGGGCGAAGAGCGCCGCCGCGATACCGCGATCAATGCGCTTCGCAGTCTCGGCCTTCCTGATGCCGAACTTCAGGTCGTCGAGGAGGTGGCGGTCAATGCGCAGGCGCTCGATAAGGTGGAGGAAGCGGCGGTTGCCGCCTATACAGGCGGCAATCAGACCGGTGCGCGCGACACGCTGTTCGGTCCCGAGCACGAGCGCGTCCAGACCGCGCTCCTCAACAGCGTCAATCAGTTTCGCGCTCTGACGACAACCCGCACCGAGGCAACCTTCCGTTCCGCGCAGGCACGCAGCGATCTCTGGGCCAATATTGCCAAAGTGATGCTGGCCTTGACCGCTGTGATATTCCTCGGGGTGCTCTATTTCATATTGCGGCGCCGGGTCGCGCTGCCGCTGGTGCGCATGACCGGCATCGTCAATCGTCTGGCAAAGCAGGATTATGCCGTCGAGGTGCCGACCGACCGCCGCCGTGACGAGATCGGCGAGATGAACGACGCTATACAGATCTTTCGCGAGAACGGCCTGGAGCGAAACCGTCTCGACGCCGAGCGCAAGCGCGATCTGGAGACGAAGGATCTCATTCTGCAGATGATGCACCGCCTGCAGGCCTGCTACGCCCAGAAAGAGCTCGCCGAAGTCGTCGCGCTTTTCGTGCCGCAGATCTTTCCCGGCGTCGCGGGATGCCTCTACACGATGAATGAAAGCAGGACGGTGCTGAGCGAAGTCAGCCGGTGGCTGGAGCCAGAGCATACCGAGCCTTCCTTTGCCGCTTCCGCCTGCTGGGGTCTGCGTCGCGGTCGCCCGCATGTCAGCCATGTGGCCGACACCGACATTCCCTGCCAGCATCTGGATCACTCCGGCGTGCCCGGTCTTTGCGTTCCCCTGACCGCGCTCGGCGAAGCAATCGGCCTGCTTTACTTCGAGGACCGCACGAAGGATGCGACGGCCGCCGATGCGCCGCGGCTCTATCTGGAGCTGATCGCCGAGAATATCGGTCTTGCGATCGCGAACCTGCAACTGCGCGACCGGTTGATCAATCTTGCCGTGCGCGATGCGCTGACGGGCCTGCTCAACAGGCGCTCGCTGGACGAGGCGCTCAACAATCTTCACAGGGATCAATCCGCCCGCACGGTCATCTGCATGATGATCGACATCGATCACTTCAAGCGTTTCAACGATGAATTCGGCCATGACGCCGGCGACGAGGTGCTGCGGCATGTCGGGCAGATCGTCGCGGACACGGTTGGTGAAGCCGGCACGGTCTACCGCTTCGGCGGCGAGGAGTTGACTGTTATCGCCACCGACATGGCCGACGAGCAAGGCTTTGCTCTTGCCGAGATGCTGCGCACGAGCGTATTCAGCACGCCCTTCTCTTATCGCGCGCGCATTGTCGGCCCGCTTTCCGTCTCCGTCGGCATCGCCTCGTCCCCAGCCTCCGGACCGACGACGACGCTGATCAACCGCGCGGATGGCGCCTTGCTGAAAGCAAAGCTGAATGGCCGCAACAGAACCGTGGCCGCATTCGCGCTCGCGCTGGAAGACGACGTGAAGATGGGATAGGCCAGAAAGGTAGGTGCCCGCTCGCTTGGGAGCCGTCTTGCTGAATACATGCTTGGATTGTAGCCTGAGCTGAAAGTCGCATAACGGAGGAAAGCGATTTCATGGCCGTGACGCAGAGCATTTCACCCTTGTCACCCGATCACGAAACCTTGCAGGCCATGGGCTTTGATCCCGGGCTGCGCCGCAAGTTTGAAGCCGGTATCGAATCTGGCCTGCTGCGCGATCTGCATGTCGTGCTTGCCGCCCGTTCCGGGCGGGTATGCCTGGAATATTATGGCGCTGGCCCCGACGAAAATTGGGGAGATCCGCTCGGGAATGTCGCTTTCGACGCGGACACGCTGCACGATCTTCGCTCTGTCACCAAGAGTATTGCCGGTCTTCTTTATGGCATTGCGCTCGACAGGGGATTGGTATCGTCGCCGGACGCATTCCTTTATGAGCAGTTCCCAGAATATGGCGATCTCGCCCGAGATCCTGCGCGCTCCAAGATCACGGTTGGTCACGCCCTGACGATGACGCTGGGGATGGAGTGGGACGAGGATCGCCCCTATACCGACCCGCTAAACAGCGAAATTGCGATGGAGAATGCGCCGGACCGATATCGTTTCGTTCTGGAGCGTCCGATTGTCGCTGAGCCCGGGACGCGTTGGATTTACTCCGGTGGCAGCGTCGCGCTTGTGGGAGCGATCATCGAGCGCGGCACGGGCAAGCGCTTGCCCGATTTTGCGCGTGAGGTTCTCTTCGAGCCGCTCGACATCGCGAAATTCTACTGGTCGGCCGGCCATGACGGCGTGGCGTCATCAGCATCTGGTTTGCGCCTCACGGCCCCCGATCTGTTGAAGATCGGTATGCTTTTCCTTCAGAAGGGCGTGTGGAACGGAAAGAGGATCGTCTCGGAAGAGTGGGTCGCGCAATCCCTCGCGCCGGCAATTTCGACCGGAGACGGTTTGAGCTATGGCAGATTGTGGTTTTCGGGCGATGCACCGGTGCCGGCGTTTGACGGTCCGCGCCCGTGGTATGCCGGCTTCGGCAATGGTGGGCAAAGGCTCTGGCTGATGCCTGATGCGGGTATCGCCGCCGTCATCTATTCCGGCAAGTATAATTCATGGGACGCCTGGATAACGCCCACCCGCGTCTGGCGCGAGATCATTCTTGCCAACCTCCTGAAAGCGTGACGATGGCGTCTTCAAAAACCGAGTTTCCCGTGCTTCTCACCGAGCGGCTGCGGCTTCGCGAACCGAGCATGGATGACCGCGACGACTTCCATGCGCTGATTTCGATTCCGGAGGTCACGCGGTTCTCGAATTGGGTCGATGCGCCGAAGATGGCGCAGATCGAGCGCTCCCTGCGATGGATGATCAAAATCTTTCCCAAGGGAACGGGTTGCTCATGGATCATCGAGGATCGGGTTTCAGGCCGTTTGCTCGGCGCCATCCGCTTCAACAGCTTCGACAGGCGTGCTAGGTGTGCCGAGCTCGGATATGAGCTGCATCCCTTCGCCTGGGGCAAGGGGCTGATGAGCGAGGCGGCACGCGCTGTCGTCCGATGCGGCTTCGATGATTTCTCGCTGAACCGCATCGAGGCCTGGACATTGCCGGGAAACACCGCATCCGACCGAGTCCTGGAAAAGGCGGGCTTCCAATATGAGGGCACGCTGCGGCAGAAGGCGCGATTCAAAGAGGCCTTCCATGATTTCCGCATGTTCGGCTGCCTGGCTGGCGACCAGCAGAGATAGTTATCCGTCAATCCCCTGACCGGTTTCATTGGGCGGTGTCGTGGATTGAAAATAGTCCCGAGGCGAGCGGCCGAGCGAGCGCCGGAACATGGCCGAGAAGGCGCTTGGGCTCTCATAGCCGCAGTCCAGTGCGACGTCGAGAACGCTCCGGCCTTCCGCAAGCAAGGTGAGGGCCTTCAACATGCGTGCCTGCTGCCGCCACCGGCCGAAGCTCAGTCCCGTTTCGCGCTGAAACAGCCGCATAAGGGTTGCCCGGCTCATATGTAGCCCCTTGGCCGCCTCTTCGATCGAGGTCGTGCTTGCAAGATCGCCAAGCACGATCTCGCAGAAAGCAGAAAGAGCCGGATGTTTCGGTAGCGGCAGCTTCAGCGGCTGGGCCGGCAGGAAGGTGAGCTCAAGAAGCAGCAGCGGAATGACCGCCTCCGCGACCTTCTTGTGATCCGGTTTGTCGACGAGGCCGGCCAGCCGCAGGATGAGCTCGCGCAGAAGCGGGGTGACTTCCACCACCATGCACTCTTTCGGCAGGGTGTCCTTGCCTTCGACATCGATCAGCAGCGAACGAAATTGAACGCTCGTATGGCTTGCCGTCACATGCTCAAGGTGCGGCGGCAGCCAGACCGCGCGGCTTGGCGGTACGACCCAGGTGCCGCTATCCGTGGTCAAGGAGATCACACCGCTGACGGCGTAGAGCAACTGTGCCTGCTTATGGCTGTGGCGAGAACTGGTGAAGCGACGATCGTCATGTGCGATGACGGCGATGCCTTCAGCGACATCGGTGCCGTGCTGCAGATAGGCTTGATCCTTTTGCGACGATGATTGATCCATGCGCGTGAGAATATCAAAATCCCTCACGATAACCTAGAGTTCCGTTCAAACAGGATCTCTCCTCCCGTGTCCGTCCCATCCCACAATCTGCATCGATCTGATCGGCCGCATCGCGCTGCCGCCGCATCGTTGCATGTGCGGGTGAACAACGCAGCTGCGCTCTGCGCACCGACGTCCTTTCAGCTTTCTGTTGCACTGCGACTTAGCCGCGGTCGTCGGGCCTGACGGCATCCCGGCGACCGTAGGCTGCTGTCCGCGTTTTCCCCGAATTTACCGACATGCAACGGAACGGATCATGCTGAAGAATCCCGAAACCAAATATCGCCCTTTCATCTCGCCCGTCGAATTGCCGGATCGGCAATGGCCGAACAAGCGCCTCGCCAAGGCACCGCGCTGGCTTTCCACGGATCTGCGCGACGGCAACCAGGCGCTTGCCAATCCCATGGATGTCGAGCGCAAGCTGCGCTTCTACGACATGCTGCTTGCATCCGGATTCAAGGAGATCGAGGTCGCCTTTCCCTCAGCCTCGCAGATCGAGTTTGATTTCGTGCGTGCGCTGATCGAGGAGGAGCGCATTCCCGAGGATGTGACGATCCAGGTGCTCACCCAGTCGCGTGCCGATCTCATCGCCCGCACCTTCGAATCCCTCAACGGTGCCCGCAAAGCGATCGTCCACCTCTACAATGCCACGGCACCGCTCTTTCGCCGCGTCGTCTTCGGTATGGAACGGCACGAGATCGTCGACCTCGCGATCAGTGGCGTTACCACAATGCTGCAAAAAAGCTTGAAGCAGCCGGAAACCGACTGGACCTTCGAATACTCGCCGGAAACCTTCTGCTTCACCGAGCCGGATTTCGCGCTCGAAATCTGCGAGCGTGTGCTCGATGTCTGGCAGCCGACTGCGGAGCGTCCCGCCATCCTCAACCTGCCGGCAACGGTGGAAGTGGCGATGCCCAACGTCTATGCCGACCAGATCGAATGGTTCTGCCGCCATATTTCGCGTCGCGACGCCGTCGTCATCAGCGTCCATCCCCACAATGATCGTGGGACGGCGGTGGCCTCGGCCGAACAGGCGCTGCTGGCCGGCGCCGATCGTGTCGAAGGTTGCCTTTTTGGCAATGGCGAGCGCACCGGCAATGTCGATCTGGTGACGCTGGCCCTGAACCTCTATACGCAGGGCATCGATCCCGAGCTGACCTTTCCGTCGATCCGCGATGTCGTGAAGACGGTGGAGTATTGCAACGGCCTGCCCATCCATCCGCGCCACCCTTACGGGGGCGAACTCGTGTATACGGCCTTTTCCGGTTCGCATCAGGATGCCATCCGCAAGGGATTTGCCGCGCATAAGCGACGCAATGACGGTGTCTGGGAAATGCCTTACCTGCCGGTCG
Organism: Rhizobium sp. ZPR4; assembly: GCF_040215725.1. NCBI lineage: Bacteria > Pseudomonadati > Pseudomonadota > Alphaproteobacteria > Hyphomicrobiales > Rhizobiaceae > Rhizobium > Rhizobium sp. ZPR4. The sequence goes on from NZ_CP157968.1 coordinate 823,140, forward strand.
ATCCCGCCGATATCGGCGAGAGCTACGAGGCCGTCATCCGCGTCAACAGCCAGTCGGGCAAGGGTGGTGTCGTCTGGGTGATCGAGCAGGACAGGGGCCTGAAGCTGCCGCGCGCCATGCAGGTCGATTTCAGCAAACGGGTGCAGCTCCTTGCCGATGAAACCAAGCGCGAACTGACGGCCGGGGATATCTGGAAGGTCTTCGTCCACGCCTATCACGTCGATGATGGTAAGTTCTTCGCGCTGGTCGATTACGAAGGCGGCTTCCGCAGGAGTGCGGGTGCGGAGCGCATTTTCACCGGCCGGATTCGCCATGGCAACCAGGATGTTGCCGTCAGCGGCCGCGGCAACGGGCTCGTCTCGGCAGTGCATGCTGCGATTGCCGAAGCCTTCGGGGTGGAGCTGAGCGTCATGGACTATCAGGAGCATGCACTGCGTCGCGGCAGCGATGCAAAAGCGGCCGCCTATCTGCAATGCGTCCGACCGGACGGATCGCAGGTCTTCGGTGTCGGTATCGATGACGACGTTGCAACCGCAACCGTCAAGGCGGTCTTAAGCGCCGCAAGTGCGGCTGGCTGACGATCGTGCGTTCCGCTCGTGCTATCGGCCGCAAATCGGCCGGTAGCTGCTGGCTTGAGGCGGGGAAGCCGGATCGGATCATTCGATTGGCTGTAGCCAGCCTCGATAATGGACGACGAGGCCGATGAACGGCAGGGCGATCGGTACGTCGAACTGGAAGCGATCATCCTCCGCCCATTCAAGGGCGACGCTTCGGGGCGCCAGAAAGAGCGGCAGCGGAATGCGCAGGAACGACCAGTGCCGCATCTCCATGCTGAGCCCGTTGCCGCGCATGGGAAGAGCAAACGAAAAGCGGAAGGGACCGAAGCGTTCGACGAGGTGGCCATTCTCTTCGTTCAAATGGCTGAGAAAGCGCTGGCCGGAAAAGTCCCGCGTCCATTGTTCGACGCCATCGCATTCCTCAAAGGACACATGCAGCGCGTGCTTCCCGGCTGCGGGAAAGCCGAATACTTTCGCGACCAGCCGGGCAAGGGGTGAGTGCCCGCGGGTGACGACTGCCTCGCCCTTGGCGCCGCCATCGCCGAAGACGTCGTGCATGGCGCGCACAGGATCGGAAAGGTGCGCGAATGCGGAGCCCATGACGCGCTGGTAAAGCGGCGTGTAGGGTGCTTCCGTCCTTTCCTCGCTGATTGCCAGATCGCGAAACAATGTCCGGAAATCCTCCAGCGACAGGAGTCCGCCCGCATGACGGGCACCGGGCGAAAGGTGGCCGTCGCGCAAGGCACGCGCCAGCAGTTGCGCCGGAAGAGTGGGGATTTCCACACCATCGCCATTTTCGGCCATCAGGATCCAGCGGCGGGCTCGCATCGTGCTCTGGCAGATCCCTTTCACTTCGATCGTGAAGGCCGAGCGTGCTGTGCCAAGCCGTGCCGTCACGCCCTGTAGCGGCAGCAGAAAGCGGCTGATCTTTCTGAGCGATGTCAGCCAACCCCAGGCGACCGGCCAGGACAGCAGCCAGAGTGCCAGCGTCTGAAACGCAAACTCGGGTCCGGCCCGGAAGATGACGCTGGGCCGTTCGGCAAAGCCATCAACCAGCAGGTCGTGATCCGGCACGTCGGCAAGCGCCACCAGCCGGCGCAGAGGGCGATGGCCGGAGACCGCATAGGTTTCGCGTTTCAGCATGTGCCAGCCGGTCGAATCCTGCCAGCGCCGGCCGCGCCAGAGCCGCACCGGTTTGCCGACATAACTCAGGATCGCCGATGCGACCGAGGCGCCTGCGGTCGCGCGATTGGAGGCGCTGATTGACATTTCTATCGAACGAACCTCCTCCATGTCCTTGACAAGGTCCGCAACGACGGCGCCGGAGAGTGCCGGCACGCTCGACGCACCCGAGATGACGGTGACGCCGGCAGTCTTTGCCTGTCCGTCAAGCGAGCCGATTGCGCCGGCGAAATCGCGCGCATCGGCAAGATCGATGTAGTGGACGCCGGCCTTTATGCAGGCTCGTGGCACTCTGTCGTCACTATGCTGAAAGGGGCCTGCCGCATCGATGAGCAGAAAGGGCTGATACTTGCCGAGGATCTCCGCGATGTCACCATTTCGATCGGCTTGCAGCGCAATCGCATTTGGCAATCGAGCGGCGAGTACCTTTGCAGCTTCAAGATTGCGTCCGGCGACCAGAACCTCGAAACCGTCGCCGGCAAGGCGCCGCGACAGCCGCGCGCCGAACCCGCCATAGCCACCGAGAACGAGGATTTTTTTCAAAGGATGCGGCTCGCCTGCTCTGGTGTCGGCAGCCAGCATGTTTCCCGCTTGCCGAAGATGCGATAGCGATTGCGCGCAAGCCAGTGATAGATCGGATTGCGCAGCAGACGGGGCACGATGCGCAGCACGGAAATCGCCTTCCAAGGCCAGCCGAGGCCGGCATAGATGGCAAGCACCGCGTCGCTGTCGCGTAGCACGATTGTGCCGTCCACGATGATGAGGCTGTCCGGATCGGCTGGGTCCATGCCGCAGCGGCGATAGAGGTCGATGCCGGTTTCATTCTGCATGGAGGCAAGACGAAAACGGCCAAGATGGTCATGGCGCAGCACGAACTGGGCGTTGGCGGTACACAGGACGCACATGGCGTCGAAGACGATGATCGGCCCTTGATAGTCGCTGATAGTGCTTTTGCTCATGCTGGCGGCGTTGTTTTCCGTAAACCGGTCTGGCCGAAGTTTTGACCGGTTGCATTGCCGCCGTCAATTGCGCGTTTCTATGGGCTGTCATGCCAAACTGATAAAAGACCGAGAGCTTTGCAGGGCAGGGCCAGGCTGCGGATGGATCGAGGGAAGAATGCCGATTAATCTATCGGCTGGCACGCGGCCCGATCCCCAAGATCGGACCGCGCACATCGCTGAAGAATGGCTTAGCGATAACGCCAGCCACCATGCCACCACTCGCGATGCACCCAATAGCGACGCCCATCCCAGTAACCACGGCCGGGATAGAAGATGCCGACAGCCGGGCCGGCGGGCACGACGACCACCGGCCGCCCGTTCGGACGGCAATAGCCGTAGGGGCCGCGATGAAAGCCGATACCGCATCCGTCGCGAGCCTCGGCTGGCGAGATGGCAACGAAACAGGCGACCGCGGCAAAAGCCAGCAAAATGATCTTTTTCATGATGTCCTCATTCGTCCTTGAAGAGCTTTAAGCTGTTATCCCTTCAGCGCTTAAACGGGGACGAGAGGCAAATCCGTCGCTGGATAGCGATGATTTTGTATCCGGATACGAAAGGCCGACATCAGCAGCGCCGAAGCAGGCAGGCAATACAGGAGAACTATATTCGCCCCGGGATCAGGATCGAATTTCAAAGGCTCGGGATGCGAGGCGAGCCTGCGATGGGCACGATTTTGCTGCAGGCACCGTTTTCTTGCCGATGATCGGCATACGGCGGATCAAAGCGCGCAGCACGGCCAGAATTGCCTTGTATTGCTCCCCAGGGCACAGGCGACCGCTGGTATCATAGGCAAACAAGAGACGCCGCCGTGCGAATGCATGCGCCAGCCACAGGGCAAAAGCGACGCCGACCCCCCAGCCCATCAGCGTGTCGCTTGCCCAATGCGCGCCGACCCATTGCCGCGACAGGCAGATCAGGACGCCGATAGGCATGAAGACAGGGCGAAGGCGAGGAAAGACGAGCGCCAGCGACATCGCCATGGCGCCGGCCGTTGCCGAATGTCCGGAGGGAAAGGAGGCGAAGTCGGCGTGGAAGGCGAAGGGTCGGAATGAGAAGGCGCCATTCGTATCCAGAAGTTCCGGCCTGGCGCGGCCGATAATGTTCTTGGCGAGCGAATCGACAATGCCGCCGCCGGCGACTGCCAGGAAGATGAAAGCGGCGGCGGTGGCGATGAGATCTGCCCCCGTTCGCATGGATTTCCGCAGCTTGTGTGCGGGCGCGAGGATTGCAAATATCAGCAGTGCACCACTGAATGAGAGTACCAAAAGCCCGGTGCCGAGGCTACTGATCCACTTCGCCGTCCCACGCAACTGCGAGGGAAACGACTTCATCCAGATGCCCAAGGGATAATCGGCCGTCCACATGACGAGCAATGACAAGGCGAGGAAGATGGCGATGATAACGATCGGGCGCTCGAGAAATGCGCGATTCGCAGGAGGTTTAATGGTCGGGGTGCGGAAAAAGCAGTGAAGGCCGCCAGCCATGCGCCTGCGACCGGTGTCGGCGGAACGCCCCAGCATTTCTTTTATGGCCTCTCGGCCTCGCTGCCATGCCTGCATAAAGCCGACTTTCCATTGCTGTCGCTACAGCCGCTCGTGGAGCTGGGCTCACCAATCGCCTTCCGCTCCGTTTTCCCTTGGAAAAAGCTGCTACAGCAACACGCTGACAGCCGCCTGAAAGGTCGCGATTGGCGGGTCAGATCTCGGTTGTTTGGATGACAAGCAACAATACCCGATATCTGCCAGTCGGCTTCGATTGTCGAAATGTGCAGTTATGGCTGAAGACAGGCGTCGCGTTGAAAAAAACTGTGCCGCCAACAAGGTAGCCGCTCAATCCCGCAATCTTGGACGAAAGCCGCCGGGAGGATTGCGTCAATGGCCTTTTTTAGCGACAATTAGCGCAGCGTTCGGTGGGAGGAGCCAAATGCACGACTATTCCGCGCATGCGGATCAGGTTTACGCGTCGGCGCAATCGACGGCGGCGAGTTCTTCGGTCGTTGCCTCTTGGCGGCGGTGCATGGTCATGCATCGCCTGGCGCCGGAGGAGAAGCGTCTGCCGATGCGCCTGGGCAACCAGGAATTTCAAGCCGCACTGGAACGATCAGAACGGCTGGTCGCCGAAGCCAGCAACGAGCTGGATCGCCTTTTCCTCGCAGTCGGCAAGGCCGGCTGCTGCCTGCTTCTGACCGATCGCGACGGTATCGCGCTGGAACGCCGCGGCGCCGCCGGCGACGACAAGGAGTTCTACGATCTCGGTCTGTGGACCGGTTCGGTCTGGACCGAGGCCAGCATCGGCACCAACGGCATCGGTACGGCATTGGCCGATGAGCGGGCTGTCGCGATCTTTCGCGATCAGCACTTCTTCTGCTCCAACATCAATCTCAGCTGCACGACGGCTCCGATCCGCGATCATCGTGGCCAGCTTGCCGGCGCGCTCGACATTTCGAGTTGCCGCGACGACGTGAACGATGCCACTCTGGCGATCCTCTCGCAGACGGTGCGAGACGCAGCGGTGCGCATCGAGCTCAATCTTTTCCGCAGCGCCTTTGCCGGCGCCCGTTTTGTCATGGTGCCGACGGATACGGCATCCACCTCGGCGCTTCTGGCAGTCGACCGCAACGACCTCGTGCTCGGTGCGACCCGGGCGGCTCGTCTCGCGCTGAAGCTCGACGATCACCGTATTGCCGCAGGAATTCCGGCATCCGACGTACTTCGCGAGCAGGCGGCCGTGGGCGAGGATCTGGCCGAGGCTGAACGCGCGGCCCTGCTCAGGGCTCTTTCCCGTGCCAGCGGCAATGTCTCTCAGGCAGCGACCGCACTCGGCATGAGCCGCTCGACGCTGCATCGGAAGATGAAGCGGCTCAATCTGCACTGAAGCACTGTCGACGCGCATTCGATCTGGCGGCTGTCGCAGAGTTGCGACACTGTGCGCTGCAGCATGTAAGGCCGCCCCTATCGCCTGCCGCGATATGCCCTCAGACTTCCCTCATCCGGTTCGCTTATCGAACCTTTCGACCAAGGGAGGATGGCATGCTGCATCAAAAGATCGTCGAATCTCCGTTCAAGCTGAAATATGGCAACTATATCGGTGGCGAGTGGCGCGAGCCGATCGGCGGCAAATATTTCGACAATCTGACGCCGATCACCGGCGGCAAGATTTGCGAGATACCGCGCTCGGACGAGAAGGATATCAACGCCGCGCTCGATGCCGCCCATGCGGCAAAGGACAAATGGGGCCGGACCGCTGTTGCAGAGCGCTCCAACATCCTGATGAAGATCGCCCAGCGCATGGAAGACAAGCTGGAAGTGCTGGCGCAGGCGGAAAGCTGGGACAACGGCAAGCCGATCCGTGAAACCATGGCGGCCGATATTCCGCTCGCCATCGACCATTTCCGCTACTTTGCGTCCTGCATTCGCGCTCAGGAAGGCTCGATCGGGGAGATCGACCACGACACCGTCGCCTACCATTTCCATGAGCCGCTCGGCGTCGTCGGCCAGATCATTCCCTGGAACTTCCCGATCCTGATGGCCGCGTGGAAGCTTGCGCCGGCACTGGCCGCCGGCAATTGCGTCGTCATCAAGCCGGCTGAGCAGACGCCGGCCTCGCTTCTGGTCTGGGCCGAGCTGATCGGCGATCTCCTGCCGCCGGGCGTCCTCAACATCGTCAATGGTTTCGGTCTGGAGGCCGGCAAGCCGCTTGCGACCAGCCCGCGCATCGCCAAGATCGCCTTTACCGGCGAGACGACGACCGGCCGGCTCATCATGCAATATGCCAGCCAGAACCTCATCCCCGTTACGCTCGAACTCGGCGGCAAGTCGCCGAATATCTTCTTTGCCGACGTCGCAGCCGAGGACGATGATTTCTTCGACAAGGCGCTGGAAGGCTTTGCGATGTTCGCCCTCAACCAGGGCGAGGTCTGCACATGCCCCAGTCGCGCGCTGATCCAGGAATCGGTCTACGACCGCTTCATGGAGCGGGCCGTCAAGCGCGTGGAAGCTATCAAGCAGGGCAATCCGCTTGATTCCGCAACCATGATCGGCGCCCAGGCATCGAGCGAGCAGATGGAGAAGATCCTCTCCTATCTCGATATCGGTAGGCAGGAAGGTGCAGAAGTGCTGACGGGCGGCGCGCGTGCCGATCTCGGCGGTGAGCTGTCGAGCGGCTATTACATCAAGCCGACCATCTTCAAGGGCCACAACAAGATGCGCGTGTTCCAGGAAGAAATCTTCGGGCCGGTCGTTTCCGTGACGACCTTCAAGGACGAGAAGGAAGCGCTCGAAATCGCCAACGATACGCTTTACGGCCTTGGCGCCGGCGTGTGGACCCGCGATGGCAATCGCGCTTATCGCTTCGGCCGCGAGATCCAGGCCGGCCGTGTCTGGACGAATTGCTATCATGCCTATCCCGCGCATGCCGCCTTTGGCGGTTACAAGCAATCAGGCATCGGGCGTGAGACGCACAAGATGATGCTCGACCACTACCAGCAGACCAAGAACATGCTGGTGAGCTATAGCCCGAAGGCGCTCGGCTTCTTCTGAGTTCTCCCAAGGAAGCCAGCAAGGCTCCCGGCTGCGGCCGGGGGCCTTCTCAAGCAATTCCAGGAAAAGTGCGCAGCTGTTTTTCGTCCGGAATTGCGTGAAATCAAAAAGATAGAGCGGTTCAGAGATTCCGTGAAAAGCTGAACCGCTCTATCTTTTTCAGGCGGCGATGGAGGATCATCATGGACGATAATGGATCGGAGCATCGAGTGCTCGCGACCGACAAGGCGCTTGAACTCATCCGCGAGATACAACAGGACCATCCCGATATCCTGTTTCATCAGTCGGGCGGTTGCTGCGACGGCTCCTCGCCGATGTGCTATCCGGCCAATGAATTCATGATCGGTGACAATGACGTCAAGCTCGGTGAGATCGGTGGCGTGCCCGTCTATATCAGCGGCAGCCAGTTCGAGGCCTGGAAGCATACGCAACTCATCATCGACGTCGTGCCGGGACGTGGCGGCATGTTCTCGCTCGACAACGGGCGGGAGAAGCGGTTTCTGACCCGTTCCCGCCTCTTCGGCGGCGGCGAGGCTTGTGCGATCCCGGAGATCCGGCGTCCGCCAGCGCAATAAGCAGGGTCATAAATCGCGTGTAGTATTCGCCTAATACCCGCGGTCGCAGACGCTTTGCTAAGGTGAGATCTGTTGGTTTTGAGGGAGGACAACGATGCCAGCAGCAAAGATCCTGATGATTACAGGTGATTTCACCGAGGACTATGAGACCATGGTGCCGTTTCAGACGCTGCTTGCCTGCGGCTATACGGTCCATGCCGTTTGCCCCGGTAAGAATGCCGGCGAAACGGTGGCAACGGCCATCCACGATTTCGAAGGCGACCAGACCTATTCCGAAAAGCGCGGCCACAATTTTGCACTGAACGCGACCTTCGCCAGCATCCGCGCCGAAGACTATGACGCGCTCGTCATTCCGGGTGGTCGAGCACCGGAATATCTGCGGCTGAATCCTGATGTCATCAAGGCCGTTCAGCATTTCTTCGAGGCAGACAAGCCGGTGGCCGCGATTTGCCATGGCGCGCAACTGCTGAGCGCGGCAGGCGTGCTCAAGGGACGCACCTGCTCGGCATACCCCGCCTGCCGCCCCGAGGTGGAACTTGCCGGCGGCATCTATGCCGATATCGCTATCAATGACGCGGTCGCCGACGGCAACCTCGTGACTGCACCGGCCTGGCCGGCGCATCCGTCATGGCTGCGGCAATTCATGGCCGTACTCGACGCCAATGCTTTGTCGGCAGCAAACGCCGCCTGAAACTGAAGGAGGGAGACGCGCATGTGCGAATTGTTCATCAAGGCCGATGCCAGGCTCTGGGAAAGCACCACGCGCTCCCTGCGCATCGACGGTATGGTGACGAGCGTCAGACTGGAAAACTTCTTCTGGTCGAAGCTGGAGGAAATCGCGCGGCGTGACGGCATGAACGTGGTGCAGCTCATTACCAAGCTGCACCATGAATCGATCGATGCCGGTCACGATCTCGGTAATTTCACCTCGTTCCTGCGAGTCTGCTGCTCACGCTATCTCGACCTGCAGCTTGCCGGTGACATTTCGAGCGATCTCTCCCAGCCGATCGCCGGTGTCGATGCTCCCGCCATCCTCGGCCGCGAGCGCCTGAAATATCATTGATCAGCCAACTGATGCGGCTCCCCGGAGGCCGCTCTCGTTCCCTCTGGTACGCGATAATTTATCGGCAATGAGTTGCGCCACAGCATCCGCTGCGGTTTCCATGTAGCTCGGATCTCGATGAAGCAGCACGACCGCAAATGAACCATCGAGGAGCAGCATGATCTGGCGTGCGAGCGGCTGGGCATCATCGCTCGCTCCCGCTTCCATAAAGATCGAACCCAGCCAGTCCTCCACGCGTTTCTTATGGGCGCGCGCCGCAACCAGGGCCGGATGGCCAGGAAGATTGATGAGTTCGACCGAGGTCCGCAGGAAGCCACAGCCTTTCCATTTGGCGTTGCGCGCCGATTGCGCTAGATGACGGAAAATGCCTGCGACCTTCTCGGCGGTATCGCCTTCCGTTTCCTCGAACCAGCCTTTGAAGAGCGCAAGGTTCGGCTCGTCGCGCGCCTGCAGATGCGCGGCGATCAGGTCGTCCTTGCTGCGGAAATGATAATAGAGAGTGCGTTTGGTAATGCCTGCCTTCTCGGCGATGGCATCGACACTGATCGCGCGGATGCCGTCGCGATGGAAGAGCTTTCCTGCCGCCTGAAGAATGCGTTCGCGTGTCGGCTGTGAGCTGTCTTTCATGGCTCAATGTATACCGGGTAGTGAATATACACAATGTGGCAATGGCCCCATCCTGCCGGCTATGAGCGAGCAACCAATTCCACCAGCCGCAAAGCCGCGGAGCCTGCCGATTTCCATTTCGTGCCGCGATGGTGTCACCCTTGGCGGCCATCTCTGGCTGGCGGAGGCAGGTAAGCCGGAGGGTAGCGTGATCATCAATCCGGCCACCGGGGTTCTTGCGCGCTACTATCATCGCTACGCGCGATTTCTGGCGCAAAATGGGTTCGATGTCCTCACCTTCGACTATCGCGGCATCGGCCAGTCGCGACCGCAGGAACTGCGAGGGGTGGGCTATCGCTGGCGCGATTGGGGGGAGAGGGATTTCGAGGCTGCGCTTCAACTGATGATCGAGCATCGACGCAGCGGTCCCCTCATGGTGATCGGCCATAGTGTCGGTGGCTTCCTGCCTGGACTGGCCGAAAGCGCCTCGATGATCGACAGAATGCTGACGGTCGGAGCTCAATATGCCTGGTGGGGGGATTACATGCGCCGCCGCCGCGCCGCCCTGTTCCTCAAATGGCATGTCGCCATGCCTGCGCTGACTGGGCTTTGCGGTTATTTCCCGGGCCGCCGGCTTGGCTGGCTGGAGGACTTGCCGAAAGGCGTGGCAAACGAGTGGAGCTTTCGCGGCCCTCGGTTCGAGCGCAGCCATCCTGCGGGCGAGAGGGGGGATGTGCTGCGGCGAATGGGCGCTGTCAAGGCATCGATCCTGGCCGTTGCCGTTTCGGACGACGAACTTGGCACCGTGCCGGCAATTCACCGCACACTGAATTATTATACCGGTGCGCAACGCCAGTCGGTGCTGCTCCGCCCGGCTGATTTCGGTCGGTCCGCAATCGGCCATTTCGGCCTGTTTCACGATAGCCATGCTGAGGGTTTCTGGGTCAATACGCTGTCGTGGCTTCGGGAGGGCCGCAATCCCTGGCCGGCATCCAAGCTGAAATAGGAAAGCCAAGTGTCCGCTCGGGTCTTCGCTTCGCGCTTATTGCATAGGCTGATTGTCTCGGGTAGACGCCATTTATCAATCATGAATGAGATGAAAGTCAGGCGTTTGCCGGCTTTGGAATACTCAGAAAACCTGCAGGATGGAGTATGGCATGAGCAGCCAAGATGACGAATATATCTACGACGAAGTGACCGGTGAGTGGCGACCTGCCGCGGAGATGGCAGCGGCTGCTGCCGCCGCGGAGTTTGTCGTTTACGATGCGAGCGGCAACGTCCTTGCCGATGGCGACTCCGTCACCCTCATCAAGGATTTGAAAGTGAAGGGCGCCAATCAGACCTTGAAGCAGGGTACCGTTATCAGGTCGATTCGACTGACCGACAACCCTGAAGAAGTCGATTGCCGCTACGACGGGATCAAGGGATTGGTTCTCCGTACCGAATTCATACGCAAGCGCTAGAAAAACTTGGCCTGATATCGCCAGACGGCTGTGTTTTCGATGGACGGCCGTGTTCCGGGCGGAAATCAAGGAGATGTTCTTTGAAGACCTATAGTTACTGGCGTCCGGCCGATAGCGTATTCATGAACATCGAATATAGCTTCATGCTGATTATGCCGCCTAATCACTAGGTTCGGCCTCCCATATCTTATGCGCATCGAACCCGAAACGCTTGCGACAGCAGGAGAGATGCGATGAAGAAGCGTGTACTTGGAAAAAGCGGCCTTGAAGTTTCGGCCCTGGGCTTCGGCTGCATGGGGCTGAACTTCGGCTATGGCCATGCGCTGGCCAAGGATGACGGTGTCAGGCTCATACGTGATGCCGTCGAGCGTGGTGTGACCTTCTTTGACACCGCCGAAATCTATGGTCCCTTTACCAACGAGGAAATCGTCGGCGAGGCCCTGAAGCCCGTGCGTGATCGGGTCGTCATCGCCACGAAATTCGGCTTCAGGATCGAGAACGGCAAGTCGAACGGCTTCGACAGCCGTCCCGAGAATATTCGCGCCGTCGCCGATGCCTCGCTGAAACGGTTGGGCATCGAGATCATCGATCTCTTCTATCAGCACCGTGTCGATCCCGATGTGCCGATCGAGGATGTGGCAGGCGCGGTGAAGGATCTGATCGCTGCGGGCAAGGTGCGGCATTTCGGTCTTTCCGAGCCCGGTGCGCAGACGGTGCGCCGCGCCCATGCGGTGCAGCCCGTTACGGCGCTGCAGAACGAATACTCGCTCTGGACGCGTGGACCTGAAACCAACGGCATCCTGCAGGCCTGCGAGGAATTGGGCATCGGTCTCGTCGCCTATAGCCCGCTCGGCAAGGGCTTCCTGACGGGCGCGATGGACAAGGATACGAAGCTTGGCGAGAATGATTTCCGTCGCATTCTGCCGCGCTTCACGCCCGAGGCGATGGAAAAGAACCAGGCGCTCATCGATCTCCTCAAGCAGATTGCCGGTCGCAAGCAGGCAACCACGGCCCAGGTCGCGCTTGCATGGCTTATGGCGCAGAAACCTTGGATCGTGCCGATCCCAGGCACGACCAAGCTGCATCGTCTGGAAGAGAATCTTGCGGCTGCGGATGTCGAGCTGAGCGCGGCGGAACTTGCCGAAATTAAGCGCGCAGCTGCAGACATTGCGATCGAGGGCGAGCGCTATCCCGAGCAACTGATGAAGACCACCGGCCGCTGAACTGAGCAATCCCGTGGCCGTCGATCGGCGGCCACGAACCCTATGCTGCGCCGACCAATAGATGTGCCGTCGACATCAAGATGGGGTGACCGCATAACGCAGATAGACCGCCCCATGCGCCAGCGGCTCGCAGCTTTTGAGCGAGAGCTGGATTTTTCCTGCCAAACCTCCCTCCCCATGTTCGACGATGCTCTGGCTTGCGGCGCGTCCGTCGAGAACGGGTGCGATGATCAGGCTGATTTCATCGACAAGACCGGCAGCAAGGAAGGAGCCGTTGATCCCGGCACCGCCTTCCAGCAGCAGGCGCTTGATGCCGAGTTCGTGCTCCAGCGTATCAAGCATGGCGGCCAGGTCAGGCTGAGCTTGCTCGGAGGCAATGTAGGAAATGCCGTCGTTCGTGAGCTCGGCCAGATGGCTGTCCGGCACGTCGCTGCCGAGGAGGACGACGATGTGATCGCCATCGATTTCATTCGTGGTGAAATGCAGCCTGCCGGAAATATCTATGGCAATGGCGAAATTGGCCGCTTTCCGATTGGCGAAATGGAGGGGACGCGCCACCGCGCCGTGTTCATGCGGTGGATGCGGGCTGCCCTTGGTCATCTCGGCCATCGTGACGCGACCGACCATCCAGGCATCGCCTTCAAGCTTCTCGTGACAGGATTGATAGAGCGCCGTCCAGTCACTGAGCTTGCCGTCCGAACTATGTGTCCAGCAGCTGGGATGCAGGCCGCCGTCGAGAGACGAGACCATGTGGCAGATGACATATGGCTTCATGATTGTGCCTTTCCGAGATAATCCGCGTCGCTCACCTTCTCCAGCCATGTCACCGGCGAACCGTTTTCCTTTTCGGCGATCGCGATATGGCTCATGGCGCAATCGGGCGATGCTCCATGCCAGTGCTTTTCGTCCGGCGCGAACCAGACGATGTCGCCGGGACGGATTTCTTCCACCGGGCCGCCTTCGCGCTGCACGCGCCCGAGGCCTGAAACAACGAGCAAGGTCTGACCGAAGGGATGAGTGTGCCACGCGGTGCGGGCGCCGGGCTCGAAAGTCACGGTCGCGCCGCTGAGATTGCCGCGGCCGCTAAAAGGCGCGTCGATGCGAACCACACCCGTGAAATAGTCTTCCGGCCCTTTGGCCGATGGCTGGAAACCGCTGCGTTTGATGTCCATGTCCTGCACCTCTTGGGGGAACTTGCGGCTCTTTCGCCGTTTTTCAAGGCACCTTAGACTTGCCGGATAACCGGGACCATACAATATAAATGACATATAATTATATCTGGGGCTCATAAATGCAGCGGGAAGAACTGGTCGATCTCAACGCCTTTGCTGTTGTGGCCGAGGAGAGGAGCTTTACGCGTGCCGCCGCGAAACTCGGCACGTCGCAATCATCCCTCAGCCATACGATCCGGCGTCTGGAGGCGCGGCTGGGCGTGCGCCTGCTGACACGAACCACCCGCAATGTGGCTCTAACGGAAGCGGGCGAGCGGCTGCTTGCCACTCTTGGCCCGGCGCTCGAAAGCATCGATAGCGAACTCGCTTCCCTGCGCGAGCTGCGCGAAAGGCCGGCAGGAACCATCCGCATCACCACCTCCGAGCACGCTGCCACCACCATTCTCTGGCCGGCCCTTGAAAGGCTCCTGCCGCAATATCCGGATATCCACGTCGAACTCAGCATCGATTCCAGCCTGCGCGATATCGTTGCTGATCGCTTCGATGCAGGCGTCCGGCTTGGCGAGGCGCTCGCCAAGGATATGATCGCCGTCAAGATCAGTCCCGATGTGCGCATGGTCATCGTCGGGTCCCCGGCATATCTCGCCAGGAATCCTCCGCCGAAAGCGCCGAATGAACTTGCCGAGCACAATTGCATAAATCTGCGTCTGCCGAGTTCCGGCGGCCTCTATGCCTGGGAGTTGGAAAAGGATGGGCGGGAGCTTCGTGCCAGGGTAGAGGGGCAGCTCGTCTTCAACAATGTCGGCATGATCGTGAGGGCTGCGAAGGCAGGACTGGGTCTTGGCTTCGTCATGGAAGATCATGTCGCGACCGATGTCGGGGAGGGGCGGCTTGTGCGCGTCATGGAAGACTGGTGCGCGCCGTTTTCCGGCTATCATCTGTATTATCCAAGCCGACGGCAGCCCTCCGCGGCTTTTTCTCTGCTGGTCGACGCATTGCGGTATCGCGGCTAGTTGCTCCCGGGAAGGGTGAACTGAGCCCCGCCGATCATGAATGCTGCAGTGCATGTGGCCAAAGACATGCGGCGACTGGGGAGAACCGTTCCTCACGGGCCACGCGGTTGCAAAATCGAACGATACCGGGCTGATTATCCGGATTTCCGAATTGTAAAATTGCAAATTGCTGCTTAATTCCTTTGCTGGATGCTCTTACATAGCGTGTAAAGTTATGTATCGGCTGCAAGCCGGCTGGGGGACTATGCATGCATCTTGATGACTATGCCGCACTCGGCCGCTCGGAGTTGCGCGTCAGTCCGCTTGCGCTCGGAACCATGACCTTCGACGAGGGTTTTGCTTGGAAGTCGCGCGAAAATCAGCCCGCGTCAGTCCTTGCGCGATATCTCGAACTGGGGGGCAATTATCTCGATACGGGCAGCGGGGCAAAAAAAGCGGGCGGCCAGACGGTTGTCGGCAGCTATGTCGCACAGAACGCGATCAGACGCGATCGTCTGGTCGTCGCCGCCAAGTTCAATGTTGAGTGGCATCGCGAAACGCTGGGCCGCAAAGCCGTGATAGACGGCTTCGAACAGGCTCTTCGGCGGCTGCGTACCGACTATCTCGATCTCTATTGGCTGGACAATTGGGACATACAGGTCCCTTTGGAAGAAATGCTGGAGGCGCTCCATGACCTCGTTCAGTCGGGAAAGCTGCGTTATTTCGGCATTTCCGATACGCCGGCGTGGAAGGTCGCGCATGCCCACCTCTTGTCGCAGTCCAACGGCTGGAAGCCGTTCATCGGTCTGCAGATCGAATATTCGCTCGCCGCGCGGCTATTTGAAATCGAGCTCATCCCTCTGGCGCGGGGATTGGGGCTTGGTGTCGTCTCCCATTCGCCGTTGAGCGGCGGTCTCATCAGCGGCCAATATACCCGCGCCAACAAAGCGGGCGTGAGGGCGGGGCATGCGGCACAATTGGCGCAAAGGCCCGACGAGCAGGATCTTGAAATCGTCGACGCCCTGTTCCGCGTCGCCGATGAACTCGGTACGACAACCGCACGCGTCGCCCTTGCCTGGGCAATGGCGCGCCTTGGCGTATCCTCAACGATTATCGGCGTTCACACGCTGGAACAACTCAATGAGGATATCGGCGCGCTTGAAGTTCGGCTTTCGCCGGAACAGACGGCGACTCTGGACGCCCTTACGATCCCCAATCCCGTCATTGCCCTGCCGCTGCCGTTGCAGAATGCAGCACCTCTGTGCTGCGTAGACTAAACCGTCGCTTGCGAGCGGTTGCCGACGCTGTCATCTGCTGACGGTCGTAATAGCTTTCCTTATCGGTTCGCTGGCCCATCTAATATTTCAGTCGTTTAAAGAGGCTTAGCATGAGTGCCGGGCTGCGGTCATCGGCAGATGAATGCGTGTGATGGCCTCAAAAAGGCTATTTTCCACTCGCACCAATAGTACATTCTGCCCTGCAAGCTATGCATTGCCGCCCTACTTCATTGTTCATGGTCTCGGTGGAACGCCGATACCTCCTCTTTTGAAAAGCTCAAGGAGATAAGAAATTGACAAGAACCGTGTCAAAGGCGCAGTCAAGGAGGCAAGCGGTTCCATCAAGGAGGCCGCAGGAAGGCTGACAGGAAACAATCGGCTCAAGATCGAAGGTGCCGCCGAAAAGGTCGAAGGCAAGATCCTGGCGCAAGTGGGCAAGGCCAAAGACCCCATCGACACGCGCTTCGCTGACGTCAAGCGCGTGCGAAACTTCGCCCCCGCGATTTATCGAGGCTTCCAATGCTTTTCCTGGCCAAGTCCCCATCGATGACGGCATCGTCGGATCGTTACGCAACCTGTGCGGCCATCCGCTGCCTGATCGCCTATGCCGAGGGACTTGAGGATTGTCATATCGAAGTTGCCGCCATGGAAGGCGCAATCGTTCTCTCCGGAGTGGCATCGACCGATGAGGCGCGGCAGCGGGCCATTGCAATAGCTGCCGAATATGCCAGGACCCGCGTCGTCAGCAATATCGCCCTGCGGGCCGATCGCGACCCTTCCAGCCATCCTCATCCGCAAATCGAGCTGTCGAATTCCCCTGCGCCGCCCGGACAGACCGCGGCGCCCAAAACGCCGAAGGAGACGTCATGAAAAAATTCATTATAGCGGCGGCGGCAATTGCAGTTGCCTTTGGTTCTGCGGCTTCCGCTGCCAGCACTCACTCCAAAAGGCAGTCGGCACAAGTGGTGTCCGAGCCGAAGCAAAGGCTCGGAACGCTGTCTTGCGAGGTCGCCGGCGGTGTCGGCATGATTATCGGATCGAACAAGGCGATCAGCTGCACATTCAAGCAGCGAACCGGCAGAGCTGAACGCTATACGGGCACAATCGGCAAGCTCGGCATCGATATCGGGGTCACCCGCAAGACCTATATGAGCTGGGTTGTCGTCAATACCGCGCCGACGCGTGTGGGCGACGGTGCCCTGGCCGGCACCTACGTCGGTGCTTCGGCAGGCGCTTCCGTGGGGCTCGGCCTCGGTGCGAACGCTCTGGTGGGTGGCAATTCCAAGAATTTCGCGCTGCAGCCGCTGAGCGCGGAAGCGGGAACGGGCCTGAACGTTGCAGCCGGCGTCTCGCGCCTGCAATTGCAGTCCGCCCGCTGAGGTCCGGAGTGCGTCTAGAAATCACGTCATGCCCGGACGCGACCTGAGTAGGGTCGCGTCCGGGCGTTTTATTCAGTCACTTCAAGCGATGTCGAAGCGGTCGGCGTTCATGACTTTGGTCCATGCCGCGACGAAGTCCTGTACGAACTTCTTCTCGGCATCGGCCTGGCCGTAAACTTCGGCGATCGCACGCAGCTGCGAGTTGGAGCCGAGGACGAGGTCGGCACGCGTTGCCGTCCACTTCACGTCGCCGGTCGCACGGTCGCGGCCTTCGAAGACGTCTTTGGCATCCGAAACGGCCTTCCACTCCGTCCCCATGTCGAGCAGGTTCACGAAGAAGTCGTTGGTCAGTGTTTCCGGACGCTTGGTGAGGACGCCGTGCTGGCTCTGGCCGACATTGGCGTTCAGTGCGCGCAGGCCGCCGATGAGGGCGGTCATTTCCGGAGCCGTCAGCGTCAGCAGATGTGCCTTGTCGATCAGCAGCTCTTCCGAAGAGACGGTATAGGCCTGACGCTGGTAGTTGCGGAAACCGTCGACGATCGGCTCGAGAACGGCGAATGCTTCGACATCGGTCTGTTCCTGCGTCGCATCGGTACGGCCGGGAGCGAAGGGTACGACCACGTCATGGCCGGCCTTCTTCGCAGCCTGTTCAATGGCAACCGAGCCGCCGAGAACGATAAGGTCGGCAATCGATACCGTCTTGCCGCCGGTCTGGGTATCGTTGAACTTCTTCTGGATGCCTTCGAGCGTGTTGAGCACGGAAGCGAGCTGGGCCGGCTGATTGGCTTCCCAGTCCTTCTGCGGCGCCAGGCGGATGCGAGCGCCGTTTGCACCACCGCGCTTGTCGGAGCCGCGGAAGGTCGAGGCCGACGCCCAGGCGGTCGAAACCAGCTGCGGGATCGTCAGGCCCGATGCGGCAATCTCGCCCTTGAGCGTGTCGACATCGTTGGCATCGATCGATGCGTGACCGGCAGCCGGGATCGGGTCCTGCCAGATGAGCTCTTCGCTCGGCACTTCCGGGCCGAGATAGCGCACGCGCGGACCCATGTCGCGATGGGTCAGCTTGAACCATGCGCGGGCAAAGGCATCGGCGAACTCGTCCGGATTTTCGAAGAAGCGGCGGGAGATCTTCTCATAGGCCGGATCGAAGCGCAGGGCGAGGTCGGTCGTCAGCATCGACGGAGCATGGCGCTTGGACTTGTCGTGAGCATCCGGGATCGAGCCGGCGCCAGCGCCGTGCTTCGGTACCCACTGATGGGCGCCGGCCGGGCTCTTCGTCAGTTCCCATTCATAGCCGAACAGGTTCCAGAAGAAGTTGTTGCTCCACTTGGTCGGCGTCGAGGTCCAGGTGACTTCGAGACCGCTGCCGATCGTGTCACCGCCCTTGCCGCTGCGGAAGCTGTTCTTCCAGCCGAGGCCTTGTTCTTCGATGCCGGCCGCTTCCGGCTCAGGGCCGACATGGGCGGCATCGCCGGCACCATGGGTCTTGCCGAAGGTATGGCCGCCGGCGATGAGGGCGACGGTTTCTTCGTCGTTCATGGCCATGCGGGCGAAGGTTTCGCGGATGTCACGGGCCGCTGCGAGCGGGTCGGGATTGCCGTTCGGGCCTTCCGGATTGACGTAGATCAGGCCCATCTGCACCGCTGCGAGCGGGTTTTCCAGATCGCGGTCGCCACTGTAGCGCTTGTCGCCGAGCCAGGTATCTTCCGCACCCCAATAGATATCTTCTTCCGGCTCCCAGATGTCTTCGCGACCACCGCCGAAGCCGAAGGTCTTGAAGCCCATGGATTCCAGTGCGACGTTGCCGGTGAGGATCAGCAGGTCGGCCCAGGAGATGCTGTTGCCGTATTTCTGCTTGAGCGGCCACAGCAGGCGGCGAGCCTTGTCGAGGTTGACGTTATCCGGCCAGCTGTTGAGCGGCGCGAAACGCTGCGTGCCGGAAGAGGCGCCGCCGCGGCCGTCGCCGGTGCGGTAGGTGCCGGCGCTATGCCAGGCCATGCGGATGAAGAGCGGGCCGTAATGGCCGAAGTCGGCCGGCCACCATTCCTGCGAATCCGTCATAAGGGCGGTGAGGTCCTTCTTCAGGGCCTCCAGGTCGAGCTTCTTGAATTCCTCGGCGTAGTTGAACGCCTTGCCCATCGGGCTGGAAAGGGCCGAATTCTGGTGCAGAATCCGAAGGTTCAGCTGGTTCGGCCACCAGTCGCGGTTCGAACGAGCCGAAACGCTCGTGTTCCCATGCGGAAACGGACACTTGCCGGCATTTTCGACTTTCGTATCCATAATTTTCTCCCTTACGATGATTTGATTTGTGACGACCGGAGAAGGAGCTTTGCCAGCCCGCCGGGAAATGGTCCGGCTCTAAAACGGGTATGGCGGCGACATGTCAGACGCATGAATCTCTCGTTGTTCTGGCCTCGCATGAAACGGAGGCGCGGAAGCAGGCAAAGCTTGGGTATCCTGCCTTCCGACCGGCCCGTGCATCGATGAACTGAACGCAGTCAATGCTCTCAATGTGAGCTTCATGTGACAGGCGGCCGCATCTCATCTCTGCTGCGGCACTATAGCCAAGGCTTTCCATTAATTTAAGTTGGATTTCCTGATTGGTGCGATAAGATAGGCTTATGGCAAACTTCACGCTTAAACAGCTTCGCTATTTCGAAGCGCTGGCCCGGCTCGGCCACTTCGGACGCGCCGCCGATCTATGCGCGATCTCCCAGCCCGCCTTATCGATGCAGATCAAGGAATTGGAGGAGCAACTCGGCACGAATCTTTTCGAAAGAGGCGCGAGACAGGTCCGGTTGACCAATTTCGGAGAAGCGTTCGCGATCCGCGTCCGCGACATCCTGCGCTCCGTCGACGAGCTGGGAGATCTTGCCCGCGCATCGCACAATCAGCCTGTGGGACGGTTGCGCATCGGTATTATTCCCACCGTCGCGCCCTATCTACTGCCGAGCATCATCGGCAATCTCTCCCGCATCTATGATGGGCTCGATATCCATGTGCGCGAGACCCTGACTTCGAAACTGGTGGAAGAGCTGGAGGAGGGGAGGCTGGATACGGCGATCGTTGCTCTGCCAATCTCCGAAGCATCTCTGACGGAAGTGCCGCTATTTGCTGAAAACTTCGTCCTGGTGCGGCCGAGCGAGGACGAAGGCAAGCCGGTGCCCAACCGGGAAGCGCTTCGCGAAATGCGGCTGTTGCTCTTGGAGGAAGGGCATTGCTTCCGCGACCAGGCGCTCTCCTTCTGCAATATACAGTCGGCGCTTCCCCGGGAGCTGATGGATGGCAGCTCGCTGTCAACGCTGGTGCAGATGGTCAGTGCCGGCATCGGCGTCACCTTGATACCGGAGATGGCGGTCGCGGTGGAAACCCGTTCGGCCTCGGTTTCGACCGTCCGCTTCCAAAGCCCGCAGCCGTCACGGACGATCGGCATGATCTGGCGCAGGACAAGCCCTCTGGTCAAACAGCTCATGCAGATTTCCGAAGTGGTGCGCGAGGCGGCCGACGCCATGCGCGAGCAGCATGATTCGATCTGGCGCAGACAGGATCTGGAGCTTGATAGCCGCCTGTAGCTGTGAAGGCGGCAAGGTCAGCAGGCAGGGGCGTATTGCTTGCGCCGCTGATGATCCAGTGCCGGGTTCATAACCCTTGCACCTCCGCATTAACGCTGTTTGCGGCTTTTCCACAGGCGCGCATATTTCAAACGATTGAAAAAATTTTAATCGTTTAAATAATTTAATGCCTTGATTTACAAAGAAACTCTTCCATGTCATGCCAGTGACGCATGACAATGGAGGTCGTGATGCAAGAGTTTGAAAACGTAAGAGATGAAATTCCTACGTATGTGATTGATCGCCTGGAAAATGAATGGCGGCTGGTGCAGGCTCAGAGCGTGCAGGTGAAGACCTCGCTGTCCACGGAAACGCCTGTCAAGGCCGCACCGGGAGCGCCCGACAGCCTGGCAGCCCTCGACAAATAATCCTTCGCGGAGACCGGATCGCGCCGAGCTTATCTGATGATGAGGCTCTGGCGAGGTCGATTGCGGCACTCCACTCCTTCACGTCATCTCCGAAAACGGCTCAGCCCCGGCTCACGGCCAGGGCTGTCGTTTATTCTGTCGCTTGTGGGGCCACGCACTTCGCGAAAGTGCTTCAGGCGTCGAGATAGCGCTCGGTCAACCGTGCCCACATGGCGGCGCCAACGGTCAGGCTTTCGTCAGCGAAATCATACTTGGCGCTGTGCAGGATGGCCGAATTCAAGCCATTGCCGAGGCGCAGGAAGCTGCCGGGCTTGTGTTCCAGGTAGTGAGAGAAATCCTCGCTGCCGGGGATCAGGCCGCAGGTGGTGACCTTGTCGGCGCCGACGAGCTCTTCGGCGACCATGCGCGCGAATTCCGTTTCCTTCTCCGAATTGACGACGACCGGATGGCCGTGGACGTAGTCGATCTCGACGCTGGCGCCATAGCCGTCAGCGATGGATTCTGTCAGCTTGCGAATGCGAGCCTCGAGCAGTTCGCGCACCTTCGGATCGAAGGAGCGGACGGTGAGCAGCATCTTCGCGCTTTCGGGAATGACGTTCGAAGCCTCGCCGGCATGGATGGCACCGACGGTCACGACGGCCGTCTGCGTCGGGTCGACGCTGCGGGCAACGATCGTCTGCAGGCTGACGACGAGATTGCACGCAACGACGACGGGGTCGATGGTCAGATGCGGGCGGGAGGCATGGCCGCCCTTGCCCGTGATAGTGATCTCGACCGTATCGGCTGCCGCCATCAGCGGGCCGGAGCGCAACAGCCAGGTGCCTTCCGTAGCACCCGGATGATTGTGCAGCCCGTAAATGACGTCGAAGGGAAAGCGTTCGAAGAGGCCATCCTTGATCATTGCGGGAGCGCCGCTGACGGCCCCCGCTTCTTCGGCCGGCTGGAAGATCAGGTTCACCGTGCCGTTGAACCGGCGGGTGCGGGCGAGATATTCGGCCGCCCCGAGCAATATGGTCGTATGGCCGTCGTGGCCGCAGGCATGCATCTTGCCGGGCGACCTGCTGGCGTAAGTGGCGCCGGTCTGTTCGGTGATCGGCAAGGCGTCCATATCGGCGCGGATCGCGATGCTCTTCTTGCCGGCGCCGACAGTCATGCGTGCAACGACGCCATGGCCACCGACATTGCGTGTGACTTCATAGCCCCAGCCTTCCAGCTTCTCGGCAACGAAACGCGCGGTTTCCGCCTCCTCGAAGGAGAGTTCGGGATTGGCATGCAGATGCTGGCGGATGCCGGTCAATTCGGCCTTCATCGGCTCGAAGTCCGAGAGGCGGGCGAAATCGTTGTCTAGGGTCATGGCTATTCCAATGGTTCGCTTGTGCCGCCATTCGCCATAAAGCGTGCGGGCTTCACTGATGATGGAGCTGTCGCGCTAGATGAAGCGCGACAGGAAGCTTCTGGTGCGCGGATGCTGCGGATTGCCGATCACATCCTCGGGCCTGCCCTGTTCCACGATCTTGCCGCCATCCATGAAGACGACGCGGTCGGCCGCTTCGCGGGCAAAACCGATCTCGTGGGTGACGACGATCATCGTCAGGCCCTGGCTGGCGAGATCGCGCATGGTCGACAGCACCTCGCCGACCAATTCCGGATCGAGCGCCGACGTCGGCTCGTCGAACAGCATCAGCTTCGGCTTGATTGCGAGCGCTCTTGCAATCGCCACACGCTGCTGCTGGCCGCCGGAAAGCTGCCTTGGGTAGTTGTGAGCCTTGGCCGACAAGCCAACGCGGTCGAGCAGCGCCAGCGCATTCTCGGTCGCCTGCTTGCGGCTTTCGCCATGGATGCCGATCGGCGCCTCGATGACATTTTGCAGCGCCGTCATATGCGGATAGAGATTGAACTGTTGGAACACCATGCCAATCTTGCGCCGCTGCAGCGCGATCGCATGATTCGACAGTTTGACCAGTCGGCCCTTGTTCAGCCGATAACCGATCTGTTCGCCGTCGACTTCGATCGAGCCGCGATTGATCGATTCCAGATGGTTGATGCAGCGCAGGAAAGTCGACTTGCCGGAACCGGAGGGTCCGAGGATGACGACCACTTCGCCCGGCGTCACATCGAGATCGATGCCTTTCAGCACTTCGAGATTTTCGAAGGACTTGTGGACGTTGCGTGCCTGTACCAGCGGGTTCACATTGACGATCGAGTTCATAGGAGCGTTCATTGGCCCGCCTCCTGTGCCGGTACGAGCGCCGGCGCACTCTCCTTTACAGCCTTCGTCGCGCCTGTACGGCGGTCGGCGCGGCTATAGTAGCGCTCGATATAGCTCTGGCCAATGTTCAGCACCGATGTAATCAGCAGATACCAGATGACGGCGACCAGCAGCATTGGGATGACTTCGAAGGTGCGGTTGTAGATCGACTGCACGGAATAGAGCAGATCAGCCATGGCGATGACGCTGACGAGCGAAGTCGCCTTGATCATGCTGATGAGCTGGTTGCCGGTCGGCGGCACGATGGAGCGCATGGCCTGCGGGATGATGATGCGGCGCAGCGCCCGGATTCTCGTCATGCCAAAGGCTTCCGCAGTCTCGAACTGGCCCTTGTCGACCGAAAGCAGGCCGCCGCGAATGATCTCGGCCATATAGGCCGCTTCGTTGAGAGCGAGGCCGGCGATTGCTGCTGTCATTGGGCTGATAACGGAATTCGTGTCCCAGTTGACGAAGGTCGGGCCGAAGGGGATGCCGATCGACAGCGTCGGGAAAAGCGTCGAGAGATTGTACCAGAAGATCAGCTGCACGAGCAGCGGCGTGCCGCGGAAGAACCAGATGAACAGGGACGCGAGTGTGCTTGCCAGCGTGTCTTTCGACAGCCTGGCGATCGCCAAAAGCAGGCCGAACACGATGCCGAGCGCCATGGCGACGACGGTCAGGCCAAGCGAAACATAAAGGCCGCTGATGACGACGGGATCGAAGAAATATTGCCCGACGACGTGCCAGCCGAAATTCTCATTGCGGGCGACCGACCACGCCCAATAGGCCGCGATCAGGAGGGTGACGACCCAGGCCGCCACACGGCCCTTCGGGAACGGTGTGTGGGCATTCGCCACATCTCGTTCCGCCGCATCGCCAGATGGCGATGCGATGTCTTTGGCATTTGTGCTCATTTCGGCAATATCCCGCCAAGATTGATACCCGGCTCCTTGATCATATTGTTCTCAAGGCCCCATTTCTTCATGATGGCGGCATAGGTGCCGTTGTCCATAAGAACCTTGACGGCATCCTTGAGGATAGGTCCGAGCGATGAGCCCTTCGGCACCACGGCGCCCTGATAGAGATCTTCGAAACCGTTCTTCTGGCCGACGCCGGTCAGTTCCAGCTGGCCGCTGGCCTGCGAGACGAAATAAGTGAGCGGCGCCTGCGAGGAGAAGAAGGCGTCAGAGCGTTTGGAGCGGACGGCGAGAATGGAGCTCGGCTGGTCGGTGAAGGACTGAACCTCGATCGCGCCCTTGCCGTCGGTCTTGCACTTCTCGGCCTGCACCTGGATCACCTTTTCGGCCGACCCGCCCGCCATGACGGCAATGCGCTGGCCGCAGGCGCTGTCGAGCGAGGTAATGCCCTTCGGATTGCCCTTCTGGACGGCGAAGACGACGAATTCCTGCACCCAGTCGACGAAGTCATTGGCTTCCTCGCGGCTCTTGAAATCGCCGATCGGACCGAAGGCGAACTGATAGCGGCCGGAATTGATGCCGGCGAGGATGGCAGGCAGGCCGCTGACGCTCTCATGCTCGATCTTCACGCCAAGCACTTCGCCGATCGCGTCGGTCAGATCGGCGCTGGCACCGGTCAGCTTGGTGCCGGTGACGATTTCATAGGGAGGGAAAGAGCCGTTGTTGACGGAGATCATCTTGCCCGATGTGCGGATCGCTTCCGGCAGCTTGGCCTGCAGATCCTTGTTGACCGAGAGTTTCGGCAGGCTTGCATCCTCAGCGAAGGCGGCGCCCGACATCATCAGGCTTGCCAGGGCGACGTAGGTCATTTTCTTCAGCGACATGTTCATTCCCCTTTTTGCTTTGTGTCTCTGATTTTTCAGTCGATGGTCAGGCAGCGCTCGTCCGGCTGCCATCGACGTCGAACGGGAAGAGTTCTTCCGGCGTCATCAGCCGCGGCAGGATACCCTGCACATGCAGCTCCCCAGCGAAATCTGCGATCATCTTACGGTTGGCGGCAAAGCCGCTCGCATCCCAGCCCTCAGGCAATTCGACCGCCGATTTCAGGAGTTCGTCGAGCATGAAGGGCGTGGTGTCGGCATATTTGCGCCGCTTGCTGAGCCACACACGCTGCGATTCATCGATGAGGGCGCTCAGCTCAGCCATGACCCACGGATGCTCGGCGGCAAACTCCGCCTTCAATCCGATCAGGTGCATACCCGGTACATAGCCCACATCGGCGAAATAGCGATGTTCGGCGGCGCGGAAATCGGAAAGCACCTGGCGGAAACCGGAATTGCCGGCGAAATAACCGTCCGGCATGAAGGGCGTGAAGATCGCGTCAAGCAGGCCTTCCTTCAAAAGCTCCACCATCGGCCTTTCGCCGGGTGCGGCCTCGATGCGGCCGGGGCGGCCGAAACCGTCGAGGCGATCGGTGATCGGATGGGCTTCGGTGAGACGGCCGGCATACCACATGGCATCTTCGACGCCGACGCCTTCGCGCCGCAGTGCTGCCCGCGTCCAGGTATTGCCGGAGTCGCGCCAGCCGGTGACGCCGATGCGTTTGCCGGCAAGTTGGGCGAAGTTCGTGATCGGGCTGTCCTTGGTGGTGATGACGCAGCGATGGCGGAAGCCGCGCATGATGAAATTCGGAATGCCGACGACGCTCGCGTCACCGTCGATGCGCAGCTGCGTATAGCGGCTGAAGGAGGTTTCCGCGGCATCATAGGCATCGCTCTTGCCGACATGCGAGATCAGCGTGCCGACACGGTCCACCTTGATGTCGAGCTTGCGGGAGGAGACGTCACCCAGGACCAGAGGGGTCATGTAGTCCCAGTCACGGAGAGCAAGTCGAAGAGTAAGGGCCATGAAATTCACTCGCGGGAAAACTTGTTTTCTCAACGACTAAATGTTCAATATAAGTCGATCAAATATTATTACGTTATTGAACATTAAAAATGGTGCGAAAATGAGCGAAGATCGGGACGCGAAATGGTTTGCCGAAAAATTGAGCGATCGGACCATTCGTGGCATTGCACTTGAAACGAGCGCGCTCATTCGCGCCGGGGCGCTGCCTGTTGGCACCAAGCTGCCGTCGATCCGCGACCTTGCCTTTGTCCTTGGGGTGAGCCCGGCAACCCTATCGGAAGCCTGGAGCGAGCTCAGGCGTCAGAAGATCATCAGCGGACGAGGCCGGAATGGTACATGGGTCAGCGGCGACCGCTTTGTTGCCAAGCCGGCGCGGCTGGCAAGCGTCGGCGACTACGGTTCCGACGCCCTCAATCTGACGGCCGCCGTTCCCGATGTGCAACTGCTGCCGAAGCTCGAGGCGGCGATGGCCTATGGCGCCTCGGCCGAGAATCTCAACAGCTACGAGCGCAATCGCATCCTGCCGGAGCTGGAAAGCGAGGTCAGGAAGAGCTGGCCCTATGAGCCAGAGGCCTTCCTGGCAACGAATGGCGGCTATAATGCCGTCTACACTCTGATCAATGCCCTCGTCATGCCGGGTGCCGCCGTCGCGATCGAAGACCCGACAGGCATGCGGCTTCTCGATATTCTCGAGGATCGGGGTGCCCGCATCATTCCGGTGAAATGCGATGAGGAGGGGCCGCTGCCGTCTTCGCTGGAGGAAGCGTTGAAATACCGCCCGGTCGCCTTCATCTTTCAGCCGCGCATCCATTCTGTCACGGGCCAAAGCGTCAGTGCGGCGCGCATGGCGGCCATTGCCGAGATCCTTCGCGACAAGGATACGTTGATCGTGGAGGACGATGGTATCGCCGATATCTCGATGGCGCCGCGCCATTCGATGGGGAGCCTTTTTCCCGATCGGGTCATCCATATCCTGTCGTTTTCGAAAACGCACGGGCCGGATCTGCGCCTCGCGGTCTTGTCGAGTTCGCGGGCGATCATCGATCAGATCCAGTCCTATCGCAGCTTCAGCTCCGGCTGGACCAGCCGTATTCTGCAGGCGGCGGCGGCCTGGCTGCTGCGCGATCCGGCGACGGCGGCATGCCTCGATCATGCCCGCAAGACCTATCGGGAGCGCCGGGCCGGCCTCATCGATGCGCTTGGCGAGCGTGGCGTCGATGCAAAACACGGGGAGGGGCTGTGTGCCTGGGTGCCGGTCTCGTCGGAGCCCTTCGCAATGGTGACGCTTGCCGCCCGAGGCATTGCGGTGCATCCCGGTGCCAAGTTCTCGATCTTGCCCAGCAGTCATTTGCGTGTCGCGACGGCCAAACTCTCGGAGCGGCGTGACTATGTTGCGGATGCCATCGCACTTGCCGCTGTCCACACGTGAATGGCAATGCTACCGGCTCGAGGTCGCACCCACGCTTTTGGGCGCCTCCCTCCAGGGGGAAGCATACCTGACGAGGATAGTCGCAAGCTTGGCCGAGATAAGCGCAATGATGGAGATCGCGACGAGGTAGATTGCGATGTAGACGGGTTGCGGCAAGTGGATATTGCGCATCAGATGCCCGTAGATCTCGGTGAAACCGCGATGGCACATGTAGATCGGATAGGAGAGGTAGCCGAGAAAGATACCGAGCCGCTGCAGCTTGGCCGGCAGTTCGAGCATTGTGCCTGCAAGGACGATGAGCGGCGAGATCAGGATGCAGAACACCAGCGCGTATTTCAGCGAATAGGTGGGGAGAAACAGCAAGATCAGGATCGCTGCGATCGGCAACAGCGCGGCATAGGTGTTCACCGTGTGGCCGAGCGCTGCGACGTTTCGAAGCCGATAGATGATCATTCCGAGCGTGAAAGAGAAGAAGACGCGGGCAAAACCGCCATCCACGGAGTGCCATTCCCAACCGAGATCGAGCGATTTGTGGAAGAAGACCGAGCCGATCAGCGTCGCCAGAGATGCGGCGGCTATGAGGACGAGGCTTCGCGTTTTCAGTCGGAAAAGCACCAGCGCGAAGACCAGATTGGCCAGCAACTCCCAAAACAGCGACCAGGCGGGGCCATTTAGCGGATAGAGCGCCAAGATGTCTCCGGCCGATCGCGTCAGAAAGCTCGGCGAAGGCAGCATGAACACGGTCGTAAGGATGCTTGCGGCAAGATCGGCCCGCCCGACGCCTGCCGCCTGCCAATGCAGCAGCAATTGCACAAGGCCGTAGACGCTGCCGATGAGGAATAGCGGATAGAGGCGCGCGTAGCGGGCCTTCATGAACGCCAGCACGGTCATGCCGCCGGCGAGCTTTTCGCCATAGGCTCTGGCGATGACGAAGCCGCTGAGCACGAAGAAGAAATCGACCGCGATGTAGGCCGAAGGCGCATAGGGCCTGTCAAGGTGGTAGACGACGACGGCGAATGCCGCCAGGCCGCGCATCGCATCCAGGGCCGCGTATCTATGTTTCGTTGCATCAGCCGGCATTCATCGAAACCTTGTTGAGCGAAAGGATTGCCGTGACTATCCGGCGGCGCGCGCGCCGAAGAATTCGTTTCTCAGATTGCGGTCGAGCGGGCGTACCCGCGAAAGGTTACCCAGGAATTGGCGGGGGCTTGTCAGCACCGACCGGTTCAGGAAATGGGTCCTGATAAGATTGGAGGACTTGCTGTGGGCGCCGGCATGGCCGACCCGATAGATCGCACCGCGGAAGGGAAGCGAACCGAGCGGCGAGCCCCCGTCGGCCAGCAGCTTGCCGATGCGCACATGGCTGCCGAGCATGGATTTGATGTAATCGATCTCGGCATCCTCGAAGGTCGCCGGCAGGCGATAGAGATCGGAGCGGATGATCAGCGACGTGCCGCAATAATTGGCGAAGTCGTTGTGATGCAGAAGCAGCCGGCCGCCTTCGTTCCAGAGATAGCCCCGGTCGATCTTCCAGCCATTGGCGTCGGAATTTCTGGCGGCGAAATCGACGATGTTGGCGCTGACGAAATCATCGTCGTCGACGATCATGAAGAAACGTGTATCGCGCGCCGAAAGCATGCCGCTCAGCACGCGGCGGCCTTTGTCCAGCCGAAAGGCGTCGTAGACCTTCTCGCGATCGGCGCCGTTGATGTCGTGGAGCTGGTTTGGTGGAAATGTCACGCGCTCGGCCGTAAAATTCGGCGGCAGATCGGGCAGATCGGCGCCTTCATTGGCGACGACCACGCCGCGCCAGTTATTGTTGGATTGCCCGGCGATCGATGCGATCGTTTGTGACAGTCGTTGTTTCAGCGCGGGCCAATCGTTGGAATTGGCCTGATGGCGAACGGGAATGATGAACGTAACCAGTGTCATGAGGCGCCTTTCCGACATTTGCTATTGCTACCGCAGGGATCGAAGGCCCCATGTGGAATGCCATGCTTCGATCCGATGGCCACGATGCCTTGCTACTGTGCCCTTGCACGGCGACCTTGCAGTGTCGTCCGCACGAGGAAGAGGACCCTTTCTCTGCATAAGAGAAGGATGAGACCCGAATAGGTGAGGCCGCCGACCAAGATTTCGCAGATGAGACGTGTTGCGAGGGAGCGGTCGTACAAGGCCGACGAGGCTGCCAGCACCACGACAAGCATGCCGAGATAGGCGGCTATGGGCCGCAGGAACTGGCCGAAATATTCCAGAATGCTGAGACCAATCAAACGCGACACCATCCAAAGCGTCACCGGCCAGAGCATCAGCACCCCGACCATGAGCCCGAAGACGACGGTTGCGACACCATATTTATGGAGGATGAAAACGGTGAGGATCGAGACGACATTGCGCACCAACTGATAGTAGAACCACCAGTCGGATCTACCCTGGCTGGTGATCAGGGATGCCTGGATGATGCCGATGCCGGCCATCAGGCCGATCACGCAGAAGAAGCGAACGGGCCAGACGGCGGCCGCCCAATGCGGTCCGAAGATCAGCGGAATGGCATCGTCGGCGACCGCCGCCAGTCCCATGAAGGCCGGAAACGATACCAGCGAGCAGCCGAAGGTCGCCATGAGAAAGGCTTCGCGCACTTTGTCCTTATCGTGCTGCAGGGAGGAGAGCAGCACATGGCTGACCGAATTCAGTCCGCCCGCCACGACGTTGTTGAGCATCTCATAGAGCCGTCGGGCGAAATTATAGATACCGAGAGCGGCCGGGCTTACCAGCGTGCCGATGATCAGCTGGTCGAGATTCATGGTCTGGAGGAAGCGGTTGCCCGAGGCGAAGATGCCGTAATGCAGCAGTTCGCGCAGGCTTGAGAACTTTACCCTGAAGCCAGGCAGCCATTTTGCGCCCCAGAAAGCGGCGATGCAGGCGGCCGCCGGCGCGGCGATCTGGGCGATCGCAAGCGCCCACAGGCCAAAACCCGCAAAAACCAGCGAGAGACAGATAACCGCCGAAACAGAGGTGGCGATCGCGGTGCGGGCTGCAGCAAGATGAAAGGACATCGTCCGGCCGATCAGGGCGTTGGGGACGATGATCATCATGTCGAAGAAGATTTTGAGGCCGATGATCAGCAGCAGCTTGACGATATCATCGTGTCCGAGCCAATGGGCGAGAAACGGTGAAAGCAGAAACAGCGCGGCATAAAGGATGGCCGCGGAGACGAAGGATAGCCAGAAGACCGTATCAAGGTGGCTGCGTCGAATGGATTTCTGCTGGATCAGGGCCTCGCCGAAGGCCGTCGGTCCGAAGCCGGAGGCGAAACTGACGATAGCGAAGGCGAGCGCTACCAGACCGAAATCCTGTGGCAGAAGAAAACGGGAGGTGACGACGAAGACAAGGCTGTTGAGTGCCGTCGGGATAAGCGTATCCAGCGCCGACCAGAAGGCGCCCCTCAACGCGGCCCGCGATCGGTTTTCGCTCAGATGTTCAAAGACGACTTCATCCGCTTCGGACGCCAGCAAACGCATACCTCGCCGTTTTAGATCTGCAGCGGATGCCGGAGTTCCAGCGCCCGCCATTGCCGCTTCGCCATCGTTCGATGGAGCAGGACGGCGTGTTGGATGCTTGATTTAGGCCAGCCCCTCGATTTGTCTAGGGAGGATTGTTGCATTGCAACATTGCGTTGCCGAAAGTGATCTCGCGATCAAGGCAAACGCGAAATCTGTCGCTTCAGAGCGGCGAAACGCGCCGCCTCTATTGTGCGGCCGAGCGTACCCTTGGCTCGTCCCATTCGATTTCGGGAGCAGCATCGGCTTCGTGCTGGGGCTCGATCATCTCGTAAAGATAGCCTTCGAGCATGTCGCAGGCGCGTTCGCTGGCGCCGATCTTGGCTTCCGTTTCGCTGATGGCGGTGGCGATCGCCTTGATGCGGGCGCGCAGCATGTGGCCGACCACATCCTTGCCGGGGCGCTGACCCAGCCGGTCGAGGTGAAGGCCGATACGACTGGAATGCCGCTCGAGCTCGCTCTTGCTGAAATTCGCCTTGCGAATTTCTTCCAGAAGGCTTGCCCGCATCTTGGCGACCGGGTCGAAAGTGCCCGGCTCGCGCTCGTCCAGCACTATCTCGGTGATGAGTTTCTCGATGGCGACCAGCGCCTGCAGGTCGACGGCGTCGGTCAGTTCGACGTCATAGCCGGTATCGTCAAAGACCTTGCGGCGCACGGGATCGAGAAGCAGCTCATAGGCCTTCTGCAGCTGCGCGAAAGCCTCGGTGTCGCCGCCGGAATCCGGGTGGGCTGCCTTCGCGCGCTTACGATAGGCTGCCTTGATCTGCTCTTCGCCCGCATCACGCGCAACGCCGAGAATATCGTATGGATCAGTCACTCCAACTCCTGCCGCCGCTATTCCTGTTTTAAGGCCCTTGCCGCTGATACTGCCGGCGCGGTTTAAACTTCCCGCCAGCCCGTTTCAATCGGGTCCGGCGCTATTTGTACCATCACAAAGGCAGAGTTTGGACAAAAAGAAGCCCATGTCAAAGATGAACTGTCTCGTGCATGGAAATGTGCCGGCCTAGATCGTCCGGTCGAAGAAGACGGTCGAGCCTGCCTGTTTCAGTCGATAGAGCTGGGCGGGGCGATTACTGGCGCGACGCATTTCGCCTGTGATCGGCTCGATGAAATCGACTTCCGCGATGCGTTTGCGAAAGGCAGATTTATCGAGAAGGCGGCCGAGAAGCCGCTCATAGACAGCCTGCAATTCGCTCAGAGTGAATGCTTCCGGCAAGAGATGTACCGGCAGGGTCGTATATTCGACCTTGTTGCGCAATCTGGTGATCGCCGCCTTCAGAATAGCGGCATGATCGAAGGCGAGGGGCTCCGCTGTCGTGTCGCCTGCGATCGGATGCCAGGCGACATCCGTGACGTTGCCGCCATGCTGTAGAATGACGGCATCCTGCGCGATCAATGCCATATAGGTGACGCTCAGGCTCCAGCCGCGAGGATCTCGCGCCGCATCCCCGAAAACGCCGACCTGCTCGAAATAGGGCGCGGCAACGCCGGTCTTCTCGCTCAGCACGCGTTTTGTCGCTGCTTCGAGGTTACGGTCTTCGTCGACATGGATCCAGCCGCCAGGCAATGCCCAGTGACCGGAAAACGGCTCCGCCCCGCGGCGCGCCAGCAGAACTTCAAGCCCATCCGACGTCAACGCGAAGATTGCGAGATCGACCGAAACGATCGGTCTTTGGTGAAGGTCTTCGGTGTTGCTCATGACTGCAAACATAGCGCGACCGCCTCTTAGTGTAAAGTTTCAACTAACTTAGTTGACAAAATACAATAAGTCGTGTTTGTTGGCGTCATCGCAGTTTGCAACGCCGCTTTTCAGGAGGCAGTCATGTTCGGATTTCGTTTCATCAAGGCTCAACCGACCCAGTATGTGATCCAGTATCAAGGAGGCCGGCCGCAGCGCGAGGGCGCGGGGCTTTCGTTCTGGTATTTCGCGCCGTCGACCTCGCTGGTCGTGGTGCCGACGGCCAGCGTCAACGAGCCCTTCATCTTTCCGGAGGTCACTTCGGATTTCCAGGAAGTCACGGTCCAGGGGCAGATCACCTATCGCATCGCCGAGCCAAAGCGGACGGCGGAACTGCTTGATTTTTCGCTCAATGCCAAAGGCGTCTACGGCTCGGAAGATCCGCAGAAGCTGTCGCAGCGGTTGATCGACCAGGTTCAGGTCGTCATGCGCGCTGAGGTGCAGGCCCTGTCGCTGAAGGAGGTGCTGGCGGCCGGCGAACTGCTGGTCGGGCGCGTGGCAACCACGCTGCACGGTCATCCGGTGCTGCAGGCGCTGGGTCTAGAGCTCCTGAGCCTGTCGATCCTGGCGGTGAAGCCAAAGCCCGAAACCGCCAAGGCACTGGAAGCCGGCGCGCGTGAAGCGCTGCTGCGCAGCGCCGACGAAGCGATCTATGCCCGCCGCAACGCAAGCGTCGAGCAGGAGAGGACGATCAAGGAGAATGAGTTGGCGACCGAAATCGCCGTCGAAAACAAGAAGCGCCAGGTCCGTGAAGCGCAGATGGATGCGGAACGCTCGGTCCAGGAGCGGCAGCTGCAGATCCGCCGGGAGGAGATGACCGGCAGGATCGCGCTTGAAGAGCAGAACAAGGCGCTTGTCGCACTCGCTTCGGGCAACGCCCGTGAGGAGGCAGACGCCAAGGCCTATGGCCTGGCTGCCATGATGAAGTCGTTCGGCGATGCCGATCCCAAGATGCTGCAGGCGCTGGCTTCGGTCGGCATGGACCCCGGCCAGCTGATGGCGCTCGCCTTCCGCGATCTTGCCGACAACGCCACCAAGATCGGTCAGTTGAACGTCACCCCGGATCTCCTGCGCGAAATGCTGCAGCCGCAGGCAAGGGGGTGAGCCATGCCCATGGCAAATGGTGGAAAGGCCGAAGACAGAAAGATCGTGCTCATCGTGCGCGACACCCGCCTCGACGAGCTTGTCACGCGCTTCAATACGGTCCAGCAGGCGCAGTTCTATGTCGAGCATCTGGGCGCGGATTTCGGTGACTATCTTGCCGAGCAGCAACACTATCAGTCGGCAGTGCGCGATGTCGAAGCAAGCCTGCGCACTGTCGCCCGGGTGCAGACGCTCAACCGGCGCTATCTCGCAAACTTCATCTTCGGCGTCGACGATCTCGTCGTCGTTTTGGGGCAGGACGGCCTGGTTGCCAATACGCTGAAATATCTAGACGGCCAGAATGTGCTTGGCGTCAATCCGGACCCGAAGCGATGGGACGGCGTCTTGTTGCCATTCCAGGCGGCCGATGTTCGCCGGATCATGCCGGAAGCTTTGGCGCAGCGCCGGCCGCTCAAGCGCGTGAGCATGGCCAAGGCGGCGCTCAACACCGGCGAAGTGCTCTATGCGGTGAACGACCTTTTCATCGGCCCACGCAGCCATGTTTCGGCCCGTTACGATCTTCGGGTCGGCGAACGGCACGAAAGGCAATCATCGAGCGGTATTATCGTTTCGACGGGTATGGGGTCGACGGGATGGCTGAAAAGCCTCTATGCCGGCTGGGCGGGAGCGGCTGCAAGCTGTGGCGTGGAGCTGCCGGCTGGCATTGCCGACGCCTCGTTTCCCTGGGATGCAGACTTCCTGCATTATTTTGTGCGGGAACCGTTTCCTAGCCGGACGACGGGCGTTTCGCTGGTTTCGGGGCAGGTCGGGGCGGAGATGCCGATGACCGTGATGTCTGAGATGGCGGAGCATGGCGTCATCTTCAGTGATGGTATCGAGGCGGATTTTCTCCCCTTCAATGCCGGAACGCTGGCGACGATCGGTCTTGCTGAGCGCCAAGGTTTGCTGGTGACATAACGACAATCGGCCCGCTTCGTCGAAGGAAGCGGGCCGATTGTCGAATATCTCAGACTTTTTATGCGGCCGAGAACGGGACGGCGACGAAGGTCTTATCACCATTGCGCTCGATCAGGAGCAGGACGGATTTGCGGCCATCCTTGCCGGCCTTGGCGACGGCCATCTGCACCTCATGGGCGTTTCGTACCGGCTGATCGTTGACCGAGACGATGATATCGCCGGTCTGGATGCCGGCAGCCGCGGCCGACTTGTCCGGATTGACGCTGGCAACGACTGCGCCCTCGACGCCATGCGGCAGGTTCAGCTGCTGGCGTACGTCGGGCGTCAGATTGGCAAGGCCGACGCCGATGCTTGGCTGGTTCGAGGGCTGGACCTTGCCGTCGCCGGCATCATTGGCAGCCTGCTTGCTGTCGTCATTGCCGCCGATGGTGACACTAACGTCCATGCTCTTGCCGTCGCGCCACAGCGTGACCGAACGCTTGTCGCCGGGAGAGAGATCGGCGACCAGTCGCGACAGGTCCTTCGGTGTCTTGACGGTCTCATTGCCGACAGCCGTGACGATATCGCCGCTCTTGATGCCGGCGCGCGCGGCCGGGGTATCGTCATTGACGCTGGCGACGAGTGCACCCTGGGTCTGCGAGAGGCCCATGGCATTGGCGATATCCGAAGTCACCGGCTGAATGGCGACACCGAGATAGCCATGATCGATCGAACCGTTCTTCTCCAGCTTGGCGACGATTGCCTTGGCCTCGTCGGAGGGGATGGCGAAGCCGACGCCGACGCTGCCGCCATTCGGCGAGTAGATGGCGGTGTTGATGCCGACGACATTGCCTTCGCGGTCGACCAGCGGGCCGCCGGAATTGCCATGGTTGATGGGGGCATCGATCTGGATGAAGTCGTCATAGGGGCCGCTATGCAGGTCACGGCCGCGGGCCGAGACAATGCCGGCGGTGACGGTCGTGCCGATACCGAAGGGGTTGCCGATCGCGAGGATCTGGTCGCCGAGCTTCAGCTTGTCGGAATCGCCCCAGGCGATGGTGGCGAGCGGCTTCGGTGCGTTGATCTTCAGGACGGCAAGGTCAGACTTGGCATCGGCGCCCAGCAATTTGGCAGGCAGCTCGGTGCCGTCATCGAGCGTCACTTTGATATCAACCGCGTTCTGAATGACGTGGTTGTTGGTGACGATGATGCCGTCAGGGCTGATGATGAAGCCGGAGCCAAGCGCCATGGCGCGCTGGTTCTGTTGTTGGTGCGGCATCTGCTTCGGGAAGGGGATACCCTGATTTTCGAAGAATTGCCGGAACTGCTCGTCCATCGGCGAGTTGCTGCCGTCGGCGCTGGTGTCGGTCGCCTTCATGGTGGTGGTGACGGTGACGACAGCCGGCTTGTCGGCGTCGACGATCGGGGCGAAAGAACCGCCGGGCGCGATGATGCCAGCAGGCTCGGCGGCCGAGGCGACGGTTGCGGATGTGCTGAAGGCAAAAGGCAATGCGCCGGCACCGACGATGATGGCGGCGCCGACGATAGCGGCTGTGCGGTGCTTGCGGAGGAGAGATGACATGGCAAAAGTCCCTTGCGAGATTGTTGGCGAACTGGCGTCTTGTCCATGTCCGGGACAGGCGTCGAATGGAGCCGCGTCAATTCGTTTCGGGAGCCTTTGTTTCCCGCCTTTACTTTGGGGAGACAGAGTATAAAACCGAACTGGCGCTGAGGAGTAATATGATCCGCCAGTTGTCTTTTACAAATTAAATATTGATCATGTTTATATTGCGAAATGTTAAGATATTACATGAATTTAATGTTGGTTGACCGGAATTTTTCCATATTTAAAGCTGCGGTGCCGGCCACCGCTTGAGCGCTTCCGTTCCAAGATCGGTCAAAGCGTAGATGCCGCGGTCGATGCGCTCGAACCAGCCATAGACGTTATCTCTCAGAATTTGCGGGGCCTTCGGTGCCGCCTCACGCATATCCTTCGGGCGTTGCATGCCGCTTTCGATCGCTGCCGCGCAGGCAAGGGCCTGTTGGCGATAGGCGGTCATGATCGGTTTGCGGGTGCTGCCGCCAAGTGCCGGGTCGCCCTTGCGCCGCCGATGCTCTTCAACAAGACGTGATCTGCGGCGCGCATTCTTGCGCGGCATCGGCGAAACGGGGCTGACGATGACATCGACCTGGTCGTTGTCTGAGATGGTCAGCATACCGAAGCCGAGCCGACGGCAAAGATCGCGGAAGCGGCGATCGCCTTCGCGCCCCTTGCCCTTTGCCGAGACGCGGGCGGCGATCCAGACTTCGTCGCTGGCCGCGGCGCGGTCGACGGCCTGCAGGATCAGCTCGAGATTGAAGGTCATCTTCAGCTCGCAGATGATGACGACGGGCGGTTCGCCATCACTCAGGCCGACGAGATCGCAGCCGCCGATCTCGCCTTTCACCGCATAGCCGGCAGCTTCGAGAAATGATTTGATCGGGAGATAGAGCGCCGTTTCCAAATCCGCCTCCGAGCTTTGCATATCCGCATGAGATTAGCCGATTCGGTTAACCAGAACGTCGATAAAGCCATGGATGCGGGCGGCAAAGTCAGGTCCAGACATGTCGCAAGCCGGTTCATCAAACAAGGAGTTCCGTGCGCGTAAGATGCCTCTTTTGCCGCAATTCACCCAGCACTGACGTCATCGATATAGACAAGCCAAATCCGCCATAAAACAATGAGCTTCTAAACCGCGTCACTGTGCCGGGGAAATTCCAGCGGCGTAATTGTTCAGTATTTCAATGAGATAGTACGAAGTCCGCGTGTGGCTAGTTGGGATGGTTTTCGTATGGAAACATGGCTTGTGGTCTCGAATTGCCAGACATTCGGTCTTGCAAATTCCCTGAAGCTTCTTGGCCCTCGTTTCCATATCGATGCAATGGACATATGGGCATTCAGGAAAAGCATCGAAAAATACAAGAAGGAACTACCCCGCTATTTCAGGGTCCTCCTCCATCCGCAGTTTCGCAGCCTCGACTTCGATTTCGGCATTGCGCAGAATCTTGATTTCATTCCCTCGATCAATTTCGACGCCTATCATCCAGACATTTGCTACGCATTTTCGGATGGCCCGATCGAAGGCCCGATGGGGTCCTATCATTCCATGATCGTTCTGGCGGCATACGAGGCCGGGCTCGGGATAGAGGCAACCCGGAAGCTTTTCCGGCGGGATGTCTTTGAAGGCTGCGGCTTCTTCGCACGATGGGAACAGGAGCGGGCGCAGCTTCTCAAGCACTTTGCGGAACATGGCCTGGATATTTTGCCCTCGTTCACGCAGTGGTCTCGCGGCGATGCTTTCATGTATTCGGTGAACCATCCCAAAATTCATTGCATCTACGATATTGCCCGTGCGTTCCTGAAGCGGCTCGGGGTCGAGCCTGTCGATGGTGAGATCATGCCGGCAGATAATCTCCTGAATGGGCCATGCTATCCGGTCTATCCCGAGATTGCCGAAGCCTTTGGAGCCCGCGGCTCATATCTCTTCAAGCTGCCGAATGACTATCGGCTCATCACTCTGGAGCAGTTCATCGAATTCAGCTTTGCCGTCTATTCGCGGCTACCACCCGGCTCCATCCTCGTCGAAGGGGCGGTTCGTGCGCGTTATGAAAAGGTCAAAGCAGTCGTGGCGGAGGCAGCCTGATGACAAACCCCTATGCCGGGATAGAGAACTACCAGCTCTGGCGGCGATCCGTGGCGCGGATCGAGACGCATCTTTTCGATCCGGTGGTCAATCCGAAATTCCGTCTGAACAGAACGACGAAGATCGCGACGGCCGGCAGCTGCTTTGCCCAGCATATTTCCCGGCAGCTCCAGCGTATCGGCTTCCATTACTTCGTTCCCGAGAATGGGGAGGGACTGCCGGAGGATGAGCGTACCCGCCGGAATTTCGGCGTTTTCTCCGGGCGCTACGGCAATCTCTATACCGCCCGGCAGCTGCTCCAGCTATTCGAGGAGGTTTTCGAGAAGAGAAAGCCTGCCGAGAAGGCATGGCGGCGTGAGGATGGGCGCTATGTCGATCCCTATCGACCCCAGATCGAACCGGATGGCTTCGAAACGATCGAAGCCGTGGTAGAAGCTCGAAACCAGCACCTTGCCAGCATTCGCTCGGTCTTCACGCAGGCCGATGTGTTGGTCTTCACGCTTGGGCTTACTGAAGCATGGCGATCGAAGATCGACGGCTCGGTATTTCCGCTTGCGCCCGGAGTGGTCGCAGGCTCCTTTGATCCCGAGCAGTACGAATTCATCAATTTCGGCGTCGCTGATGTCGAAGCCGATCTCTTGACCTTCCTGGGGAAGCTCAAGAAAAGAAACCCGCGCATCAAGCTGTTGCTGACCGTTTCCCCGGTGCCGCTCATTGCCACCTATGAGAACAGGAACGTGCTTGTATCAACGACCTATAGCAAGTCGGTCCTGCGGGTGGTTGCGGATCAGGTCGTTTCGCGTTTCGATTGGGTCGATTATTTCCCTTCCTACGAAATCATCACGGGGAGCTATGCCGGCGGTCTTTATTACGAGGCCGATTATCGCGAGGTGAATTCACGCGGCGTCGCTCATGCGATGCGTTGTTTCGTCAAGAACTACGCTTCCGACCCATCGCCAGCGGTCGGGAGGGACACAGAACCACAAATAGTGGCGATCGAGCCGTCGCGCCGGGATATCATCTGCGACGAGGAGGCGATCGACGCCATCCGCGCCTAGTACTTTCAGATTGCTGTTTTCAGATTGCGCGACGCAAGAAAAAGGGCCGCTGATGCGGCCCTTTTGTCAAGCATGATTGGCTTCTCAGGCTTTGAAGTCCAGCTTGACCTCGCAAGCGCCGATCGAGGCCGGCAAGAGCGGCTTGCGGATGCGCTGGCCGAACTGGCGCTTGAAGCCGAAGATGTTGCCGATCAGGCTCTTGGTATAGAGGCCGGGGCCGCTCGAATAGATGCGCCAGCCGCCATCTACGGCGATGTCGCCCGCCTTGACGCCCCCCCATTCCGACGAAGCCTGATAGCGGTCGTCGAAGGCCGCGTCACTGCTGCTGAAATAGGTGTTGCGCTGGCGGAGCGAGGCGTGCTCCACCCGGCCGCTGACAGCGATCGGGTTGGCAACCGCCAGCGCCGCCCAGACGGCCTCCGCGTCGTCGTCGAGGGCGAGCGCCTCGCAGTAGCGCAGATGGGCATGCACGTACATGAGCCCGATCTCGCGGCCGAAGAAGGCCGAGGATTCGGCGCGCCGGAACAGTTTTTCCGGGCCACCGGAATAGGTCGCCGGCTTTTCCATCAGGCGAACGCCGTCGGGGAAGAGCAGGTTCTCGCGGATGATCTTCATATGGGCGTGGCGCTGGTCAGGCGTGAAGAGGCCGCCGATCATCGGCTGGGTCATCGCGATCAGCGAATAATGCAGGCCGGTGCGGGTGTCCTCGGGATGCAGCAGAAGTTCGACGCCGTCATGGCTTGGATCAAAGACGCCGTAGCCGGCAACGACGCCATCGCGCATCAGGAGCCGGTTGAAATCGGCGCGCATGGCAACCGCGGTCGCCTGAAGCGACTGCGCTTCCTCATTGCGGCTTGCAAGCGTCAGGATGTTGGCATAGCGCACCAGCTGTTCGTAAAGCAGGGATACCGTCCAGCTGCTGACCATCCAGTCGCGCAAATGCGGATCGGCCGGCTGCAGGCTATCGTTCCAGTCGCCCTCGCCGTAGCGGATCAGGCTTGTGCCAGGTACGAAGCGGCTGCGGACCGTGTCCAGCAGCTTTTCGATATGATCGGAGATCGTCGCACGTTCCGAGGTCAGTTGCATGGTGTCGTCGGCACGCCATGGGACCATCTCGGCGAGGAAGGTGATGTCGCCGGTCGCCTCGATATAATCGCAGAGCGCCTTCAGCGGCCAAACGACGATATCGCCATGCGCCTCGCCGGCGCGGATATTGGCGTAGGGCTCCAGCATGAACCATTGCGGCCAGTCGCCGCGATCGCGGTACTGCTCGGAAAAGAGCGTGGAGAGAATCTGCCGGACTTCTTCGTCATGCTCGTAGGCGATCAGGAATTCGATCGGCCCCTGGCAGACGTCGCGCGTGCCCCAGGCAGCGCCCGTATATTGTTCGAGCCCATGCGGTACACTCAAATGCACGATGGCGTCATGCGCGATCCAGGGCAGCATCACAGCCTGTGCCTCTACATCGCGGCCGTTGCCGTCGATACGCGCGTCTCGCGTCACATGGCTCCAGAAGCGCTGGGCCGGTGCCAGCATCTCTTCGCTGTCGACACCGGCGCTGTAGCGCGCAGCAAGGGCTTCGGCCGCATCCGGATCGGTCATCGATCCCGTGACGGCAAAACGCAGTGCCTTCGTTGGTTTCGATTTCAACGCAATGAACGGGCCATTGCGGGTAGCGCCATCGCTGTAGAGCAGCTCATCGCCGCCGACTGCCTCGACCGCGTCCGGCGTCGAGGTGACGAGGTGATAGCCGGCCTTCGGGTAGCGATCCCACAGCCAGGATGGCTGCGGACGGAAGGAGATGCGCTTGGCGGCCGCATCCACCGCAATATTGGCCACCGCTTCATAATCTCGTTCGCCGAGCACGATGTGGCCGAAGACGAGGAAGCGGCAGGCTTCGCCCTCCACCGAGACGCTCCACTGCATGGCCGGATTGTCGCCGGAGGCGATTGCCGAGACGGTGATGGTGCGGCCGGGGAGCTTGTAGATCCAACGCGTGTCACTCAAGCCCATTTCGAAGGCGGCGGGTACGCCAAGCAGATGCCAGCCGTCACCGAGGTCGACAAGGATACGCAGGCCGCTCGATCGCGTCAGGTTGTACGGGTCGCGGGAAACGGAGAACAGCTTGTGGAAGGAGGTGTTGCCGATGGTCAGCTGCGCGGCGAAGATGCCCTGCATCCAGCAGGTGGCCGCCAGCGTCTGGTCGTCGAGCAGCATGTTCTGGCCGCTGCGGACGATGGCGCCGTGACGGCGCGCCACCAGCCGTTCTTTTTCGCGCAGCACGATATGCCTGTTATGTGGCCCATCCGGCACGAAGAAGGAGATCAGCTTTCCATCCGCATGCTCTTCCAGCATCCGCTCGGGATAGAGCGCATCGATCGCGGTTTGATCCAGGTCGTCGCTCTCGGCAAGCGGCGCATCCTGCACGAGGCTGCGGGCTGATTGCGCTGATACTATCGCGTCCATTGCCAACTCGCGCTGAAGCTTCGGCAGGCCATCGAGATGGGCAAGATCGGCATCGCTGGAGGCGGCCGGATGATCGGCGATGAAGAGGCCGAAGAAGGTCGTGGTGGTTGATGCACCTGCTGCAAGGGAAAGCGGCTTCGACTGGATTGTCGGGCAGGCGACCTCATGCTGGCGGCGCACGCTTGGCAGGTCGCTGCCGAAGCCCGGTACCATGACGCCGTCGTTGCTCTCGGAGGGTACGAGGAGCTGGATTGCATCGGTCGCGTAAGCCGCTGCACCTTCGAGGCAGCCTTGCGCGAGCCACGGATTTCGTCCGCCACCCTGCTTGAGGTTCTGCCGGTTCATGATGACCGGGCCGAAGGCGGCATGGCCGGCGATATGATGGTCGATATATTGCGAAGCATAGGCTTCGCTATTCATCAGGAAGCCACGATCGCCGAGGCCAACGTCCTGAACGAGGATGAGATCGGCCGAAAGCGCCGCATTGGTGCCGTTTTCCAACGAGATTTGCCAGAACCATGCGGTCTCATTCGGGTGCAGCCGCAGGCTGGCCGTGTGTCTGACACCGGCCGTCTCGCCGCTCCAGGCAAAACCGCTCTTGCCATGGCCAAACTTTACCGCAGCCTTGGGTCCGACGATTTCGGCTGTTGCCGGCTTTGCGCCGCCGACGCGCAGATAGAGCCGGCCGATGCCGCCATAGACAGGCGAACCGAGCACCTGGTTGATCATGACGCCGCCCTTTTGGTCGGCGAAGTCGATCGAAAACAGTGTGCCGTTCGGCAGGGCCGAAGCCGATAGACCGGCATTGTTGCCGAGCGTGATAAGACCGAGTTCTTCGCGGCGGGGCGTTTGGAAACTGCGATTGGAGTCCGAGGACATAAGCGTAATCTCGCTGATTCATGGATCGGATGGGAGGCACTAGATCACAAGGCGGCGCCCGATCATAGGAGGCAATTCGCCATTGATCCGTGCAATCTTTTGTGACGATTTGCCGAGGACGCGGGGTCCGATCCGGCGCAATGCGCCGGATCTTTTGGTGCGCGGACGCACGGTTTCAATGGTGCGGAGGCTGGGCAACCTGGTTGGCCATGCGCATGACAGTCGAGAGATCGGCATCGTCAAAGGCTTCTTTGGAGATGCCTTTGACCTTGAACGTCCTGCTTTCGCCAGGCGCGAGATTGACCAGCATGTCGTCGACCTCGGCATTCGGGCTGATACGGTCGACGAACAGGCAGACATCGCGCAGGAGCGACTGCGCCGTGATGGTCACGGTGATCCCGTCCGCCATCTGGACGCTCTCGATGTCGAAGCGGGGCTGCGGGTATTGCAGCTTCATATCCTTTTCGAAGAACCACCAGGCTTCCGCATCGCCGAGGCGGGCGCGCAGGAATTCATGGCGCGGATCGCCCGGTGTCGCAACCTCGGCCGGGATCTCGATATCTGCATTCTCGAAACGATCGCACAGAACGCGCCAGACGTGGTGGCGGGCAAGCAGCTTGCCGGTGAAGTCGAAACGCTCGACGGTGAAGGGTACGCGCCAAAACAGGGTCGCGTCGTTGACGGCGACTGCGGCCAAGCCATCGCCGCGCGGCTGGATGGTGAGGAGATGCGGCGCATAGCTATGTTTCAAGGCGTACCAGAGCGGCTTCTTCCGGCCGGCGCCATCGACAGCCGCCCAGGAGGTGACCGGCCAGCAATCGTTGAGCTGCCAGACGATCGTGCCCATGCAGGTCGGCCGATGCGAGCGCATATGATCGATGCCGAAACTGATCGCCCGCGCCTGGTTCAACTGCGTGACGAAAAGCCAGTCGTCGAAATTTTGCGGGCGGGGAAACCAGCCCTCCAACCCTTGCAGAAGCTTGTCGTTGCCGCCGGTTGCCTTCTGGTGATGCAGGACGGCAGGAGAGGCTGGCGCGCGGTCTTTCTCGCGCACGGACTGGGCAAGCGTTGCGAAGGTCGGTGGCGCCTGCCAGCCGAATTCGGAGCAGAAGCGCGGGATATAGTTGCGGTAGGTCTCGTAGCCCACCTCGTTCCAGACGTCCCAGATGTGCCTGCAGCCGTGTTCATCGGCATTCGGCGCGATCTCCATCGAGCCGGAATAGGGGCTGCCTGGCCAATAAGGTCGTGTTGGATCGATCCCGGCCACCAGCTTTGGCAGCAGATCGAGATAGTAGCCGGCACCCCACGGACGATTGCCGAGCACATCCTGCCAGCCCCAGTCGAAATAGCCCCAGATATTCTCGTTATTGCCGTTCCAGATGACCAGCGAGGCATAGGGCATGAGCCTTGTGATGGCC
The DNA here is from genome assembly GCF_040215725.1 of Rhizobium sp. ZPR4. Taxonomy (NCBI): domain Bacteria; kingdom Pseudomonadati; phylum Pseudomonadota; class Alphaproteobacteria; order Hyphomicrobiales; family Rhizobiaceae; genus Rhizobium; species Rhizobium sp. ZPR4. The sequence continues at coordinate 867,491 of NZ_CP157968.1, forward strand.
TCGCGGGCTTCCGCCTCGATCTCGCTATAAACCGGCTCTTCCTCAGGATAGGTGGCGCAGGCAAACAGGAAATCCTGCCAGACCATGATGCCAGCGGCATCGCATTCCTCGTAGAAGGTATCGGTCTCATAGATGCCGCCGCCCCAGACGCGCAGCATGTTCATGTTGGCGTCGCGGGCCTGAGCGATTCTTTCCCGATAGCGCTCTCGCGTCACGCGCGGCAGGAAGCAATCGTCAGGGATCCAGTTGGCGCCGCGGGCAAAGACCGGCACGTCGTTGACGACGAGGGTGAAGGCGGAGCCGATCTCATCCGGTGTCGTATCCAGCCGCACGGAACGGAAGCCGACGCGCCGCTTCCAGCCGTCGAGTGCCGCACCATCGGAGCCGAGCAGTTGCAGGTCGAGATCGTAAAGCGGCTGGCCGCCCATTCCATGCGGCCACCAGACCTGCGGATTGTCGATGCGGCATTCGATCAGCGCATGGGTCTCTCCTTGCGCGACACGAACTTCCGCGCGCTTGCCGCCGATGAAGAGGACAAGGGCCGCGCTATCCGTGCCCTTGTCGGCCCATTCGATCTCGACATGCAGGCGCGCAACGCCCTGGCTGCCCTGTAGTGTGATTTCCGGGCGAATGCTGCCGAGACGCGCCTTTGACCAGTTCTCGATGACAATCGGCTTCCAGATGCCCGAGGTGACGACTGTCGGACCCCAGTCCCAGCCGAAATTGCAGGCCATCTTGCGGATGAGGTTGCTCGGGCCGGGGTAATTCTGGGGAATATCGGCGGCGCTGCCGAGCTGCTTGCGCACCTCATCGCCATGCTCATAGGCGGATTGGAAATCGACAATCAGCTCGTTGCGGCCGCTTTTGAGGTGGTCGCCGATGTCAAAGCGATAGCTGCGATGCATGTTGCGGGTTTCGCCAAGCGCGGTTCCGTTCAGCTCCAGGCGCGCAGCTGTATCGAGGCCGAGGCATGAAAGATCGATGCGCTCGGCGTCCTCGCCGTCCCAATCGAAGGCCAGGCGGTAACGCCAGGCGGAGCGACCGATCCAATCCTGAGAGATCTCGTTGACGTCGAGATAGGGGTCGGTGATCAACTGCGCCGCCATCAGGTCGAGATGAACGTTGCCCGGCACGGCGGCAGGTATTGCGTTCGGCAGGGCCGGTGCGCTGGAGGGTGCGCGAAGGCGCGAGATGGTCCAGCCGGTGTCGAGCGTCTGTCTTTTCATGTCATGTGTCCGTTATGGAATGTTTGTCTCAAACAGCCTTTGGCGCGATGAACTGCAGGCCCGCCTGCAGGTGGCGGTTCATATGATAGGCGTAGGCGATTCGATCCCGTTGTTCCAACGCTTCGATGATAGTGCGATGGTCATTATAGGCGCTGTCGACGGCCTCGCGAGAGCGCTTGCCCGCCTCCATGAGCCGCTGCAACAATGGCTGCAGAATGCCATAGACTTGTGACAGAGTCTGATTGCCGGCGAAGCCGACAAGAGCGGCATGAAACCTGAAATCGAGCTCCGCGGCCTCGGTCAGTCCTGGCGCGGCTTTCATCGCGTCATTGATGGAGCGCAGCCTGTCGATGGCGGCTTCATCGAGAGTTTCGAACAGAAGGTCACTGAGATTGACCTCGATGAGGCGACGAAACCCCTGGATATCGAGAAAGCTTTCCGCCGATATGTCGATGGCGAAGGAAAAAAGGTCCATCAGCGCCTGCTGGCGGCGATCCGTTATGACGGCGCCGACCTTTTGGCGGCTTTCGACGATGCCGTAGGCCTTCAGGATGCGGATCGCTTCGCGCACCGTATTGCGGCTGGCATTGAACATGGAAGCGAGCTCCGCCTCCGAGGGTAGCGCGTCTCCGAGACCGAGATTGCGCTCGCGCATCAGTCGCCGCAATGCGTCGACCACCTGATCGACCGCTGAAGCTCTATCCTCGATATCAGCGGTTTTTGCCACCGTCTCTCCTCCGTTGTTGAAAGCATATTGTTGGTCAATAATGGGTGTCAAGCGACATGGAATGATGGACATTTCGCTTTTCAGCGGTATTTTGACCGACAAATGGAGGGGTGTCGCATGGAAAGCTGCTGGCGTTGGTTTGGTCCGAAAGATCTCGTTCCGCTTTTGCACGCCCGCCAGGCCGGCGCGACAGGCATCGTCACGGCCCTGCACGAAGTCTCGCATTCGCGCGTCTGGACGCCGGCCGAAATCGAGGCGCGAAAGGCACTCGTCGAGGCGGCGGGATTGCGCTGGAGCGTCTGCGAATCGATCCCGGTGCCAAGCGCCATAAAGCTCGGCGGCGCAGGCGCAAAAGCTGCGATCGGCGTCTGGAAGGACAGCCTTGCGAATCTCGCCCGCTCCGGCATCAAAACCGTCTGCTATAATTTCATGCCGGTGGTCGATTGGACACGCACGGATCTGCGCTTCGAAATGCCGACCACGGCATTGGCCCTGCGTTTCGACATGGTGGAGTTCGTCGCCTATGACGTCTTCGTCCTGCGCAGGAAGGGTGCGGAAGAAAATTATGCGCCGGACCTGGTGCAGCGTGCCGAGGAGCGTATGAAGGGACTCTCGCCGCAGGCCGTACAGCGATTGGAGAACAATATCATCGCCGGTCTACCCGGCGGCGAGGACAGCTATGGCCGCGAAGCCATCCGCTCTGCCATCGCCCTTTTCGACGGAATGACAGCAGAAGATCTCCAGGCCAATCTCGACGCTTTTCTGCGGGAGGTCGTGCCGGTTGCCGCCGAATTCGGCGCCAGGCTTGCGATCCATCCCGACGATCCGCCCGTCTCGCTCTTTGGCCTTCCGCGTGTTGTCTCGACTGTGGTGGACCTGCGCCGCATCCTTGGTAGCGTCGATGACCCAGCCAATGGTTTGACGCTCTGCGTTGGATCTCTCGGCTCTCGCGCCGACAATGATGTGCTTGCCGTTGCAAGAGAATTCGCCTCGCGCATCAATTTCGCGCATCTGCGCGACGTTGCGATCGAAGCCGATGGATCCTTCGTGGAAGCCTCACATTTGGAGGGACGCAGCGATATGTATGCCATTCTGCGCACATTGCTCGTGGAGGAGGCGCGGCGTCGCAAAGAGGGCCGGGAAGACCATATGATCCCGATGCGGCCGGACCATGGGCATCTTATTGGCGATGATATCGATAAGCCGACCAATCCCGGCTATTCCCTCATCGGTCGCCTGAAAGGCCTTGGCGAGCTGCATGGTGTCATCCATGCGATCGGCAAGACGGGGCTTTGAACCTCACGGTATTTGCCGCTCTATATCGGTGAAACGGGGCAAAGGGAATAAAGCCTCCCGTTGCATATTCGGTAGGCTTTTGCCTAAAGTTTAGTCTTGTTACAATTTTGATTTTATTTAGTTTTTTCGTCTATCAATGTCCAATTCGCTAATCTTCAAACTCGAATTGGCAAGGTCGACCTTCCTATGAATTCCGTTTGGCTCGATGCCCCGAACGATGATTTTCGGTCGCTTTTCAAGACGCATCCGTCGCCGATGTGGGTCTATGATCCGCAGACGTTGAAGTTTCTGATCGTCAACGATGCGGCCCGCGACCTCTATGGCTATAGCCATGCGAACTTCGCGGTCATGACCGTGCTTGACATCAGGCCATCCGTGGAACGCGAGCGCATGCTGGATGCCGTGCACCACCGCACCGACATTGAGACGGCACAGCGCTGGACGCATCTGAAGGCGGATGGCGAGACGTTCGAAGTACTGACCTATGGGCGGGAGATTCGCTTCAACGGCAAGATGGCGATACTGGCGATCGTGCAGGACCGCACCGAGGTCAATGCGGCACGGCGGCAGGTGGATGCCACCCAGTCGCTGCTCGACAGCATCGTCGACAATCTTCCCGTCGGCGTCTTCGTCAAGGATATGGAGCGGGATGGCCGCTATATTCTGTTCAACGAGGCGTGCGGCGGTATCGTCGGGCAGGCCGCACAGGATATGATCGGCAAGTCCGATAGGGCCATATTCTCGGATGAGCAGACGGCGCTTTTCCGGGAACAGGACAAGCTTGCCTTCGAAACTGCCACAACCGTCTACTTCGAGGAAACCATTCACACGGTAGATGGCGCGTTGCGTATCCTGAAGACGGCGAAGCGGGCGCTGCCCGCGCCGTCAGGGCAAGTACCGCGCTATGTTCTCGGCATTTCCCAGGATGTGACCGAGGAGCGCAGCGTCGAGGCGAGGCTTGCGCATCTTGCCATGCATGATTCCCTGACAGGCCTTCCGAACAGAGCCTTCTTTTCCGAGAGCATCGTACGGCAGGTGGCTGCCGCCACACCGGAAAAGCCAATCGCGCTGCTCTACATCGATGTTGATCATTTCAAACATATCAACGACAGCAAGGGGCATGCCGCGGGTGACATGCTCCTGCGTCAGGTTGCCGAACGCCTCCAGCAGCTTGCCGAGAGGAGTGATCTCGTCGCGCGCCTGGGCGGCGACGAGTTCGCGCTGGTCTTGAGGATGATGGATGCCGGGCGAGCCCGGCGCTTCGCCGATCTGTTGTTGCAATCGCTCTCTGCACCCTTCGATCTCGATGGTGTGCGGGAACATGTGACCTGCAGCATCGGCATTGCCATGGCGCCTGAACATGGCACTGACGCCGATGTCCTGATGCGGGATGCGGATCTGGCGCTCTATGCAGCCAAGGCCAGCGGCCGCTCAACCTATCGTTTCTACCAGACGGAAATGAGGCTCGAAGCTGAACGGCGCCACCAGCTTACGCTGGAGCTTCGCGAGGCGTTGCAGAACGACGAATTCGAACTCCATTACCAGCCGATCATCCGGCTGGACGAGGATGTTCTTTCCGGCTTCGAAGCTCTGATCCGCTGGCGTCATCCCAAGCATGGGCTCATTGCGCCAGCGGAATTCATCCCCGTCGCCGAAGAAACCGGGATGATCGTGCCGATCGGCGATTGGGTGCTAAGGGAAGCCTGCCGGACCGCCATGGAATGGCCCGGGAACCTGAAGGTCGCCATCAACCTATCGGTCTATCAGTTTCGTCATGCGAGCCTGCTGGCCACCGTCGTCTCGGCGCTCGAGGAAACAGGCCTTTGCCCTGGGCGCCTCGAAATCGAGGTCACGGAATCCATCCTGCTTTCCGAGGTCGAGCAAAGCCTGTCGCTGCTGCGTGCTCTCAAAGAGCTGGGTATCCGCATAGCGATCGATGATTTCGGCACGGGCTATTCCTCGCTCAGCTATCTGCGCTCCTTCTCTTTCGACAAGATCAAGCTCGATCGCAGTTTCGTTGCCGGCATGGATGCCGATCCCGGCAACCTCGCAATCGTGAGGGCAGTGGTCGGCATAGCCTCCGGCTTCAATGCCGTGACATTGGCCGAAGGCATCGAGACGGAAGCGCAATTGGCGAAATTGCGGGCCGAGGGCTATCATGAGGTACAGGGTTTTCTTCTCGGACGGCCAATGCCGCGTGAGGATGCCTTGGCGCGAATTCTCAGTGAGACCTATCCCGCTCGGACTTTACGTGCCCGAAAGCCAGCGCATGGATGACCGCCGAAGCGGTTGGCGTCGCCGTCGCGAAAAATAGTCAAAAAATTTGGTTCCCGTTGTCGGGAAGGGTGATTGACCTGCGTCCTTGGGATAGCCCATCGAAAAGGGCATGACACGATGAACCGTTCCCAAGGAGACGAACATGACCGATACAGCAGATCAGACGCAGTCCCAGCCGCCGCGCGTGCCGGTTCGTGGTGGTGTCGTCGCCTATTTGACGGTAGACGGCGCGGTCAAGGCGGCCGAATTCTACAAGCGCGCCTTCGGTGCCGAACAGGCCTTCATGTATCCGGTCGATGAAAAAGGCCGGACCATGCACATCCATCTCTACATCAACGGCAGCTCGGTCATGCTCGGCGATGCTTTTCCGGAATATGGCCATGCGCTGGAAAAGCCGCAGTCCTTCACCATGCAGCTCGTTGTCGATGATCTTGATTTCTGGTGGAAGCGGGCTGTCGATGCCGGAGCCGAAGTCGTTGTCGAGCCACAGGTGATGTTCTGGGGCGATCGCTGGGGCCAGCTGCGCGATCCCTTCGGCGTTGCCTGGGCGATGAATGCGCCGGTCAACGGCTGATACAATAATGCCCTCGGTCCTTACCGCGCCGAGGGCACTTCTTTCGATGCGGCTGCGAAGACGCTAATCGGAAAGCAGGGTCCGCGTGAGAGGATGCTCGGCATCCGTAAGCCCGTCCAGAACCGAATAGTGATGTTTGTCCGGCTCGACGACTACCGCAGTTGCCGCGCCGAGCCCGGTCCAGATATTGGCCAGCAGTGCATTTTGGCGGATGAATTCGGCGCGCTCGGCACCGCCGACCCAGCAGGTGAGGCGAATGCTGTCGACCGGCTCGAGAAGTGCGGGACTTTCGGCTCCCGCCTCGGCATCATCGATGCGAAGCTCCTTGTTCATCTTGCGCTTCATGATCGGACGCAGATCGTGCACGCCGGAAATCGCAAGCACGTGACGGATGCGCTCGCGGATCGCCTCGCCAAGCGGCGAGGTCGTTGTCATCATCCGGGCAACAAGTTGACCGCCGGCCGAATGGCCAGTCAATATAATCGGACCTTCGACCAAATCGGCCGCTGCCGTAATCGCCGCTGCGATTTCCTTGCCAATTCCGCCGATGCGATTATCTGGGCAGAGCGTGTAGGACGGGATCGCCACGGCATAGCCGGCCGCAATCGAGCCGGCCGCCAGATGCGACCAGTAACTCTTGTCCAATTGCAGCCAGTAGCCGCCATGGACAAAAACAACCAATCCCTTCGGCTGGCTTTCGGGCAGGAAGAGATCGAAGCGATTGCGCGCGGCCGGACCATAGACGAGATCGAGCTTTGCGCGTCCTGCCGCCGTCAACCGGTCGCGGAAGGATTTTGCCGGCTCGACCCAGGCTGCAGGCCATTGATCGCCGTCGACGATATAGGCGCCGTTGGTGTAGACGGCCTCCCAATCGGTGACCTTGAAATAGCTCATCTTCGGCTCCTTCTTTCCAGCGGTCGACGCGTGGTGATCAGGTCACGGCCGCACGCACCGTAAAGCGTGCTTCCTTCCATGATCCGCTGCTCAGAATGTCCTCCAGCACCGTCACGGCTCGCCAGACGTCGCGATAGCCGACATAGAGCGGCGTGAAGCCGAAACGCAATGTCGAAGGTGCGCGGAAATCGCCGATGACGCCGCGCTCGATCAGCGCCTGCATGACTTCGTAGGCATTGCTATGGATGAAGGACACCTGGCTGCCACGCTTCTCGCTGTCGCGCGTCGTCTCAAGCTCCACGCCATATTGGCCGCATTTGGCTTCGACCAAGCGGATGAAGAGATCGGTGAGCGCTATGCTCTTCCGGCGCAAGGCTTCCATGTCCACCTCGTCCCAGATGGAGAGTGCCCCCTTCAATGCCCGCAAGGACAGGATCGGCTGCGTGCCGCAGAGAAAGCGCTTGATGCCGGCGTCGCCGTCGAAGCTCTGTTCGAAGGCAAAGGGGCGGGCATGGCTCCACCAGCCGCTGAGCGGCTGGACGATCGAGGCGTGATGACGCTTTGCGGCATAGATGAAGGCTGGAGCGCCCGGGCCGCCGTTCAGATATTTGTAGGTGCAGCCGACGGCAAAATCGGCACCGGCACCATCGAGATCGACGGGCAGAGCGCCGGCGCTGTGGCACAGATCCCAGATGACGAGTGCGCCCGCCGCCTGGATGCGCTTCGTCAGCGCCGCCATGTCGCGCAGTTCGCCGCTCTTGTAGTTGACGTGATTGATGAGCACGACAGCGACGTTTTCATCGATCAGTTCCTCGATGGTGTCGGCATCGCGGCCTTCAAGACGCAACGTGACGCCGGGCCGGGTCGAGACGACGCCTTCCGCCATATAGAGATCGGTCGGGAAACTGTCGCCCTCGGCGACGATGACGTTGCGATCCGGTCGCATAGCGAGTGCCGCATGCAAGGTCTTGTAGATGTTGATCGAGGTGGAGTCGGTGACGACAGTCTGGCCTTCGGCAGCACCGATCAGCCGGCCGATGCGATCGCCGAGCTCAAGCGGCAGGTGAAACCATCCGGCGCTGTTCCAGCTGCGGATCAGGCCGTTGCCCCATTCCTCCATGGCGGCCTGACGGACTTCGGCAAAGACCTCGTGCGAGGCCGCGCCAAGTGAATTGCCGTCGAGATAGATGATGCCGGCGGGCAGGGCAAAGCGGCTGCGAAAAACGCGCAGTGGGTCGGCCTCGTCCATGGCCTCGACGGCCGCGAGATCGGGAAGGCTATCCATAATGTCGTTGCCTCGTAAATTTATTCGCGAATGGTTTCTCGGGTGGCGGCTCCGCCGCGGCTGCGGCGGATGCTCGGCAGCGCCAGCATGATCAGCACGAACAGGCCGGTTGCGAGTTTGAGGTTCGGCGGCGGCATGCCGGCGGCAAGGCAGAGCGATACGAGCTGGTAGTAGATGATCGAACCAACGAAGGGCGCGAGCAGCTGACGAACCACGGTCTGCTTGCCGGTGAAGGCTTCGCCGATCATGAGCGCCGCCAGGCCGTTGATCAGGATGCCGATGCCCATGTTGACGTCGGCAAAGCCTTGCGACTGGACCATGAGTGCACCGCTCGCCGCGGAAAAGGCGCTGGCGATGCCGACACCGCCGATGGTGGCAGCCCAGACATTGATGCCCTGCGCCTCAGCCATATCGGGGTTGGAGCCGACGGCGCGCATGGCGGTGCCCTTTTCCGTCTTGAAGTAGAGGTTGAGGGCGATCAGCACGATAACGGCAAGCAGGCCGGCAATGACGATCTTGCTCGCCGGAAAACCGGGCTCGGTGAATGGCACGACATCGAACACGGTTGGCGCGCCGAAGACCGAGAGGTTCGACTTGCCCATGATGGCAAGATTGACGCTGTAGAGCATCGTCGACATCAGGATGCCGGCGAGCAGCGTATGGATGCGGAAGCGTAAGTGAATGAAGGCCGTGCAGCAGCCGGCTCCGAGGCCGACGATGAAAGCAGCGATAATCGCAAGCGGCGGCGCGACCCCGGCGGCAAGCAGGATGCCACAGACGCAGCCGCCGAGCGGAAACGCGCCTTCGCTGGTCAGATCCGGAAAGCTCAGCATCCGGAACGGGATCATGATACCAAGGACGACAAAGCTCAGGATGAAGCTCTGCGCCAGTGTGACCGGGATGAGCGAGACGAAGCTCGAAACGGTTGTCTGAATGAAGTCCATCATGATCTCAGCTCACCAGCAGCATTCGGTCGGTCTTGACGGCGAAGTGGCCGATCAGCTCGGGCACGGTGATGCGCCGCTTGCCATCGCCGGTAATTTCGAGATGGACGCGGCCGGCATCGAGCATGATGATGCTGTCGCCGAAATCGACGGCGTGCTGCATGTTGTGCGTGACCATGAGGGTCGTCAGCTTCAGCGCCTCGACGGTGCGCACGGTTGCCTGCATGACGATATCGGCGGTGCGGGGATCGAGTGCGGCCGTGTGTTCATCGAGCAACAGCACGTCGGGCGAGCCGCCGACTGCCATGATGAGAGACAGCGATTGACGCTGCCCGCCGGAAAGAAGCTCGACCTTGGTGTCAAGCCGGTTCTCCAGGCCAAGGCCGAGAACGGCGAGGCGTTCCTTGTAGGCGGCGAGACGGGCGGCATTCAGGCCGGGACGAAATCCGCGGCTCTTGCCGCGCAGTTCCGCCAGAAGCATGTTTTCACCGACCGTCATGCTGGCAGCGGTGCCCTTCATCGGGTCCTGGAACACGCGAGCCAGGCGCGCGGCGCGCTTGTGGACCGGCATGTTCGTCACGTCATTGCCATTGATGAGGATCTGGCCGGAATCGAGGCTGAGAGCACCGGAAATCGCGTTCAGCATGCTGCTCTTGCCGGCGCCGTTGGAGCCGATGACGACGCCGAATTCGCCTGTCTTGAGGGAGAGCGTCAGGCCGTTGAGCGCGACCTTCTCGTCGGGCTGGCCTTTATAGAAAACCTTGCGCGCGGATTTGATATCAAGCATCCGTGCCTCCCCTGCAGTGTAGGGTTATGAAATGGCGGCGTCCCTGACGCCGCCATGGATCGGATTGATCCCTAGAAGATGCCGCCTATCACTTCGTGAAGCAATTGCAATCGGCAAGCGAAGCCGGGACTTCGGCGCCGAATGCTTTCAGCACGGTCTTGTTGATCAGCGGCGCGTGATCCTTATAGGCCGGAACGGCGGGCTTGATCGTCTTCGGATCGGCACCCTTGAGGATCTGCGCGGCGATCTTGCCGGCATTTTCGCCGACCTGCTCGTAGTTGACGGCAAAGCTTGCCGGCACGACGCCATTGCGGACAGCGGCGTCATCGGAGTTGACGATCGGGATCTGCGCCTGGCGGGCGGCGGCGGCAACGGCTGGGATTGCCGGCTGCAGGAGGTTGGAAGCTGGCGTGTAGATCACGTCTGCCTTGCCGGCGAGCGAGGCGATGCGCTGCTGGATGTCGTTGACGTTGTCGACGCCGACTGGAACCACTTCGAAGCCGGCTGCCGGGGCTGCCGCCTTGACCTTGTCGATCAGCGCGACGTCATTGGCTTCGCCCGGATTATAGGGAACGCCGATGCGCTTGGCATTCGGAAGCAGCTTCTTGGTGAAGGTCAGGATGGCGGAAATATCCTGCAGGTCGCTCGAGCCGGTGATGCCGGTGTCACCCGCGTCCCAGGACGGGACGAGCTTGGCGGCGACCGGATCAGTGACGGCAGTAAAGACGATCGGAATGCCGGAGCCGGCAAGCGCCTTCTTGGCGATCTGCGACACAGGCGTCGTCACCGTGTACATCAGCTTCGGATGTTCGGACTGCAGCTTGGCAATCATCTGCGGAACGAGCGAGGCGTCGAAGCTGGTGTTGCTTTCGGAATAGACGACATCCTTGCCTTCGACGAAGCCGTTATCGGCAAGAGCCTTCTTGAAGCCGGCGATCGAAGCATTGAGCTGCGGATGCTCGCCAAAATTGGCGATTGCGATCTTGATGGGCTCGGCCGATGCGGTTGCAACGCTTGCTGCAAAGGCGCCGGCGACAGCGAGGCCGGCCAGCCATTTGGACGTAGATCTCAGCATATTTTCCTCCCGGATGTGACAAGGAGCCGTGTTCCGCCGGCTCTCTTGGGCAGGGATCATAGCGGCTGCTGCAATCCTGTCAATTTGTGATATATGATATACACCGCAGGCGCCTTTGATATATATTTTCCTGTTGCGGCTATATTATATATAATCCGCGGCTAGGGAGGATCGGGACAAGCGCCATGCAGGATAAGGATGCGTTGAGCAAGACGGAGGTGGCCTATTGGCTGTTGCGGCGCGATATCCTCAACACCAAGCTCAGGCCCGGCGCTTCTTTGCGGCTCGGGGCTCTTCGCGATACTTACGGCGTCGGCTGGACGCCGCTTCGCGAGGCGCTTTCGCGGCTGGAAGCCGAGAAGCTTGTTACTGCGATCAGCAATCGGGGCTTCGCGGTCGCTCCCGTATCGCGCGCCGAACTGGAGGACCTGACACGGGCGCGCATGGTCGTGGAGCTGCCGCTACTCATGGAGTCGATCGAAAAGGGCGGTCCCGATTGGGAATCGGCCGTCGTCACCGCACACTATCGCCTCTCACGCTGTAAGATCGTGCCCGACTCCGCCTCGGAGGAGATGGCGGACGAATGGGATGAGAAGCACAACGCCTTTCATGCCGCGCTTGTCAGCGCGGCAACGTCGAACTGGCTCCAGCGTTTCCAGTCCACCATCGCGGATCAGCTTCGCCGCCATCATCGTTTTCTCGGCCTTGCGCCGACGCAGCGCGCGGCAGCTGGTCTTTCGATCGGCTATGAAAAAGCGGTTGCCGCCCTGCAGGACGCCATGGCGATCGAGCATCATACGGCACTGATGGAAGCGGCTCTCGACCGGGATCTGGTACGCGCCAGAGCGCTGATGACCGAGCATATCGGTTACACGCTGCAGGTTTATATCCGCTCGGAAGCCAGTGGCCCCGGGCCGTCCGCTGCGCCCCAGACGTCGTGACGCCAAGGCCGGAAGACAAGTCGTCGTCGAAACCCACCCACGACACAGGCAAAGAGCCATTGCCGTCGACATCGTCAAACGCAGGATCAATCTTCCGTCTCCCCATTGGTGCCGAAGTGCAGATGCCAGTCGGATTTCACAAACACAATGTGTCCAGTGCCTTCCTGGTAATGGATCAAACCTGCTTCAGTCGTGTTGATCATGATCCCCGAAGAAAGGGTACCACCACCTATCATCTTCGCGTCCGGCATGTCCCATTGAGTATAGCCGGCAAGGAAAACGCGATTGTCGAAATCGCAAACGACTATCCCGTCCATGCCATCTGCAAGGACGTGATCGCCTGCTGCCACCGGTTGGCCAGTCGAATATCGCATCCGCTCCTCCCAAACTTTTTTCCTAAACTACCAGCCTTGCAGCCCGTCCGTTTTTCCGTTCGGCACTGTTATAGTAGCTTACGGCGTGGGCTACCGACTTATGCAAGGACTGCTGCATGGCCTCTTACAACGAAACGCCGCGGTTGGCGGCCTCGGAGGAGAGGGGAGGCGATATTGTTCGGATCGGCGCGCGCCTGTTCCCTATTCCAGCATTTGAAGATCAGTCGGCTCTGGATGTGCGCCCGCTGCCGTTAGCATCGCGTGGACTTGACCCCGATTGTGTGTCTGATGGTTGAAAAGCTGCATGACACAGAGCGCCTTTGGCTTCTCGATCCGGGTGGAGCCATCACCGGGATACCACACGAGCATCCCCTCCATGTCCGCGTCACGCAATCTCGCGGACCACTCTTCGATTTCCTCGTTCCTCTCCACACGGAGCGCCTTGAAGTCAGGCCAATCCGATGGACTTGTAAGAGAGTGCCTGATGGTTTTCTCCGGACGCTCGTTCCCTTTTAATCGCTCCAATATCAGGGCATCGGCCCAATAGAGATGGTTTAATGTAGCTGCGATCGATTGGAAGAACGCACCTCGATCCTTCCAGCGCTCCTCGTTGGTGAGCCCATCGGCGGCCGTTACCAAAGAACTATTTTGCCAGGTGTTGTAACGGGCCATAAGTCGGCAGTATCCGGCTGAGATCATTTCTCATCCTCCAAAAGACATCGATGCGTGGCTGGAATACAGTGCCGGACGAATATTTTTGTCCTATGCAATCCGCGTCATATTGCTGGGCGTAAGGCTGTACGCCTGAGCGACGGTATTTGCTGCACTGGGAGTAGAGATTAGGCTCTTTGCTGTTCTCTGACAACCCTAAGCTTGCATCACGGGGTACCTTCTAAATGGCAAACCTTGCCGCCCGCCCGTTCTTCCGCTCGGCGTTGTTGTAGTAGCTTGCGGCTTGCGCCACCGATCCATGCAGCGACTGCCGCATCGCCTCCTGCAGGGAGACGCCGCGATTGGCCGCTTCGGGCAGATAGCCCGATCGGAGCCCGTGCGCCGAAACACCTCCGGATCGAGACCTGCCTGCACCTGCTTTTCAGGATCAGATTGACCGACTGCGGCGGCCTCAATCCAGTTCCTCAAGGCCTCGACCGGCCGGCCGATCAGAACGACGTGGACTTGGTCGTCCGCGGTCGTCGTCTTTGTGCGGCCGAGATTGATGGTGAGACATGGCAGGAGAGGGGAGGCGGTATCGTTCGGATCGCCGCGCCCAATTATTGATGTCTGGCGTGACATCTCAAATGCCGGCATACCATTCGTAGCCACGATCCTCCCAAAATCCGCCATTGCCGCCCCAGAGATCATCAAACCGATCACGGATTTCGATGCGCATGACGTATTTGGCATGTTTGTAGCCAAGATGACGCTCGACGCGCAGGCGCAAGGGGGCGCCGTGTTCGACTTCCAGATCCTTGCCGTTGAGTGAGTAGGCGAGGATCGACTGCGGGTGAAAGGCATCGATCAGGTCGATGCTCTCGTAATAGCGGCCGCTGCCATCGAGCGTCTGTTCCAGTTCATCGGCACAATAGAAGACAGCGTAGCGAGCGCCTGGCTTCAATCCGGCAGTCTGCAGGATCAACCCGAGAGGAACGCCCTGCCATTTACCGATGGCGCTCCAGCCTTCGACGCAGTCGTGGCGGGTGATCTGGGTGCGGGAAGGCAGTTTCTTTAGGTCGGCCAGCGAAAATTCCATCGGCCGGTTGACCATGCCGTCGATCTTGAGACGCCAGTCGGCGAACTTGGTTTCGACCATCTGGACATATTCGGCGCTGTTTGGCTGAATTGATCCATTCGGATGAAAGCTCGGTGAAATGTCCGCGTCGGTATATTCTCGGGCAAGCGTTTGCGGCGAAACTATGAGCCGCTGTGTGCCCATGGTTAGCCGCTCAGCCAGAGCGAGCACCTTCTGCACGTGTTGGTTCTGAGAAATGTCGTCGCATCCGGTCAGGCCTACGGCGCCGAGGCTCGCGGCCGAGCCGATAAGAAAGCGGCGGCGGGTGAAAATGGAGCTCATCGATCGGCCTCCTCGTTGATGATCGCGTAGCGGCCGGTCACCATCGAACGCATGTTGTTCCAAACACCGGAGAGAACGACCATTGCGATATGCACGACGACGAAAGCCACCAGGCTCCAGGCGGTGATGAAATGAATGGAGCGGGCCGATTGACGGCCACCGAAAATATCGAGCAGGAAGGGGTAACCGGCGTCTATCGCGGGTGACATGGTCAATCCCGAGCCGATCATCAGCGGTAGCAGGATGAAGATGACGATGAGATAGGTCAGCTTCTGCAGTGCATTGTAGCGCCGTGCCTTTTCGCCTTTCGGGAAGCGCAGGCGGGCGTGGTCCTTGATCTCATGCCAGATGTTTCCGGGCCGGATATCTTGTATCGTCGGCATCAGATCGCGGCGGAAATGAGCGCCGATCAGGCCATAGGCCATGTAAACGAGCCCATTGATGACAAACAGCCAAGCGAAGAAGAAATGCCAACGCCGGCCAGCCGCAAGATCCTGGTAGCTGGGTATCGTCGCCCAGGCCGGGAATGCGCGCGGCGTCATTTCGCCGTCGGCCGTGGAAGCACCGAGCACACCGGTGGTGGTGATCGACAACCGGCCGATGCGCAATATTCCGGTGATGTTGTCGCCATTCTGATTGCTGGCGATTTCGAACCACGATGGATCTTCAACGGCGCCGTAATTGCCCCAATGCAATTGCGGGTCGGCATTGAAGATCTGCATGCCGCTCATCAGCAGCAATGTCAGACACAGCACGTTGATCCAGTGGGTCATCCGCGTGAGAACCGAATGACGGCGAATGAAGATCTTGGCGGGGCGAGATGGTGGCGCGGTGCCGATCTCTTCGATGCTTGCCATGGATTACTCTCCTGACGTGTCGCCGGGAAGCGGCATCTGAAATTACGTGCTGCGACGATGTCGTTGTTCATTGAGGTTGCCCGGAGGCCTTCGGCAGCCGGGCAACCCTTAATGTCGGCATGGATGCGTCACATTGGCGGAATGACGCCGTTTATGCCGACCAGAACACGGTCGGATTCAACCGTGTTGTCTCCAGCGGTCGTGCCGTTGATGATAACACCGGCGCCGGGTTTGATATCGTCCTTCGTTGCGCTGCCGAAAGTGACGACCGGCGTGCCCGGCGGGATCGAAATCTTCTTCTCGCCGCCCTTGTAGGTGAGCGACAGGGTAGGACCGTTGACCGAGGTGACGGCACTGGCAACCGTCGCATTCGTCATCGAGCTCTTCGGCTTCAGATCCCAGCCGTAGTCGCCCTCGCCGGTGCCCTTCATGGCGGCCGGGAAGATCAGCACTTCAAGCGCACCATTGACGCCGCTGTTTGTCGGAACGGAAGCGATGCCGACGAAATCCCCGGGCTTGATGTCCGTCACGGAGGCGTTGACGATGCCGTTGACGGCCCATCCGGACTTCAGCTTGATCGTCACGTCCTTGCCTTCGCGCGATTTGACCATCAGCGTATCGCCGCTGAGGTTCTCAACGACGCCGCGAACGCGTGCCTTGTCGGCAGCCTGTGCGGACAGAGCGGTCACCGCGCCGAGCGCCAGCGCCATACCCATGATCTTCAACTTCGTGAGCGACATTCTGCTCTCCATATCTTCGATCTTCTCGACATGATCCCCATCCGGTTCTCTGGAGCGGGTAGGGTGATCGCTTTGGAAACGGGACAATCCGCAATTGGCATCGTGTCGACGACACCGGATTGTCCCTTAATTCCGCTCCCTCATTCGGCGCCTTCGCGAATGCGTTACAGTGATCACGCCGTTGTGATCGTAAGAAGGGGGACAAAAAATTCGGATGGGGATGTAACAAGTAGCGCCGATCAACGAATGACTGCCCGTGAATGACTAAATCGGTATCGGAACAGCTCCTGAAAGGTTTGATGCTTCTGTCGCTTGATGGCGATGAGGCTGCGTACAGGCGTTTGCTCGTTATTTTGCGGGATCTGCTTTTGGCGTTTTATCGCAGGAGGCTTGGGTCCAATGCCGACCGCGACGCCGAGGATCTGGTTCAGGAGGTGCTTTTGGCAGTGCATGGCCGGCGCATTACCTACGATCGGGAACGACCGTTTACCGCCTGGTTCTTCCAGATCGCGAAATACAAGTTGATCGACCACTTCAGGGCGAATGGCAGCAAAAGAGGTGTCGAAATTGCATTGGGAGACGAGATCGCGGCCGAATTTCGAGAGGAAGCACTGTTTGCCCACCTCGACGTCGATCGTCTTCTCGATCAACTGCCCGCCAAACAGAGGGAGCTTCTGCGGCAGGTAAAGATCGCCGGAAAGACCACTGCTGAAGCCGCGATCGAGAGCGGACAGTCTGAAGCAATGGTTCGCGTCAGCATTCACCGAGGGATGCGCGCGATTGGACGCAAGCTGGGTTTTGCCAATGACGAAAAATGATGAATTCATCGAGGCTTTGGTGAGCGATCTCACCCCGGTTCGCCGTCATGCCCTGCGGATGCGGCTTGCACTTGCGATCGTTGTCGGCGTGATCGGCGCGGCTGTTGCGCTGCTCATATCGCTCGCCTTTCGCCCGCATCTGCATCATGTGACGGTGGCGGCGTTCTGGGTGAAGTTTTTATATACAGCCGTATTGATGAGCGCGACGATCGTCGCCCTTGAGCGGATTGCGCGACCGGAGGGTTCGATTGGCAATATGGTTCGGGTTCTGGGCGCGGCGTTCGGCATCGTCGCGCTGCTGGCAATCGCGCAGCTCGGACTGTCGCCGGTCTCATCCTATCCGGGTTTGATCGTCGGATTTTCGGCGTCTTTTTGTCCGTTCCTGATCATGGCTTTCGGCGTTCCCGCTTTCTGTGCCAACATGTGGTTTCTCAGGCGCGCGGCCCCCACGCGTCCAGCGCTTGCCGGTTTTGTGGCGGGTGCCTGCGCCGGCGGCGTCGGCGGCTGGGTGTATTCCTGGGCCTGCGTCGAAAACGGCATTCCGTTCATCGCGATATGGTACACGCTCGGCATCCTGCTGGGCGGGCTGGTCGGAAGCCTGATCGGCAAATTCAGCCTGCGCTGGTAGGTTTATCGCGACCAGGCGGCATGCCCCAGGCACGCGGCCGATTGGGTGAGTCCCTGGAGATCGCGGCGCGGATCCGAAGCTTTACCAATTTTCTGGCGGTGACGGTCATCGCAAGAGCGATCGGCGGGAGACGATCAGGCTTTTTCACGTTATGAATAGCAATCATTGATCCCACCAATCAGACACCGAGGTCTCCCACATGGCTTTGAACGTGCTTTTCATTGGCGGCACCGGCCAAATCTCATATCCCTGCGTCGAGCGCGCCGTTGGTCAGGGGCATCGCGTCAGTGTCTATAACCGCGGCCTGAGGGGTGACCCCTTGCCGAACGGTGTGACGTCGATCACCGGCGAACTCGGATCGGCCGCCTATGCCGATCTCGCCAAGGCCAATTATGACGTCGTCTGCCAGTTCATCGCCTTCACGCCGGATCAGGTTGCGCGCGACGTCGAGGTGTTTGCGGGCCATTGCGGCCAGTACGTTTTCATCTCTTCGGCCTCGGTCTACGAGAAGCCGGCACGCCATTATGTGATCACCGAGAAGACACCGGCGATCAATCCCTACTGGCCCTATAGTCAGGCCAAGATTGCCTGCGAGGAATTGCTCGCGGCGTCGAGGAATCTGGCCTGGACGATCGTCCGCCCCAGTCACACCGTGCGTACCGGCCTGCCGATCATGATGGGTGACAGCGACATAATGGCGAGACGCATGCTGGATGGCGAGCCCACGATTGTCGCGGGTGATGGCCACACGCCGTGGACACTGACGCGCTCGGTCGATTTCGCAGTGCCTTTCGTCGCGCTTTTCGGCAAGCAGGCAGCCCTCAATGAAATCTTCCACATCACCTCCGACCGCGCCCATATATGGGACGATATTCAAAAGTCGATCGCCAGGTTGCTGGGTGTCGAGGCGAAGATCGTCCATGTGCCGACGGATACGCTGATCAAATATAATCCGGATTGGATCGGCCCATTGGTCGGCGACAAGGCCTGGACCGCGATCTTCGACAATTCGAAGGTCAAGCGCGTGGCGGGCGACTTCACTTGCGCGGAGAGCCTGGATGAAATCCTGGCCGAACCGATCATGCACTTGAAGCAGCGCCTCGCCAAAAATCGCCCACCAAAGGGCGAGCTTGATGCCCTGATCGACAGAATTTGCGCAGCGCAAAGCGCTTTGGGATAGGACAGGCATCTTTTGAGTGCTGCCTAGGGCACTGCCTGTTGATTACCAGCTGAAAATGACCCACTTGCACATTTTACCATTACCCGCTGCGCGCCCCCAACTTGTTGAAAGAGTTGGTTTTGTTTGCTTCTGTAAGATCGGATTGAAATCCTCACATCCTGGCAGCAATTCGACCGCCTTCTGGAACGGCATACTCATGTCGTGACGGAATAATGCAAAGGACATTCCGGGGCCGGTGACAACGAACTTGTCGATATTCTGGCGCGCAATGCGGCACGCTCTGTGATGATCCAGCTGGCGGCGCTCAGTCGCAGCGCTTCGGTGCCTCAAGCGTCTTCACCATCCTGTCAACCAGCGGCCCGAACCGCTTCTGTTGCGCTGCGGGGTACTCGAATGTGAAGCTCCCCATTGCGGCATCGCAGAGCGCGATTTGCCGCATGTAGATGATCCGGTCGCCCTTGGTTCCCGAAAAGCTGGCCCATGATGAACCCCGCTTCTCGTAGGTGAACTTCCAGCCGTCCTCGGTCTCGAACTTCTTCCGAAGGTCACTCTCCTGGCTGAAGCCGCCTTCCGTCAGATAGTTGCCCCAGACCGATAGCTTCGCCGTTCCGTCCGCGCTCTCGAGACCGATCCCGTCGCCGTTGTCGGACGTCAGAACCGTTTTGAAGTCTGCAGGAAGGTCGATCACGTACCCGAAGCGGCCGTTTTCGTACGGTTTGAAGTCCGCGGCGACAACCGGCGTGGCGAACACACATACGGCGAAGATGATGGAGAAGCGATACATGGCAGCCCTCTGATGTGTCTCGCGTCAGAGGAAGTCACGAACACCGATCGGAGGTCAACAGATATCATGCCATCTCAAGGGCGTTGTCCCGGAATCACACGAGATCTTCGTCGGCACTGACGCAGCAGTCTGGCGTAAACGAGCTGCATAGCTTCACTGTGGGGGATCCTGTGATCGAATATATCGGCCGTGATTTGCTGGGATGGACAACCGTTTGCTATCGCGACGTTGAATAGCTACGGCGTGAACCGGAGCCGGTCTTGCGCGGTGTACGTGAAGTAGATCTTGGTACTAAATACTGTAACAGGTATTTGATATAATTGGAGGATTTTGCTCAAAAGTCGATATGGCTGATTCGATCCCCGTGGGTTTGTATCTCTTCAAGAGCATAAGCTTATCAGATTGCTGGCAAACAGCAGCTTTGGGGCGCGTGTCCGGCAATACTCCCGATTTAGCACTTCACTTGCGCGATGGACCGACAGAAGCCAAGGGCCTAGACCCTAGACGGGACCCAACAAGAGGCTGTTTTCTGCTTTTGTCGATGACCTTCTTGTCAAAGGTCGCATGGAGAAGCTCGCGGGCTATATCGATGGCGACAGATATATCCAGCACAACCCGCAAATCGGTGATGGCCTGTCGGAACTGGGCGCAGCTCTGAAAGCAATGACGGACGCTGGCATAACTATGAAGTGCGACACGGTCTACAGGGTTCTTGGCAAGGGGAATTTTGTCCTGACGGTTAGCGAAGGCACATTCGCGGGCAAGCTAACGTCGTTCTGCGACCTGCTCCGGATCGAGAACGGCAATATCGCCGAGCGCTGGGATACGATCGAAACCATCCTGGCCAAGGCCGATTGGCAGAACCAGAACGGCAAATTCTGACATTTCGCGGGTCTTCGGCCCCTGGTCGACTTCTGTCCGGCCAATTCGAGCGGGCTGCTCCACAGGCTGACGGCCTGAAACGTGACCGCGGTCGCATGAACATCGTAGCGGCGACAAGTCGCTGATTCGAGGTCTGTTAGAACCGCGGCTTGCATAGTGGCTTTAGAAAGATCGCTGATGTCGAACAAGCGATCGGGAATTGATTGATGTGGCTTGGAGGGCGCGAACGCCCTCCAAGCTCTCGACGATTTTATCAAGCGTCACGTTCTTGCGATCCTCAACCATCTCGACGACAACGCTTCGCGTGTTTCAACGACCGCGGGCGCAGTCTTGGCGCTCAGAACGGATAATGCTGCGCCGGATCCTCGATGGTGATCCAACGGAGATCGGTGAATTCGGCAATGGCTGCCTTACCACCGAAGCGGCCGTAGCCGCTGCCCTTGACACCGCCGAACGGCATCTGCGCCTCATCGTTCAAAGTCGGGCCGTTGATGTGGCAAATGCCGGACTGGATGCGGCCGGCGACCGCAAGCGCCCGCTGCACATCGGCGCTGAAGACCGCCGACGAAAGACCGTATTCGGTATCGTTGGCAACCCGCACGGCCTCATCCTCGTTTGCCACACGGATGATCGGCTTTACTGGCCCGAAGGATTCTTCGCCATAGACACGCATATCCGGCGTGACGAAATCGAGCAGCGTTGCCTCGACCACGGTGCCGGTGCGCTTGCCGCCGGCGACGAGCTTGGCACCCTTTGCCTGAGCGTCAGCGATCAGCTCTTCCATCTTCTTAGCAGCTTCGAGGCTGATCAACGAGCCGAGGACAACATGGCCGCGCGGATCGCCGGCGGGCAATACGGCCGCACGTGCCGCAAGCTTGGCGACGAAGGTATCCGCGATCGCTTGATGCACGATGATACGCTCGGTCGACATGCAGATTTGGCCCTGATGCATGAAGGCGCCGAAGATAGCAGCGTTGACCGCACCATCGATATCCGCATCCTCAAGCACAACCAGAGGCGCCTTGCCGCCGAGTTCCAGAAGAGCTGGCTTCAGATGCTTGCCGCTGAGCTCGGCGATGATCTTGCCGACCTTCGTTGAACCGGTGAAATTGACACGGCGAACGGCGGGGTGAGCAATCAGTGCCTCGACGACACCAGGTGCGTCCTCCGGCGCATTGGTAATCACGTTGATGACGCCAGCCGGCAGACCGGCTTCGGTCAGTGCGGTTGCGATCAGCCGTTGCGTGCCGGGGCACTGTTCGGATGCCTTGAGGATCACGGTATTGCCGCATGCAATCGGCATGGCAATGGCGCGCGTTGCCAGGATCACAGGTGCATTCCAGGGCGCGATGGCGAGGCAAACGCCGGCCGCCTGACGCACGCCCATGGCAAGCGTGCCAGGCTTGTCGGACGGGATGATCTCGCCGCCGATCTGCGTCGTCATGGCAGCCGCCTCGCGCAAGATATTGGCCGCGAGCATGACGTTGAAGCCGGCCCAGGGTGCGGTCGCTCCCGTCTCCTCCATCATCAGCTTCGTAAACTCGCCGACCTTGGCGTCCATGATATCTGCGGCCTTGGCCAGGATCGTACGGCGCTGCCCAGGACCTGTACTCGACCATGCGGGAAAGGCGTTAGAGGCAGCCTCGATCGCGGCGGCGACATCCTCAGGCTCTGCGGCCGGCGCCGTGCTTGCCAGCTCTCCCGTGAAAGGATCATGTCGGTTATAGGTGCGGCCGCTGGCCGCCGGCTTGTCGACGCCGTTGATGAGAAGGGAAATGTTCATCTCTTGTCTCCTGATGAGGATGCTATTTCAAAAACCGAGCACGTCGGCATTGATAGAGGCTTCAAGGCCGCCATCGACGGGAAGATTGGCGCCGCTGATCCAGCGTGCCCCGTCGGAGCACAGGAACAGGATTGCAGGCGCGATATCGGCTGATGTTCCTGCCCGCCCGACGCGCGTGATGTCGCTGTTGACGCGCTCATCGCCGAGCACGGCACGGAATTGCTCGAGGATCGGCGTCTCGACCGGACCGGGGCTGACGGCATTGACGCGAATGCCGCGATCCTTGAAGAGAGGCTGGTGCGGGGCACGCATCGTCCAAAGCAGCAGCAGTTCCTTGGAGAGGGGATAGCCTTCCTCGTTCTTCAGTCCGTGTTCGCTGACCAGCGCGGCAACATCCGGAAAGCCCTCAATCCCAGTCAACCTCGTTGTCCGTTCCAGATTGGCGCGCCAGCCATAACCGGCGATAGAGGCGACATTGACGATCGCCCCACCTTCGCGCAGCCGAGGCGCGACAGCTTCCGAAAGGGCACGCAGGCCATAGAAGTTGACGGCCAGCGTCGCCGTGACGCCGGTGTTTCCTGAAAGGCCGGCGACGTTGGCCAGCGCATCGATGCGGTTGGGCAGTTGCTTGACGATGTCCTCGACGCCAGCGGCAGTCGAGACATCCCCCTTGATGAAGGAGCTGATGCCCGAGGACGGTTCTCGGATATCGACGCCGATGACATCGGCTCCCATTTGCCCCGCAAGCTCCGCAGCACGCGCGCCGATGCCCGAGGCAACGCCGGTAATGAGGATGGTCTTGCCGAAAAGCATGATTTTACCTTTCCTATGAAATGCAGCGAATGCTCGCCGCTATTGTTTGTCCTTGAAGAGATCGGAAATCGTCAGCCGATAACCCACGGGTAAAAGCTGCAGATCGAAGCGGCGTTCGATTTCGCCCCAGAGACCGCGCGGCAAGTAGAGGGAGAAGAGCACCGCGGTCGCGCCGAGGCCGACCAGATACCAGACCCCTGTTCCACCGAAGACAGTCTCGATGACGAAGAAGAGAATGGCTCCGAGGATCGCGCCCTCGAACTTGCCGATGCCGCCGACCAGCACCATGAAGATCATGTAGGCGGTCCACTGTACGCTGAAATAGGTTTTGGGCTGGAAGGTGACTGCCGTTGCCAGCCATAGGCCGCCGGCAACAGCAATGCCGAAGGCGGCAAGAACAAAGAGCAGGCGTTTCGTCGCCGCGACGCGGACACCCACGGATGTTGCTGCCTCCTCATTGTCGCGGATCGCCTGCATGGCGGCCCCCGCCCGGCTTCGCATCAGAGCAAAGAGCGCTCCGAGAAGAGCGACCATGGCCGTCAGCGCCAGCCAATAGATCACACCGCGCCGCGTGCCGCTGTCATAGGCGTTCAAGGAAATCAGTGAGGTCCCGGTTTCGCCCTGTATGAGCCGGTCGAGATTGACGAGAAGATGGGCAAGCTCGGCAAGCACCCACATGCCGATGGCAAATTCGCCTCCCTTCAGCCGCAACATCAGCCATGAGAGCGGCAGTGATATCGCGCCGGTAACGACGGCTGCAGCGATGAGTGAGACGAAGGGATCGAGCCCCGCATCTGCCAGACGAATCGTGAAATAGGCGCCAAGGCCGAAGAAAACCTGCTGGCCGACGGAGACGAGACCGCCGAAGCCGGCCAGTGCGTTCCACATGGCCGCGAGGATCACGTAGATGAAGAGAGCGGTCATGCGATCGGTAACACCAGCGCTCGAGACGTTGGGTACGGCGGCGAGAAGACCGATCGCCACCATCATGGCAGCCAGGGTCAATCGTGAGGATGCAGTCCAGCGCTCGACGGAAATTTCAGGTGCGATCGTACTCATGATGGACTCCGAAGACGTTTGTGGATTTTACCGAGGCTCAGGAAGCCGAACTGGTGTAGCCGCACGAAAAGAACGAGAAGGAAGGCGATATGTCCGCCGATCAGAAAGCCCTGCGGATGGATCTGGGCGCCGATCGATTGCGCCAGCCCGAGTACGATGCCACCAAGCAGAGTACCCCAGAGCGAACCGGCGCCGCCGATGACGGCCGCCTCGAAGGCAAACAATAATTGCGGCCCGCCAGAATAGGGATTGAAGGTCGCCCGCATGGCGAGGAACGCGCCGGCAATGCCGACCGTGGCCATGGTAATCGCGGTCGCAACGGCATTGACGCGGCGCGCATCTATGCCGACGAGGCCGGCTGTATCCGGATCCTCCGCCGTGGCGCGGATCGAGCGGCCGATGGCAAACCGGCTCAGGAAGAACTGCAGTCCGCCGATAATGACGATTGCCGTCACCATCATCAGCACCGCAAGCTTGCCGACGAACACATGACCCGGCAGCTGCCAGGACGCATAGGAGAGATTGCCGATGAAGGGGGCGAGCGAGCGCGTATCCGCCCCGAATTGCTCGAACAGCAGGTTGTCGATGACGATTGACAAGCCGAAGGTCGTCAGGATCGGCAGCAACGCCCCTCCACGCGCGCTGCGATCGAGGATGAAGCGCTGTAGAAACCAGCCGATGGCAGCCATAACAGGCAGCATGATCAGCAAGCCGATGAAGGGCGGAATGCCAAGTTTCGCCGCCAGCAGCCAGAGGCCATAGGCAGCGACGACAGCAAGGCTGCCATGCGCAAGATTGATGATGCGCATGACGGAGAACATGAAGGATAGGCCACAGGCGATGACGGCATAGTAACCGCCGAGCAGAATGCCTTGGATGAGGGTGTTGGTCACGAGACGCTCCTCTCGGCTGTCGCCCGATGCAGGCCGAAATAGGCTCGGGTCACCTCTTCGCGCGTCACGCTATTTGCCGGTCTGTCGAGCACGATACTGCCCTCCAGCATGCAGATGACGCGGGTTGCGACGCTCATGGTGCGTGCCAGATCCTGTTCGACAAGCACGATGGTCGTGCCCGAAGATAAGAGCCCTTGCAGTTGCTGATAGACGCGATCGACGACGAGCGGCGACAGGCCGAGGGAAACCTCGTCGAGTAGCAAAATGTCGGGGTTGCTCATCAGCGCCCGTCCGATCGCGGTGGCCTGTTGTTCGCCACCCGACAGATGACCGGTCTTGGCGTGCCGGCGCGGTTTCAGGTTTGGAAAGGCATCGAAGATCCGCTCGATTGTCCACTCACCCGTGCGGCCGGCACTGGTGCCGAGCAGCAAATTTTCCTCGACCGTCATCTGCGAGAATAGTCGCCGCCCCTCCGGAACGAGTGCAATGCCCCTGGCGATACGTTTATGCGACGGAACGGTCGTGACATCTTCGCCGTCAAGCACGATCTGGCCGGCAGCAGGCAGATGCGCACCGGCAATGGAACGCAGCAGCGTCGTCTTGCCCGCGCCATTGGCGCCGACGAGCGCCAGCACCTCTCCCTTGGCGAGATCGAAACTGATGCCGCGCACCGCCTGCAGCAGCCCGTGTCGAACATCGAGATTGCGAACGGAAAGAATGCTCATGCGGGCGCTCCCCCAAGATAGGCGCGCACCACTTCGGCATCGCTCATGACTGCCTTCGGATCGCCATCGGCGATGATCTTGCCGGCATCCATGCAGATCAATCGCTCGACGACCTGCAGGAGGATGTGAACGATATGCTCGATCCAGACGATACCGATGCCGCGACGGCGCAGTTCGAGGATGGTGCCGACGAGTTCGCTCGCTTCACCATCCGTCAGCCCGCCGCCGATCTCGTCGAGCAGCAGCAGGCGCGGACTGGTCGCAAGCGCGCGGGCCAGCTCAAGCCGCTTGCGATCGAGCAGGCCGAGCGTATCGGCGCGACGATTGGCGACGCCGAGCATGCCGCAGAGCCGCAAAGAATCGACAACGCGCTCATAAGCCTCGTCACGGCTCGATGCCTTGCCATGCGAGGCGGCAACGAAGACATTCTCGAATGTCGTCATGCCGCTGAAAGGTTTTGGTATCTGATGCGTTCTGACAAGACCCGATCGGCAACGATCGGCCGCCGTCAAAGCGGTCACGTTCCGACCGTCAAAGCTGATCGTTCCGGCATTCAGCGGAAAGGCGCCTGCCAGCGCGCTCAGCAACGTCGTCTTGCCGGCTCCGTTGGGACCGACGATACCGACGGCATCGCCGTCTCCCATGGAAAAGTCGAGATTTTCGAGGACCACAAGCGCCCCGAAGCGCTTGTGGATCCCCTTGGCCGAGAGAAACTCCCCTCTCGGCCGATGTCCTTCTTGTCCCTGCACGATAGCCTTACCCATTGTAAGCGATGAGTTTGGCGGCGACAGGGACATTCGGATCGGTGGCGTGTTCGGTCACGACATAATCAAGCGCGAATTTCGAGCCGGCCGGCGCCTTGACCCATTGCGTGCCGACGATCGGTCCGGGAGAAACATTGGCGACAGGACCGCCGGTAAAATCCACCTTGCCGGCGATTGTCGTTGTTTTCAGCGTGCTCAGTGCCTTGGCAACCGCCTCTTTGCTCTTCGCATTCGATGCAGCTTTGAGCGCATCGAAACCGGCATCGATAAGCGACAAGCTCGCGCCGAGCTGCTGCGTCCATTGCTTGCCGTTTGCCGCCTCATAGCCGTCGGCAAGTTCGAGGCCGGAAACGCCCGTCAGCGACGACTTGTAAGGGAAGGCCTTGTGCCAATAGGCGGCGCTGGCGATGTTGACGCCGAGGTCGCCGAGCGCCTCGATATCGGAGGGGAACAGCCCGGTCTTGGCGACCTGGCAGATCTTGATCTGCTGGATGAGGCCTTGCTGTGCCGCCTGTCGCCAGAAGGCCGCGAAATCCGGCGGGATCGGGAAACTGTTGAAGATCTCGACGCCTTCCTGACGGAAAAGCGCGATCTGTGAGGAAAAATCCGTCGTACCCGTCTCATAGGCGCCGGGATCGACGATCGTGAAGCCGGCCTTGGCCAGCGCTGGCGCCAGATTGGCGCGGATTGCATTGCCATCGGCATCGTTCGGATACATGACGCCGACCTTCTTGTTGGTCTCGATCAGGTTCCATTGCGAAATATAGGTCTTCAGGAATTCACCAACGCCGAAGCCAAAATGATAGGTCCACTTGAACGGCGACGGCGCACCGGGCTTGGCGCCGCGGCCGAAATACCAGGCTTCCCACGGCATGACTGTCGAGAGACACGGCACGCCCGCCGCCTCGCAGGCATCGGCGACCGGATTGATGGTCTCAGGCGTCGAGACCGCCAGCATCAGGTCGATGGTCTGATTGTTGATCAGATCCTTTGCCAATTGGCCGGCCCGCGACGGGTCGGATTGCGTGTCGCGGTCGAGGATTTCGACCTTCCAGGTCTTGCCGCCGGCCTGTAATCCATTGGCTAGCGCCTTGCGCGCGAGATCGAGCACATAGCCATCGGTTTCGCCGAAGCCGCCAAGCGGTCCGGTGCGGGGGCTGACGAAGCCAACCTTCAGTGTGTCATCGGCGGCAAAAGCCTTGCGCCCGCCGAAGGCCAGTGCAGTCGTGCCTGCTGCCGCCGCAGTCATGAAATCACGACGCGTCAGTCCTGCTCTCGAAATCCTTCCCCTGGAACCAGTCATGCAATTCCTCCCTCTTTGGCGGAGCCCTCTTAAACTCCGTGTTCTCTTGTGTTTTGCCGATCCGTAATGTCAGATCGGATAGTCGCGCCTGCCCGAAGCAAGCGTGATCCAGCGCAGTTCCATGAACTCGTCGATCGCCGCCCTGCCGCCGAAGCGGCCATAACCGCTGGACTTCACCCCGCCGAAGGGCATTTGCGGTTCGTCGGAAACCGTCGCCTCGTTGATGTGGCAGATGCCGGTCTCGATACGTTTGGCAACGGCCAGCGCCTGGTTGATGTCGCGGCTGAACACGGCTGACGAAAGACCGTATTCGTTGTCATTGGCGACAGTCACGGCTTCGTCGATGCTGTCGACGCGGATGATCGCCGCCAGCGGTCCGAAGCTTTCCTCGCGGTATATGCGCATGGCTGCAGTGACATGATCGATGACCGTCGCGTCGATCAGCGTGCCGCGGGCGTGACCGCCGCAGACGACAACCGCGCCTTTCTGCGTGGCATCTTCGACCAGCGTACGAACGCGCCGTGCGGCTTCGGCCGTAATCATCGTCCCGAGCGGCGTGTTGCCGTTGCGCGGATCGCCGGCGACGAGCGTCTCAGCCTTTGCCTTGAATTTCTCGACGAATTCATCGGCGATCTCGTCCATAAGGATGATCCGCTCGGTCGACATGCAGATCTGGCCCTGGTTCATGAAGGCGCCGAAGGCAGCGGCACGGACCGCCTCGTCGATATCGGCATCGGCAAGCACGATGAAGGGCGCCTTTCCGCCGAGCTCAAGCAGGCAGCGCTTCAGATGCCTTGCCGATGTCTCGGCAATAATCCGCCCGACGCGCGTCGAGCCGGTGAAGTTGATCCGCCGCACCGCCGGATGGGCGATCAGGGCTTCGACGACGGTGGCGGCATCCTTGGGAGCATTGGTGACGACATTGACCACACCTGGCGGAAAGCCCGCCTCGCGCATGACCTCTCCGATCAGGCAATGGGTCTTCGGGCAGAGTTCGGAAGCCTTGAGTACGACCGTGTTGCCGCAGGCAAGCGGCATGGCGATCGCCCGCACGCCGAGGATGATCGGCGCGTTCCAGGGCGCGATGCCGACGCAGACGCCGGCGGGCTGGCGCACCGCCATGGAGACGTTGCCGGGAATGCCTGAGGGGATGATCTCGCCGGCGATCTGCGTGGTCATCGAGGCCGCCTCGCGCAATATGTCGGCGGCAAGATCGCAATTGATCCTGGCCCAAAGGGCGGTCGCCCCGGTCTCTGCGATCATCGCCGCCACGAAATCCGCCGATCGCGCAAGGAGAATATCCGCCGCCCGATTGAGCATGGCGCGGCGTTCACCCGGTCCTAGTTCCGACCATACGGGAAAGGCAGCGGCGGCGGCGTTGGCCGCCCGCGCTGCGTCCGATGTCGAGGCCGCAGGCGCGATGGTCGCGACATCGCCGGTCGCCGGATCAAGGCATTCGAAGGTGGATGCATCTGATGCATCCACCGTCTCGTCATTGATCAGAAGCTTTGCCACAAACATCGCGATCGTCCGCTCCTTCGTAGGTCTTTTCCTCAAACGCATCAACGGGAGGAGGCGCGCGCAGACGCGCGCGGCCAGGATAGGCCTCGCAATCGGCATTTGTTGTGTGGAGTCCTCCTCCCAGAGGCTCATGAGATGAGACTACGCCATTGCAATTGGGAAGGAATGTGTTTTTCTGGGTTAATGTTGTAATTATCTGGCATTCCCGGCGGCGGTATCGCGGTGCCGGCAGGAGGCGCACTTCATGGTTTCTGATGGCGGCATCCATCACCATGCACACGGCGAGTGGCGTGAGCCATCGCTGTCGCACCGGACGATCCGTTTTCAGAAAGGCATCTATGCCGATTTCCACCATCTGTTTCTGCTGCAGGCTGGAACGGCCGCCTTGTTGTTCGAGCCGGAGGAGCAACGATCGTTGCAAGGGCCGGCGCTCGCTTATCTGCCACCGCAGGCGCGGTGCGAGCTGCGCATGGCTGCGGGTGCAGCAGGCTTCCTGATCGGCGCGTCGCCGCAGATCATGGTGGACGCGATTGGCGACCAGGCGGAATCCTATGCGCTGCGGACTTTCAGCGAGCGGCCCTGGCTGACGGACGAACCGAAGCCGCATGCAGTCGAAGAGACGCAGCCGCTGGTGGCGGGCTTCGTGCGGGAGCTTGGCGATCCCTCGCGCGCCTCGTGGATGGTCATCTCCGCCTATTTGCGGCTGATCCTCATGACGCTGTGGCGCACCGGCGGCAGTGATGCGGCCGAGCAGCGTGGCCGCGGCGGCGGCGCTTCGATCCTGCAGCGATACCGGCAATTGGTGGAGATCTGGTTTCGGCAGCACCGGCCGATCAGCGATTATGCGCAGGAGCTCGGTGTCACCACCGACCGCCTGCATTCCATCTGCAGCAGCGCGCTCGCGCGCTCTCCTGTACAGCTCCTGCATGAACGCGTCGTCCAGGAGGCGAAGTTGAGGCTGGAACGCTCCGCCAGGACCGTCCAGGAGATTTCGGACAGTCTTGGATTTCGGGACCCCACCTATTTCAGTCATTTCTTCAAGAGAAAGACCGGATTTTCACCCGCCACCTATCGCGATTTCGCCAGGAAGGCGGAAGTCGCCCGCAGCGACATGCTTTCGTCGGGCTATTCGGATTGGCCGTGATCAGATTGCGAACGGGCAGGCTTTGCAGCTCAGGCATGGATAGGCTTGGGTGCGGTCAGCATCAAGGCATCCAGCGCCACTGCACCTTCGCCGTCGGGATAGATCACGACGGGATTGAGGTCTATTTCACGGATTGCCGGTTCGGCCAGTAGCAGCTGGCCGAGCGTGGCGATGATGCGGGCGGCGGCATTCACGTCGAGCGGCGGCGAGCCGCGGAAACCGCGTAGCAAAGGCGCATTCTTCAGCCGATGTAGCTCGCGGATAATAGCGTCATCTGGCAGATCGGGCGTCAAGATGCGGACGTCCCCAAGAATCTCCGCCGTAACGCCGCCGAAGCCCGCGAGGATCACAGGTCCCCAATCCGGATCATTGCGCGCGCCGATGATCAGCTCGATGCCGCGTTTGCCCATGGCTTCGATCAGCACGCCGTCCAGGGCGAGGCCTGGGCGATGGCGCGCGATATCGGCATGCAGCCGGAGCCAGCCCTCCTTGAGGCTGGTTGCGTCCACCAATCCGATAACGACGCCACCCGCATCGCTCTTGTGGCTGAGATCGGGCGATTGCGCCTTCAGCACCACGGGATACCCAATCGCGGCAGCTGCCGCGAGGGCTTGTTCAAGGGTTGTTGCCAGGCGGCCTGCAGGAAAGGGAATTCCGAGTGGCGCCAGGATTTGCTTGGCCTGATATTCGGGAATGACACCTCCCTGCGAGGGGAGGCCGGCAATCGCGACCGGTGCCACGGTGCGGGTGGCGATGTCGCGAGCCGCGAATGCGTCAATGCGTTTCAGCGCTCGGAAGGCCCGTTCGGTCGACGGGAAATAGACGATGCCGAGCGCCCGCAACTGCGCGATATAGTCCGCCGGGATGGGAGCACCCTCATCGAGCCCGGCGAAGATCAGCGGTTTTGCCGGCTTGCGCTCTCGCACCGCTTTCAGGATCGGCGGCAGCTTGATGGCTGAGGTGACAGGGTCGGTCTGGATGATGCAGGCGACAATGCTAGCAAAACGGGTATCGTCGAAGAGGGCGGTGAGCGTTTTGTCGTAAAGGTCCGGCTCCACGAGGCCCTGTGCCGTCAGATCCAGCGGATTGCTGACGCCCACGAAGGGCGGCAGGACGGCGCGCAGCGCCGGCGCGGTCTCATCGTTAATCGGAGGAAGATCCAGCCCAAGCTCCTCACACAGATCGAGCGTCAGCGCCTTGAACGCGCCGGATTCGCCAAGCACCGCTGGGCCTCCAGCCGGAAGGGCCGGGCACCGCAGGGCGATCTCGGCGATGTCACCAAGTTCCTCGAGCGTCTCGGCCAGAATGACGCCGGCACGCGCGACCTTGGCGCGCATGACCTGATAGTCACCGGCCAAGGCACCGGTGTGGGTTGCGGCGGATTCACGCGCCGCACTGCTCCGGCCGGGATGAAGAAGGACGATCCGCTTTCCCTTCGCATATGCTTTGCGCGCCGCGGCAAGGAAACGGACTGGCTTGCGGAATTGTTCAACGATCATCGCGATGACCTTCGTGGAGGCGTCCTGCACCAGAAACTCCA
Organism: Rhizobium sp. ZPR4; assembly: GCF_040215725.1. NCBI lineage: Bacteria > Pseudomonadati > Pseudomonadota > Alphaproteobacteria > Hyphomicrobiales > Rhizobiaceae > Rhizobium > Rhizobium sp. ZPR4. The sequence goes on from NZ_CP157968.1 coordinate 899,396, forward strand.
CATAGTCTTCGACGCCGCTTGCGGCTTCGTTGCCGGTCGAAATGGAATAGGAGAGGCCCAGATCGCGGCTGGCGAAGGTCACGCCAAGGACGGCAGCCATGGCACCGCTTTGCGACACGATCGCAATGCCCGGCCTGGCGCCGAGTTCCTCTGACGCAGTTTCGATGAAGGTCAGGGGGATGCGGTCAACATGGTTGACCATGCCGAGGCAGTTCGGCCCCTCGATCACCATTCCCACCTCGGCCGCTATGCGGGTGATCTCGCGTTGATCGGCCAACCCTTCCTCGCCGCCCTCGGCAAAGCCCGCCGAAAAGATCACCGCCGCACCAACACGACGGCGGGCAAGCGCCTCGATCGAGGGAAGCACGGCTGCGCGCGGCACGGCAAGAACGGCCGCATCCACGCCGTCGGGCAGGTCATCGATCGAGGCGAGGCAGGGCCGTTCGCCGATCTCGGTCCGTTTGGGGTTGATCAGATGAATGGCACCGGCATAGCCGCTGCGGTCGAGATTGGACAATACCGAAGCGCCAAGCGCGCCGGGCTTGTCGGAGGCGCCGACGATCGCCACCGATCTTGGACGCAGCAGCCGTTCCATCGAACCGCTGGGAAGAGCCGATGGGCGCGCGCTAGTGGTCTCGACCGTCATGGTAGGGCGCTCCTCAGGCCTGGTGCTTGGATTTGTCATAGGCCCCAAGACCGGGCTTGTAGGTCTTGTCGTCGATGAACTGCTTGATACCTTCCTTGCGTCCCTCGTTATCATAACTGTTGGCCGCTTCCTGGGCGCGCACGAGGTAATCCTCCGCATTGTCGTAGGTCATCTCCCGCACGCGGCGAATGGCATCCTTGGTGGCTTTGAGTGCTACAGGGTTCTTTTGCAGCAGGATGTTGGCGACATCGGTCACGCGCGCCTTCAACTGCGCAAGCGGCAGGGACTCGTTGACGAAGCCCCATTCGGCCGCCTTCCTGCCGCCGATGTTCTCGCCGGTCAGCGCGTGGTACATGGCGTTGCGGAAGGATGTGAGCTCGGTCGCCACCTTGGCGGCGCCACCGCCGGGCAGAATGCCCCAGTTGATCTCGCTCAGTCCGAATTTGGCTTCATCGGCGGCAAAGGCGAGGTCGCAGGCGAAAAGAGGCCCGTAACCGCCGCCGAAGCACCAGCCGTTCACCATGGCGATGGTCGGTTTCTGATACCAGCGCAACCGGCGCCACCAGCCATAGCTCTCACGCTGTGCCTTACGCGTACCCTGTAGACCGTAAGCCTCGGTCTCGCGGAAATATTCCTTGAGATCCATACCTGCTGACCAGGCCGTACCCTCGCCGGACAGAACCAGTACACCGACATCGGCCCGAAACTCGACCTCGTCCAGAACCTCCATCATGCGCCGATTGAGCGTGGGGCTCATGGCATTGCGTTTCTCCGGGCGGTTGAAGCTGACCCAGGCGATACCGGCTTCAACGACAAAGGCGACGGTATCTTTTTCGGGATGTTCTGTTGTCATGATGCTGTCCTTCTTGCCGTTCGGGCCTGCACATCAAAAGGGAACCGGCCGCAAAGTCGCGACCCGCGTTGAATACAGTAAACCTCACTGCGCCATGTGAGCCGCAGTGCAACCGAAATGAAAAGTTCCATGTCGGCCGGCGCGAATGCACGGCCGACTACGGACCGGGAGAGCTGTTGCCTCGCGGATCAACTGATCGCGGTGTACCTGCCGGTATTCTTCAAACGGAATTCCTCCAGTACCGGCAAATGACCTCCTCGCCGGTAATGTTATGTCTCATAGCATTGTTTGATTGTTATGTGCAATAGCATTATACGTGGATTATGGATATCGACGCCCGCACTTCGAAATTGAACGACCCGCTCGAGACCCTGCTTGGCTATCAGCTGAGGAGGGCGTCCAATGTGATGATGGCTGACCTGGGCTCAAGGCTGCAGGCAATCGAACTCAGGCCGGTCGAAGCTTCCATTCTGACGCTGATCGATGCCAATCCCGGCTGTACCCAGAGCGATCTCGGACGCAGCCTCGGCATCCAGCGCGCCAACATGGTTCCCTTGATGCTCGGGCTGACCAAAGCCGGGCTTGTCGACCGAGCTCCGGTTGGCGGCCGATCGCAGGCTCTTCGCCTCACGAGGACCGGCATGGAGAGGGTGGAGACAGTGCATGCCATCATCGGCGCACACGAGGCGCGGTTTCTGCGCCTTTTCGCGCCCGAGCTGCGGGAGGCGGCGTTGGAAGTCCTGCGAAGTATCCGGCAAGAGGGGGAAGGGGCCTCGCGCCAGGATAACCTGGAGCTCCCGACTGGTGGTTGATCGGCTAAAACCGTAACAGTCGGTCGCCGCAGCGCTATCTATCTACGCATCTTCCGGACGTGCTTGGATTATTCTGCTGCGGTGAGGTCGGGGCGATAGCCGGTATCGATGACGATCCGTCCGCCGCAAGCCCGCGAAACGCAGGCGCACATGCGTGAATTTTCCTGCCGCTCGGCTTCGGAAAAGAAAACATCGCGGTGGTCGATCACGCCATCCGCTTCGATGATGTTGACGGCACAGAGTCCACATTCGCCGCGGCGGCAATCGAAAACCATGTCGACGCCGGCCTCCACCAAGACGTCGAGCATGGATTGGTCGGCCCGAACCCGAACATGGGCACCGAGTTTAGCGACTTCGACATCGAAGGCCTGCTCGGCAAAGCGGCCGTTATCGCCAAAGACCTCATAGCGCAGGCGACTCATCGATCGTCCGCTTTTCTGCCAAGCCTGCCGCGCTGCCTCCAGGAGGCCGAGCGGGCCGCAGATATACGCCTCGCCATCCGGCGGCAGGGCTGCAAATTCGGAGTCGAGATCGAGAGCCTCGCCGTCATCCTGAGCAAAGACCTGCAACCCGTCGCCAAGCAGCGCGGCAAGCTCGTCGAGGAAGGCCATTTGCCGACGGCTCTTCGCGGCATAGGCTAGCCGGAGTTTCTGCCCGCGCGAGGCGAGTGTTTTCGCCATGCCATAGATCGGGGTAATCCCGATGCCGCCGGCAATCAGGAGATAACGGGAGGCGCGCCAGGAAAGCTCGAAGCGGTTCTCCGGCTCCGTCAATTCAGTGTCATCACCCGGTTGCAGCTGCCAGATGAACGCCGAGCCGCCGCGGCTGTTCGGGTGAAGCTTCACGGCTATGGAAAGCGTGCCGGGCCGTCCGGGTACAACGGTATAAGTGCGGATCGTCGGTTCTCCGTTGATCTGTACCCTGATATTGGTGTGTGAGCCGGGATCGAAGCCGGCACGCAGGCCTTCGACGGCGAAGGTCACCGCCCGCACATTCTCGGCGATCGTTTGTGCCTCAATGACCCGCGCCTTGCGCCACTCCAGTCTGGACCGCATATTTCCCTCCCTTTGATGAATCTCGATGATCAGGCGGTTATCCGCTGCAAAGGCCTGCTCCCCACGAGCCTCTTGCGCTTCAGCCGGACATCAGCGCCAGCGCTAGCACCTTGCGGCGCAGGTCTGGTTGTTCTTCCGTGACGAAATCCAGGTTTTGACGTGCCAGGCGTGCATGTTCACGCGCCAGCGCTTCGGCGCGCGCGCCTTCGCGCAGTTCGATCGCGGCAATGATCGCCCTGTGCTGCGTCTGCGCGACCACCAGCGTGCGTTGAAAGGCCGGCACGTCCGCTTCCGTATTGACGAATGCATTGGGGCTGGCAAACGGCAGGCTGGTGATCCGCTCGATCTCTCGGCTCAGGACATCGCTGCCGCATAGGGCTGCGAGTTGTCGGTGAAAACGTTCGTTCAGCATTTCATAGAGCCCGAAATCCATGGCGCCCGGTCCCGGCTCGACGACACGGTCGAGATTGGCGACCACGTCCGAAATCGCCTTCAGCTTTACCGGTGGCACGCCGCGTTCTGCTGCCAGCCGCGCGGCTGTGCCTTCGAGAACGCCGCGAAGTTCTATGGCGTCGATCACGTCTTGGCGGCTGAAGCCGCGGACAGCATAGCCGCCCGAGGGGATCATGACGACCAGCGCTTCCTGTTCCAGCTTTTGCAGGGCGGCCCGTAACGGCGTACGAGACACCTTCAGCCGGGCGGCGAGCGCCACTTCTGAAAGCCGCTCTCCGGGCAGCACCTCGCCTTTGAGCACGAGATCACGAAGGCCGGTCAGGGCCTTTGCCGTCTGCTGTTTGGGGGCGCCGTCCTGTTCTGTCGCCATGCCCTACTCCGCCGCCACAGCGGTGGCGTTTTCTCGTGGATTGATTTCTTCGTCGATCATCCGGTCGATAAGCTTGCGAGCCCACATCGTACCGGCATCGATATTGAGATTGTAGAATTGATGATCGGGATTGGCCTCGATCGCGATCTGCTGTGCTTGAAGCACCGCCTCATCCTCGCGGAAGACACCGGCGACGCCCTCGCGCAGTTCATGCGTGCGAGCCTGGTTATGCAGGTCGTAATTTCGGGCAAAGGCCCAGAAATACAGACAGGTGTTCTCAGTCGACGGCGTGATCGTGTTTAGGACGTAGCCGTTCACGCCTTGCGAGCGGTCTCCCTGCTCGGCGCCAGTACCGGCGGCCGCGACACCGACATCAATGGTGACGGTGCAAGGAGCCTCGAAGCGAATGATCTGCCAGCGATCCACCTTGCCAGGCTTGCCATATTGTTTGCGCCAGAAGGGTGGAGGGTCGATCTCATGCATCCACCTGGTCACATAGGCGAAGCGGTCGGAATGGCTGGCTTCGAAGGGGGCTTCCGCCACGGCGCGATCGCCGATCGAGGAACCGTGCACGAAGGTTTCATGGGTGAGATCCATCAGGTTGTCGACGACAAGGCGGTAATCGCATTTCACCTCAATCAGCTTGCCGTCAGCGGCCCAACCGGGATCGTCGTTCCAATGCAGGTCAGGGATCAGCGCCGGGTCGGCGAGTGCCGGCTCGCCCGGCCAGATCCAGACGAAGCGGTGCTTTTCGGCGACTGGATAGGATTTGACGCAGGCCGATGGATTAATGGTGTCCTGTGACGGCATGTATACACAGCGGCCGGTCTCGTCATATTCGAGGCCGTGATAGCCGCATACCACGTTGTCGCCATCAAGCCGACCGAACGAGAGCGGCACCAGCCGGTGCCAACAGGCATCCGCCAAGGCTGCGGGCGTGCCATTTTCCTTGCGATACAGCACGATTGGCTTGTTGCAGATGGTGCGCGGCAGCAGCGCGCGCTTCAGCTCCACATCGTAGGCGGCAGCATACCAGGCATTCAGGGGAAAGGTTGATCGCTTCATCTCATCTGTCCTCCTCAGATGGCTTAAGGAGCGCACGATGTATACATTATGTCAAGATGAAGAGTAAAAATTCGAAAATATGACGTTTATGGCGGTATTTATCTCGTCGCTGTATACAGTCAAATCAACTGATAAGGCCAAGTTTTTTCAATCTGTATTCCAGCTTGGCGCGGGTGAGGCCAAGGCTGCGGGCAGCGGCCGAGACATTGCCGGCCGCGGCCCGCAGCGCCTCCCGGTAGAGCGTGTCTTCGGCGGCGGCAAGGTCGCCTGGCGAGGCGATAAGGCCAGGATGCGAGACAGCGATGGGTATATCCTTCGGCTTTATCCGCCCATCCCGGTTCAACGTCTGCGGAAACGTCAGGGGGGCTTCGCCACTCGTGAAGAGATGGTGGATATCGACGAGGCCACCAGACTCGGCAAAAATCACGCCGCGTTCGATCAGATTCTGCAGTTCACGGATATTGCCCGGGAAGTCATAGGCCAAAAGCGCATCGATCGCTCGTCGCGACAGGCCCATGATATTGCGGCGGTGGCGTTCCCGGAAAATGCGCAGGAAATGATCGATCAGCATCGGAATGTCATCGCGTCTGTCGCGCAGCGGGGGAATGACGATCGGGAAGACACAGAGGCGGAAATAGAGGTCCTGCCGAAACCGTCCGGCGCGCACTTCGCCTTCAAGGTTGACATTGGATGCCGCCACCACCCGTACGTCGGCCGGAATGGTGCGGATGCCGCCGACCCGCTCGATCTGCCGCTCCTGGATGGCGCGAAGCAGCTTTCCCTGTGCGGCATAGGCGAGCGAAGCGATCTCGTCCAGAAATATGGTGCCGCCCGCAGCCCGCTCGAAATATCCCGGCCGGGATGCGATTGCGCCGGTATAGGCCCCCTTTTCGACGCCGAACAGCTCCGATTCCACCAGGTTTTCGGGGATCGCAGCGCAGTTGATCGGCACGAACGGGCCACTGGCCCGGCCGCTCAGCCGGTGAAGCTGCTGCGCAAAGACCTCCTTGCCAACGCCGGATTCGCCGATCAGCAGCACGGTGGCCTCGGTATCGGCGACCTTTTCCACCATCAGCCGGGCGCGCAGGAAACTTGCCGATACGCCGATGACCTGGCTAGAACCAGCGGCTTCGGACGGACCGGCCTTCGCCGGCGGCTCGGTCGACTGCAATGTCGGCTCGGCGCTCCGACGAACGATGCGGCGGGACCTCGGCCATTCAAGCCCGAGGTAAGCGCGTTCCGGTGCGTCGTCGCCCCATTCCTCCGCATTCTGGCCCACCACTTTGCAATGGGATGCCCCCATGCCGGCGCACTCGACTTCGCGAAAGATGACGGGGCGTCCGAAAAGCGTGCTGGTATAGCCGCTGGGATAGCCCGTCTGCATCCAGCAGACCGGCGCGCTGGCAAGGCCGTGATGGGCGATGTGTTCGGCGGCTTCGGAGGAATCGTGCCAGTCGAACTCGCCGAAGTAGGTGCCTCGGGCGCTGTCGAATTCGAAATGCCGGGTGGTGACCTTGACGAAGCCCTCGAGGGTGTGGACCCGTGGCCCGGCCGCCAGCGCGTGGGTCAGATCCTCGTTCGGAAAACGCTTTTGGATCAACTCCGCATCGCGCACGCCCTGCATGTAGCCGACCCGCATGAACATGGCCGTGGCGGTTTCGACCCCGAAGGCTTCGATGATCTCCTGCCGGAGCCGGCCCAGAACCTGCGACTGCATCAATACCATGCGCTGATCGTTCAGCCAGATGCGTCCATCCCCGATTGCGAAGTGAAGGGCCTCGGTCAACTCGGTCAATGTCGGGGACGCCCCGGTGTCGAGCTCGCTATACGCGCCGCGCGACAGCATCTTGCCGGTCCGTTTGGATGCATCGGCCAGGGAGATCAGGTGCGGCGGAAGCGTGCGCTTGGGCATGATCATCTTTCATGGAATTCTGAAAATAACGAAGCTATTCATCATCTAATGAATTTCGGCAAGCCAATTTCCGAAACGGCTTTGATCTCTCGATCCCCTGAAAATCAAGTTGGTGGAAGCGTTTATCTGCCGCGATCATCGTCCGGCTCGGCGGAAAAGAAAACTGGCACGCGCCTTGCTGCGGAGGGAGTGACCGCTTGAGGAGCAGCGGCCGGGAGGATTGCAGCATTATCATAGCCGACGTCGGTCGAACTGTGCGGACCGTGCAATGGTGAAGCGATGCCTTTCTCTCATGACAAGAGGATCTGAGGAGGCCCACAGCATGAATATCCAAATCCATAGTTTCATCGATGCCGAGCGCTGGACCGGCCGCGCCTTCTTCGGCGGCTGGGATCGGACCGAAGCGGGGACGATCAATGTCATTGATCCCGCCAACGGAACGGTTCTCACCTCCGTCGGGCTTGGTGGGCCAGCAGACATCGCCCGTGCCGCTGGCGAGGCACGCGCTGCCCAGAAGGCCTGGGCAAAGATGCTTGGCGCGGAGCGTGCGCGCATCCTCAACAAGGCCGCGGAATTGCTGGAGGCAAACGGTAAGGAACTCGCCCAGTGGATCATGAAGGAGTCCGGCTCGATCCATCAGAAGGCGATGATTGAGATCGAGCACGGAGCGCTTTTCATTCGCCATGCGGCAACACTCGCCACGGCTCCCTCCGGCGTGTTCCTTCCCGGCATGGATGATCGTGAAAACTATGCCCGACGTGTGCCGCATGGCGTCGTCGGCGTCATCTCGCCGTTCAATTTTCCGCTCGTTCTCTCGGTTCGTTCCATTGCCGCCGCGCTGGCGGTCGGCAATGCGGTGGTGCACAAGCCCGATCCGCGCACGCCGATCTCCGGCGGCATCATCATTGCCCGTATTTTCGAGGAGGCCGGCTTGCCGGCGGGCATTCTGCATATCGTGCCCGGCGGCGCAGATGCCGGCGAAGCTCTCTGCAGCGATCCGAACGTGGCGATGATCTCTTTCACGGGCTCCGCCCGCGGCGGTGCCAAGGTTGGCGAGATAGCCGGCAAGAACCTGAAGCGTGTTCAGCTCGAACTTGGCGGCAAGAACGCGCTAATCATTCTTGATGATGCCGATCCTGACGTCGCGGCCTCCAATGCCGCCTGGGGCGCGTTCCTTCACCAGGGTCAGATTTGCATGGCAACCGGCCTGATTCTCGTTGACGAGACGATCGAACGGGCGGTGACTGAGCGGCTGGTCGCAAAGGCCGCGCAGCTGCCAGTTGGCGATCCCTCGAGCTACCAGGTGGCGCTCGGGCCGATCATTTCGGATGCCCAGGTGATGGCGATCCAGGCGATCGTCGACGACGCTGTGACAAAAGGCGCCCGATTGCTCGCCGGCGGTAGCGGAAAGGGGCGCTTCTATCCCGCAACCGTGCTCTCTGGCGTGAAGCCCGGCATGCTCGCCTTCGAGGAGGAGATCTTCGGCCCTGTCGCCTGTATCGTCTCTTTCCGCAGTGACGAAGAGGCGATAGCGCTTGCCAACCGATCCGACTACGGCCTCGCCGCCGGGGTCATTTCCGCCGATATCGGCCGGGCGATGGCAGTCGGACAAGAGCTTGAGGTTGGCCAACTGCACATCAACGACCAGACGGTCAATGGCGGGCCATATGCCCCCTTCGGCGGACGCGGCAAATCGGGTAACGGCACGCGGGTGGGTGGCCCGGCGGACATCGAAGAATTCACCCAATGGCAGTGGGTTTCGATCAAGAACGCCGCAACACCCTATCCGTTCTGATCTGCCTGCATTTTCGTCCATTTTCGCGATCGAGCCCCGGACCGCCTGACTGCGCCCGGTTCGACGCCTTCCAGAACAAGGATGATACCCATGAACTTTCACGGAAAAACAATCGTCGTCACCGGCGCGTCCTCCGGCATTGGGGGCGAAGTCGCTCGCCTGGCACGCTTTCATGGCGCACATGTTATCGGTCTTGATCGGAACGATCCGATGCTGACGCTTGACGGCTTCATCAAGGCCGACCTGAGTGATCCCTCCGCAATCGACATAGCCGTGCGCTCACTGCCCGGGCAGGTCGACGCGCTGATCAATGCGGCGGGCGTGCCCGGAACCGCCGATCGGGCTCTCGTCGCGAAAGTCAATTACCTCGGGCTTCGCCACCTCACCGAAGTGCTGGTGGCGCGGATGCCCAAGGGGGCATCGATCGTCAATTTTGCCTCCATTCTTGGCGCTGAGTGGCCCAAACGTGTCGAGGCTCATCATGCGCTCGCCGCGACGAAGAACTTCGCCGAGGGACTGGCCTGGCTAAACGACAACCCGGTCGCACAAGAGACTTGCTATCAGTATTTCAAGGAGGCGCTGATTGTCTGGACGCGCGCGCGTAGCTCCGATCTGTTCATGCGGTACGACATCCGCATGAATTCGGTGGCACCGGGGCCGGTCTTCACTCCGATCCTTGGCGATTTCGTCACCATGCTGGGCGAAGAACGGGTGCAGCGAGACGCGGGCCTGATGAAGCGCCCTGCCTTTGCTGACGAGATTGCCGGACCCACCCTATTCCTCTGCTCGGATGCCGCTCGCTGGGTGGTCGGCGTCAACCTGGCAGTCGATGGCGGCCTGGCGGCGACCGCTCTCTGATCGATCAAAGTCTTTGGTTCTTGATCGCCTACCCGACGCCCTCGACCCTGCCATGGGCGGTGGCCTGCGAAGGCTCCTGCCCGGGGAGGGGAACTGCGTGTTTCGGCCTTAAAATATGGCACTCACTTTTCCTTGGCAAAAATTGACTGGGTCGTTTCCGGTTGGTTTCCCACGCGCGGCAACCGGTGTCGAATAGTGACGGCGCCAGAACCTCTCGATTCGATCTGAGCGTCGGTATCAACGCTCCTGCCATTTCCTCCAGGATTGCGTTGACGGTTCTTTCCGCATCTTTCAGATGGAGATAGGGGGTACGCCTTGCGACGATTTCGATAAGTTCGGCTTTGCAATCGTCGCAACATCGTTCATGACGATGCTCGATCCGGATCACACTTACTCAGCCTTTTTCGATCCAGGTCCATGAAAACCTCCTCTGTCGAAGACGCTTGTCACGCGTGGACCGCTTCATCAGATATCAACGGCAATCAACGCCGCGGCGAGCGATGGAACTCTACTACGTCTGGTCCCTGAACCAAGGGATTGAAAGTCCCCGATCTTCATATCGATACGCTAAAGGTGAAGGCTCGGAATTTTCATTAGAACTGCGCGGATCGTTCACATCACTTGCAGTGCTGAGGGCTTTCAACATCGTCAGTTACCTCATTGGCGGCTCGTAGTTGACGCGGAGAGTCTGAACTTGTCTGACCCGATACGATAGGATCCATACGCCTGCACCAACTACGAGAAGTGTGCGGAAAATCATTCTTCCGGTCACGGTCTCATCAAAGAAAACAACAGCAGAAATAACGCTTAGCACTAATTGGAAGGATTTGTTTTCGCAGAGCTTTTGGCTCAGTTTAATCGGGCAACGCCAAATGAAAAACCGGTCAAATCCTACTGATATTTAACACCCAGAAGCCGGCCAGCCCCCGATCGGTCATTCTATCGAGGTTAGGCCGATGTATGCTATTGGAAAATTTGAGGCGGAAGACTTCTGTGACAATAGGGTCGTCAGTTTCAATCCCATCAACTGCAAAAAGCTCTATTGAAAGCGATCGGCATTGACGTTTAGGTTGCGAGCCGAACGTGGGTGCCAATATTTGGTGTCGTGATTTCGAGGCGCATGCCATGCAGCCTTGCGATCGCTGAAACCAGGCTCAATCCCAAACCATTGCCGGGGGCATGTCGGCTTTTCTCGGCCTTATAGAAGCGGCGAAGCACGGCGTCGGCCTCTTCTGCGCGGATCCCTATGCCGGTATCCTCGACGGTCACAGCCACTCCGCGCTCTGTGCCTTCGACGCGGACGGTTGCGCTCCCTCCCGGCGGCGTAAACTTGATCGCGTTGTCAATCAGATTGGCGATCGCTTCGAAGATCAGGCTCGGGTCGCCTGAGATGATCGCTGGCTGCTCCGTGCTCGACATATAGGCAAGAGTGACCGCGCATTCATCGGCTGCGGGCTCGAAGAAATCGACGGCATCGCGTGCGATCTCCTTCAAATCGATATCGACGAAGCCTGATCTCCGCAGGCCATCCTCCACTTCCGAGATACGCAGAAGTGCGCCAAACGTCTTGAGAATGCCGCGTATCTCGTCGAGCGCTTCGTCGATATAGCCGTGATATTCATCGATACTGGTCGCGCGCCGGCGCGCGCGCTCAAGGCTGCCCAGCAGGCGGGTGAGCGGCGTACGCATATCGTGGGCGATATTGTCGCAAACGCCCTTGACTTCCTGCATCAGGCGCTCGATTTCGTCGAGCATTTCATTGACCACTTTGGCGAGGCGATCGATGTCGCCGCCGGCGCGGCCTGTCGGCAGTCGCTGTTTGAGATCTCCCTTCATGATTTGCGCTGCGGCGCCAGACATGGCGTCCAGCCGACGAACCGCGCCGAAGCCGACGGCGATTGCGCCCGCAAGTCCCAATATCGCTGTTGTCAGCGCCGCGAACAACGTCGCATTTTCGAGACGCTCGCGAAATTCGCGCTGCTCATGCAGACTTTGTGCGACAAGGATGGAGGAGCCATCGGCGCGCCGATGCAGCAACCCTCTATAGTGATATTTCCTTGGGGTGCTGTGGTCGACGAAATCGAAGGGAGCGTCGACAACGGATCCTTCGGGATAGGTGAGCGGGATTCCCGCCACGAGCTTGCCATCCCGATCGAAAAGCGAAAAGGGGCGCTCGGTGTTCGTCAAATCTCGGCTTCGGGCGGATAGGCGTGAAACGACCGCGTCCGTCGGCAGGTTCTGAAGCGATTGCATCTCGCGCCTCAGCCATTCGTCGCTTCGCTGGTCGAGAAAGTCCTGCATCTGCCAATCGACGAACAGAAACAAAGCACTTGCTGCCGCGCCGAACACGAGCAGGAAGGCAAGCGCCAAGCGGAAGCCGCTCGTCCTGAAAAGTTCAATTGGCCGCATCGAGAATATAGCCTGAGCCACGAAGCGTTCGGATCAGGGGCGTAAGGCCAGGCAGATCCAGCTTCTTGCGAAGTTTGCTGATATGGACGTCGATGACGTTCGTCGCCTCGCCGTAGCGGTAGTGCCAGACTTCTTCGAACATCATCGTGCGTGTAACGATCTGACCGGAGTGCCGGGCGAGATATTCAAGCAACTGATACTCCCGCGGCAGGAGATCGATGATGTTGCCAGCCCGGCTGGCGGTATGTGTCAGGAGATTGATTTCAAGATCGCCGACTTTGAGAACCGTCTCCTGAGCCGTGTTGGTTCGGCGGCGCATGAGGACATCCAGCCGCGCCGTCAGCTCGAGCGCTTCAAACGGCTTCGTCAGATAGTCGTCGCCGCCGGCCTTGAGACCGCGTACCCTTTCGTCGACCGCTGAAAGCGCACTCAAAATCAGGACCGGGGTCTGCACGGACGCGGCCCGTAAGGCAGCCAGCATTCCGAGCCCGTCAAGCGTGCCGGGCAGCATGCGATCGAGCACGATGGCATCAAATGTGCCGGAAATCGCCTTGACCAGTCCATCCCGACCGTCGACCGACTGTGTAACGGTGCAGCCGTGGTCCACAAGTGCCGCCTCGATTTCCGACGCCGTCCCCAGATCATCCTCGACCACGAGTATCTTCGACACATTTCCTCCAAGAATGCTGACTAGCTTTCGCACATTATCTAGATAATCAATCTTGAATATTCGTTCGCCTGAACATGAAATCAATTTCATCTTCGCGAGCGCTTGGAACGACGTGCTGTCTTCAACGAGGATTGAATGCGCCTGCTGGTAGTTGAAGATGATGACCGAAGTGCGGCCTATCTGAAGCGAGGCCTCTCCGAATCCGGGCATGTCGTTGATGTCGCAGGCGATGGTGAATTCGGCCTTGCACTTGCAATGGAGCTGATCTACGACGGCCTGGTGGTGGATCGGCTTCTGCCCAAGCTTGACGGCATCGAGCTCGTCAGGCGCCTTCGCGAGATGAAGGTCAATGTGCCGGTGATCATGGTGAGCGCGCTGGCGAGCTCGATGGATCGTGTGGAGGGGTTGCGTGCCGGCTGCGACGACTACCTCGCCAAGCCCTTCTTCTTCTCCGAACTCCTTGCCCGCATCGAGGCCATTACGAAGCACTTCGTAGCGGATGGCTACGAGAACACGCTGGTCGTGGGCGATTTGTCGCTCGATCTTCGGCGGCGAATTGCGCGCAGGAAGGAACGCATCATTGATCTGCAGTTCAGGGAATTCCTCCTTCTGCAGGCTCTTATGCGCAACGCAGGTTCCGTCGTAACCCGTGCGATGCTGCTTGAGGCCGCGTGGGACTACGACTTCGATCCCCGAGGTAATATCGTCGACATGCATGTCCATCGTTTGCGCAAGAAGATCGACATGGGCGCAACGACAAGCATGATTATCACGGTTCCAGGCGCCGGGTATCTCATCAAGCCATAATCCGCGGCTTCGGCGAAACATAAAAAATTTTTCATCCTGGCGCGAATTACCAGCCATTTGCGATCCGTCACATTTCCAAGCATCGCGTGACGGGTCTCCGTGTCCCTGCGCAATTTTGAACGCTTTATGGAGTTTTGCAGTGGATCGTTCCCGTGCAGGGTCAAACAGTTCAGCTAGGCCATTTTACCTTCTGGGAATAGGCGCTTTGGCGGTAGCCGGAGCAGTAGCCGGGTATCTCGTCTATTGGCCGGGGCCCGGTCTTAGCAAAACCAAAGCATCGGCATCCGAACGCGCGCCGGTCCCGGTGCAGACCGCGACGGCAGCAATAAAAGATCTGCCTGTCGTGCGCAGTGGTCTCGGTGTGGTTTCCTCGTTGACCGCCGTAGATGTGAAGGTCCGCGTCGACGGCCAGCTCCAGCATATCGCTTTCGCCGAAGGACAGGATGTCAAGGCTGGAGATATCCTTGCGACGATCGACCCTCGCCCCTACGCGGCGGCGGTGGCACAAGCGCAGGCGGACTACGACAAGGAGCTGGCCCAGCTCGATCAGGCCAAGATCGACGAGGCCCGGGCACAGAAGCTCACGACCACGGGCAGCGGCACGACCCAGGCGGCCCAGACGGCGGCGGCGCAAGTCAAGGTCATGGATGCCACAGCGGCATCGGGAAAGGCGGCGCTCGATACTGCGAAACTCAATCTGGAGTTCGCAACCGTCACGGCTCCGATTACCGGCAGGGTAGGCCTGCGCCAGCAGCAGGAAGGAGGCATCCTGCGTACAACCGATGCGACGGGCGTGGTGACCGTCACGCAGATGCGCCCCATCTCCGTCGAATTCACGCTGACGCAGGATGATCTTCCAGATTTGGTTGCGGGACAGGCAAAGGGCCAGCTGACCGTCTCGGCATATAGCCGCGACGGCGCCAAGCATCTGGCCGACGGAAAACTAAGCGCGATAGACAGCCAGGTGGATTCATCCACCGGCATGGTGAAGCTGAAGGCCGTGTTTGCAAACGAGGACCTGTCGCTTTGGCCCGGAGAGCTGGTAACGGCAAACATAACGCTGCGCACCGATCCGAATTCGACGGTCGTGCCATCATCGGCGATACAGAACGGGCAGACAGGTCCGTATGTCTTCGTCGTAAAGCCGGGCAACAAGGTTTCCACCGCCTCGGTGACCGCCGGCATTGCTTACTCGGGCCTCACTGCAGTCATGCAAGGCGTCTCCAGCGGCGAGATCGTCGTCACCTCCGGTCAGTCCCGGCTTGCCGATGGAACCGTCGTCTCCACGCAAGGCCCTGACGACAAGAAGCTGGCCGCCGGCGGCGAGGGGGCGGTCCAATGAACCTTTCACAAATCTTCATCCAACGCAGGGTCGGAACCTGCCTCCTGGCTGCCGGACTTTTGATCGTTGGCTCAATTGCCTATGGCTTGTTGCCTATCGCATCGCTGCCCCAGGTCGATTTTCCCACGATCCAGATTTCAAGCTCTCTTCCCGGCGCTAGCGCCGAGACAATGGCGACATCGGTTGCCACACCGCTGGAAAATCAACTTTCGACGATCTCGGGCGTATCCCAGATGACGTCGACGAGTTCGTCCGGGCGAACTTCGATCGCGCTGCAATTCGATCTCAACAGGGATATCAATGCCGCCGCGCAGGATGTTCAGGCCGCGATCAGTGCCGCCAGCGGTCAATTGCCCAAGGATCTGCCGGCCGCTCCTGACTTCCATAAGAGCAATCCGGCGGAAGCGACGATCCTGACGCTAGCGCTCACATCCGACCGCATTCCGACGACCGAACTCGATCATTATGCCGAAGACATCATCGCACAGCAGGTTTCGCAGATGAATGGCGTGGGCCTGGTGGATTACCATGGTCCCCAGCGACCGGCGATCCGCATCCAGCTCGATCCGGACAAGGTTGCGGCGCGAGGATTGACGCTGGAGGATATTCGAAGCGCCGTCGGCCTTCAGACGGTCAATCAGCCCAAGGGGCAGCTGGCCGGCAACGGACGGACCATCGTTCTCGATGCGACCGACCAGATCATGGACGTCCCGGCGTTTCGTTCGATGGTGATTGCCTATAAGAACGGCTCGCCCATTCGCGCAGAAGATCTCGGGACGGTAGTGTCGGCTCCGGAGGACGTCAACCAGGCGGCCTGGCTGCAGGATACGCGGTCGGTGATGCTGGATGTCCATAAAATGGCTGGTTCAAACGTGCTTGATACCATTCAGGGCATCAAGGCGAAGCTGCCGCAAATGGAGGCAGGGCTGCCGGCCGGCATCAAGCTGTCGGTTGTCGCCGACAGGTCGGGCATGATCCAGGCCTCGGTCGACGACGTCAAGGTGACGATCCTCATCACCATCGGCCTCGTCGTACTGGTGATCTTCAGTTTTCTGCGAAATCTGTGGGCGACGATCATTCCGGCGGCAACCATTCCGCTGTCCTTGATCGGTACTTTTGCCGTCATGTATCTCGCCGGTTACAGCCTCGATAATCTCTCGCTCATGGGATTGACCATCGCCGTCGGGTTTGTCGTCGATGACGCCATCGTGGTCATCGAAAATGTGATGCGACATGTCGAGGAGGGAAAGTCCACTCTCGAGGCCGCTGTCGAGGGATCGCGAGAGGTGGGCTTTACCATCGTTTCGATGACTGTCTCCCTGGTTGCCGTCTTCATTCCCATCCTGTTGATGAGCGGAATTGTCGGTCGCCTTTTCCGTGAGTTTGCCGTTACGATCAGCGTGGCGATCACGATATCGGGGCTCGTTTCGCTGACGGTCACCCCGATGATGTGCGCCTGGTTGATCAAGCATGATCACGACAAGCCGCACGGTGCGCTCTTCCGCTGGTCGGAGGCATTTTTCGAAAAATGCACGGCGGGGTATGGAAGAGCGCTCGATGTCGTCCTTCGCAGCCGCATCATAGTCCTTATCGTTGCGGTCGCCACGATGGCGGTGACGGGCTGGCTTTACGTTTCCATCCAGAAGGGCTTCATCCCGCAACAGGATACCGGATGGGTTCAAGGGCAGGCGCAGGCGGCAACCGACATATCCTTTGCGGACATGTCGACGAAGATGCAGGAACTCGCGCATATCGTCATGGTCGACCCGGCCGTCGACAACGTTGCCTACTGGATCAATCCCAGTCCGTCGGCCAGTGTCGGCCAGCTCCAGATCAATCTGAAGCCGATCGGCACGCGAAGCCCGGCGTCGGCAGTGCTGGCGCGTCTGCGAACTGCGACCGCGGGTTTGGAGGGACTGACGGTCGGCCTGCAGGTTCGCCAGGATGTCCAGATCGGTGGACGGTCTTCCGCGTCGCAGTATCAATACACGCTTCAAGATCCAGATACGGCGGAGCTCGACAAATGGGCGGCGGTGATGACCAAGGTCTTGAAGGGCCTCCCTGAGCTGCAGGATGTGATTTCCGATAAGCAGAAGGCTGCGACCAGCCTCACGCTCGATATAGATCGCTCGACGGCATCCAGGCTCGGTGTCAGCGTTTCCCAGATCGATCAAACGCTTTACGACGCTTTCGGGCAGCGGCAGATCGCTACGATGTACACGCAGGTCAGCCAGTACCACGTCGTGATGGAGCTTGCGCCGCAGTTCGCCTTGTCACCCGAGTCGCTGTCGCACCTCTATGTCAAGTCTTCCACCAGCGGCAAGCTTGTTCCACTTAGCGTGCTTGGATCGTTGAAGACGGGTGTTCTGCCGGTCTCCATAAATCACCAGGGGTCCATCCCGGCAACGACGATCTCTTTCAACCTGAGGCCGGGCAGCGCCCTCAGCGATGCTGTGACGGCTATCAAGGCGGCGGAGACGGGCGCGGGCATGCCGGCCACCGTCATCGGCACCTTCCAAGGGACGGCGCAGGCATTCCAGGATTCGCTGCGAAGCCAGCCCTGGCTCATTCTGGCTGCCATCGTTGCGGTCTATATCGTGCTGGGTGTTCTCTATGAAAGCGCTGTTCATCCGCTGACGATCATCTCCACGCTGCCATCCGCGGGACTTGGAGCCTTGCTGGCCCTGAAACTGGCCAATCTGGACCTGTCCATCATGGGGATGATCGGCATCATTCTTTTGATCGGCATCGTCAAAAAGAATGCGATCATGATGATCGACTTTGCGCTTGTTGCCGAACGAACGCAGAAGCTGGCGCCGCAAGATGCGATACGACAGGCCTGTATGCTGCGGTTCCGGCCCATCATGATGACGACGCTTGCTGCATTGTTCGGGGCCGTTCCACTGGCATTGGGAACCGGGCCTGGATCCGAATTGCGCGTTCCCCTCGGCATTGCGATCGTCGGTGGCCTGGTCGTCTCGCAAGCACTGACGCTGTTTACGACACCGGTCATCTATCTGGCATTCGATTGGCTGCGGGGACACCGCTCAAAACAGCCGTCGCATTTGCAGGTCGTGCTCTCCGCAAAGCAACGATAGACCGGCTGGAAAAAGGCTAAGGCTTTCGAATGTTGTCGGTATTGCCGCCCATGTCGGCAATACCGACTGGAATACTGAGTCCGGAGACTTTCAGATCGGCATTGCTCGTTCTTATTCGCGAGCGCGCAGATGCATCTTAAGGGTCGAACGCCCCTACAAGGCTGACTGCCAACACGGCATTCCCTGTCATCATCATGAAATAAACATTTCCTAATCATGCCGCATGAAATGTTTGCGACCGAGCTGAGATGATGACCGAACAAGCCCCCGATCAATTGACGCTGAACGAACGGATTGATGCCGCACTTCCGTCGATGTCGCCTGCCGAGCAGAAGATGGCCTCGTATTTTCGAAGCCAGAAGCAAGCGGTCCTTTTGAATTCCGCAGCTGAAATTTCGGCTAAGGTCGGGGCGAGTGACGCCACCGTTGTTCGCACCGCGAGAAGTTTGGGCTTTGACGGTCTTGCGGATTTGCGCGAGGCAATCCTTGCCGATCTGACCGCGGCCGGCCCTGAGGGCCGTCTCAGCCGCACGTTGGAAGACCTTGGGGCAACTTCCGAAGGTGCCTTGGGTCTTGTGCTGCGAGCTCATCGCGAAAGCCTTGAGGTCATGTCGTCTGTCGCGTTTTCCGAGGCCTTTGCACGGACGGTTCAGGCCCTCTTTTCCGCTCGGCACAGGTTCGTGTTCGGCATCGGCCCTTCTGGAAACGTCGCCGAATATGCGGCGCTGCAGTTCAATCGGCTCGGCCTTTCGACAACGGCTCTGTCCGACAGCGGCATCGGCCTGGCTGACCGGTTGATTTCGGTTGAGAAGGGTGATGCCATCCTGATGATCGCCCATGCACCCGTCTACCGAGAGGTTTCGGTTGTGCTTGATTATGCCGAGGCCCACGAAGTGCCGGTCCTACTGGTCGGCGACAGTCTTTACCCTCATGTCAGCCGCCAGGTCGCTGAAGTCCTGCCGATATCGCGGGGGCGGGCGGACCACCTTGCCATGCACGGTACGACGATCGTTCTGATCGAGGCCATGATTGTGGCGCTTGCCGCGGAAGATAAAGCTTCAGCCCTTTCATCGCTTGCAAAATTCGGCGCCTTGCGCGGCGCCATCGACAAACACTGGCTGAAACGCGGTGTGAAGAAGTGATTTCAGTTCGAACATTCTAAGCCCTCAAGGATATATCGATGAAGAAGCTTTCTTTTGTAAGTGCAATCTTACTTGGTGCGGCGACCGCCTTTGGTTCCGCCCATGCGGCCGATCATCTTGTTGTCTATTCGGCTCTTGATACCGTCGATACGGCGACCAAGGCATTTACGGCGAAGACCGGCATTCCAGTCGATCTGGTCCGGCTTTCCACCGGTGAGTTGCTCGGAAAAGTCGCAGCGGAAGGCAACAATCCCAAGTTCGATATTCTCTGGGTCGAGGGTTCGGCCGTCATGCACCGGCTCGCCGAGCAGGGGATCCTCAAGCCGGAGCCGGGTCTTGCGGACAAGGTCGACTACACCACGCTTGGACGACGCCTTGTTCCGACGAACCAGGCCTATTTTCCGATCACCGTCTCGACGACGGCAATCGCCGTCAACACCAAAAAGATCGGAAGCGCCAAGCCTCCTCGTTCGTGGAGCGATCTGGTCGGCTTTTCCGGAAGCGTTGCCGCCAAGGACCCGAACCTGTCTGGCCCGGCGTTCCAATGGCTGGCGGGCTATTTTGCCACCAAGGGCGTCGATGCCGGCAAGCAGGAACTCTCAAGCATTCTGACGAACAGGAAGCTGAGCGGCATCCCAAGCGGCGGTGCGGTCAACAAGTCTCTGATCACCGGTGATGCGAGCGTCGCGATCCAGCAGGACACCTCCATCTATGCCCTCGTGGA
Source organism: Rhizobium sp. ZPR4 (assembly GCF_040215725.1). Lineage (NCBI taxonomy): Bacteria > Pseudomonadati > Pseudomonadota > Alphaproteobacteria > Hyphomicrobiales > Rhizobiaceae > Rhizobium > Rhizobium sp. ZPR4. The sequence goes on from NZ_CP157968.1 coordinate 919,407, forward strand.
CAAGAAGGAGCCGATTTCGGTCGTGTATCCGACCGAAGGCGTAGTCGCGATCCCTTCAAGCGCGGGTATTGCCCGCACGACGACGCATGAAGAGGATGCCAAGGCCTTCGTGCAGTTCCTGCTCACGAAGGATGGCAATGCGGCTATGGAGCAAACCGAGGGCGGCGATGCGTTCTTTGCTCCCTTGATCCAAGGCGTGAAAGCCAAGGGTGCCCGCATCGACAATACTGCGACCTGGCAGGTTCTCGACGACAAGGCAGCTGCCGCAAACGAAACCGAGTGGAAGCAATGGTTCAGGGATCAGTTCGTACCGTGACCGAACCGGAGGCGCGGATCGCCCGCGCCTCCGCCAGGGGCAGGTCGATCAGGGACGTTGCATTGCGCCCATTCACATCTCACGGAAGACGCTGGGGCGGCAACGCGCCGCTCCTGTGGCTTGTCGCCTTCATTCTGGTCGGCTTGCCGATGCTCCTTGTGCTCGTGCAGGCCATTTTCCCAAAGCTCTTCGATCCCACAAGCCCAAGTCTCAGGCCGTCGCTGGATGCGCTAGCGCGCATGATCACCTCACCGCGCCTGTTGCGCGGCATTGTCAACACCATCATTCTCGGCATGGTCGGTGCTGTGGTTTCCACACTTCTCGGCGCCGCGTGGGCGCTGATAGTCCATCTGAGCGATGTTCGTCTTCGCAGGGTTTGGACCGCTTTACCCTGGATCGTCTTTGCAACGCCAAGCTACTTGAAGGGGCTTGCCTGGGTGCTGTTGATGTCGCAGGGCGGCTATCTGGTCTATCTCGGGGTGCTTTCGCCCATGCAGGCATCGGCCTTTTTCGGTCCGCCCGGTCTGTTGCTTGTAATGGCGCTTTCGCTGTTCCCGGTACCTTATTTCATCATCCGTGCCCGCCTCGAAGGCATTGGGGGCGAATATATCGACGCTGCCCGTATGGCCTCCGCCGGCCCCATGCGGACGGTCGTCAAGATCATTGTTCCCATGCTCATGCCAGCAATCGGATTGTCGCTGTTGACGACATTTGCCGAAGTCATCGGTGATTTCGGTCTGGCAAATACGATCGCGCGCTCGATGAACTTCGGGTTGCTGACCTACAACATCTATGCCGCGACCTCGAGCTTTCCTGTCGATTTCGCAGGCGCCGGTGCCCAGGCGTTGCTTCTGGCCGTGCTGGTGTCCGGATCCGTCAGTGCTGCCGCCATGAGCGGAACGCAGCGCGAGGCTCGGTTCCTTTCCGGCCGCAACCGGCATCTGCGGCCCTATAGGCTCGGAGGCTGGCAGCCGTTGGCTGTCGGATTGCTGATGCTGGTCGCTGTCTTGTCGGCCGCGCTGCCGTTGCTGGCCGTCACTTTGAGAGCGCTTACGACCTCCCTGGGAGATGGGCTTGCTTTGGCGAATTTTTCCCTGGATGCGATCAGGGCCGTCTTGGACCTATCGAATGTCGCAGGACAGGCACTGGTTTCGAGTTTTCTTTATGGTTTTGCGGCAGCTTTCGTAACGGTCGCCTTCGCGGTGCTGTTCGCCTTCCGGGTTTCGCTTGCGTCAAGCAGGGTACGCACGATCGCCGTCGCCCTGGCAATGGTTACGGTTGCCGTGCCGGGGATCATTCCCGCCTTCGGCTATATTCTCCTTTATGATCGCGTGCCCGGTTTCACGGAACTCAATCTTTATGGCACGAGAACCTTGCTCGTTCTTGGCTATAGCGCGGCGGCATTGCCCTACTGCCTGATCTTCATGTGGTCGGCATTGGATCGGCTCGGCCCGTCGATTGGCGAGGCGTCGCGGTTGGCGGGCGCAAGCCCCTTTCAATACCTGCGCCGGATAGTTGCGCCACTGGCAGGGCGCGCGATTGCGGCCGCGTTTGGCGTGACGATGGTGCGCACCGTGTTTGAGCTGCCCATGTCACAGCTCCTGATGCCGCAGGCCGGACCGGCGCTGCCTGCGCTGATCGTCGATGATTTCACCCAGGACAGGGATGCCGTTGCCTGCGCCATGGCGCTTGTCGCCTTGCTGGCAGTTGCTCTCATTTGGGGACTGGTACTCGCATTACCCGGTCGAGCGCGGGTCAGAAGGAGATGACGTCATGACGAAGGCTGCTCTTATATGTTCGGGCATCACCAAGTCGCTTGGCGGCAAGGCAGTTCTCAAGGACCTGAGCTTTGTTGTCGAGGCGGGCGAGGTTATTGCCCTCGTCGGCGCCAGTGGATCGGGCAAATCGACGTTGCTGCGATCCATTGCCGGCCTTGTGGAGCCGGACGAGGGTGACATTCATATCCAAGGGGACGTCGTCTGGTCACGCCGCGTTCGGGTGCCGGCCGAGCAGCGCAATGTCGGCCTGGTCTTTCAGGATTATGCGCTCTGGCCTCACATGTCCGTCCGAGAGAATCTAAGCTTCGGCCTTGAGGTGAAAGGTTACGATCGTGCCGAGGTCGAGCGCCGCATCGACCATGCGCTTTCCATTACGCATCTCGAGCAGCTGGCAAACCGTAGGCCCAGCGAGCTTTCCGGCGGCCAGCAGCAGCGCGTCGCCATTGCTAGATGTCTCGCCATGCGGCCGAAACTCCTCCTGCTCGACGAGCCTTTGAGCAATCTTGACGCGGCGCTTCGCGACGACCTGCGGGCGGACATGATGCAGCTTATCCGCGCGGAGGGAATGAGTGCCGTCTATGTCACGCATGACCAGGTTGAGGCAATGGCGGTTTCGGATCGCCTTGCGGTCATGGACAGCGGCTCCATCGTGCAATTTGCCGCACCCCAGGCGATCTACGAGGCGCCTGCAAATGCTTTCGTCGCCAAATTCCTTGGAGGCTTCTCCCTACTCAAGGGAATGGCTTGCGACGACAGTTTCAAGGTCTCCGACAATGGCGGCGTCATGCATCACGCTTCGCCTTATATGAAAGGACCTGCCGTTCTCGTCGTTCGTCCGGAAGACGGGCGGCCAGCTACCGGCAATAACGATCTGACCGGAGAAGTCGTCGACAGCGCATTCCAAGGGAGGTGCTGGCGCGTTCAGGTTCGCATCGGCTGCGACGTTGTTCGTCTCGACTGGCCACGTAAGGAGGAAAGAGGGGCTTCTCTCTCATTTTCGCTTCCGCCCGAACGCTGCACGGTCCTTCCCGCATAGCCTGGAACCGCTCTGCTTTTCCGCGAATCGTAAGAGCGATCTATCTTTTTGTTTTTACTAAATTTAAGGCAGAGGATCGTTATGCATTTTCCGGGAATTGCCCCGGATCGCCGGTTCATGAATCCCCGCACTCGGTCTTGATGTCGACGGGACCGGACCTGTCTTTGCGGCCGTCTCCCTTGCGATCTCGGCAATCATCTTGCCTTCATGTGAAAGTGTTTAATGTGCCGCTGGGGCCCTCGACCTTGAGATTCGGGAGCAGTTGATGTCGGCAATCCAGCGTTCGACCACGCATTCATCCTCTTGGTTCCTGGCGAGTATCGGTGCCCTCGGCATCGTGTTCGGCGATATCGGCACCAGTCCGCTATATACGTTCAAAACCGTGCTCGACATGACCGGCACGGGCGATCCGGCAACCATATTGGGCGTGCTTTCGCTGATCGTATGGACGCTCGTCATCATCACTTCGGTCAAATATGCCGGATTTGCCATGCGCATCGACAATGATGGCGAAGGCGGCATCCTGGCCCTCATGGCCCTGCTTGGCATCAAGCGACAGGTCAGGCCGCTTGTTGTCGCCTTCGGCCTTTTCGGCGCCGCACTGATCTATGGCGATGGGGCCATAACGCCGGCGATCTCGGTGCTTTCTGCGCTTGAGGGTCTCAATATCGTTGCTCCATCGTTGCAGGCCTATGTGCTGCCACTGACAGTCGCAATTCTGCTCGGCCTATTTCTCATCCAGCCTTTCGGCACGGCGCGGATCGGACACGCCTTCGGTCCGATCATGAGCATCTGGTTCCTTTCCATGGCGCTGATGGGCATATGGGGCGTGGTTCAGCATCCGGCGGTCCTTTGGGCGCTCAATCCGCTTTACGGTCTGTCCTTTCTTCTTCACCACGGCAGCATTGGCTTTCTCGTGCTCGGTGGCGTCTTTCTCTGCGTTACCGGCGCGGAGGCGCTCTATGCGGATATGGGGCACTTCGGACCCGGGCCGATCAAGCTTTCCTGGTCGCTCATGGTCTTTCCGAGCCTCGTTCTGAATTATGCGGGGCAGTCCGCGATCGTCCTTGCCGGAGCGCCGACCGACGGCAATATCTTTTATCGTCTTTGTCCGCCCGGTCTCACCCTGCCGCTGATCCTTTTGTCGACGGCGGCGACGATCATTGCCAGCCAATCCATCATTACCGGCGCATTCTCCATGACACGGCAGGCCATCGCACTTGGTTGGATGCCGAGGCTGAAAGTGGTGCAGACATCTGCCGGCGGTTATGGCCAGATCTATGTCGGAGCCGTCAACTGGCTATTGATGATCGTGACGATCGGCCTCGCCTTGGGTTTCAAGAAATCGGACAATCTGGCGGCCGCCTACGGCATTGCGGTCTCGGCCACGATGCTGATGACGACGACGCTGCTCTTCATGGCAATGCGGGAGATATGGCGATGGAGCCTGCTTGCAAGCGGTGTGGTGGCCGGTTTGTTTTTCCTCGTAGATACTGCATTCTTCGTGTCGAACCTGACAAAGCTCCTCGATGGCGGCTATGTGCCGCTTATCCTTGCCGCTCTCGTCTATGCCATCATGTATATCTGGCACCGTGGTGTGCTGGCGATGACGGCAAGCATGGAGGAAAACCCGATATCGGTCGGCGACTTCATCGCAAGCCTGCCCCAGCGGCAGATAGCCCGTGTACCGGGTACGGCCGTCTTTCTGACGCGTTCGACCGCCAATACGCCTCTGCTCATCCAATGGTATGTCAATCATTCCAATTCATTGCACAAGAAGGTGCTGACTATCACGTTGCGGACGGAATCGGTACCGTGGGTGGCTGAGGCCGACCGGGTGGTTTTTTCCGAGGAGGCACCGGGCTTCTGGCGGGCTGTCACGCGCTACGGCTTCATGGAGCGTCCCGACATTCCCGCCCTTGTTCGACAGATCGAGTCGCTGAAATGTCCCGTCGATCTCGATAATATCAACTACTTCATCGGCACGCAGAAGATCGTACGACGCGAGGATGGGCGTGGTCTGCCTTATTGGCAGCACGCGACTTTTGCGGTCATGATGCGTAATAGCGCCCACATGAACGATTTTTTCCGTATCCCCGCCGGCCAGCTTCTCGATCTCGGCCATGAAGTTGCCGTTTAGAACAATTTCGGCAAAAGTGCAGAGCGGCTTCGCGTCCGGAATTGCGTGAAAACAAAGAGATAGAGCACTTCCGCAGTTCCGTTTAGGACGGAAATACTCCATTCAGAGCCCCGCCTCATTTTGAATTAAGCGTTCGGTGGGAGCGCCTCCTTCGTTCGCCGATGGAACGCCGGCGACGCGGTGCGTAGGATTTCAATTTCGCAATACCCAGCCGAGTCCTGATACCGGGATCCAACCTTTGCCGATCGCTGGCGGCACTCGCGCATTAACCAATAATTAAGATTTGCGACGCCGGTGGCGCGACCCAAATTGACTTCGCCGACTGTGGAATTTAACCATTTATTAACACTGCTCCCTAAGGCAAAGGCGTTTGTATGTTTTGCGTCGTCCGGCCAGCCAGCTTGTTCCGCGCAGGCAAGACCATGGTCTCAGCTCTGGCTTTTGCAGCAGCATTGTTAGCCTGTGACACAGGCGCCTCCGCGGCTTCAAATGCGTTCATGCCAACGGGTTCAATCACATCGCAGCCGATCGGCCATTACGATTTCTGCAAGCGGCGCCCGATGGAATGTGAGATCCATCCCACCGATCTGCGCCCAATCAAGCTTACACAAGAAACCTGGGACAAGATTGTCGCAGTCAATGACTCCGTCAACAAATGGGTCAAACCAATCAGCGACCTCGATCATTATGGTGTCGTGCAATACTGGAATTACCCTGACGACGGCATGGGCAATTGCGAGCATTATGCACTGGAGAAGCGCAGGGAACTGATGGAAAAAGGCATATCACTTGCCGATCTTCTGATTACGGTGGTGCGCCTTCCGGATGGCGAAGGTCATGCCGTCGTCACGGTGCGCACCGACCGCGGGGATTTCATCCTCGACAATCTGAGCGATCAGGTGAAGAACTGGACACAGACGCCGTATCACTTTCTGAAGCGGCAGGCGACTGACGATACCGGTCGTTGGGTGGATATCCTGCAGCCGCAGACCGTCGTTGCCAATCTTACGAAATAGTGATCGCGCGCCCGTTGTCGACAATTAGGTTCGATGGGAAGAGGCGCCCCTCGTGGGTGGCATTTGTTCCTAACATCATTCTGAAAAAGCGCTTTTTTATTGATCCCGTCGGTCACCGCCTCGATGTCACTGTCGCGGGTCGGTATATTGGAAGTCGGTCCGGAGGGTCGAAGCGGAATAGCAGACCGTTGCAAAAATAAGTGGAATGTGGCTGTTTGAAAGCCGGATCGGGTGGCTTGGCCCATGAGCAGTGCAATAGGGCGGCAGTTGATCGTCCTTGGTGTCAGACATATACAGCATGCCCTTGGTCGCTACGTCGCTTGCCGTAACCCAGGGGGAGAGCCTGAGATCGCGATCAACGGCCACATTGGGTCTCTGTGGCAGGCCGAGTGATACGAGACCTGCAAGCCACATACTTCCTCCAGTGATTTGCAGGGGAGTATCGACTTCGGCTTTCCAGATAGAATTTGCTTTTTCCGCAAGCTCCTGCATCGGCCAGGATGTTCTCTGCGGTTTATGCGATTTCGACCAGACGGCTTCGCCGATAAACACGGTGCCTACGAGGGAAACAAACGTCACAGCACCGATCGTTAGGCGTTTGATCATGGTCGTATTCCAAACGCTATCAATTTCGGCAACGACCCAAAGCCCGACAGTGGTGAACATCGGCATCCCCCACATGGTGACGAGGCCTTTTCCAGTTAGGAGTGCGCCAATGATCAGCATTGCTAAAGGTGTGAAGGTGAATAAGCGGAAGAACGACTTCGTTGACGACGAGCTCTCTCTGTCGCCCTTTACACTAAGGGCCGAAAAACCGACACAACTCAACAACAGCAGCATAGGTATGTGATTTAGGATTTGCATGAGCAAGAATATGAAGGGCTCTTCAGCAAATCTGCGGCCGGCGGTGCGGTCCGACACGTATTTGAAGGTCAGGAAATCGGTCTGAAACAACCACACAACGTGAGGCAAGAAGATCAGCCCGGCGATCGTGATCGCAAGATAGGGTCTCGGTGTCTTCAGCTGCGCTCTGACGTTGGAAAAAACGACACCGGCAATCGCTGCCGTGATTGCAATTACGCAGACGGAGTATTTGGCGTACATTCCCGCGCCGACGAGTATTCCGAGGATAATCCAGAGCGATGTTCTTGCCGGCTTCCTCAATATATGGGCAAAAACTAAAATGATTGCGGACCAAAATGGTAGCTGCAGAACATTATGATTAAACTGGGTCGTGAAATAATTGAAGTATAACGATCCGGCGAGCAGTAGGGTACCTGCCAATGCGCGCCATTTATCCGTGAAGACGCAACCCGCAAGATAGACAAACAGATAGGTCAAAGCGACGGCGATCTGTGACAACAGATAGGGGCCAAACAAATAGCCTGGTATCAGATAATGCATGATCTCGATCGACCATGCAGGCCCGGGTGGATGCTTATATGTGCCGATTAGCCAATGGGGTGCCCAGGTCCAACCCTCAACGACGTCCAGCGGCGGCGCGGAACTAAATGCTGTTGGGATGATCGTTAGAACGACGAGTTGAAAGGCAATAAGAAGCCACAGGATATTTGTGGGGCGTCGGAAAATGGTGTTAACAGCCGTTTGCAAAAAATCGTTCCCTAAATTCACATCCGTGACATTGCGCCATAGCGAAGTCGAGCAACTCGCTGTCTTCGATCATTGTGACATCCGTCTTCCCGCCGAGTTGGTAAGATTTTAGGTTGCATACAGGAATTATTTGCCGCGAAACTCAGTTTGAATTCACCAAGATAGGCCACGGTTCAATCGAAAATTGGATAAATTTATTCGTCGATATGAGTGCCAAATGCCAGTACTATCTATTGTCTCACCATTTCTGAACGAGCAAGCGTCGGCGGAAGCCTTTGCACGATTCTCAAAAGCACTTGCACGCGATGTCAAAAGCCGCTTTGGGCTCGATTTAGAGGTCGTTCTCGTTGATGATGGCAGCACCGATGATAGCATCGGCCGATATCGAGCGGTTCTTGAAGGCAATTGGCGTATTGTTGAACTCAGTCGAAATTTCGGAAAAGAAATAGCACTTTTCTCCGGCATCGAAGAAAGCAGCGGCGATCTTATTTTGATGGTGGACGCCGATTTACAGCATCCGTACGACGTCTGCATGGAGCTGATTTCAACGTTGATTGCCGATGACGATCTTGATGTCGTGTACTCCGTGCGAATTGATCGAAAGACGGAATCTTGGACGAAGGCGCTCGCGAGCAAGCTTTTCTACAGTCTGATCAATGCCGGTCAGCGCTTCGACATGCCCGAGAATGCAGGTGATTTTCGCATCATGCGGCGTCAGGTGGCAGAAGCTCTGCTGCGCATTCGCGACAAGAGACGTTTCAACAAAGGGCTCTATGCTTGGATGGGTTTCAGGCAAAAGGGCATTTCCTATATTCCGGCTCCACGCGCGGCAGGCAGGACCAAATGGTCGAAGCGAGCTCTTGCCTCCCTTTCGCTTGAGGGGATTACATCCTTCTCGGCACTGCCACTGCGTTCAATGTCGGTCGTCGGTGTTGTTATCGGCATCCTCGGCATGCTGTACGGAGGCGAGATCATTATTGAGGCTTTGCTATTTGGCACCAATGTGCCTGGCTATCCTAGCCTGATGGCGTCCATTTCCGTGCTTGGCGGCTTCAATCTCGCTCTTCTCGGCCTGCTTGGTGAGTATATCTGGGTTACCATCGGCGAGGTGAAGGATCGGCCCCTCTACATCGTGCGGCGGCTCCATCGATCGGATGACGCAGCTTGATGGCGTCGCGAGTCAATGTCGTCGCCGATGACTACGGCCTGTCCCCCGGTGTCAGTGGTGCCATCAGAGAGTTGATTGATTCCGGCACGTTGACGGGTACCGGATGCATGACGCTTTTTCCGGAGTGGCTGGAGCAATCGCGATTGCTTCGCCAGCTCAATCCAGAGTCTGGGGCCGACATTGGTTTGCATCTGACGCTGACTGATTTTGCGCCACTCTCCCGGTGGGACGCTGATAAGAATTTACCATCACTCCCACGGCTGCTATCCGCAGCCTTCTTTCAGCAGCTCAATCAGGAGACGATCGACGCCGAGCTCGATGCTCAACTCGACCGCTTCGTTGCGGGTATCGGAAGGCTGCCGGATTTCATTGATGGACACCAGCATGTACATTTTTTACCGGCCGTGCGGCGATGGCTGGAGGCGCGCACCGATCGGCTCGTGCATGATGGCCGTCTGCCGTGGTTGCGTGGAGCCCCTTTGATGCGATTCGCGCCAGACATTGGGATGAAGGCGAAAATTGCTTTCGTTGGGTTGATTGCAGCCGGTTTTGATCGCCAGATGACTGCCGCGGGGTTTCCCGTGCGTGGTCCTTTGGTCGGGTTTTATAATTGGAAGCGCCCCGGCGATTTTTTTAAGATGATCGACCGGCTTCAAGGCAAATTGTCGAAAAATACAGTTTTGATGTGCCATCCCGGCTGGGTAGATGAAACACTCATCGACAGGGATAAAATGATCCTGGCAAGACCAACGGAATTCAACGGCCTTCGACGGCAATATTTTCGTTAATTCTGAAGGGAAGCGGGCGGTTCAATCCCATTGCCTGCAGTCAGTTGTCGATGAGTCAGACCTGCGACGCCTGCACCATCAAAAAGCAGCTTCTGGGATGCCAATCGACCCAGGAGTTTTGTCGATTCTATGCGTTGCTGCCGTTGCATCATTGGCACAGGTGAATTGCGCCCGGCATCAAGCTCCGGATGACGCTATTTGGCAACGATCTCACTGAGACCGGCGTCATTTCCGGAACGACGGCCATGGTGCTTGACCGCATCGTCGATCCTCCGACAATCTCGCAATACAGCATCTTCTGGACAACCGGCTTGCCTGCATGGTGCGAGCCGATCATCCCGAAATTGGAGACCATATACCGTAGTCGCCGGCGCGGCTGTTGTTATCGGGGAGGAGGGCGTAGGGGTCGACGGTTCTGATCCCTTCAAGAGCAAAAAATAAAATATACCGCTTTCGTGGGCGCAATGGACTAGGAGTCGAAAGTTCGGGTACCTCTACGTAGCTTTTGGGAGACGGGATCATTCTACCTCTCCTCACTTGGACAGGCGTCTAATGAGGAGAGGGAATCCTGGCTGCGAAAAGGCCGCAGCTACTGACAGGCAGTCAAGCCGCCCGGGTTCTGAATTGCTGCGAAACCGACGGTGTTGATGGTGGCATCGTTGCGAGCGATGAAGCAATAGTCGTCGTTCGCATGTGGCGCGGCAACGATGCATGAGTTGGATCCTGCCGGAATAACATATGTGTCCAGGTTATTGATCGCAAAAACCGAAGCTGTCCCGGTGGGATGTGGTACGGGCTGTTTGGTGAACAGGATCGCGTTCTGCGGTGGTACGACTGCAATAGGCTGGTGGTTTCGGCAATCGGATGAAAAGGCCAGTTGTGCCGAGGCCGGCACAGTCGTTGCCAGCATGGAGATGGCACTCAGTGCCAGCCCGATAATCAGCTTGCGGTCCCGCCTGGTGGGCTTCGATTGGGAATGGGTCGACATATCTATGTTCCTTTGTGGTTTGAGAGTTTGATGGGTTGTTCAAGCTTCAAGGTTAGATTGGATCTTCTGGGTCTATGATCCTCCTGTGGTTGAAAACGTTCCGTTTGAATTGTAGGTGGCGATAATCGTGGCAAAGCCGGTCGTGAAATCGCAGCGCGCCGAGTTGCTTTCGTCATAGGTCAGGAGGCTCCCGACCGGCTGATAGCCCGTCTTTACGAAAAAGATCTGTGTCGGCGAGCAACTCATCGTGGCGTTGGGTACGGGCGCCACGAAGCTTGAGAGGATAACGGCCTGGTTAGTGTTCACCGCAGCGACGCCGCTGAAGAGCGCGGGAAGCGGTGCCGGCGTATAGGGCGGCACGTTGATCGCAAATGCTCCAACCGGGATCCCCGATTGATAGATAGGCGCTGACAGCCCCAGCGGACTGAGTGTCAATTCCGTAAAATTTGTCGGCGGATTGCTGCCGGTGCCGGTCGTGAGCGAGATTGCTTGTTTCGTCGTCGCGTTGCTGACCAAGAGCCGCGAAGTTCCGGACGAGACCGACGCGGTAGACAGCGATGGCGGCGGTGGCGGCGCCGCGGTGCTGATAGCGCCCGCGTAGATCTGTTTGTCCAGGCCGAAGACTATCTGTGCGCCAGAGCTGACGTAGTTGCCGACATTTTGGCAGCCGAGACTGCAGCAGTAGATGGTGCTGGTAGATGGTCCGAAGGTCGCCCTTTTCTGGAAGACATAGAAATACTGCGCAGTCTGCGAGAGATTCTGAACGATGATTTGATAGGACAAACTGTTCATGGTGTTCTGACAATCCCGTTCAAGATTCAGGCCCGTCGGGGTGAGGCTGTCCACCGCCTTTGCCGGCGGCGGACATCAGGTGGCGCGTGCCGGGCACACGCGGGTGAGGGTGAGGAGGTGCGTTTTTCACCCGCGTGTCCGCAGTCGGCCTATTGCAGCTGCGTGCTCCAGTTGCCGTTAGCCTGCAAGCTGACGTTGCAGATGGTGTAGCCGCCTGTGAAGTCGGAGAGCGCGGCATTCACACTCGACTGCGAGAAGTTCATGACGTTGCCCGGAGTGTAGGTACCAGTCTGAACGAAGTATTTGAGGATCGGCTGGCAATCGATGTTGTTCATCGGGTTTGCCTGCACGAAGTTGGACAGCACGATGCCGCCATTGACGGCGATCGCCGAGCCGACATTGTAGTAGGGAGGCGAGGTGAAGCTCGGCGTCGTGATACGGAAGGCGCCTGGCTGGACGCCCTGGCCGTTGACCGGTGCGGAAAGACCCAGCGGCGATACCGTTGCGGTCGTCCAATCGTTCGGAGACCCGCCGCCCGCACTCGGGGCAAGGTCGATGGCACGACTGGCGGAGGCAAAGCCCGAGGACGATCCGATCTGCGGCGGCGTGTTCGCCTGCTGGATGCCGGCATAATATTGCAGATTGACCTGGAAGGTCAGGATTGCGCCGGTTGCATCATAGTTGCCGAGAGATTGCGAAAAGAGGCTGTTTGAATAAACCTGTCCGCCGCCGGTATAGATGGCCGGCTGCTGGAAAAAGTAGAAGCTCTGTGTCTGCGGCTGGTAATTCTTCACGTTGATGGTCAGCAATGTAGACATGGTCAACAATCCTTTTGCGTTGAGAGTGAAGCACAGGGTCTCTCCCGCGGCTGAAGCTCAAGGAGCTTGCCGCCCGATCATTCGGTGCTCTGTTTGAAACCCTGATTAGAAATATCTAATATAATTTACTTCTAATCAACCTGAAGCTGTTGAGCTCAGAGTAAAAATTGAGAACACATTTTGCGCTCAGCGCAATTCAAGTTCCGGAGGAATGGCCTCCAAGATCCGCATGAGGCAAGACTGGATAGTCGTGGATCGACTGCGGAATGCCCGTACCCATTCCAGTTCCGTTGTCGAGATTGATGTGTCCTCATGCCGGTCAATGGTGCCGCGCCCAAGAAGTAGCCAGTCGAGGGAAACATCTAGCAGGTTGGCTAGGGCGCAGGCGCTTTCCAGCGAGGTGTGGCCGCCATTTTGCCAGCGTGAGACGGCGGCGACGGATACATTGAGCTCAGCGGCAACCGCGTGAATTTTCCGGATATTGCTGCGAGACATTGCCTCGCGAATACGTTTACCACGAGCGAGATCGTAAGTCACAGAATACTCCCCTACTGGTTGCATTGAAATCCGCAACCAGCGAAAGGCGGAACCATCTGTTATGGAATGCTGATCCAAGGAGTGGACGGCAAGCGGATCCTATCCGCCGTTCGTCTTATTGATGCAGCCTATTGGAGATTGTCTTAGTGCTACAACCAAATGCAATAGCGCAAGCGTCAATGCTATACCGCAAGCCCAATAAAGCGTCGCAGATACGTTTGTAGCGCCAGGTGCCAATGGAGTGATGATGTGGACGCCTCTGCCTGAGAGAACCGCTCCTATGGTATCCGTTTTACGGTCGGATAGAGAAACAAGGAGCATCCGCACGGCAATCTCCACGACCGGCTTCGATCTGGCCAAGAGTATCTTCAAGTCGATGGCATCTATCTGAACCAGGATAGCCGCAATATCGAGGCGGTTTGCCATCGAGAAATTCAGGAACGTGCGAGGTGTCTTGGGCTGACGCTGTACTTTCGACAGACCGATTTGCCGATATCAACAGGCACCAAAGGGCAAACAAAGCACCACGGCTTTCATGAACGAAGAGGCGAATTAGCGTGGTTGATTTAAAGGCAAATGTGTTATCGGTGCGTGCGATACGGCTAGAGCGACAGCTCTCCAGCAAACTGTTATGTCGCACGCTCCGTCGGAACTAATCCGATCGAGCGCGCGCATGCTCGACGACACTCTTTTCGCAAGGAACGCCAAGTGGCCATCCTCCACAATTTCCGCATTCCCACGGAAGTAGATGCAGATCGATGCTACGAAATCGAAACTTCCGCCTATGAAGGGGACGAGGCCGCCACGTTCGAGAAGATCAGGAAGCGTATCGTAGAATATCCGGAGGGGTTCTTGCTTCTCGAAGCCGAGGATCGCATCGTCGGCTTCATTAACAGCGGGGCGCTTTTGACGTTCAAATGTCGGACGAGGAGTTCAAGGACCTTGTCGGCCATGATTCCGCCGCGCCGAACGTGGTCATCATGTCAGTGGTCGTGGATGTTGCCGAACAAGGCAAGGGGTATTCGGGGACGCTTATGAAGGAATTCATCCGGCGGATGGGTGCCCTTGGCAAGAAGACGATCCACCTCATGTGCAAGGACCGGCACGTCCCCCTCTACGAGAGGATGGGATACCGATACGTCAGGGTTTCGGATTCGGAGCATGGTGGAATGAGGTGGCATGAGATGGTGATGGAACTCTGATCCAAGCTTCCTCGTGCTATCGCAACCCAAGTGAGGTGCCTGCGCTCGGATGTGCGGGAAACCTGTCTCCCTCCAGTTCTCTGCCCAGGCGCGGCAATCCGGCAGAACACGGGGCTATGTCGCCAGCGACTATCTGGAGCCGAGACTGTGCTCATTCTCGAGGCAGAGCGCTTTTGATCTTGATATCAAGAAGTTAATGTCATTCAAAGCTCTTCCCAACTGTCATTGCTCACAGCCAGCGCGGCGGAGCCTTGCGCTTGAAATTGCGGTCGAACACGCCGCCCGCTACCTTCAAAGGCAGGATTGGACGGACGAGTAAGTTGCTTGGCCGGTTCCGCCGTTCGCGTCGCCTCGCCATATTTAAATTGGCCGAGCAGTTGGAACAATGCGGCAGCTTCGCGTGCAAGGCTATGGCTGGCGGCTGTCTGCTCCTCGACCATGGCCGCATTTTTCTGCGTGCCCTGATCGACGGTATCGACTGCCTGGCTAATTTCGCCCAGCGCCGTCGACTGCTCCCTTGCCGCTTCCACGATCGCCACGACATTGGTGTCGATTTCCTGCACCTGACTGGCAATCTCCTGCAGAGCTCCGCCCGCATTGGTCACCAGGGCAACACCATTGGCGACTTGAGCGCCGGACGCGGTAATCAACGTCTTGATCTCTTTTGCCGCCTTTGCGGATCGTTGCGCAAGTTCGCGCACCTCTTGCGCCACAACGGCAAAACCTTTGCCGGCGTCTCCGGCTCTGGCCGCCTCAACGCCGGCATTTAGCGCCAGAAGATTCGTTTGGAACGCGATTTCATCAATCACTCCGATGATGCTGGAGATTTCGCGGGAAGAAGCCTCAATTTGATCCATGGCGCCAATGGCATTTCGCACGACATCGCCCGAATGTTCCGCATGGTTGCGCGCCCGGCTAACAAGTCTTCCTGCGTCTTCTGCCCTTTGGCTCGAATTCTTTACCGTCGTGGTGATTTCCTCAAGCGCGGCAGCGGTTTCCTCGATAGAGGCTGCCTGTTGCTCCGTACGCTTGGCAAGATCGTCAGCTGCAATCCGTACTTCATTCGAACCTGAGGCAATCGCATGGGCGTTTTCAGCGACGGTTGCCATGGCGTGCTTCAGCTTTTCGGACGCACTGTTAAAGTCTGTCCGCAGTCGCTCTAGTGAAGGAATGAATGCTTTCTCGATCTTTTGTGATAAATCGCCCTCGGCGAGACTTGTCAAACATCCGGCAAGTTGATTGACATTTTCCACGCGGCTGGTCACGTCGGTCGCAAACTTGACGACTTTGAAAACCTTGCCGCTAAGATCGAAGATCGGGTTGTACGACGCCTGAATATAGACCTTTCGACCACCCTTCCCAAGCCGCATGAATTCGTCCGCAACCAGATCGCCAGCAGCGAGCTTCTTCCAGAAGTCTTGATATGCGCTCGATGCCGTATAGGACGGCTCGCAGAACATCGAATGATGCTTGCCCTGGATTTGCGCAAGCGAATAGCCGAGCGCTGACAGGAAATTTTCATTGGCAGTCAGGATTTCGCCAGTGGGCGTAAATTCTATCACGGCTTGCGCTCGTGAGAGAGCCTCGATCTTGCCCGCATCCTCGGCTGTCTTCAGTTTGCTCGCCGTGATATCGGTGGCAATCTTGACGACCTTGATTGGCTTTCCTCGGCGGAAGACCGGATTATAAGAGGCTTCGATCCAGACCTCCCTTCCGCTCTTGCCGATGCGCTTGTACTGTTGCTGGTCGAAATTGCCGGCCGCAAGTTTCGACCAGAATGCCTTATATTCCGAAGACTGTGCGTAAGCTGGCTCGACAAACATACTGTGATGCTTCCCGACGATCTCGGTGAGTTCATAGCCGAGCGCTCGGCAAAAATGTTCGTTGGCGGTGAGAATCTTGCCGGAAAGATCGAATTCGATCATGGCCTGAGATTTTGATAATGCGGTAAGTACTGCAATAGCATTTGCGCCGCGATCAAAAATAGTCATTCGATCACCTCTGTATTGATTCTGTATGTCCAAAGATAATATGCGGCAAATCTTATAATTTACTTATTAATATGCGATTAAGTATAATTAAGATTTGCTAATATTGCATTGTTTTCTCAATATTTAATACAAATTCATAGGGAGGTGCTCGGCTGCCGAACAGGATCCAAGCTCGAAACCCGCCTGATCTAGGGGGCAGGGTTCCGAGCACCGCGCCCATTGATGGAGACAGTTGGGATGTTTCCGCCGTGGGAGCAACAATCGCCATTTATCCCGATCGCGGAGGGTAGAGCCGAAATAGGTATGACAGGTCCATGCAGCCTGAGCCGTGCTACGGAAACAGGCGCGCCAACTACGACAAGGTCGGACCGACTATTGTCGTCGGTGTCGCATTTGATCCGGGGCATCGCCCAGCGCAAGCGCATCTGAGCATAGCGGTGGTCGATCGCATTGGTACCTTGCGCCGATCTCAACCGTGATGAAGAGACAGACTGTCTTATTTAACTATTTGGTGCGGCGAAGTACTGCAGGCGTCGGCCATCAATTTTGCAACACCTGCCAAGTCCTTTAGTTTTCGAGTTTCTTATAGATGGACAGCCAGCGGGTCCATGATGTTATAGGCCGCAAGCTCCGTTTTGGTTGAAGGCGATGCGATTTATAGATTTGCGGCTTTTCAGGATACTCAGATCGCGTAGCCTGCGCCGCGTTGATGGCGTCGTGGATCCTTACGAGCCTTGGGTCTATGAGGCCTTCGATCGGTTTGAGCGTGAGATTGAAGCGTTCTGCCGGCGGTCTGTTTTTTCGGTGGTAATTTGAAAGTCGAACCGGCAAGGGCTCGGCCCTTCTCATCCCAGCGCTGGCCCAATCGCTCCAACTCGGTATCCATTTGCCATTGGCAGCGTAGTGCTGCTTCGCCGCCAGGTTGAACATGGCTCGCTTTCCCATCCGCCGCTAGCCAGCGGTGTCCGAGAACCATCTCCAGATGAAGTTCGCGTGAACACTGCGGTAATCTCCCGTTCATCGGGCCGATGCTAGCCTTGATCCAACGTCCTCAAAGACGTTGCAAAATAGCAAAATGTTCGGAGCCCCCGATGAACAAATTTTTTATTGCTTCTGCACTTACAATCGCCTCTCTCGCGGCGACAGTTCTTCCATCCCAAGCCGCTTCCATTGTCCTTGTGAACGACGATGGTCCCTATTATCACCGCCATCACCATCATGATCGCGGCGATTGGAATGATCATCGCCGTCACTGTTTTACCAAGGTCGTGAAGGGGTGGCACCACGGCCGTAGGGTCGTTACGGAAGAGCGTGTCTGCCGATAGCCATCTTCTTAAGGCCCGGTTGGCGTAGACCGGGCCTACTTCCTAAGTAGCCCTGCATTCCTTCAGGCTTCGAGATGTCGATCGACCGAAGTTCTCTACGTGGCCGCCCATGTGGGTTGCCTGCCTTTCCGATTCCAGCTTAACCGATCAATAGTGCAAGATATGCTTTTACGTCAGATGCGATGCCTTGTCGGTTAGACCATGCTCGACTGAATGTTTGGCAATTGCGCAATGACGCGGTCTGCCATGGCGGCACATCGCGCGCCGTCGAACGGGAACAATAAGGAGAATGTCCCCGCCAACTGTTTCTCGATGGCAACCCGCATCAGTTTGCGCGCCCGATGCAAACGCGTCTTTGCGGTTCCCGGCTTGATGCCGAGATGTGAGGCGGCCTCCTCGGTGGTCATGCCCTCGACGTCGCGCAGCATGAAGATTGCGCGGAATTCATCGGGAAGCGCGTCGATCGTGCGTTCGAGCAGACGGCGCGTTTCACTGCGGGAAAACTCGGCCTCAGGGTCGGCGACCGAGAGTGAGCCGGGAAATTGCAGCAGCTCGCCGCCTCCTGATCCTGCCGTCATGTCAACCTCCTCAAGTCCGATACTGGGTCGACGGCGTCGAACACGACCGAGCGCTTCGTTGAGCGCGATCCGTGTGAGCCAGGTTGAAAGTTGCGCCTCGTCGCGAAACGCGTCGAGGTGGGTGAAGGCATGCACATAAGTGGCCTGGACCACGTCCTCCGCTTCCGCATCGTTGCGGATGATGGCGCGCGCCGAGCGAAACAGGCGACGATTATGCCGCTGCACCAGGATGCGTATGGCCATCTCGTCGCCTGTCCTTGCATGAACGACGAGATCGGCATCGGACAGTGCTGCCATGTCCGGTATGCGCTGCGGCGCCGTGCGGGGAATGCCAACCATGATCGCTCCAACATAAAGTAGCGTATCTGCTGCCCAGCCTATGGCTGGACATCGAGCGTGCCTGTCATCATCGGATGAAAGCGGCAATAGAAATCCACTTTTCCCGCCTGTTTGACAGTCAGGCTTCGTTGCGACTTCGGCGGAAGATCGATGTCGAAACTCTTGTCGCGTGCAGTCGCGGTATGGCGAAATATATCATCATTGCGCCAGGTGATCACGTCGCCGACATGCAAGGCCGGCACGATGCCGAATTGCATCTTGGCGATGATGATTTCGCGATTGGCCGCCGCTGCGCTTTCGGGTTCGCTGATCGCGAACCCGACGAGTGCCAGTGCCGCAAGAGCGCGGGGTAAGGAGTGCATGGCGAGCCTACTTGACCATGGATGCAAGATGTTCGGCATGCATCTGGTGTTCCTGGAAGAGCTTCAAGCCCGTCTGCAGCAGCGATTTCAATTCGGCATTTTGAGCCGATGGGATCAGCAGCATCTCAAGCGCGCCATTGACCTGCTTATGATACGCCACTTCGTTGTCGACATAAGCCTTGTCGAAGGCTGCGCCATGAAGCTTGGCAAGCTTTGCCAGTTCCGTCTTGGCGGCAGATGACAGCGATTTGCTGGTATCGTTGTCTTCGGGCTTGACCTTGAGCTTCTTGAGGAGGGCAAGCGCCTGCTGGTTCACGGCAGTGTGGTCGCGCTCCATGGTTTTGGCGAAGTCCCGAACCTCTGCATTCTTGCTGATCTTCAGAGCCTGCTTGGCTGCGGCGACGTCGATCTCGCCGGCGGTGTAGGCGATATGTGCGATCTGCGGATCGGTCGGCTTGTCGGCGGCGTATGATGCAGTCGCAAGTGATACCGCCATCGCCGTTGCCGTGAGAAGTCCCTTGAACATATTGGTCTCCTATCCTCGAGAGAAAATTCCAGACGCGTTTGGCCCCTGAAACACCCATTGGATGCGGTTTCCATCAAAAGGTTCCCGAAAATCTTTCTTGATTGCCTGAATCTGGTTGGTCGCGGATCAAATGAGGCGAAGCCCCGATAGAATAGACTGTATGACGATGAGGCACGGCTGCTGCGCAAAGGAATATCCAGCATGTTTTGATGATGCCAGGGGTTGGAGGATTCTGACGGTCTCTCTTCGTTGATTGCAGCGGCAGCGCTTCAATCCTCTGTTTCAGGGATCAGACGTATCGAATTTCCATCACATGCCGCGATGTTGATTGCCGTTGATATCTGATGAAGTGGTCCACGCGCGACAAGCGCCTCTGGCCGAGGGACTTTTCCGGGGCCCGAATCGATAAAGGCGGCCCATTCGTGTTCCGAGTCGAGCATCGCCATGAACGACGTCGCGACAATCGCTTCGCCGCAGGCGGCGCATCGAAGAATGTATGAGCCCCCGTGAACGACCGCCTCGGTTTTGTCTAATCCGCACGATGTGCAGGTCAACGCATTACCCATTGTGCTATCCTAATCTCAACTGGCTCGAAGACGTGTCGGCAGCAGAATTCGGCATTCATTTCAAGACGATCTACGACGAAATCCCTCAATGGTGTCAGGATCGATGCCGGGTGGACTTCCGACTGGCTCGCCTCGGCAGCCCTCCGGCTCTTTTTTGATACGGTGCCGCGCAGTGGCATATTTATCGAGAGCTTAGTCCAATCAACTTGGCGCCAATATCTCGGTTCCAGTCAAGAGCGGAGATTTGCCACTTTCGCGAAAAAACTTGTTAGGTTTAGGAACCGAAGAAGCGGTCTTTCGATGACCGGAAGCCGAGCTTTTCGGAGATCTCATGAGCAGCTTTCAAGAGGCTGTCGAGATAGGCGGCGCGGTTGCGCAGACCATCCTCGCGCGGAGTAACCAGGCAGAGTGTGGCGATGCACGCACCGTTGGCCTGATAGATGGGGACGGCGAAGCAATGGGTAAAATTCTCCACCTCGCTGTTGAAGGTGAAATATCCGTCTTCAGCGGCCTTTCGCACTTGAGCGATGAAATCGGCCGGTTCCAGCCGCTTGCCATTTGGCAGAACGAAATCTTCCGGCGGAATGAAATCAAGGATTTCCTGGTCCGAAAGATGTGCGACGAGCAAGCGTCCCGAGGCGGTCCAGGGAATAGCGACGAGCTCACCGACATTCGAGGAAATGCGAAAGGGGCGGATGCCTTCACGCATCATGGCGACCGTATATTTATTGCCTTCCAGCAGGCACATTTGCGCGGTCTCGCGCGTTTCCTCAGCCAGCATGCCCAGCATACGGCCGCATTCGCGCATCAGGTCGAATTGTTCGGCATAGGCGGTTCCGAGAAAATAGAGACGGCGGCCGAGAAAAACCCGGCCGTCGCCACCTTGATAATCGAGCATGCCATGACCGAGCAGAAGATTGACAAGCTCATAGATGGAGGAGCGTGGCGCGCCGATTTCCGTGGCGATTTCGTTTGGTCGCATGGGCTGGCGTCTGACCCGCAGAAACTCCAGGATTTCGAAGGCGCGATCGAGGCCTCGCATGCGTCGGGATACAATGTCGTTTGCAGTCTCGGCCACGCTCTTCTCCGAATATTCCTAAACCGGCCGTAACCGGCACGCTGCGACGCACCAGTACATGGTGCCGTCAGATCTCAGCAAGACGCTGCGATAACATCCACACGTGCGATGGCGCAACGCCTACGCCGCGCTCTTCGTTCCTCTCAATTGAAACTCGAGGTCTTGAGAAATTCGGCAAGCCGCTCCGTCTTCGGGCGCACGAACATGTCTTTTGGATCTCCTTCTTCGCAAATGACGCCCTGGTTCATGAAGATCACGCGTGACGAGACCTCATAGGCAAAGCGCATTTCATGGGTGACGAGGAGCATCGTCATGCCGTCGGCGGCGAGCCCCTTGATGACTTGAAGAACTTCTCCAACAAGTTCGGGGTCAAGGGCCGACGTCACTTCATCGAACAGCATCAGCCGTGGCGCCATGGCGATGGCTCGAGCAATGGCGACGCGCTGCTGCTGGCCGCCCGAGAGCTGGCCCGGATAATGGTTGGCGCGGGCAGCAAGGCCGACGCGGTCGAGCCATTTTTCGGCGACGGCGCGTGCCTCCGGCTTCGACATCTTCTTCACCTTGACGAGGCCGAGCATCACGTTCTCGGCGGCCGTCATGTGCGGGAAAAGGTTGAACTGCTGGAAAGCCATGCCGGTGAGTGCGCGCTGGCGGGCAATCTCCCTCTCGCTCTTGCGGCGGCGGGTGCTGCCGTCGGCATGATAGCCGATCTCCTCGCCATCGAGGCTGATCTTGCCTCCCTGGAATTCTTCCAGCATGTTGATACAGCGAAGCATCGTCGTCTTGCCGGAGCCGGATGAGCCGATGATGGAAATGACCTCGCCTTCCTGCACCGTGCAGTCGACGCCCTTGAGAACCTCGTTCTGGCCGTAGGTCTTGCGCAGGCCCTGAATGTCTAGAATTGTCTTGCCCATCGGTCCGATCTCCTCAGGACGGCAGTGCGGTCTTGCGCTCGACATATTTGCCGAAACGCTCGATACCGAAGTTGACGATGAAATAGAGGCCACCAGCCAGGAAATAGAACTGGAGGCTCATGAAATTGCGGGAGATGATCTCCTGTGTGCGCAGCAGCAGTTCGGCGACGCCGATCACGGAAAGCAATGTTGATGCCTTGACCATCTCGGCTGCCGTATTTACCCAGGCCGGCAGGCACTGGCGCATCGCTTGCGGCCACAGGACCGAAGTGAAGGTCTGGGTGAAGGTGAGGCCGATCGCCTTCGCCGCTTCCGTCTGACCTTTCGGGATAGCCTGCAGCGCGCCGCGCACGATCTCCCCGACATGCGACGAGCAGAAAATCGCAAGGGCGAGAATGCCGGCGGAAAAGGGACCTAGATCCAGGCCAACGGCGGAAGAGACGTAGTAGCTTGCCAGCACGAGCACGAGCACGGGCGTACCGCGGATGATGTCGGTATAGGCGCGAATCAGAAGGCGCAGGATGGCGCCGCTATAGACAAGCGCGAGGCCAACGAAGACACCGACGATCGAACCGGCGAGAATGGCGAGAAGAGAAATCGATACCGTCACGCCGAGCCCGTTGATGATGACGTAGCGGGCGATCCAGAGTTGTTCGAGAAAACTATGAGACATCCGGTGTTACCTCGGCAAAGCCAGCCTGCGCTCGACGAAACGCATCAGCGCTGCGATGAGGAAGCAGGTTGCGACATAAAGAGCTGACGTGACCATCCAGGTTTCGATGACGCGAAAGCTCTCGACGTTGATCTTGCGTGCGGCGAATGTCAGCTCCGGCACGGCGATGGCGGCTGCAAGCGAGGTATCCTTGAACAGCGAGATGATGGTCGAAGACAGCGACGGCAGTACATTGCGCAGCATCAACGGTGCGATGATCGATCCGCGGATCTGCATAGGCGTCAGGCCGATCGCAAGGCCGGCCTCCGAGAGACCTTTCGGGATCGACAGCAACCCCGAGCGAAACACTTCGGCAAGATAGGCGCCAGAGTAGATAGAAAGGACCAGGACGAAGCTTTTGATCTTGTCCAGACGGAAGCCCATCTGCGGCAAGGCAAAGAAGGCGAACAACACCAGTACCAGGATCGGCAGGTTTCGGATCACGGTCACATAGACCTGTGCCGGGACAACTGCCACCCGCCTTTTCGACGTCAGCGCGAAGGCGAGTATCAGGCCGATCAAGGCACCAATCAGAATCGATATGATCGCCAGGCCGAGACTGAGCGCCAGACCGCTCATAAGAAAATCAAAGTTGCGCCAGACGGCGGCAAAATTCAGCGTGTAACCCATGCGGGCCGCCCCTTTCAGACTGGTGGAGCGGGAGGATATCCCGCTCCGATCCGCCGTTACTTGTATTCGACGGGAAAACCGATCTGCGGCGGGGTGAGGTCCTTGCCGAACCAGGTCTTGTAGGATTTGGCATAGCTGTCGAATTCGACGCCGGTCATGGCTTCATGAAGAGCGGTGTTGACGAAGTTCAGCCAGTCCTGGTCGCCGCGCTTGACCGCGCAGGCATAGGTCTGCGGGTTCCATCCGTAGCCCGCATCCTTATAGCGGCCCGGGTTCTGCGTCATGTACCAGGCGAGCGACGACTGGTCGGTGGCAACGGCATCGGCGCGTCCCGATTCCAAGGCCTGATAGATCAGATCGACGGATTCGTACTGGTCGACCTTCGCGTCGGGCAGGGCGGCATGGACCATGGATTCGGCATAGACGTTCTGAAGAACCGAAACGGTGACGGAAGAGCCTGCCGCCTTCAGCGCCGCGTAGTCGGCATATTGCCCATCCGCCTTCAGCATGAGGCCGACGCCTTCGCGATAATAGGGAATGGTGAAGGCAACCTGCTGAGCGCGTTCGCCAGTCACGGTCATGAACTGGCAGGTGATATCGACCTTGTTGGTGGTGATGTTCGGAATACGGGCGTCGGACGACTGGTTCACGTATTCGATCTTGTCGGGATCGCCGAAGAGGGCCTTGGCGATGATGTGGCCCATGTCGACGTCGAAGCCCTGCAGCTTGTCATCGGCGCTCTTGAAGTGCCACGGCGCGTTCGTGCTGCCGGTTCCAAGAACGAGATGGCCGCGTGCAAGCACCTCATCGAGTTTGCTGCCATCGGCAAGAACGGGCGTGGAAGAGAGGAGTGTGGCCGCGGCCAGCGACATCAGGCCGACGCGGA
This sequence comes from Rhizobium sp. ZPR4, assembly GCF_040215725.1. Taxonomy (NCBI): domain Bacteria; kingdom Pseudomonadati; phylum Pseudomonadota; class Alphaproteobacteria; order Hyphomicrobiales; family Rhizobiaceae; genus Rhizobium; species Rhizobium sp. ZPR4. The sequence continues at coordinate 943,504 of NZ_CP157968.1, forward strand.
AGGAAATGGTCATGGTTGTTCCCCTTGTTTAACGGCTTTCGAATAATCCAATATTCCGGACATCTGTCTGTTATCTCGGATGGTCGTATCAAGGGATATACGAGGCAACTTGTCAATAGCGACCGCTGTTGCTGATCGTCGAAGGTGGGAGTGGCAAAGGCGCTTTCGACACAAATGTCTTGGTCGACTATGCCAAGGCGATACTGCAGGCGTGCCATGAGCTGGCGCGATATCAAAAAGCTATCAGTATCATCACGTGGATGGAGGTTCTCGTCGGCGCCGAGGGAGGCGCTGGATATTCGGGTGCACCGCGAAATCTGAGCGCCCTGTTTGATCTATTGTCAGGCGTTGTCCACGCACCTTCGTCGCAGGTCGCCAGTACGGGTCCCATCGAGAGCAAAGTGGACCGCCTCACATGCCGAAAGTCCTGCGAAGGTTCAGAGCTCGGTATGTCAAGGATGCTTCTAACGCAACCGGCGGGTCTCTTTATCTGACGATCATGCTTGGGGCCAAAAGGGTGTTAGCTTTTTGAAATCGACCGTCAGAGGCGACTCGGGTAGTCGTAATGCGCGTAGGCGTCCCGGCGTACCATTGGCTATATCTTCCCCGCGCCAGCCAAGATTGGTCTCGAAGTAGCGGGATGCTGTCGTGATCGCTGGCCACCAATAGTCATCCAGAACAATGAGCCCGCCAGGCCGTATGATCATCTGCAGGTAATAGAGGTCGACGAATACATTGTGAAACAGGTGGCTGCCGTCAACGAATGCCGCATCCGCCGAAAACTTCTCCGAGACCAGCCGTGGTAACGCGATCTGGGATTTCTCTCTCACCAGGGTCGCAATGCTGTCCAGCCGAGCTGAGCAGATCACGTCCCAGCCTGCATCTTGAAATTCGCTATCCTGGAACGGATCGATAATCAGATGCTGATTTCCACCGACTGAGACAAGTGCTTCGCCAATCGCCAGCGCCGAGCTCGCATAGGCAAGGCCGATCTCTATGAGCGTATTTGGGCTTTCCGCTGCAAAGACATCACGAATTGCGTCGCAGTCACGTTCAGGCAACGAGACCATACTGAAATCGTCGACCGTTCGTGTCCGTGGCGGTCCGTCGTCCGCAAGTTTCCGGCGTGTTTCGCGGATCAATTCGAGATGCGTCATCTCAGCGGCTCTCCCTCCCGCTCTCAGGTTTTGGCCATCGTTGACAGGCTGTTCCGGCGAAGTATCAAGTTGGATCACCGCCGGAAATCTCGATTTCCGAGTCTCATCGCAGAGCCGCCTCAACGATTTCCAACCTGATCTAATTTTGGTCTATTTAGAGCTTGAGCTTCCCGAAGATTTCATCGTCGTCATCGTATGCCCCACTTACCCGAAATCGTAAGTGCGGCAGATTTGGAGACACAAACGCGCTTTCCAGACCATCCCACATATTTCGTGGAATGGAAGTCACCCCGCCATCCAGAGGGCTCTTCGCGTTTAGCAAGCCTACCTATTAGGCGAAGCGAACTATCCACACGATGAGGAGCATGTCGATTAACAATGCAATCACCAGAAGAAGGTTTATGAGCATTCGTCGCTCTACCGTCTCCTTGGATTCAATTTTGAAAGCCGCTTTATAAGCATTTTTGGTGTCTCGGTCACTCACTGGTCTAATAGAGTTTCGAGGGCGCGTCATATTGACGAGGCCGCATGTGACAAAGATGAAAAATAATAGCAGATAAGACGCCATCTCAAACGCAGCCTTTTGCTGCCCAGCCACTTGCAACTTCTCATTAGATAAACAGGTTTCGCTGTCCGTCGCAATTCAAAGCCGCTTGTGCATGCCAGGAAGCCTTCTGCACGATCACCATCGCAAAAATCCTGACATTTACTGAGACGTTCTAATTGAGATTGCAGCCGGAAGGTGGTCTTGTTCCGGCTGCCGAGTCCTCGCCCTCCCATCCATTTAGAGTTCGAGCACCCATGTCAATTTCAGATGCGATCTACCGCCCCTTCGAAAGCCTGATCCGGCCGCTCGACATCCCCTACCGGCCACTGCCGTCGAACGGGCCATGGGCCGTCCTTCTTCACTTCATCCTGATGTTTCGCGGCATCTTGATCACGCTCGCCCTTTGCACCATGGCAATTGAAGTCATGAGCCTGACCATCGTCTGGGGCCTGTCCGTCATTGTTGATGGCGTCACGCAGCAGGGAGCCGCCGCTTTCCTGCACAACGATCGGATGCTGTTGATCTTCCTCGGTCTGATGCTTTTCCCCTGCATCCCAATCGGCTCCTTCCTCGTCAATACGCTGAACTCGCATACGCTTGGCATCGGCATGCCGGCCGCCATTCAATGGCAGGGTCACAGGGCGGTCGAGCGGCAGGACCTCGCCTTCTTCCATGATCTCTATGCCGGCCAGGTCGCCTCGCGCCTGCAGCAGGTAGCGTCAGCCGTGCAGCAGCAGGTCATTTCGGCCTTCCAGTCCATCCCGCGCTTTGTCATGCAGATGATCGGCTCCGTCATTCTTCTGGGCGCTCTCTCCTGGCAGCTTGCCCTTCCATCCATCGTTTGGATCACGCTCAACGTGCTTCTCGCCGTCAGGCTGGCACCCGTCTTCACCGAGCGCTCACGCCGCTCCGCCAAGCGTCGTAGCCTGATTTCCGGCGCCATCACCGATCTCTACGCCAATATGCAGATGGTCAAGCAATTCGCCGCGGAAGACAGCGAGGCCGGCGCCATCAGAGGCATCATCGGTAAGGCGATCAAGGCGCAGCAGAGCGAACAACGCATCTACCGTACCGCTGAGGTCATCGTCGTCGTCCTCAACATGATGCACTGGCTGGCAATCCTGTCGATCGGCTTTACCGGGCTTGTGGATGGCTTCGTCACGATCGGCGAATTCACTGCTGCCGTCTATGTTCTCAACCGCTTCTCCGGTCACACATTTACATTCCTGCAGATGGGTCAGCAGATCTTCCAGGCGATCGGCACGATCAAGGACGCCATGCCGGTCATGACCACGCCGCCCACCATCACCGACGAGCGGGACGCACAGGACCTTGTTGTTCCGAACGGCGAAATCCGCTTCGACAACGTTCGTTTCGCCTATAAATCTGGCAAACCCGTCATCGAAGACCTGTCGCTGACGGTGCGGTCTGGCGAAAAGGTCGGCCTCGTCGGCCTCTCAGGCGCCGGCAAGACGACGCTCGCCAACCTGCTCCTGCGCTTCTACGATATCAAGGACGGTGCGATCCGGATCGACGGGCAGGATATCCGGGCGGTGACGCAGGCAAGCCTTCGTCGCGCGATCGGCGTCATAGCCCAGGATGTCGCGCTGCTGCACCGTTCCGTCGGTGACAATATCCGCTACGGCCGGCCGGAGTCGACGCAGGAAGAGGTCGAAAGGGTGACGACGATGGCGAGCGCCGATGGCTTCATCGCCGATCTTGCCGATAGCGAGGGCCGCAAGGGCTATGACGCCTTCGTCGGCGATCGCGGCATCAAACTGTCGGGCGGTCAGCGCCAGCGAGTGGCCATCGCTCGTGTGCTCCTGAAGGATGCGCCGATCCTGGTGCTCGACGAAGCGACCTCGGCGCTGGACAGCGAATCCGAGGCTGCGATTCAGGAAAAGCTGAACCTCGTGATGGAGGGAAAGACGGTGATCGCCATCGCCCACCGCCTTTCGACCATTAGCAGGATGGACCGCATCGTCGTGCTGGATCACGGCCGCATCGTCGAGGAGGGCAGGCCGGAGGAACTGGTCGAGCAGGACGGATTGTTTGCCCGCATGTGGAAACGTCAGACGGGCGGCTTTATTCCTGACGACATCAGCTAGCCTAGCCTTTGTCGCAAAATTTATAATTTATCGCTAGGGGAACCCCTTGAAAGGCCACGAAGAGCGAGCCGCACCAAGCTGCGATCCGTGATCCCCAGCCTCACCTGTGCTCTCTCAATGGGTGTAGCTATGCACACTATTTTATGCTCGCTCGCTGAAATGCTGCCATCGATTTGCCCCACGTACCTTAAAGCGCTACGCGTGGCATCCGGTGGCAAGCGGCTTAAACCGGCGAGAAGTAATAGTGCAAATCCATTACGATGAAAGAGTAGCGATCCTTATTGATCTCTAGTGATGTGCGGATAGTCGTGAGGCTGCTCGTGAAGTTTTGACAGGGGAACATGCAGGCCAGCCATTGAGCCGCGAGAGTGTGGACATCTCCGGCGCCGTCGATTTCTACCTATGCGAAAGGCAACGTAATTATGCATCCTTAGGATGTGTTTTTAATATAAAAGACGCTACTTTCAGCAGATTTGAAGCAGCCATGCTGTTCATTCAGCAATAATACACGGATATTCCAAGCGTTTGCGGACGCGTTCCTGCGACGATTACCAGGCACCAATGAGGGAGTTGCCGATGAGCGGTACGGTGCTGGATTTGCCATCCTGATGCCGCACTGTGATCGATGCCTGCATCTTCCTGGGAGATTTCCGGAACCAGTTCGCGGCAAGGCTGGCAAGGTCTCCGATCATCGGATGCTTGCGCCAGTCTGCGAAACGTCGGCTCGTTGCATCGGGTTCAGAACGAAAGAAGAAGTCGCCGGACTGGCTCAAATCATTGATGGACTGGCGCATCGATGAGAGCGGCCGCTGAAACATCTTCGGCGGTATCACCAAACCCGGCGCGGTCTGTGAGAATGCAGGGACCATGAAATCGATCGCCCAATCGTCAGCCTCGACCCAGCAATGGAAGTTCTCGCCAGCGCCAGAGACGTAACCATCCTCGCGCTGGTCAGCGAAGAGGATGTACTTTCCGTCAAGGTTGTAAGCGGCTAGCCCGCTTTTTGCCTTTGCCTTGACCTTGAAGTGATGTTCAAGGATGAAGGCTCCGAAGGTGCTAAAATACATCGAAGCCGTGGCAGCATTGGCGTTTTCGTTGACTAGCAGGCTATTGATGACCCGGTAGATCCGATTGTAGTCGCTTTGCGTGATCAACATCACCGGTCGCCCTTAATCCAGATTGTTGACATTTCCGTAAGTGACGGCGGCGGCCGTGTAAACTCCATATCCGGCGGGTTGCCGCGACAAATTCGATTTAAGCAGAGTAATGAAGGTAAACGTGTACCCAGAGCTAAGAGCAGGATTTCACGCTTGCTTCGGAAGATGGATCAGGAAGCAGCCTATAGGTTCGATGATGCTTTTTAGCAGGTCTCGCTTGGAAACGCAGAAAAGTTGTGCAGCCTTAGGCATGGCGAACCGGACCGGCATGGCCGCCCCTTTTTGCGGGTGACAAGCGAATGGCCTCGCTCCAGGCAAGACGAAAGAGCCCTGTAGATATTGATCTTTTGAATTTGCGGGTTGCCAATGAAATATGAAGATCTGTCACCATATGTGCACTCCTCCTTAGTGGGGGTTGAAAATGCCTACAATGTTGGATGGATTTCGGCTTCGACGTCCACAATCGAGGCAAGTACCGGTCGTGAAGCCGGATGTGGAAACAATCCAACCGTCATCAACAGTGAGCACGACACCCAGTATCTTGCCTCTGGGCCGGGCGACCATTTCGATTCCGTTCGTATGCCCGCCCATAGCGACACCGTCGCTAACAACGGATGGACCACATAAAGTGAGGAAGAACTCGATTCAGTGCAAAACGACATAAGTTCGCCGCGTAGAACGAAGCACTTTGGCGACATCGTTGCTGTTGCGCCATGGTAGAAGCTGCCTCTAACGAATTTCATTGAAAGGCTTGGAAAAATCGCCTCATCGCTGAAAAGAACTACGGCTTCCGGTTCCAATCCCATCAAGAGCTGCGATTGTATCCTTTGTCGAAAGGCTGATCGATATATCGGAATTAAAGAATCAAAGGTCCTGGCGCCACCGAGGCAGTGGAATTTGATATCATTTTCTCGCGATTTTCTGCCATTGGCGTGGCAGCCTCGAGCCGCAATAATTGCTCGCCCACAGCGCGATTTTCTGATCGCCGGCTCCGGGCGGCACTACCGAGAGCTCATTTGCGCCTAGCGTTTGCCGATTGATGGGCTGAACACCATGAGGCTCAGAATCTCAAAGAGCACTTGAGCTCCGGCATGTGCGGTGTTGGTCGTCGCGTCATATTGGGGAGCGACCTCGACGACGTCACCGCCCACCAGATTTATGCCCTTCAGCCCGCGTATCAATTCAAGGACTTCACGGGTGGTCAAGCCACCGACTTCCGGCGTGCCCGTGCCTGGCGCAAAGCTTGGATCTAGGCTGTCGATGTCGAAGGAGAGATAGGTGGGGCCGTCACCAACGATGGATTTGGCTTTGGCGACGATGGCTGCAATTCCCATTGCGCTGATATCTTCTGCGTGGATCACGGTCATTCCCGACGCATAGGAGAATTCCCACAAATATTCCGCCGAGCCACGGATGCCGATCTGGATTGTCCTTGTCGGATCGAGCACGCCATCCAGCACGGCATTGCGAAACGGTCCTCCATGATGAAACTTCGTCTGATCGAAAGCCCCGCTGGTGTCGCAGTGCGCATCGATATGGATGAGACCCACCGGCTGGTTCCGGCCGACAGCCTTCAAGATCGGATGGCTGATGGAGTGGTCTCCCCCGACCGAGAGCGGTGCGACGCCGGCATCGACAATCTGGCCGATACGTTTCTCGATGTCGTCGTGACTGAGCTCCAGCCGGTAGCGGCTCTGGAACGGCACGTCACCAATGTCGGCGACCCGAAGATCGAAGACCGGCGCCGTTCCGAGAACGTGGTTGTAAGGACCGATCCTTTCGATCGTGCGAAGGGCACGTGGTCCAAAGCGGGAGCCGGGACGATTGGTGACGCCAAGATCCATCGGGATTCCCGTGATGGCGACCTGGAGATTGCCAAAGTCTGGCTCGTCGGCTGCGACCTGCATGTAAGGTGCACTGAGGAAAGTCGGGATTCCGGCATATGGCGCCAGTCTCGTGCCATTCTTCGAGATGATTTTCTCCGCCACTTTGCGAAACTTCTCATCGAATATCTCGCCGCCTTTGCCATCTGCGAATTCCGCGCGCAGCTGTTCGAGCCGCATCTTGTCCCACACCATGTGCATGCGTCTCCGCTTGAGGTCCGCCTCAGCCAACAAAGAGGTTGAGAAAGCAATTGGTATCGTTGTAGCAATCGGTATCAAAGAGAAATCGATATGACCGCTGCAAAATCCAACTCGCTCGTTGCCAGTCTCTCCGCTCCACCCATCCCTTCCGTCGTCGCCTGGGGCCGCGACTACAAGGGGCTGAAGGGGCCACTCATCGATCTGTCCCAGGCCGTACCCGGCTACCCCGCGCACCCGGAAATGCTGCGTCTTCTTGGCGAGGCGGCCGGACAACAGGCGATGACGGGATACGGTCCGATCGAGGGCGAACCTTTGCTGCGACAGGCCTATGCCGCCCATGTCGCCGAAGTTTACGGCGCTGACATATCTGCCGGCAATATCCATATTACGGCCGGCTGCAATCAGGCATTCATGTGCACGACGATTGCGCTTGCAGGCGCCGGCGATACCGTAGCACTCACCAATCCGTTCTATTTCAATCACGACACGACGCTATCGATGCTGGGGATCGGGCGGCGACTGGTCGACTGCGACCCCGCCGCCGGCTTTCTTCCCGATCTCGGTTCAGCCGAAGCCGCGCTTGCTGCCGGCGCAAAGATGCTTGCCGTCGTTACGCCCAACAATCCTACCGGAGCCGTCTATCCGCCTGGCCTGCTTCATGCGCTTTTCACGCTGTGCCGAAAATACGGCGCCTGGTTGGTCGTTGACGAAACCTATCGCGATTTCCTCGCCGAAGATTACGGCCGGCCGCACGCTCTGCTGTCGGAACCAGACTGGGAGGATACGCTCGTTCTTCTCTACAGCTTCTCGAAATCCTTCTGCATTCCCGGCCATCGGCTGGGTGCCGTCACAGCAGGGCCGAAGCTCATTGCAGAGATCGCCAAGGTTATGGACAATATGCAGATCTGCGCCCCGCGTTCCGCTCAGATCGCCGTTGCATCGGCTCTGCCGGTGCTTGCCGATTGGCGGGCTGGCAACCGGCTGGAGATCGCCCGCCGTGCCGATGCTTTGAGACTGGCTTTTTCCGGGTTGGCTGGCTGGGAGATTGCAGCGATCGGCGCCTATTTCGCCTTTGTTCGCCATCCTCTAGCGGATCGATCGTCGTCCGAGGTTGCCGAAGAACTTGCCAGAGAGCGCGGTGTTGTCTGCATTCCCGGGGCCTATTTCGGGGAAGGGCAGGAGCGTTATCTCAGACTTGCCTTTGCCAATGCCGATGTCGCCTCGATCGGGTTATTGCCGGATCGGCTCCGCTAGGCAGCGCTCATCGACAGCCGTCGGAAGGTCATGATAGCCGCCTTGCCAGTAGAGAAGCGGTCCGACGTCCTGCCGGATTTCCATCGCACAGATATGCCCGACCAGAATGGCGTGGGAGTGATGATGGAATACGGTTTCGAGCTTGCAATCAAGGACAGTCAGGGCCTTTTCAAGGGCGGCCGCACCGGTCCTGAGGCGATACCACCCTGCGCCATCGTAGCGATCGGCGCCCTTGCGTCCGCCAATGCCGGCGAAGGATTGCGCCACATGCCGCTGGTCGGCCGCAAGCACGTTGACGCAGAAGCAGCCATACCGCTGTAGCGCCGGCCAGGAGGAAGAGGCCCTGTTGACACTGACGATCACGGAAGGCCGTTCCGCCGAAAATGAGGAAACCGATGTTGCCGTGAAGCCGGTACGGTCCCGTCCGTCACCGACCGTTATGACGCTGACCGCACCGGCCAGATGACGCATGGATAGCCTGAATTCCATGTCGCTGATCAGAGCCTCGTCAGCCATCGGACTGGCCCTCACGTGTTGGCAAAACGGTTTGCCGGCGTTGAAATGCCGAGGTTTTCGCGCAGGGTCTTGCCCTCATACTCTTCGCGGAACAGGCCGCGGCGGCGAAGCTCCGGCAAGACGAGCCGCACTAAATCGTCGAGACTGGACGGCAAGGTCGGAAACATCAGGATAAAGCCGTCGGCGGCACGTGTCTCGAACCACTCCTCCATGTAGTCGGCGATCTGGACCGGCGTGCCTGTTATGCCGTTGCCGGTGTGTTTCTCGGCATAGTGCCGGATCAGCTCGCCGACTGTGTGGCCGCTCTTGACGAAATCGACCAGTTCATCGAACAGGGCGCGCGATCCCTTTGGCGCCGCCGGCAGCCGGTCCATCGGAAAAGGCTCGTCGAGAGCCACGCCACGCAGATCCGCCTCCAGGAATTCGGAGAGCATTAATCGCCCGACATCGGGATGCATCTTGTCGATCAGATAGTCTACCTTCGCCTTTGCCTCGGCCTCGGTTTCACCGACGTTGACAACGATGCCCGGCATGATTTTCAGATCGTCTCTATCGCGGCCATAGGCCGCCATTCGGCTTTTGACATTGTCGTAGAAGGATCGGTTCCGCTCGATGTTCGATGCGAGGCTGAAGACGATCTCGGCCGTGCGTGCCGCCATGTCCATTCCGGGTTCGGAACCGCCTGCCTGGGCGATGACAGGACGGCCCTGCGGCGTGCGCGCGATATTGAGGGGGCCGCGAACCTGAAAGTGCTTGCCCTTGTGATTGAGCGTGTGGTGCTTGTCCTTGTCATAGTAGACGCCGCTTTCGCGGTCGAGAAGGAGCGCGCCTTCCTCGAAGCTGTCCCAAAGGCCGAACACGACGTCGACGAATTCGTTGCCACGCTCGTAGCGCAGTGCGTGCGGATCAAGCCCCTCGCGATTGAAATTATAGCCGGTTTCGTCATGGTCTGACGTGACGACATTCCAGCAGACGCGGCCCTTGCTCAGATGGTCGATCGAGGAAAACAGACGGGCGACATTGTATGGTTCATAGTAGCTTGTCGAGACCGTCGCCACGAGACCGAGATCGTTGGTCGTGACCGCAAGTGCCGAGAGCAACGACAGAGGCTCGAAGCGATTCATCTTTGTGGGAATGCGGGCAAGCGCATTCGGATCGCCAACGGCAGCTGCCGGAGAATCGGCCATGAACATGAAATCGAATTTCGCCGCCTCGGATCGTTTGGCGACATCGAGCAGGTGCGCGAAGTCGTTGGCGCCGTTGACATCGCTTGCCGGATGCAACCAGGAGGCCGGATGAAAGCCGAACGTATAGACGAAAGTTCCAAGCTTCATCTTGTCGGTCCGTGCCATCGAACTCTCCCATCATGTCATTCACGCCGTCCCCTTGAAGGCGAATGCGCAAATTATCGTCAGGCGCAAAATTCCATCAATATCGCGCAACTGGATTCCGTTTTAGTTTTTCTAAAATGTTGATCCGGGAGCCGACATCAGGCCCTGCTGGCGGGAGATGTTGACGAGCCAATCGCGAAATTGGCGCCCGTGAGGTTTTTCCAAGGCGGCCCGATCCCAGGCAAGAAAGTAACTTTCGCGCAAGGTAATGCGTATGTCGACGGGAATAACGAGCGTTTGCGCCTCGAGCTCATCTGCAATCATCGACATCTGCGCGAGAACGACGCCACGTTTGTTGACGGCGGCGTCGATTGCGCTGCTCGACAAGGTAAAGGAAAGGCCGGCAGTGGTTTCTTCAAGAGCGGTCTGCGCTTTGGAGGCGAATTCAAGCCAGCTCGGATAGGGCGTGAAATGCCGCTCCCATTCGACGTGCAGCAACGGATATTCAAGCAATTGCGCGGCAGAAGGCGTCTTACCCTTGAGCAATGCCGGCGAGCAGGCGGGAACCACCCAATCGCGGAACAGCTCCGTATAATGTTCGTGCTGCAGCACGTCCGACCCGTAGCTGATGCGGAAATCGATGTCGTCGAAGCCCATGCGCGGCTCCTTATCGCGCCCGACGATCCTGACATGCGCGTTTGGATGAAGGGCCTGCCAGTCGAAAATCCGGCGCCCGATCCATTTGTTGACGACGGAGGACAGGGCGCTGAGTACAAGGGCATTCTCGTTGCGTGCCCGTTCAAGGATCTGTTCCGCGGCTGCGAATTGCTCGAATCCTTTCGATATTTCCTGATGATAGAGCCGTCCCCAGTGGGTGAGTTCCACCGTGCGACCATTGCGCTCGAGCAAGGTGATGCCGAGAAAGCTTTCGATCTTCCGGATCTGCTGACTGATCGCTCCGGGCGAAACCTTGAGCTCCACCGCCGCGGCGTTCACGCTGCCACAACGGCCGACGGCTTCGAAGGCCTGCAAGCCCTTGAGCGGAACTGCCCTGTTGATCCGTTTCTCGTTCAAGAAGCGCTTCCTTGTAGCGGTTGATCGATGGTCCTGCTTTCATTGGGATGAAAGTCGCCGGCGAACTGGAACCGGTCGCCGGGATGGATGAACTCGACATAGGTGACCGTACGGCTGCTCTGCCATGTCTGGCGGATGAGCGTCAGGCAAGCTTCGCCGCGCTCGGTTTCAAGCAGGCGCGCCGTCGTGGCATCAGCCGAGACGGCACGAATGACATGCCGGGCTTTTGACCAGGGTACCATGTCCAGCAACCATTTGCCGGGGGGTACGGATGCGAAACTCTCAGCTCTTGCTGATGGCACCAGGTCCAGCATGATGATGCGCCGCTCCAGCGCATTCGCCTTGCCGTCGACCGCATGCAGGCAGTGGAGCCGAAGGATTTCCGCTCCTATGGTTTCGCCAAGCCGCATCGCGGTGGCAGAATCGAGCCTCTCGACTTTCCGCATCAGCATCGTGTGACTGTGTTGATGCCCTGCCAACTCCGCTTCCGTGGAAATGTCCTGGATGTCCATGACCGTGCGGTCGATCTGCCGCGAGGCGACGAAGGAACCGAGCTTGCGGCGACGTATGATCATGCCACGCTCAGCCAGGGTCGAAAGCGCCTTGTTCACCGTCATCCGGGAGCATTGATATTCTTTCAGCAACTCGTGCTCGACGGGTATTCGGTGACCGGGCGGCCAGATGCCGCTCATGATCCTACTTTCGATATCCTTGAGAATTCTCTGATGAATTGGAACCAACGCTCACCTTGCTCCGGCAATGAATTCAGTGTCCGTGGAAGCCGCGTCTGCCAGATTCATCGGCATCATGCGGCATAAATCTTGCGTCTGTTGTGTTTTGTGTTTGACAGTGTAGGCCGGCCTGTATCTATTTGTATAGACAAAAGCGGATCATAGAAATCCGCCTAGACGGGACAATGCCTGGGGAACCTGAACCTTCCAAAGGAAGGGTACAAAACTGGAGAGAAAACATGAGGAAGAATTCGCTTCTGAAGGGGCTGGTTGGCGCAGCACTTTTGTTCGGCGCAACGATTTCGGCCCATGCGGCTGATACGCTTGCCGCCGTCAAGGCTGCCGGCACCCTGAAGGTCGGCACCGAGACGGCCTTTGCTCCGTTCGATTTCATCGACGCCGGAAAACATGTCGGTTTGAACGTCGACCTCTTCGATGAGATCGGCAAGGAACTCGGCGTGAAGATCGAGTGGGTCACCTTGCCGTGGGACGGCGTTTTCCCGGCGCTTGAAGCCGGCAAGTTCGACGTCGTTGCGGGGCCGGCGACGATCACCAAGAAGCGCATGGAGCGCTATCGCTTCACGCCGCCCTTGGCCGAAGCAACCATCGCGATCCTGAAGAAGGCCGGTGACAAGACGATCAACAAGCCGGAAGACATTGCCGGCAAGAAGATCGGTGTCGGCAAGGCGACCGCCCAGCTCGATCAGCTCAAGGAGTTTTCTGACACCTTGCCGACTAAGGCTGATATCCGTGAATATCCGGCATTTACGGAATCCTATGCAGATCTCGCAGCCGGTCGTATCGCCGGCGTCGCCAACTCGCTGCCGAATATTGCTTTTGTCGCCAAACAGCGTGAAGGCACGTTCGAAGTCGTGCTGCCGCCCTTCGGCAAAAAATCCTATTTCGGCTTTATCGGCCTGAAGGATGCCGATCACACGCCATTGATGGACGCCATCGATGCCGCCATGTTGAAGATCAAGGCTGACGGTCGCATGGCGACGCTGCAGAAGAAGTGGTTCGGCGCAAGCTTCGATACGCCTGACGCTGTCAAGGACCCGGCATTCTGATCAATTCTCGGTCTTCGGCCGTGCCCACACTGCTGTCGGGCATGGCCGAAGACCGAGATCGCGGCTTCCTGGTCACCACGCGGGCGAAACTCAACAATGTCCATCGAGCTCTTCGGGCTGCTTCTGCAGGCATCTATCTACACGGTGACGATCAGCCTTGTGTCGATCTTTATCGGTTTCGCTATCGCAATCCTTATTTCGGGAATGTTGCTGACGAGGCGCAGCCTTTTCGTGCGACCTGCCCAGATTTTCATCAGCTTTTTTCGCGGCGTGCCGCTGCTGGTGCAATTGCTGCTGATCTATAATCTGCTTCCAGCCATCGGCATCAACGTGCCGAGCATCGTCGCCGCGATCATCGGCCTGTCGCTCTGCACGGCTGCCTACCAGGCAGAGAATCTGCGCGGCGGCTTTGCCAGCGTGCCAATCGGCCTGGTGGAGTCGGCTGAGATGGTTGGCCTGACGCCGCACCAGATCTTCCGCCGCATCAAGGTTCCAATTGCCCTGCGTCTGACCTTTCCAGCTCTTGTCAATGAGGCGATCCTCATTCTGAAGGCATCGTCACTAGTCTCCGTTGTCGGCATCGTCGAACTCACCCGCATGGCGCAGGATCTTGCTGGTAGCACCTTTTTGCCGTTGCAGATCTTCGCCTCGGCGGGCCTCATCTATCTCCTGATCAATTGGGTGGTGGCGCTTGCCGGCGGCCTGATCGAAAGCAGATTGCCCGGAGTGCCGCGATGACCTTCGACATCAACGTCCTGATCGGGCAGTGGCCTGCGATCCTCAGCGGCGCCGGCGTAACGATCATGATCTGGGTTCTCGGCACCATTGCCGCGGCTGTCATCGGCTTCCTGATGGCGATCGCCCGGCAATATGGCGGCCTGGTGGTCGACAAGGTGCTGGGTGCTATCGTGGCGGTACTGCGCGGCACGCCGTTTCTCATCCAGATCTTCCTCGTCTACTATGGTGGGCCTTTCATCGGCCTCGAACTCGATCCCCTGCCTGCCGGACTGATCGGCATTTCGATCTACGGTGCCGCCTATTTCAGCGAAATCTTCCGTTCCGGATTTCAGGCTGTGCCGAAAGGCCATATCGAGGCTGGCGAATGCGTCGGCTTGACGCGCGGGCAGATCATCAGGCGCATTCTCTTGCCCGAGATGACCATGCTGGTGTTGCCGCCCTCCGTGAACATGGTCGTCATCCTGATGAAGGAGACGGCGGTGCTTTCCATCATCACCGTGCCAGAATTGACGGCAACGCTCAGCGCGATCGGATCACAGCAATATGCCTTCGTCGAGGCGCTTTCGGCCCTGGCGCTCTTCTACTGGGTGCTCGTCGAAGTCACCGGCTGGCTTGGCAACCTTGCCGAAACGAAACTTTCCAGATTCAGGTTTTTCAACGCATGAGCGTCCCCGCTATAGCAGTCAGGAATCTCGTCAAGACGTTCGGAGAGACCACGGTCCTTCATGGCATCGATCTCGCCATCGAGCCGGGGCAGGTCTCCTGTCTCATCGGCCCATCCGGCTCCGGCAAAAGCACGCTTTTGCGATGCATGGCTTTCCTTGAAGAGGCAACGCGCGGGACGATATCCATCAACGGTGAGGTCCTTGGCTTTGCCGAGGATTCTCAAGGGCGCCGTGAACGCATTTCGGCGGCTACCAATCGTTCGATCCGCGCCCAGATCGGCATGGTGTTCCAGCAATTCAATCTTTGGCCGCATATGACCGCGCTTGGCAATGTCAGCGAGGCATTGAAGACGGTTCACAAGATGAGCCGAAAGCAGGCAGAAGATGCGGCCATGGTGCAGCTCGTGAAGGTGGGGCTTGAAGCGAGGGCAGGGCATTATCCCTCGCAGCTTTCCGGCGGACAGCAGCAACGCGTGGCGATCGCCCGCGCCCTGGCATTGAAGCCGAAGATCATGCTGTTTGATGAGCCGACCTCTTCGCTCGATCCGGAACTGACTGGCGAAGTTCTGAACGTCATGCGCGACCTAGCGGCCGAGGGCATGACCATGGTTGTGGTTTCGCACGAAATAGGTTTCGCCGCGACGGTCGGCCAGCAGATCATCTTCCTCGACCACGGCAAGATACTGTTCACCGGGGCGCCGCAGGAGGTATTCAAGAAACCGCGAAATCCGCGTCTGGAACAATTTCTGGACACCTATCTCGATCGCGGCGCGTCGATGCTTCTTTAAGCGCAGCCGTGGCGAGTGGTACCGCATGGTTCGACAGCTTCATTGTTTTGAGAGCGATCATTCCAATTGATCTCTCGCGAAAGCAATAAGACTTTCTATGTGGCCAGCTACGGCAAGGCGTGTTTGCTCCACATCGCCGCGTTCCAATGCTTCGATTATGAGCAGGTGTTCTGTCGAATCCGGCTTGAGCCGATCTTTCAGTCGATCGATCTCGAACAGTCGCGTCGTGGCGCGTAGCTCTCGCAAGACTTTCGCCATCACCGCGTTGGCGCAATGGTCGATGATGAGATTGTGCAGATTGTCGTCCGATACCCAATGGGCATCCGTGTGATAGGCCGTCGCATCGAGAAGATCGTTGATTTCACGCCTGACGACGATCAGTTGCCGGCGCGGTATGTTGGGGTTCGCCAACACGGCTGCTTCGGGTTCGATCAAAAGTCTCAGGCGGAGGCTTTGCAGATATTCGCCGATGTCGATATGGCGAACAATATAGTTGCGGCCATCTCCCTTGCGCACCAAGCCTTCACCTTCCAGTCGCTGCAGGGCTTCGCGCAACGGGGTTCGGGAAATGCCCAGCGCCTCGGCAAGCCTCGCCTCGACGATGACCTGGCCGCCTTTCAGCCGGCGGTGACGGATCATGTCCGACACGGCCTTGTATGCAAGCGAGGCGAGATTGTGCTGCCCGCTGGTTGAAGCGCCGTTCTGCACGATTGGAATGTCACTCACCTTTTCCTCGCTCTGCGTATGGTCGGCACCGTTGGCAACAGCCGGCTTCCCTTGGCGCACTTGGTGTTACATATGATAGCCGAACTCATGAAGAAGCAAAAAGGGGACTCATGGACGACCACGATGTGATAGACGACACAGCTGAAGAAAGCCTGGCTGAAGAAACCTATCGGCTGCTTCTCGCGGAAATCCTCTCGGCCCGGCTTGCAGGCGGATCGGTGGTGCAGCAAAGGCGGCTGGCAAGCCGATATGCGGTATCCCGCTCGCCGATGCGCCATGCGCTCGGACGCCTCGAAGGCGAGGGGCTGCTTGTCCGCAACGACAAGGGCGTACTGTGCGTGCGCGTCATTACCCTGAAGGATTATCTCGATAGCCTTGCGATGCGCATGTTGCTGGAACCCAGCGCCGCCGCCGCTGCGGCAGGGCGCATGGCTGTGACGACATTGCATTCGCTGGAAGCGATGCTCGATGCGATCGAGGCGGATGCCGAGCCTGATCCGGAATTTGTCTGGCAGTTCGACGATGCCTTGCACATGTCGATTGCCGACGCGAGCGGCAATGGTTTCATGGCGGCAACGATCGGCGAAATGCGCCGCTATACCACGATCTTCGAGCGGCAGATGGCCGTCGTCCGGGCCAAGCCCGGCGTTGCCGAACATCGCGGCATTCTTGCCGCCTTGGCGGGCAGCGATCCCGAGGCCGCGCGTCAAGCGATGACGCGTCATCTCGAGGCGGTTCGCCAAGGCGTTCTTACAAATTTCTGACGGCAATCGAGTCATCTCTTGCATCGATGGGAAAGTGTTGTATAAAACTGGGATCCCAGATGAATGCAAGTGTCTGGGCATAACAAAAATAACTCCAGAGGTCAGCATGTTTCGATTTTCAATGTCACGCGGCCTGCTCGCCGCTTCGCTTCTATCCTTGACGACATCAGTCGCTCTCGCTCAATCCTGCACGCCGAAGGTCGCGGCAGGTGATCTGATTACCCCCGGCAAACTCGTCATGTCGACGAACCCGACCTTGCCGCCTCTGCAATTCGTCGATTCCAGCGGCGACCTGAAAGGCATGCGCATCGAACTTGGCACCGAGATCGCCAAACGTCTCTGCCTTGAGCCCGAATATATTCGCATCGAGTTTTCGGCCATGGTGCCGGGCTTGCAGTCCGGGCGCTGGGATATGATCGATACCGGCATCTTCTTTACCGAAGAACGAGCCAAGATCATGCAGATGATTCCTTACGAGGATCAGGCGATCAGTGTCTCCGTCGCGCCCGGTTACGACAAGAAGATCGCTGCCAAGGACGATCTGGCCGGCATGACGATCGGTGTGGAAATCGGCGGCTTCGAGGAAACCAAGACGCGTCTGCTGGACAAGGAACTGCGGGATGCTGGCAAGCCGGGCCTGACGATCCAGACCTTTGACAATTTCGCGCTCGCCTACCAGGCCCTTCGCGCCGGTCAGGTTCAAGGCGTGGTCTCGATCGATGCCGTTGCAAAGGACTACGATGCGCGCGGCGACTTCAAGCGCGCCCTGAGTGGCCTCTATCCTGCCCCCGTCGCTCTTGCCTTCAAAAACTCCAAGCTTGCCGATGCCGTTTCGGCGACCTTGAAGGAAATGAAGGCCGATGGTTCGCTAAAGACATTGTTCGACAAGTATGGCTTGCCGATGGTGACGGGCGACTATTCCGTAAAGGGACCCGGCCGCTGATTGGACTGATCGGTCCATCGGAAGGGCTGCGCGCGGCTTGGCCGCGCGCTTCGGAAGGAAGGTTACGTTCATGCAGCTTTGGAGCTGGTCGGGTTTCTTCGGATACCTCTTCAACCCGTTCATTCTCGGGGGTGTCTTCACCACTATATGGCTGACGGTGGTCTCGCTGAGTGCAGGCCTGATCCTCGGATTTGCCTTGGCATTGATGCGGCGTTCCAAGGCGCGTTTGGTTCAGCTGGTAGCCAAGGCCTATATCTGGCTTTTCCGCGGCACGCCCTTGCTTGTCCAACTGATCGCCATCTACACGGCATTGCCGCAGTTCGGCATCCGCTTTTCGGTTGTCGAGGCGGCACTGATCGGGCTGGCGCTCAACGAGGCAGCCTATCTGGCCGAGATCATTCGTGCCGGTATCGAAGCCGTTCCCGAAGGGCAGGCGAGAGCCGCACGCGCGCTCGGCATGACCGAGCGGCAGATCATGCGTCATATCGTTATGCCGCAGGCGTTCAAGGTGATCATTCCGCCGCTTGGAAATTCGGTCAACGGTCTTCTCAAAACGACGTCGGTGACCTCGGTCATCTCCATGGAAGAACTTCTGCGCCGCACTCAGGTCCTTATCCAGGAGCGCTTCATGGTGTTGGAGCTCTTCTCGGTAGCTGCCATCTACTACCTCCTTTTGACCACGCTCTGGGACTTTTTCCAGAGCCACATCGAGAAACGCTTCGGTCAGGCAGACTCCCGGCTGTCCATGACGGAAAAGCGCTAGAAGCAGGATAATCGACATGACCAAGAAATTTCGCGGTGTCTATACTGTGATGATCACGCCGCTGGACGAGCATGGCGCGGTGGATCTGAAGGCGCTCGCCGCCTTCACCGATTGGCAGGTTCGCCAAGGCATCCACGGATTGATACCGTTGGGGTCGACGGGAGAATTTCTCTCGCTCAGCGAGGACGAGCGCGACGGCGTCGCACGCACGGTGATCGAAACCGTGGCCGGCCGCGTGCCGGTGCTGATCGGCGCCGGTGCGGAAGACACGCGGGAATGTGTTCGTCTGAGCCGCAAGGCGGAAGCGATGGGTGCCGACGGCGTCATGATTATCCCGCCTTTTTATTCGACCCCGACCGATGACGAACTGGTGCACCACTATCGCACCGTCGCATCATCGATCTCCATTCCCATCATGGTCTACAACAATCCCGCAACGGCCAATGTCGACCTGAAGCCGGAGCTGGTCGAGCGGATCGCTGA
This sequence comes from Rhizobium sp. ZPR4, assembly GCF_040215725.1. Classification (NCBI taxonomy): domain Bacteria; kingdom Pseudomonadati; phylum Pseudomonadota; class Alphaproteobacteria; order Hyphomicrobiales; family Rhizobiaceae; genus Rhizobium; species Rhizobium sp. ZPR4. The sequence goes on from NZ_CP157968.1 coordinate 962,400, forward strand.
AATCGACGGCTGTGACTATATCAAGGAGTCGACGCTGGAGGTCACGCGCGTGCGTGATATCATCCGGCTTGCAGGCGACAATATGACGGTCTTCGGCGGCATTCTCGGCTTCGAATCCTTTGTTATGGGTGCGCAGGGCTGGGTGGCGGTCGCTTCCAACGTTGCTCCAGGGCCGATGGCGCGCATTTTCGAATTGGTGGCTGACGAAAAGAAGATCGACGAGGCCCGCGCCCTTTATCTGCACTGGCTGCCGATCATTCAGGCCGTCGGCGGGCAGGCCTATGTCGCCGGTTCGAAGTCGCTGTTGCGGCATATGGGTTTTGGCGCCGGTGCGCCGCGCCCGCCGCGTCTGCCTCTACCCGCCGAGCAGGATGCGGCCATGAAAAAACTGGTTCAGGATTTCAGCCTGAAATTCGACGCCTGAGGATGCCATCCGTGTCAACCGCTCCTCGATCTGTGGCTGAATCGACCATCGAATTCTTCGTCGATGGCCGTTCTCTTCATGCCGAGCGCGGCATGACGATTGCCGCCGCGATCGAGGCTGGCGGGCATCACGGCTTTTCGCGCGGATTGAAGGGCGAGGCGCGCGGGCTTTTCTGCGGTATGGGGGCTTGCCAGGATTGTCTCGTGACGGTCGACGGCAAAACCAGCCAACGCGCCTGCATGATCACCGTCGAGGCCGGCATGCAGGTTCGCAGGCCATCTTCGCGTCCAGCTATCGCGTCGAGGGACATTGCAGATCTCTCCAATGTCCCCGGATCGATCGCAACTATCGAGATGGATCTGCTGGTCATTGGCTCTGGACCAGCCGGTCTTGCGGCTGCAGAAGCGGCTGCAAGCGCCGGTGCCAAGGTCACGATCGTTGATGAACGCAAGATTGCAGGCGGCCAATATTATAAACAGCCTGCGACGTCGACGGCCGTGGCGCAGCTGGAACACGATGCGCAGGCCCGCGAAGGACTGGACCTGATCCGAAGTGCCGGCGAGGCTGGAGCGACCCTGATCGGCGAAACGGTTGTCTGGGGCGCTGAAAACGGTGAAGGCGGCACCATCATTGCCTGCTACAATCCGTCGGGCGCATTCTATTGCAAGCCTCGAATGATCGTGATTGCAACCGGTGCCTACGAGCGGCCATACCCGGTGCCAGGCTGGACGCGTGCGGGCGTCATGACCACAGGGGCGGCGCAGACCCTCCTTAGAAGCTACGGCACGGTACCTCGCGGCAGGATCCTGATTGCCGGCAACGGGCCTCTTAATATCCAGGTCGCCAACGAGATCCGCAGGGCGGGCGGCACGGTGGTCGCGCTGGTCGAAGCCGCAGCGTCGCCATGGTCGAAGCCTTTCGAAGCCTTGAGTTTATTGAAGCTCGGTGGCGGCGTTGCCATCCACGGTGCCCGGCAGCTTGCGACTTTGCAGGCAGCCGGTATCCCAATCTGCTGGGAAAGCAGGATTGCCTCCATCGATGGACCCGCCGGCGTCCACTCAGTCATCATATCCGGCCCGAAAGGTGACAGGACACTGGATGCCGATACTGTCCTGATCGGCGGCGGCTTTGCCTCCTCGAACGAGCTTGCGCGCCTGCTTGGCTGTGGCCACGCGGTCGCTGGTGGCGATCTGGTGGTTCAGGGTGCCGATGACGGCGAGACCACGCTTCCTCACATCCATATCGTCGGCGAGGCCGCCCGCTTTGGCGGTGCTCATATCGCCAAAGCACAGGGTCGGCTGGCCGGGCTCGCGGTTGCGCGCAAGCTGGGTTTTGGCGGCGCACCCGATCGTGAGGCAGAGCGCAGGCTTGCCCGCCATCGCACCTTCCAGGCTGCTCTGTGGAAGGCTTTCGAGCCGGCAACCGTCGATCGAGGCGAGACGCTTGCCGATGGGACGATCATTTGTCGCTGCGAAGGTGTAGCGGCGGGCACTTTAAAGGCGATCATTGCAAAAGGCGCAGCGGATATCGCCACGTTGAAACGACTTTCGCGTGCTGGCATGGGACGCTGCCAGAGCCGTTATTGTGGTCATGCGCTGGCTAAGATCGCAGGCGAGAGGCGCAACGCCGGAGAGACGCAGGGTTTTTTGGCGCCGCAAATGCCGTTGCGGCCCATTCCGCTGGCCGCGCTCGCTGTCGAAAAGCCCGAATGGGGAGGGCACAAGCGGGCAATGCTGCCCGAGAGGCAGCCGTTGCAATCGGCTGAGCCTTTGCCGTTCCGTGAAACATCGACATTGGTAATCGGGGCAGGGATCGCCGGTCTATCGACCGCGCTTTTCCTGGCGCGAGAAGGTGAGGACGTTGCGGTTGTCGAACGCGCCTTTGCCAATTCGCTTGCCTCCGGAGGCAATGCCGGCAGCTTGCATGCGCAGCTTCTATCCTTCGATCACGGCGTGCGCGCCGAAGGTGGTGGCGGGCCGGCGGCCCAGACGCTGCCCTTGCAGCGCGATTCCATCGCCCTTTGGGCCGCCTTGCAGCGGGAGCTCGGTTGCGATTTTGAGATGAAGGTGACCGGCGGCCTGATGGTTGCCGAGAGCGAGGCGCATATGCGCTTCCTTGCCGATAAGGTCGTCGTCGAGCAACGCGCCGGTATCGAGTGCCGTCTGATCGATCGAGACGAGTTGCGGTCTTTGGAGCCGGCATTGTCACCCGCATTCGTCGGGGCTGCCTATTGTCCACAGGAAGGCAAGATCAACCCGCTCGTCGCGACCCAGCATATCCTCGATGCCGCGCGTGCAAAGGGAGCCCGCATCATCGAGAAATGCGAAGTCGTCGCCATCACTGCTGCGGCGTCCGGCTTTGAGGTACGGACATCGCGCGGCATCATCAGGGCGAAACGCATCGTCAATGCGGCCGGCGCCTTTTCTTCGCGCATCGGTGCCATGCTCGGGCTAGACATTCCCGTGTTCGGCGCACCGTTGCAGATGGTCGTCACAGAGGCTGCTGCCCCGCTGATATCCTGCCTAGTCGCCCATGCGGACCGGCATCTGACCCTGAAGCAGGCGAGCAACGGCAATTTCATCATCGGCGGCGGCTGGACAGCAGGCCTTGATCCGGTGCATCAGCATCCTCGCACGCTGCTGTCGAGCCTTGAGGGCAATCTCTGGGTGGCCCAGCATGTGGTTCCGGCGCTGCGCAAGCTGCACGTCATCCGCAGCTGGGCGGCGATGAACATCAATATCGACGGCGCCCCCATCCTTGGTGAACATCCGCTGCAGCCCGGCTTCTTCAACGCCGTGACCTCCAACGGCTATACACTCGGCCCCCTGGTCGGCCAGCTTACCGCGCAGATCGTCCTTGGCCGTGAGACCGGCAGGGCGCTGCAACCCTTTTCCATCACTCGTTTTACGAAAGGCCGCTCATGATCGAGATCAACGGCGTCTCCAAATTCTACGGCACCTCTCAGGTCCTGAAGAACTGCAGCGTCAAGGTTGAGCGCGGCGAGATCGTCGTGGTGTGCGGCCCATCCGGTTCGGGTAAGTCGACCTTGATCAAATGCGTCAACGGCCTGGAGCCCTTCCAGGAGGGGTCCATTCAGGTTCACGGGATCGAGGTGGGCGATCCGAAAACGGATCTGCCGAACCTGCGTACTCGCGTCGGCATGGTTTTCCAGAATTTTGAACTCTTCGCGCATCTCAGCATCCTCGACAACATCATGCTGGCTCAGAAAATCGTGCTCGGACGTAGCCCGGCGATGGCCGAAGCCAAGGCCATGCAACTGCTCGACCGCGTTGGCCTGATCGATCATGCGAAGAAGTTTCCGAGCCAGCTTTCCGGCGGCCAGCAGCAGCGCGTGGCCATAGCCCGCGCGCTCGCCATGGACCCCTTGGCAATGCTTTTCGACGAGCCGACATCTGCGCTTGATCCGGAAATGGTGTCCGAGGTGCTTGACGTCATGACGGGCCTGGCAAGGGACGGAATGACGATGATGGTGGTGACCCATGAGATGGGTTTTGCCCGCCGTGTGGCCACCCGCGTCATCTTCGTCGACCAGGGCGAGATCGTTGAAGACAGGCCGAGTGAAGAATTCTTCACCGCTAGTCACAATCCGAGAACGGAAGCCTTTCTCGGCAAGATCCTTCGGCACTGATGGATGCCCGCGTGCCGCGGAAACCATACGGCTGCTGCCGGACTCGACCACAACAGAGATAACCAGAGCAAGAGAGAGTGGAATGAAACTGAAGATCACTGCCGGCCCGTTTGAATTCGATGCCATGCTGGAGACGGCAAAGGCGCCCAAGACCTGCGAGGCATTTATGAAGGCGATGCCCTTCGAAGGAAAAATCGTCCATGTGCGCTGGTCGGGTGAGGGCGTGTGGATTCCGCTTGGGGAGCGAGATTTCGGCGTTCCTTACGAGAACCATACCAGCCATCCGGCCCCCGGCCACGTTATCCTCTATCCCGGCGGTATCAGCGAAACCGAAATCCTGCTCGCCTATGGCGGTGTCGATTTCTCGTCAAAGATGGGGCAGCTCGCCGGAAATCATTTCATCACGCTCACATCGAACCTCGACAAGCTGCCCGAACTGGGCCGCTTGGTATTATGGGAAGGCGCGCAGAGCATCCGGTTCGAGCAAGTTTCCGTGTAAGTTGAAGCAGACGGTTAGATTCCGGAGCATTTCATCGAGCTGAGGATCCCACTCATGACCCTTGAACATCTGTGGATACCCCCGTAAGTGCGAGAGAGATTTTCGTCAAATCTCAAGATCGGTTCCACAATTACGTGGGCTCCTCTAAATCAGAGGTAAGTAACTTGAGGCGCTTGAGGACATCCCCTGCATACGGGTTCGCACCCAAGATTGCCTTAAGCACTTCTGGCGCGTCGTGCCGGACCATCTCCACGGCAGACATCAGCGCCTCGAAGCTCTTAGTCGCCATTCGCGTCGGCCTAAGATCCATTTTCACAAGCAGATTAGCGACGAATTGAAAGCCATGCTGCAAGGCCGCGCGGAGCGAAAGATCGATGCGCTGTGCGACGCAGTCGGCGCTTTGATACCCCGCGTCACGCATGCAGAATGTGCCAACCACTTCAGAGCCGTCGAATATGACCCGGATTGAACAGGATTTGCTCCAGTTTTAATCCGAACTGAGGGCGACGGCTGGATGCAGCCGGGATGCCTTGTGTGCTGGCAACAGGCCAAAAAGAAGCCCCGTTAGAAACGAGCAGGCAAGCGCGAGAAGTATAGGACCTGGGGTAAAGCTCACCGGCAGTCCGGCGAGACGAGCCAGAAGACCGATGCCGATGCCGCATGCAATGCCAATTATCCCGCCAACGATCGAAACGACCAACGTTTCGGTGATGAACTGCCACAATATATCACGACGACGCGCGCCGGTCGCCATTCTAACGCCGATTTCCCTCGTGCGCTCGCTGACGCTGACAAGCATGATGTTCATGATCCCGATTCCACCCACCACCAGCGAGATCGCCGCGACGCATCCCAGGAAGAGCTTCATCGTCGTAAAGGTATTGGCAAAGGTTTCCCTTACCGAGGACATATTGGTTACTTGCGTATCCTGGCGCTTGTGGCGCTCATCCAGCAGTTTCTGTATTGCATTCTCGGTGGCTTCGATCGCGGCGCTATCCTCTACCTGAACGGTGATGCTGCGGACGTTTTGCGCGCCGAACAGTCTCACGCTGCCGGTTGTCAGCGGTACGAGGACGACGTCGTCCTGGTCGTTTATGCCGGCGCCAGCTCCCTTTTCCGTCATGACCCCGATCACCTGGAACAGGACCTGGTCAACCAGAACATATTGTCCGATCGGATTTTCGCCTTCCGTAAACAGCGCCTTGGCAACGGTTTGGCCAAGTGCCGCTACCGGCGCATAACCGTCGACGTCTTGCTGGTTCAGAAACTCTCCGCGCAGGACCTGCCAGGATTTCGCGGCCGTGAACTGGGGTACGATGCCGTTGGCAGTGGTGCGGTAGTCTGTGCCGCCGCGGCGGATCGTGACTGCTTTCTGCATTTCCGGCACCGCAAAGGCGACGTTGGGGATGGCCAGCATCGCGTCGGCGTCGGCAGATATCAATGTGGCGCCGGCATTGTCGATATTGCCGCGGAAGCTGGCCATGCTCGGGTGCACGATCAGCAGATTCGAGCCCATTGCCGTGATACGATTCAGGATCGATTCCTGCACGCCCGTTCCGATCGCCAGCATGGCGACGACCGAGCAGACGCCGATGATGATGCCAAGCAGTGTCAGGACCGTCCGGAAGAGATTGGCGCGCAGCGACCGCAGCGCCATTTTGACCGCTTCGCCCATGTCGGCGATCGCCGCCGATCCTTCCACCGCTGGCTGCTCCGCTAGCGGGGAGCGGACCATGCTTTCCGGTTTCTTTCGTCTCCGATCGCTGACGATCCGGCCGTCATGAAGCTCGATCAGCCGGTCGGCCTGTTCGGCGATGGACCGTGAATGCGTGACGACGATGATCGTGTGACCCTTGTCGTTCATGCTGCGCAGCAGTGCCATGACATCGCTGCCGCTTGCACTGTCGAGGGCGCCGGTCGGCTCGTCGGCCAGGATCACGCGGCCACCGTTCATGAGCGCGCGCGCGATCGACACGCGCTGCTGCTGGCCGCCTGAAAGCTGGCTTGGACGATGATGCAGCCGGTCTGCGAGGTTCAGGGACTGCAGCAGCGCATCGGCGCGCTCGTGTCGCGCCTGCGCGGACATGCCGGAATAAATAGCCGGTACTTCGACATTCTCCTTTGCCGTCGCGGTCGCGATGAGATTGTAGCTTTGAAAGACAAAGCCGAAGGTTTTGCGGCGAAGGGTGGCCAAGTCGTCGTCTTGAAGTTGCGACACGGGCTCGCCGTCGATCCGATACTCACCCCCGCTCGGCTGATCCAGACAGCCGAGAATGTTCATCAATGTCGACTTGCCAGAACCAGACTGGCCGATGATCGCCACGAATTCGCCGGCAGTGATATCAAGCGAAACATCGTGCAGGACAGCGGTGGAGAGATCGCCGTTCACGTAGCTTTTGGAGATATTTCTCAGCGAGAGGAGCACAGGCATCGGCTTCTCTTAGAACAGCGAGCTGGGACGCGTGTCGCCGGTGCGCGTCTTCCTGCCGTCGTCATTGACGACGACAGCCTCACCCTCGCGAAGTCCGTCCTTGATTTCTACATTCACGCGGTTGCGTATGCCGACGTCGACGTGACGCGCTTCGATGCTGCCGTTTTGGTTCGTCACGAATACCTGCACATCCCCGGGCTTGCCCTCAACTGGATGGAGCGCCGCGGCGGGGATCAGCAAAACACCGGTCGCTGCCGCCTTTACAAAAAAGACCTGCGCACTCATCGACATCATCAGTTCGCCGTCGCGGTTGGGCACATCGAAAAGAGCATAATAGAGCACGACGTTATTGTCCGTGCTCGGCATAGGCTGAATCTGGCGAAGCGTTCCGGGAAACCGCTTGCCGCTCTCGCCGATCAAAGTGAAGTAGGCCCGCATGCCGAGCTTTAGCTTGCCGATATCCGCTTCGGAGACCTGCGCTTTCACGACCATCGTCGACAGGTCGGCAATGGTGACAATGGTGGGCGTAGTCTGGTTCGCATTGAGAGTCTGTCCCTGTTTTGCGGGATTGGCGACGATGGTGCCTGAGAGGGGCGCATAGATTTTCGTGTAGCCGAGATCGACCTTGTCGCTGCCAAGCGTTGCCTGCTGCTTACGAATCTGTGCCTCGGTCGCGTCAAAGTCGGCCTGTGCCGAGGCAAGATCCGCAACGGCTTGATCCAGCGACGATTGCGCCATGCTTCTGGCCGCGACCAATGTGTGTTGCCGATCAATATTGGTTTGTTTCAGGGCGAGCTGCGCCTTTTTTGCGATGCGCTGCGCCTCGAGCATCGCAAGTTCGGCCTCGTCGATTTCAAGCTTGTGCTCTATAGGCGCTGGGTCGATTTCGGCAATGAGCTGGTTTTGAGTGACCATGTCGCCGATTTGGACATAAAGCGTTTTCAACTGGCCGGAGACCTGCGCACCGACATCGACCGACTTGACCGCTTCCAGCTTACCGACGGCGGTTACGCTATTTTCGATATCGCCGCGAACGACAGGTTGCGTCACCTTCGCACTCGCGGCCGGCCCAGTGGAATATTGGTTCCAAAACCAATAGCCCGTGCTTGCGACAGCAAGCAGAGCGATCAGGCGCAACCAGCCTCGGCCATGTTTCCTGCTGGTTTCAACGGCGGGTATCGTATCCAGCTCGTAACGACGCTCAGGTGAGAAGCGGCTTTGTTCTTCGCGGGAAGGGCTGTTTTTCTGAAGTGACATATCGCAGGAGGCACTCGGGGAAAGGAATTGTCGTGAACCTTGCTCAAGGAATAGTCCGGATCTGCATCGTCATCGTTCGCTCCCTCAGGTTGGCCGGAGTCGATCGAGCAGCGGCTTTGGAAGGCAATAACGCAATTGCCGCATTCTACTCTCCCAAGATTGATCGTGATCGTGAGAGAGCGCCCCGATCGGGCGCTCTTTCGCAGTCCTTGTTCAGTTGATCCAACCCTGGCCCGAGAAGCCGCAGGTGAATTCTTCAATTAGGCTGCGCCAGTACCATGCATCCGAGCAGGAATTCACCAGCGCCACTTGTACCGGCTCAGCGGACATGCGGGCTGCGGAAAGCTGCAATGCGCCTTTCTGCGAGGGGACGGCAACGTCGGTCAGGCTGTTGTCGGCCGCATGCGGAATGCTGGCGATTGCCATGGCGGGCAGAGACGCAGATGCGAGCGCGCAGCCCAAAACGATCGAGGTGATTTTCTTACGCAAAGGAGGATCCTCCGTGTTGATGAAACAGCCGCTGATAGCAGTTGACTATCGGAAGTCGATGGGGGGTCGAGCGGGGACCCTGCAATCTGCACGGATGTGCACTCTTTGTGGACCAGCTTGCACCAATCGATAATCGGACTGTCGGACTCTATCCTCTTGATCGGACGGTCCCTCCGGCAAGCAAGATTCCTTTAGGTAGATGACGTGCGCCTTCGAACGGCGGCACGGGCATACCTTGTCGAGTGGATAAGCTAACCTATTCAAAGACCAATTGATCTTGATTTGCCGAGACGGTTCAAACGTCATGCAGCATGAAGTTCCCCATATCGTTCAATCGACGATGCAACTCGTAACTGCCGCTGTATCACAATATTCGGACCAAATGTCCGAGTCGGCCGGCACCCGCCAATCAGCCAAGCGACACCTTTGGAGTGGCGCATGTTTCGACGGTCAACTGAAAACATCTCACAAGCCACTCACAAGATTTTTATAAATTAGAGCAACCTAAATTTGCGAAGGCTATTTTCTTCCCGCCGCCCATACCTATCTCGCACTTGCGAAATGATCGCGCATTCCAACCCGCCGGGCATGGGTACGCCCCCTGCCTGCCGTCCGGCCCATCACAAGGACTCGACAATGGGTGATTTGCTTAAAGGTATCTCCAGCTTTCGCGGTGCCGTCTTTCCAGACCATCAGGCACTTTATCGCAAGCTGGCAGAGGAGGGGCAGCAGCCGCAAGCGCTGATGATTTCCTGCGCCGACAGCCGGGTGATGCCTGAAACGATCACGCAATCTGGTCCCGGCGAACTCTTCGTCTGCCGGAATGCCGGAAATATCGTCCCTCCCTTTTCCACGGCCAATGGCGGCGTGTCATCGGCGATAGAATATGCGGTCGTCGCACTCGGCGTTCGTGATATCATCGTCTGCGGGCATTCCGATTGCGGTGCGATGAAGGGGCTTTGCCATCCCGATCTCCTGAAGCCGATGCCGAATGTCGCTGCCTGGCTGAAACACAGCCATGCCGCCCATTCGATTGTCTGCGAAGCCTATCCTGTTGATCTGCCCGAGCGCCAAAGGGTTCGCGCCATCGCCATGGAAAACGTCGTTGTCCAGCTTGACCATCTGCGCACACATCCTTCGGTCGCGGCCAAGCTGGCGACCAACGACATTACCCTGCATGGTTGGTTCTTCGATATCGAGACGGGAGAGGTGCTCGTCTATGACGGTGCCGCCGCTCGCTTCACGGAAATCCTTGAGGACAGGCCCTTGCCTGTCGCGGTTAAGGGTCGCGGTCGTCCGCATGTGATCCCGCAAGCCGCGGAGTAGGTCGATGATATCAAGCTCTGTTCTTTCGCGAGACTTCGCGTCGTCGCTCGTCGTGTTTCTCGTTGCTATACCGCTTTGCCTCGGGATTGCTGTGGCCTCAGGAGTTCCGGTGGCCATGGGCCTCATTTCAGGCATTGTCGGCGGCATCGTCGTTGGCCTTTTGGCCGGCTCTCCACTTCAGGTGTCAGGTCCGGCCGCCGGCCTTGCCGTGATCGTCTTCGGTTTTGTCGAGCAACATGGCATCGCCATGCTCGGACCGGTTCTCATCGTTGCGGGATTTCTGCAGGTTCTTGCTGGATTCCTGCGGATCGGTTCGTGGTTCCGGGCAATCTCGCCTGCTGTCGTTCATGGCATGCTTGCAGGCATCGGCATCCTCATCATTCTTGGCCAGATCCATGTGCTGATGGGGGCAAGACCGGCTGCCGGAGGCATCGAGAACGTCACCGCCATGGAGCAGACCTTTGCTCGCGTATGGGGCGCGGGGCTGACGCGAGAAGCGGTCGCTCTCCTCGTGGGTCTGATTTCCTTGCTTGCCATGATCGCCTGGGAGAAGTTCAGGCCGAAGTCACTGATACTGGTACCCGGTGCCCTGGTGGGGGTCGCGGCCGGTACGATATTGACGGTCGGGATGCAGTTGCCGATCGCAAGAGTGGAGGTGCCGTCCTCTCTCATCGAAAGCATTACACTGCCGACGCTCGATGGCTTTGCCAGACTGGTCGAGCCCGGTATCATCGTGACAACACTGGTCATAGCGGTGATCGCCAGTGCGGAAACGCTGCTGTCGTCCGCCGCGGTTGATCGCATGCACGATGGCGTGCGCACCCGCTTCAACAAGGAGCTGTTTGCCCAGGGCATCGGCAACGGACTTTGCGGTCTGCTGGGTGCGTTGCCGATTACCGGTGTCATCGTCAGATCGTCCGCTAATATTCAGGCCGGCGCACGGACCCGGGCGTCGGCCGTTCTGCACGGTGTTTGGATCCTTGGGCTCGTAGCATTTCTACCGCAGCTGCTCGCGATGGTGCCGCTGACGGCGCTTGCCGCGGTCCTGCTTGTGACAGGCTGGCGGCTGATCAGTCTCCATCATGTCCGGCACCTCTTCAATCATCACGGCTGGGTTCCCGTCGGGATTTGGACCGCGACGGTGGCAATGGTGGTGCTTCAGGATCTGCTCGTCGGCGTGGCACTCGGCCTTGCGCTATCCATGCTGGAAATCCTTCCGTATCTGTGCCGCAAACTTGCCATCGACAGGTTGGAGGAGGATGAAACCATCCATCTCGACCTCGTCGGTGTGGCCACATGCAAGGACGTTCCTACTCTGCTCAATATGCTGGAAACGCTTCCCGAGGGTCGTAAGATCAGGATTGCGGGCGCTCGCCTGCACTACCTTGACCATACAAGCGCCGAGACCCTGCGTGAATGGCTGAAACGACAGAAGAAATTAGGGCGCCTCGTCGAAATTGAGCATCCGCCGGTCGGGCGCCACCGGAGGCTAAAACCGATCTTTGAACGGCTGTCAGAGGAAGTTGCCTGATCGGCGGAGAATGCATCAGGTAGCTAGCGACAATGTTCTTGCCCCGCTTACCGGGGCAAGGCGAAGAGCAAGAAGCGAAGCGCTAAACATCACGTTTATTTCCATTGCTGCGGCCATATGAGGTGACGCATTACAATCACGCCTTGTTGGCATTCAGTCTCTGCAGCTCCAGAAAGAGGAAGCGTGTTTCGAGCAGATTGACGATGCGCAGCACCGTCTCCACGGCGTCGAGCGGTTTCACGAGGAAATCTTTGGCGCCTAGCGAGAGCGCGCGTCGGCGGGTTTCGATCGAAACGTCCGCCGTAAGCACGATGACGGGAACGAAGGTTTGCTGTCCGACAAGGCGTGAAAAGGCCTCCAGCAGCTGAAAGCCGTCGACATGCGGCATCATGAGGTCCAGAAGCACGATGTCCGGCTGCAGGCTTCGAAAAAGATCCACGGCGTTGCGGGGATCGGACGTGGAGCTGATCTTGCCAAAGCCTTCGCGCTGCAAAAGCCGCGTGAGCAGGGTGACGTTTGCCGGTTCGTCGTCGATGATCAGTATCTGGGCCTCAGCGGGGATGTCGATCGTCGTGTTCAGTTGCATGTCAGATCTTCTATTGTTCGTACAAGGAGACGCAGGTCGAGGGGCTTGGTCAAATAGCCCGCGGCTTGACCCGCCTTGGCCTTCTGGCGGCTCTCACCCGTTGCATCGGCGCTGACGACGACAACGGGGATCGCCTGCGTCCTCCGGTCACTTTTTAGCCGCAAGAGAACGTCAAGGCCGCTGATGTCGGGCAGGTCGAGATCGAGAAGGATCAGGTCGGGCTGATGCTCGACGGCAAGAGCAAGGCCCTGTTCGCCCAAGATGGCCGGTATCACCTTGCAATCGAAGCTGCGCGTCATTGCATTCTCGACCAGGCTGAGGTTGTGGGGATTGTCCTCGACACATAGGACTTTGGCAATTCCGCCGCTTCTCGTCCCGATGGCCGTGATCGGCGCCGATTGGGCCTGCTCGGTATGTTCGTTGCTCTCGCTGACAGGCAGGTGCAGAGAAAATACGCTTCCCAGATGCGAGGTTCGCACCAGCTCCAAGCCGCCGCCCATGGCCTCCATCAGATGCTTGGACAGGGCAAGGCCCAATCCCGTGCCGCTTGTCGCATTGCGGTCCTTGCCGAGCCGTTCAAAGGGCTGAAACAGGCGTTCGATTTCATCGGCGGCGATCCCGCCTCCGCTATCGCTAATTTCGATCGCAAGCTCCTCCGCCCGGTTCCTGCGCGCCGCGACGGTGACGCTGCCCCCCGCGTGGTTGAACTTGATGGCGTTCGACAGCAGATTGAGCAGCACTTGCAGCAGCCGCCGCCGATCCGCATGCGAGTAGGCCCGCGCCAGCTCAGCGTCATCAAGATGCAGGTCGATGTTTCGTTCCCGAGCCAGCGGCCTCGCCAACGCGATCGCTTCACGCAGAACCTCGGTCACGTCGATCTGTTCGATCAGCAGATCCATGCGTCCGGCTTCGATCCTGGCAATATCGAGGACTTCGTCGATGAGGCTCAGCAGATGCCGGCCAGCCGTCAGGATCTGCTTGACGGAAGATTGCGACTCTTCATCGCGAAGATCCATCTCGAGGATTTGGCCAAAGCCCAGGATCGAGTTGAGGGGAGTGCGCAGCTCGTGGCTCATGCGCGACAAAAACTCACTCTTGGCCCGGCTTGCGCGCTCAGCCTCCTGGCGTGCCGCAAGCAGGGCTTCCTCAGCCTTTTTTCTGTCCGTCATATCGCGGGTGATCTTGGAAAAACCGCGCGATTTGCCTTGGTCGTCCTGAAGGGCGGTGACGACCACGTTGGCCCAGAAGCGCGAGCCGTCCTTGCGGATACGCCAGCCTTCGTCCTCGACCCGCCCATATGTCTTGGCCTGTGAGAGTTCCTGCGCGGGATGGGTCCTGCGTGTTTCCTCAGGGTAAAACGTGGAAAAATGCCCGCCTATGACCTCATCCGCCTTGTAGCCTGTAATCCGTTCGGCTCCGCTATTCCAGCTGACGACATGACCGGCGTCGTCCAGGCCGAAAATACCATAGTCGTGCACGCCATCCACCAGGAGGCGGAAGCGCTCCTCGCTTTCACGCAATGCATCCTCGCGCGCCTTGAGCAGACGGCTCGCATCCTCAAGCGCCGCCGCAAGTTCACCCAGCTCGTCGCGTGCCGTCGGGAAGCGTTCCAGCTCCCGGCCGCCGGCAAGCTTGTGGGCGGCCTCCTTGAGAACACCGACACGCCGGACGATCCCGTTGGACATGAGGATGATGGCCGTGATGCCGCCGAGCAGTCCGAAGAGAGCGCCGAACAAGGTGATCCATTGCGCGCGGTCACGAATGGCGTCGGCCTCTCCGGTCCGGATCGCCAGCAGCACATCTTCCCGCTCGCGCATTTGGTCGATCTTCGCTCGAAGCGTATCCAGCAGCGCCTTGTTTTCCACCAGTGTCCTGCGAATGTCCTCCGTGGTCGGCTGTCCGGCTTTGCCGGCGGCATCGCCGAGCGCGCTCAGGCCTTTGAGCTTTTGCATCACCAGCGGCTCCATCTCGTCGAGCCGGGCGAGCTGTTCTCCATCTCTGATCCTTGGCCGCATGGACGCAAACACCCCAGGAAGTTCCGCTCGTGCCTTGTCGAAGGGCGCAAGGAAAGCCTGGTTGTCGGTAAGGAGATACCCGCGTACGCCGGAAGCCGCTTCGGCGAGAAGAGCGTGCAGCTCCAGAATGTCCGATTGGATCGCCAAAGTCACCCGCACATAGTTTTCCGCCCTGCGGCTCTCGCGATCCGCAAAGAAGACCGAGGTCAGGGCAATGAAGAAGCAGATCAACGGAACGGCGATGACAATCAGCCCCTTGAGTGCAAGGGGTAGATCAAGAAAGCTCTTCGATAGCGAGGCAGACAGGCGTCGGTGGATCATAGACGTTCCCGATCGACCAGCCCGGCTTTGACGGCGACGACGGCCGCCTGTGTCCGGTCGTTGACCCGGAGCTTGAAGAGAATGCGTTCGACATGCACCTTGACCGTGCCGGGTGCGATCGAGAGCGCCTTGGCAATTTCCTTGTTTGTCTCGCCAGTCGTCATGCGCTCGAGAATCTCGCGTTCGCGCACGGTCAGCCGTTCCATGGCGATTTCGCCGGCCGCCTCGGGTGAAACGCGCCGCAACAGGCGCCGCATCAGCTCGATATTGAAGAAGGATTGCCCCGCGGCGACATTGCGTATCATCTGCAGCAACTCGTCGCGCCGGATGTCCTTGAGCGCATAGCCGCTCGCTCCGGCCTTGATCGCGGCTTCCAGATAGTCGACGCTGTCATGCATGGTCAGCATGATGATACGGGTTGAAGGCGATTTGGCGCCTATCTCGGCCGCCGCCTCCAGCCCGTCCATCCCGCCCATGCGGATGTCCAGCAGAGCAACGTCGGGGCGCAGCGTTTCGCAAAGCGAGACGGCGGCACCGCCATCGGCTGCCTCGCCGACGACCTCGATATCGTCTGCGGTGGACAGGATGGCCCTGAGGCCGGAACGAGCAAGATCGTGATCGTCCGCGATCAATATTCGGAGGCGCTTCAAGAGGGTTCTTTCACTGGATTTATAATGGGTGCTCGCGCGAGGATGGCTGTTCCCGCGCCTGGTGTCGAGCGGATGGTCAAAGAACCTCCAATCAGGGTCATTCGTTCTCGCATGGCCGACAGGCCAACGCCCCAGCCATTCCCGGCATTGGGAGCCGGCGTGACAGCGATACCGCAACCATTGTCGGTTATCATGAGGGTGACGGATTGCGGATCTTCCGTTGAAAGCCGCACCTCGATCCGGCTGCATGAGGAGTGCTTCACGGCGTTCGCCAATGCCTCCTGCGCGACCCGGTAGAATGTAACCTCGAACGGGCCGCTCAGCCGCTGGCCATTCAGGTTCGACTGAAAAGCGACGTCTTTGTCCGTAATGCTGTCGAGCCGCGCGCGCAGAGCCGCTTCGAGCCCCAGATCATCGAGTTCGGCCGGACGAAGCGCGGCGATTGCGCCCCTCACATCCCGAATGGACATTCGAGCGATTTCAATGCCGCTCTCGATCGCTTGCTTGGCCGCGCCCGCGTCATGCACCGCGATACCCGCTGCCTCGAGGTGAAAAAGCAGGCTTACCAAAGACTGGGCCACGCCATCATGCAGGTCGTAGGCGACCCGGCGGCGCTCCTGCTCCTGCGCACCAATCATGGCCTCCACCAGGCGAGCCAGATCGCGCTCGCGTGCCTGAAGGTCCATCGTCAATTGCTTCTGAATGGACTGCTGGCGTTCGGCCGCCAAAAATACGGCAAGCTGATCCGCCACGATCTGGATCGTGCTGCGATCGTCCTCATGGATGGGGAACGCGGGCTGGGACAGACGAAGCTCCAGCTGCTCGCCGTCCCTCCATGCCGTACCGATGAACCTGGTTTCGGCGGGATCAATCATTGGCCGCTGCTGTCCGTTTTGCCCGACGCATTGCCACGTTTCTCCGCTCTGCGAACGAAGCGAAGCCGCCGTTGCCCCGGCAAAGACGACGATTGCGGTCAAGGCCTCATGCACGGACGTCTCGGACGGCGATCGATCAAGCGTGGAGCGCACGTCGACAATCAGCCTCAAGCGGGCGGCTTTAGCCTCGGCGTCTCGATAAAGCCGCCGCAACTCCCGAATGGGTGACGCTATCGCGTCGTCGTTTGCGTCTTCCATATGCGTTCTGGTCCTTTGGACGTCCTGGCGCTCCCTAGATCCCTAGATAGTGTGTCCGTCGGCCACAATACATAGGCCATCCGGCATATGCGATTGCCGCCATGCGGCAGACGCGGGAAGAGAAGTGGCAAACCATCTCTAGGAAGCCGGCGCGGATTGTCGCCGGGGCACAAGACCGAAGATGGAGACTGACATGATAAGACATATGCTTGCCGCTTCCGTGATCGCGCTGATGGCGACGCCGGTTCTCGCAAGCGAATGCGCGCCGATCACCAAGCCCCAGGTGGAGCAGTTGTTCGACCGCTGGAACGCCTCGCTTGCGACGCTGGATCCCGACAAGGTGGTTGAGAACTATGCCCCGGACGCGGTACTCTTGCCGACCGTTTCGAACAAGCCGCGCCTGACCCAGGAGGAGCGTAGGGATTACTTCGTCGAATTCCTGAAGAAGCATCCGCAGGGCAAGATCGATAGCCGCACGATCAAACTCGGCTGCAACAAGGCGACCGATACCGGAACCTATACCTTTACACTGAAGGATGGCAGCAAAGTGCCTGCACGCTACACGTTCACGTACCAGTTCGAAAACGGCAAGTGGCTGATCTCGACGCACCATTCTTCTGCCATGCCCGAAAAGCACGCCAGCTGATCGGATGTCGATCGGAAGCATCGGATAGTCCCGGTGCTTCCCAACCAAAAAACTTCCATCTGATGCAGAGGAGGCAAACAGGGTCGTCGCTTGGATGCCCATGTGAGAATGTTGTGGTTCGATTTCTCAACTGCCAAGTTCTACCGCTTCGTCAAAAGTGGTTAGTTCGGTATTCTATAGAGACGGCTCAGCTCACGTCGAGCAAAGCGCGGATCATCAGCTGCATGGAAGGCTTCAAGCATCATCGTTGCGGCCAGCAATTGCCGGTCGGTCGCATTTGTAAGGTACATGATTGTTAGATGTTTCCGGAGATGGCCAAATATAAAATTACCGCGTATCTGAAATACGCGATAGTTTCATATAGTCACCACTATCTACTGACCTGGATGCTGACCTGCAAATGGTCTTGCGACGCGCATTGTTCGCCTGGCTGATAGCGGACGGCGATATGCGTTTGAAGAACATGGCCGTTTTTGAATAGCATCGCGGGATATCGGTTCGCCTGCGGTACTAATCTATGCAAATTGACCGCGAACGGCCTCCGAATTCTTCGGTGCTCAGCTACATGTTCAAGAACAAGGCCATGTTGCAATCGACCTTGCCAGCTTTCGAAGCCTACCCTTGACCTCTACTTGAGGCGGCTTCATTGGCCCAAAATAGAATGCTCTCGCTGATGTACAGGGCTGAAAAGTGGCCAATAAAACCTCAGGTCAGAGATCAACTTCGTCCCGTTGATGTCTTCGCCAACATCTCGCTCAGCGTTGCCGCGGAGAGCATCGCTTCGGCCAAAAGCTTCTTGAGCTTCTGGTTCTCTTCTTCCAGTGCTCTCACTCTTTTGGCATCGAGACCGGCATTTCCGAACTGAAGGGATTGCCACCGGTAGAAGGTCGGCTCGCTGATGCCGTGCTTGTGGCAAACATCTGCCACCGTCACTCCGGCTTGGTGCTCCCTCAGAATACCAGTAATTTGGTCATCGTCGAATTTTCTCTTGCCCATCACCGCTTCAGTCCTCACGAAATGCTCTGTTGAAGCTGTCGAGGAGTGGCCTGATGGCATAGAATGCCACGCTGCCTTTGCCCGTTTCGATCAATGCCTGTGCAGGCATGCCTGCGACAAGTTCGACATCGCTCATTTTCACCAACCGCTCGTCCGTTATCCGGATTGTCGCTGCAAAGTAGGGCTGGCCGGTCTGCGCATCGGTGAGGCGGTCCGCTGAAACATACTCGACCCGACCTTTCAGGAGTGGAACCCGGCGCTGATTGTATGGAAGGAGGTGAATCTGTGCCGAGAGCCCCGCGCGGACCAGATTGATGTCTTCCGGCCTGACGTGGGCAGACACGATAAGGCGATCGGCGCGTGGCAGAAGATCGACGAGTGGTTCGCCCGCGCCGATCACTCCACCAGCTGTGTGGATGCGCAGGTTCATGATTGTTCCATCTTCGGGAGCGCGGATATCGGTCCTTGAAAGCTGGTCATCGATCGCCCATAAACGCTCGCGCAACTGCATGATCTGGCTTTCCGTGTCGCGCATGCCTTGTGCAACTTCGCTCAACCGGTCGCTCTCGAGCTTTGCAAGGTCGGCCTGTGACTCGCTAATCACCTGATAGGCACGGGAAATCTGCGCCTCTACCTGTCCCTGCTGGCCAGCAAGGTCTGCTTTTTCCCGCTGCAGGTTGAGAAGTGTGTTCTTTCTTTCCAATCCTTTGGCGTTGAGGGCCGTGACCTGATCCAGCTCCTGCTGCGAGATCGAGGCTCTTTCAGTGAGCGCTGTTTTCTGGGCGCCGAGTCCGACGATTTCCTGCTGCACCTGCGCGATTTTCTCATTGGTGATCCCAACTTCGGCCTGCATGACCCGGCGACGAGCTTCGAAGATCTTCTGTTGTCCTGCAAGGATCGCGCCGACCGACGGATCTCTGTCCGTTGCTGCCCTGAGGTCTGGTGGATAGGCGACGTGATCGGCGCCTGTCTGCTCGGCAAGCATGCGGGCGCGGCTACCTTCGGCGTCCCAAAGTTGCCCTTGAATACTGTCGCGCTCCGAGCGAGATTTTGTATCATCGAGTTCTATCACGACTTGTCCGGCCGTGACCGCATCTCCGTTTTTGACGAGTATCCGCCGTACAATTCCGCCTTCCAGGTGCTGAATGGTCTTACGGCTGGACTCCGGTTCAATGACGCCTGATGCAACCGCAGCGCTTTTCAGCGGCGCCAGCATCGACCAGGTTCCCAATCCGACCACGAAGAAACAGATCAACAGGTTACCTGTCCAAATGACACCCCTGAGCCCCGGCATGGGCGAAGGGGGAGCCGGGTTGCGCTGTTTCGACTCGATCACCGTCGAATAGCCAGCCTGTTGCTTGGCCGTCGCTGCCGATCGTTGGGCGAACCGCTGACCCGTCCCTGACGATTTCGATAATCTCGCCAGCGTTTCGTCCAGTCGAACAAGGGTCATGGCAGCATCCCTCCCTAGGTTCCTGTTCGAGATGGCGGTTGAAGATAGGTTTCGTAGATCTGCTCGCTGTCGCCGAAGGCGGCCACTGTCCCATTACGCATAATGGCAATCTTGTTGGTGACCGGCAGGATACCCATGCGGTGCGTGATGATGACGACGGTCATCCCCCTGGATTTCATGCGCTCAATCGCTTTGTACAGCATGCGCTCGCCGTCATAATCGAGGCTCGAGTTCGGATCGTCGAGTACGATGAGAGACGGATTTCCATAGGCCGCCCGTGCCAGTCCCAGCTGTTGGCGCTGAGCTCGAAGAAGCAGGTTTCCACCTTCGCCGATATCGGTCTCGTAGCCCTTCGGCAGCCGTATGATCGCCTCGTGCAATCCAACCAGCTTTGCGGCGTCGATCGCTTTGGCGGGGTCTCCTCCGTCCAGCCGGCCTATCACATCCTTGATTGCTCCGCCGAAGAGCTCGATGTCCTGCGGCAGGTATCCGACGTGGTGGGTCCCTCCGCAAAGGCGCAGAGCCGAGATATCGACCCCACCAAGAAGCGCGCACCCGCTCGTTGCCTGCACAACGCCCGCTATGACGCGGCCCAGCGTCGATTTTCCCGATCCCGACGGGCCGATGAGCGCTATGCAATCGCCAGGCGCCAGGCGCAATGTGATACCAGTCAATATCTGCCGGTTGGCGAATGGCTGAATATAGCCGACGTTATCGAGAATGAGGCCGTTGGGTTCCGGTTGCGGAACTGTTCGGGCATCGTGTTCCGATGCCATGGTGATCAGCATTCTGTTCAGGCGATTGAAGGCATTCCGCGCAAACGTCAGGGAGCGCCATGCGCCGATTGCACCCTCGATCGGCGCGAGCCCGCGCCCGAGCAGCAAGCTCGCTACGAAAATGATGCCGGGACTGCTGTTGCTCGCAAGCACCAGCCATGTCGCCGATCCCATCATCAGGATCTGCGCGAGCGTGCGGATCGCTTTGGAGAAACCAAGAATGATCTCCGTCCGATGCATCGCGACGTCCTGCGCTCTTCTTGCCATTTCCGCATCGCGATAGACGAGCAGTGCCGCGCCATATTGCATGCCCATTGCCCGGATCACCTCGATGTTTTTGAGAGCGCTCGCAAATCGCAGATAGCTCCTCGAAAGGGCAAGATTGGCGCGGGCAAGCGGCTCTTGCGTCGCCAGTTCCGTCAGGAATGCAAACAGAAGAAGCGCAACTGCGCTCAAAAGACCGATGGTCCCAAGCAGCGGATGAACAAGAAAGAGCAGCAGCAGGAAGACCGGCGCCCAGGGAACGTCAAAGAAAAGGGAACTTGCCGGTGAATCGAGGAACTGGCGTAGTATGGCCAGGTCCCTATAGCACTCCGTAGCGGCTCCTGCGTCGGCGCGAGCGGCATATTCGAACGATGCGGTGAGCACCATGGGCCGCAACCTGTGATCCAGCCAGCTGCCGATGCGCGAAAGCGCCGCCCTGCGCACGATATCCAGCGTGGAGCCGACCACGACGGCGATGGCGATGATGATCGTCAACATCAGGAGCGTGTCGGCGCTTCGGCTCGACAGAACCCTGTCATAGATCTGCAGGAGATAGATGGAAGGCACAAGAAGAAAGAGATTGTAGCCGCAGCTGTAGAGGAAAACCAACCCGAAGGCTCCGGCACAAGCCCGGAGCGCAACGACGAGCTGTGTCTGTGGGCGCGATGGCTTTACAGAAAGCGTTGCCATTATCCGATCTCGCTCCACTTGATACTGACAAGACGAGGCTGCCGGCGGGTTCCGCAACCTATGAGGGTCGCCAGCCAAAGCCGGCGACCCTCAGGGCCTGGGGTCATGAGCCAAGATGGCTGAGATCGATATGGCCGAAGTCGTTCGTGAAATGATCGAGAGCATTGTTCACGGTCGTCGTTGAGGGGTCCGTGTGAACCAATGCCGCCGAGATGTCGCCGCCGCGAGCGACGTTGCCGTTGCCGCCGTTGCCGCCGACACCTGCGAGGATGGTGGCATGCTGATCAGCCAGAAGCTGCGTATATTGGGTCGCCGTCGTATCGGCGCTTACTGCCGCCGTGTCGCCGCCGCTCACGCTTCCTTGGCTGCCGTTGGAGTGAGAATCTCCCCCGGCGCCCCCGGCACCGCTATTCGTGACCGCCGCCAGGAAACCGTTCTGGGCCTGGGTAAAGCCACCAGGTCCGCCGCTGCCGGCAGTCCAATCCGCCATCTGCCCAACATGATCGCCGTTGTGCAGATCGGTGGATGCTCCTTCGACCGATTGCACATTGGCGACATACGCAACCGGATTGTAGTCGATGTTGCCATGGCTGATGCCATCGCCGCCGTTGCCGGCGCTTCCGTCGCCGGCAACCGGGTCACTGAAATGAATCGTGTCAGATATTTGTGGAATAGGCATTGATGTCCCTCCTTCAACTTCGTTTCGTCCGAGTTCCTTGCTACGGCGTGGGTATCCAGCATCTCATCGCCAGCCAATACAACCGTAGGTTAATATTATCCGCGATTTAATTCGTGAGCTATCTAGATATTCGGTGATGTTCCTTCGGACGTATCGTTTGAGGTGGTGGGGCGCTGCTTCGGCTTGATGCTTCGTGATTTGGCGCCGGATGGCATGGCCAATGACTATGTGTGCGATCTCGGCGAAGCGATGCTGCTTTCGAAGCAACGGCCGTCGAGGCGAAGCGGCCAAATTCCGGGGTTCCGATCACGTTGCGCGTAGCCGGGGAGACCCTTTTCGGGGCTGAAAACGAGTATGTTCCGTTGGCGGAAAAGGGGCGCACGGGAATGCCAGACCTCCAATCCAAAAGCGGATTTGGTGCCCTCAAACTCGTACAAGGGGGTACTGCATCCATGACAGCCATATGGCTATAGTACTAGCCGACGGGATGTAGACGAATTGCAGGCTCTGCTTTTCTCATGTTCAGATGCACAATGCCTGAAAAATTCAAGCTGCATACGCTGCCGCACGCTCGATGGGGTGCGCGTTTGACCGCGGAATGGAGATGGTAATGACGGAAATTCGTCCTTTATCGGAAGACTTGCCCAAAACAGGCACCGATCAAAACCCGACCTCCAATTCGGCTGCGGGGCATCTGGCGCTGGTGCCGACTTGGCTTCCATTGGATGTTGCTTCCGGTCCGAGCTATAATTCAGCCGGCAGCGGCGGGGACGGGATCAGCGAAGGCGTGATCAACAGCAATGCATTGGCCGTCTTCGTGCCCTCCAATGCCGCCATTGCGGGGCCTCATTCGGCTGCAGACGCCTTCCAGGGCAATGACGCGCTCATCAATCAGCATCCCACCGAAATGGCTGGGATAGGCGGGAGTGGCGGAAGCGGCAATGTTGCTATCAGCGGCGGCGGTGGTGCCAATCATGCCGGCACCGGGGGCGACGGCCTTTTCTTCGGCGGGCTCACAAGCACCAGCGTCGCGGTGTTTGCTCCAGTGAACACCGCTGTGGCGGCAGGCCCCGGCGCTGAGGCGCACGCCGATCAATCGAACAACGCGATGTTCCTGCAGGGAGCAACCCAGATTGGCGGCATGGGCGGTTCGGGCGGAGACCATAACGTCGCAGTTCACGACTCGTCGATGAGCCCGGGAACCGCGCTTACATTTACCGGCGACAATTACGCCGGGCACGGCGGCGCTGGATTTTTCGTCGGCAGCATGGTCGACGTCAACGTGGCCATCTTCTCGCCGATCAACATCGCGGTAGGCGCCGCGGGCGGCTCGGCGGAGGCCCATCAGACAAACAATGCAATTTTCGATCAGGGCAGTGTGCAGATTGCAGGCGTCGGCGGCAACGGCGGTGGCTTCAACATGTCGTCGGACACGATTTTTACCGGCAACCATGCGGGGGGCGGCGGCGGGATTGGATCGTCAACCGGTAGCGTGGTAGACGTCAATCTCGCCTATTTCCATCCCATCAACATTGCCGTGCCCGCTGGCGGGACGGCGGACGCTCAGCAGATCGATCATGTCCTCTACGATCAACATGCGCTTCAGTTGGCCGGCATCGGTGGCCACGGCGGAGGCGGCAACCTCACGGACGCCCATTCGGCTCTCGTGGACGACATTCTGGGCTTCATCCATACCTAGCCGACAGCTTCCCCACTCGCACTGCAAAGGCTGACCGACACGAAGCCGTTATTCCTGCAATTCTTGAATGCAGATGTTGGATCAATTCCCCCAACCGGCTTTTGTCTTTCGGCAAACATGGCGCAGAATGACCGGTTCACTGCGATATCGAAAATTCAACCTTGCCCCAACTATATCGCGCAGATCTCGACCATCGGAAGCCGCTACATTCTCGTGGCATCTGATGTGTCCGTCCATTGCTACGGCTGCTTTATGTTGAGATATGTTATCAAAGCAAGGTTGATTTGTTGATCGTCATCTAAATTGGAATCGTAACCGAATGAATGACTTTCAGTGCGTTTAAAATAATTGCTGGCTAATTCGATAAGCGTGAGTTCCGAAAAAACTCTATCATATGTGGCAATTTGTATATCTAATATATATCCATAAATAGCGCTTTGAATGTTATATGCAGTCTTTGGTTGTCTGCTGACCATATCTTGCATGTTATGATAATTATCACGATAGATAAGACTATTGATATCGATAGTACCTCTTTTTTATGCCATGACATGAAACGATAACGGGAATAATATGTATTGCTGTTGGGCTAAAATAGCCACCGGGGGAGCAAGCAGATGTCCAACAGTGCCAAATCCAGGCGCCATATGCGGCGCAATACACCCACCATTGTCGTTATTCAGCACTCAACACTCGCGCGGACGACTGTGGTGAAGCTTCTTGAGCGTGAACTCATCGGTTGGAGTTTTATCGATATGATCTCGACTGAGAGTCTCGATAAAGCTCTTGGATCTGAGGTACGCTTGATTGCACTAGATCTGGCCGGCAGAGGCGTTGAGAGCGCAAGTCTGCGTAATGATCTCGCCGCTATTGTTGCACGTTTTCCTGAGGCTCCTGTCACATTGCTCCTGGATACTGATGATGTCGACATTGTCCGTCAGGCACTCAAGATGGGTATTCGCGGCTTTTTCTCGACGTCGCTTCCGATTGATATCGCCCTTGCCGGCCTTCGTCTCGTTCTGGCGGGAGGAGCATTCTGCCCGCAGCTCTTGGGCGCTGTCACAAGCGATTCAAGCGATAGTAGTCTGTCCGGAAATGACGTCGAAAAAAGCCTGGATGGCAGGGCGCAGCATTTGGCGATTGCCGATTTCACACCCCGAGAGGCGGATGTTCTCGCGGAGTTGCAATGCGGCTGCTCAAATAAGGTAATTGCGGGAAAACTTAATCTTTCGGGACATACGGTGAAGATGCATTTGCAGCACATAATGCGTAAGCTGCAGGTGCAAAACCGCACCGAGGTGGTTGCCCGCCTGGTTCAAAGAACCGCGGGCGGGCAGGACGCATCGCCGAGTTAGGTGGTATTGCAATAACCCGCCATGGAACTTTCATGCAGCGGCGCTAGAGCCTCGGCGCTTTAGCTTTGCTTGTGGCAGATGCCATGGCTATGCTCGATATGCTTGTCAAAGGAGTGACAAAAGCGGAAGCGTGTGGGTTGGTTCAATACCGAGAATGAGTACCTCCGCTGTCTGCTCCGGCTATCAATTTTGCGGCATTATGGAGCAGTTTCCAGAAGAAGTCGGAACTTCCAACAAGTCGCGGATTGAGATTTGTATGGACGATGCGTCACACTGGAAAGGCCAGAACGCGGAAAGTGGTAGCGCATACATGTTGCTGCCAAAGGAAGGGACGCGCTCCCCCTATATAAGCCACGATCCCGATGATGTTCCAGGTCTTGCCCGATCCATTTTCCCTGAACCACCGCAAATGACGGAAATCATCTTCTTCGGTCATCATATTGCTACCTGAGGGAGAGTTATCGGGTATGCTGCTGCCGCACCGTGTTTGCGGTGTTGAGATGCGGGGGCGGGTGGCATTTGCTACAGATCCCGCAATTTTGCAGCGGAGTGCTGCGCAAGCCGCTGCTCTATCTCAGTCTCTATTTGAAGACACACAGGGCGTAATACTATCGCCTGCTGCAGGAAGTTCGTGAACAAGGCAATTGGGAGGCTTGGCTCGATTCCCTTCAAGAGCCCGAGTATTTGGTCTCTACAAAAAATCCACTCTGTTACGGAACTTGTCGCAGTAAGTCAGCCCGTCATCATCAACAATCACTCGAGGCGGAGTTCCGAGATTGAAATGCAGTCACTGGCCGTTGGCGCGCTGCTCTACAGGGTGATCGCGGGTTGCTCCGCCGACATTGATCGATACCAGTCCAGTACTCGCAAGCATCAGGAAGCTTAACCATGCTTGCCCTTTGCGGGAGAGTAGGCGGCAGTTCCTGGGGGCTCCATTTCGCCACGGCGTCACTCACGAGCATAAGTGTGCCACAATGCCCAAAAGCGGCAGAGCGAAAAGAGTAAAAAGGCCTAGCAGCGAAAGGATTGGCGCGAAGATCATGAGGCTGTTGAATATATGAAATCAAAAGAGGCATTGCCGTAGAACCAAGCGGATATTCAATAGTCGCAAAGACATATCTCAATCTACATGAATTTCCCTGAAAGGTTTTCCACGGACGGCCCACAGAATTGCGACGAGGGTTTGGCCATCCGGTTGCGATCATGTTGCGCAGCCTCCACACCTGTCGCAAATCGTCTTTGGGGAGGATAAGCACCTGCTCGACCAGTTTGAGACTTTCAGGTCATGACGGCGGGGGGGAGGCGATAGCCGACTTTGCGGCTCAGTTCAGTGTGACCGAAATTATCATCCGCTGTTGTCTGGCGCTGCCGAAGGTAAGGTCCTTTGGACGATACTGATGTTACAATTTCGTGATGTTTCTGTTGCTATTGGCATGCATAACCTCAAGTTATTCAGGCCCATATTTTTTTTCGACTCCCATCCCCATTCGCCACTGTTAGAGTTTGGCCAACAAAAAGTGGGAACACGGCGTTTCCGAAGTGAAGCGACGACAAGCAAATATTCACGACGCTATGGGCCAGGGCCGTTTGCGCCCGCGCTGAAACGTGCGCTTTATCGGGAGTCCATGATATTGGTGACATCGTATGCAATGGCGATGGTTCAAGACTTACGTTTCAACGCAAGTGTTGAGCGTGGTCAAAGATGAAAGCCACGACCGGTAAAACCCTCATTGGCCTGCATTCGCTCAGCAAGCATTATGGAACGCATAGCGTTCTGGACAAGATTGATCTTGAGGTCAGTGCAGGCGAGGTTCTGGCGATCATTGGGCCTAGCGGTTCGGGCAAAAGCACTTTGCTTCGCTGCATCAACTATCTCGAGCCTCCGTCGGGCGGCACGATAACCATTGGTCCAACCACAATTAACGCGGCGCAGCCGGTATCTCGTGCCGAGCTATCGAGCCTGCGCCGGCGTGTCGGCATGGTTTTCCAGTCGTTCAACCTCTTTCCCCATATGTCCGTGCTGCGCAATGTCAGCCTTGCGCAGGAACGGGTGCTTGGCCGCAGCAGGGCCGAAGCGGACGAGCGCTCGATGCAACTGCTAAGGCGCGTCGGGTTGACTGACAAGGCAGCGCAGTATCCCGGCCGTTGTTCGGGTGGACAACAGCAGCGGATTGCCATTGCCCGGGCCCTTGCGCTCGATCCCGAGGTGATGCTGTTCGATGAGCCGACATCTGCGCTCGATCCGGAGCTAGGGCTCGAAGTTCTGGCGGTCATGCGGGAGCTCGCTACAAGTGGGATGACGATGATCGTCGTTACCCATGAAATGGGCTTTGCGGAAAACGTCTCCGACACGGTGATGATCATGGCGGATGGCCAGATTATCGAGAAGGGTCCATCGGTCGAGGTGATGCGCAATCCGCAACATGAGCGGACGCGCCGTTTCCTTCGTGCGGTGCATGATCGATGACCGCCGCCGACCTCCTTATGTTTGTTCGGGGCTTTGCCTGGACCATAGCCCTGACAGCCGGTTCCTTCTCGATCGGCGCTACCGTTGCCATACCGCTCCTGGCGGCACGCCGAAGTCGATTTTTCCTGGTGCGTCTCCTCGCTTCAATCTTGATTCAGATCATTCGCGCTATTCCGCCGATCCTCTGGCTGTTCATAATCTTCTTTGGTCTCGGGATAAGCCTTTTTCCGATCAGCCCGTTCGTGGCGGCGCTCGCCGGCCTTGGCCTTATCGCCGCTGCAAATATGGCGGAAATCTATCGTGGTGCACTCAGCTCCATTCATCACGGTCAATGGGAAGCCTCGACGGCTCTCGATCTTGGCCGCTGGTATACGATGCGGGATGTCGTGGCGCCGCAGGCGTTCAGAGTGGCTCTGCCTTCGGCGGCAAGCTATCTCATCGGTTTGATGAAGGAGACGGCCGTCGCCTCGACCATCGGGGTGACCGAACTGGTCTATCAGGGCAATCAGCTTTCGCAGCTGACTTTCCACGGTCTGGAAATCTTCGCTATCGTCGGACTTTTCTACATTTTCCTTAGCTTGCCTGTGGCCTGGTTGTCGCGCATGGCCGATGCACATCTCAGATCCAAGGTGGCCCGCTGATGCTTCCAACCTATGAGGAAATTATCTCCTGGATGCCCGACCTTCTCAGCGGTCTTTCCATCAGCCTTCAGGTCACGGCGCTCAGCCTGCTGCTCGGTATTCCCTTTGGGCTTTTGCTGGCCTTGGGCGTGCTGGTGCGTAACAGGGCGCTCCGGGCCGTTTCGCTTGTTCTAGTCGAAGTCGGGCGTGGAGCACCGGCGTTGGTGCTTCTGCAATTCATCTATTTCGGATTGCCGAGCATCGGGTTGACCATCGGGTCCTTTGTGGCGGCGGTGATTGCGCTTGCCTGGAACACCGGCGCCTATACGAGCGAGATCATCCGGGCGAGCCTGCAGTCGATCGCCCATGGCCAGCGCGAAGCCGCCGAGGCGCTTGGCCTTAACCGGACCGACGAGTTGCGTTTCGTCCTGCTCCCGCAGGGCCTGCGTGTCGCGCTGCCGGCGCTTCTCGGTTTCTCGATCCTGATTTTCCAGGGCACATCGTTATGTTTTGCGATCGCCCTGCCAGAGCTTGTCAGCCGGGCCTATGAGATCGGCTCCAACACTTTCCGCTACTTCCCGGCTCTGCTTTGTGCGGGTGCCCTTTATGCCTGCATTTCGATACCCGCAGCTGTCCTCGTCAGCCATGTCGAGAAGCGGGCAAGTCTCTACGCTCAACGTTAACCGTCCACAGAAAGGAATTTCGGCATGCCCGCATTCAAGTCTAAGACTTATTTCCTGCTGCCTACCATTGCCGGCATGCTTCTGTCTGCCCAGATCGCGCACGCTGCCGATTGCACGCCAAAGCATAAATTCACCACCATCGAGCCGGGCACCTTGACGGTCGCCGTCACGACCTACGCGCCGCATTCCTATCTCGACGACAGCGGCACCATGAAGGGGATCGACGGCGACATCGCTGCCGAATTTGCCAAGCGCGAATGCCTGCAGGTCAAGGCAGTTGCCGTCGATCCTGCCGCGGCGATCCAGTATGTTCTTTCCGGCCAGGCCGATATCACCACGGGTGACTGGTATCGCACCGCCGAACGGGCCAAGGCCATGAACCTGTCAGCGCCGCTCTACACGGACCAGATGGCGATCTATTCGAAGCACGACTTTAAGAAAGTGTCCGATCTCGAGGGCAAAAGAGTCGGTACCGTCCAGGGCTATCTCTGGGTCGCGGATCTCAAGGCGCTGCTCGGCGGGTCGCTGAAGCTCTATCCGAATTCCGTCAACATGCAGCAGGATCTGTTCGCCGGCCGCATCGATGTCGCCGTCGATGGTTACTCGACGGGTGTCGTTGCTGCGCAGAAGGGTGCGCTGAAAGATGTCAAGGTCGCCGTCGCGGCTGCCGATCCGCGCGTGAAGGCGACCAAGGAAGCCGCACAGGCTGCCTTTCCCTACTCCCTGAAGGCAAAGGAATTCGGCGAAGCGCTGGATAGCAATATCGAGGCGATGCACAAGGACGGAACGATCGTGAAGATCCTCAAGTCCTACGGTCTCGACGGCACGGCTGGCGAGACGGGCGCTCCGCGCCTGGTTCAGTAAAACGTCTTGTTGCGCGGGGGGAGGTGATCCTCCCCCGTTTTTCTACGATCGGATACAGGGAGACACCGGTGATGACGGTCTATACGGTCACACGCAAGACGCAGTCATGGTACGGAGAGCAGATCGGCATTCTGATCCTCGATGCCGCCTATCCCTGCGTCCCCGGCAATGTCGGCAATGCCACCACCTACACCTATCCTGTCCGTTTTCAGGAGGTGTGCGGAGCGTCGATCGACAGGCTTTTGAACCAGCGTGATCCCGCCTTGAAGGAAGCTTTCGTGGAAGCGGCCCTTGAATTGCAGAACCGCGGCGTCAAGGCGATTACCGGTGCCTGCGGCTTCATGGCCTATTTTCAGGAGGAGGTGGCGGCGGCGCTCGACATTCCGGTCTTCCTTTCCAGCTTGATGCAAATTCCGTTCATGCACGCACTTTGCGGCGGTAGCGTCGGTGTCATCACGGCCAATGCGTCGCGGCTCACGCCGCGCCATTTTAGGGCCTGCAACGTGCCGGATGGCATTTCTCTGGCTATTGCCGGCATGGAGGACCAGACGGAATTTCGCGAGGCGATCCTTGAGGAAAGAGGGACGCTGGATTCGGCTCGGATCGAGCGTGAGGTAACCCAAGTTGCTCACCACCTGGTGGCGGAGAATCCCAATGTGAGATCCATCCTCTTGGAATGCAGCGATCTGCCGCCCTACGCGCATGCGGTGCAGGCGGCCACGGGGCGTCCCATTTTCGATTTCATCACGATGATCAACTACGTCCAGCAGAGCGTTGCGCGCCGGCCCTATCTCGGCGGCATGTAACTCACCGCGCTTTCGAACGGGAGGCCCATCATGTCTGTTGATCAATATTATCTGCTGGGACGCTCGGGGCTGCGCGTCAGCCGTCTCGCACTCGGCACCATGACCTTCGGCAATGGTGGCATTCGTGGTATCGGCGGCAGCTGGGGTGCAGATGAAGGAACTGCGCGGGCGATCTTCGACCGCTACATCGCCGCCGGCGGGAACTTCATCGATACCGCCAATTCCTACGCCGGCGGGCTGAGCGAAGGACTTGTCGGCACCTTCGTGGCGGAATCGGGTCTGCGTGACGACGTCGTTATCGCGACGAAATTCTCCAACAGTCTTTCCCCCGGTAATCCGAATGCCGGCGGAAACGGTCGCAAGGCGATGATGCAGGCGGTCGATGCTTCGCTCAAGCGTTTGAAGACCGATTACATCGATCTCTATCTTCTCCACACATGGGACCGCATGACGCCGGCAGAAGAGGTCATGCGGACCTTCGACGATCTCGTGCGTGTTGGAAAGATCCGTTATGCCGGGCTTTCCGATGTGCCGGGCTGGTATGCGGCCCGTGCCCAGGCATGGGCGGAAGCACACACGCTCACCCAGCCCATTTGTTTGCAATTGCCCTATTCGCTGGTCGAGCGGAGCATCGAGCACGAATTCGTGCCGTTCGCCGAGACGCTCGGTCTTGGCATCACGGCCTGGAGTCCGCTTGCCATGGGGCTCCTGTCCGGAAAATATCGCCCCGGCTCGGCGGAAGAGGGGCGTCTTTCGCAGGATAGCTCCGGTGGTGGCCTCGGATTGTTCACCGAGCGTAACCTGCGCATCCTCACCGTGCTGGAAAGGGTTGCCAGCGAGATGGGGCGCAGCATGGCACAGATTGCGCTCAACTGGTGCGTGAACCGCCCCGGTATCGCCGCGGCAATCGTCGGTGCGAGCCGACTTTCGCAATTGGATGACAATCTCGCTGCACTCGATTTCACGATCCCTTCCGAGTTTCGCGCTGAACTCGACGCCGCCACCGCCGTTGATGCGCCCTATCCCTACGCGCTTTTTGCAGACGACTATCAGGCCGCGATCCTGAATGCCGGTGCATCCGTCGGCGATAAGCCCCCAAGCTATAGAAGGGAAATCCTGCTGCCCAAGGTCACGGACTACACGTTCGGTCAGCCGAAGAACAAAGACCGCGATTGAATGGGCAAACGGTTGGAAGGAACCATGACATGTTGAATGATTCACGCTCCCATGGCTTGTGGGAAAGAACTGCCATTGCGGCCCCTCGGACATTTCCCCTGAGTGGCGAGCTCACCGCGGATGTCGTGATTGTGGGTGGCGGCTTCACTGGGCTTTCGGCAGCCCTGCATCTTGCAGAAGCCGGGCAAAGTGTCGTCGTGCTTGAGGGTGCGGAAATTGGCTTCGGCGGATCGGGCCGCAACGTCGGCCTGATAAATGCCGGCATGTGGGTGATGCCGGACGACTTGCCGGGCGAGCTCGGCGACATCTATGGTGAGCGTCTGCTCCAGCTTCTCGGCGATGGTCCGCAGACCGTCATGTCCATCATCGACAAGCACGGCATCGAGTGTGAACTCGAGCGCAGCGGCACTCTGCACTGCGCGGTTGGCAAGTCTGGCTTGGCGGAGATCACCGAGCGCGCGAGGCAATGGCAGAAGCGGGGGGCGCCCGTTGAGCTTTTGGATGCGGCTGAGACAGCGACCCGGATCGGCACGATGGCCTATGCCGGTGCGCTCCTTGATCGGCGTGCGGGCACGCTACAGCCGCTTGGCTATGTGCGCGGGCTGGCGCATGCGGCGCTGCGTGCCGGTGCCGTGCTGCATACCGGGTCGCCTGTGCTTTCATGCGTGCCGGACGGAACCGGCTGGAAAGTCTCGACCGCAAGCGGCTCTGTAAGCGCTGGATGGGTTGTGGTCGCGAGCGACGCCTATAGCGAAGGGCCGTGGGCAAAGGTTCGCCGCGAGCAAGTGCATCTTCCTTATTTCAATCTTGCCACCCGGTCGCTGCCATCCGAACTGCGCAACTCCATCCTTCCCGGTCGGGAAGGGGCATGGGATACGAAGGAAATCCTGTCGTCCTTCCGGATTGATAGGGACGGTCGCCTAGTATTCGGCAGCGTCGGCGCCTTGCGCAATACGGGAACGGCTGTCCATGTCGGTTGGGCAAAACGCGCGCTTGCTCGGCTCTTTCCGGAGCTAGGGCCTGTTGAGTTCGAATATGAATGGTACGGCAAGATCGGCATGACGGATAATGCCCTGCCGCGCTTCCATCGTTTCGAGCAGAACATCGTGGGTTTTTCCGGCTACAACGGTCGCGGTATAGCGCCAGGTACCGTCTTCGGACAGATATTGGCCCGCCATATTCTCGGGGAACTGCAAGAGGTCGATCTGCCGCTGCCGATCACCGATGCGAAGGAACAGCCCTTCAGGGGCTTCAAGGAATCCTACTACGAGGTTGGTGCCCAGCTCGCGCACTTTTCCGGAGAGAGATTCTAGGTCGATGGCGTCTCGGTGGCTGCGAAGACAGGTGCGTCGGCACCCTGTTCGAGCAGCCAATCGCGGAAGAGCATGGCACCATGTTTTGCCGGCCGCTGCGCCGGCATGATGATGTAAATTGTCTGACCGGAGCGATGAACTGCGTCCAGCGGATAGACCAGCCGGCCGGCCCGCACATGATCATGGACGAGGTGTTTCCAACCGAGCGCTATGCCTTGCCCGAGAACGGCGGCCTCAATCGAGCTCAATGCGTCGGTGAAAACGAAATCCTGGTTAAGCCGGGCGACGGGAACGGAATGGCGGTTGAGCCAATCATGCCAGCCGAGCCGAACGCGATGTCGTTCTTCGAAATGCAGAAGCTTGTGATTGAGCAAGTCGGCAGGCTCATTGATGGGCCCGCTCTCCCGGAGATAATCGGGGCTGCAAACTGGAATGACCTCCTCGGTGACGAAATGCCATGCATGCATTCCTGGCCACTTTCCCGCCCCGAGCCGGGCTGAAATGTCGATATTCTCCTCATCCAGATTCTGATCGTCGCGGCTGCTTTCCTCGATGCGTAGCGCGATGTCGGGATGCTGTTGCTTGAAATCCTTGAGGCGCGGAAGAAGCCAGAGCTGCACAAAGGAAGCGGAGAACGACACCCTGACGGTGTCGTTCGAGTGTTTGGTGCGCAAGGATGTCAGCACCATGTGCAAATGATCGAATGCCTGCTGGGTTTCTCTGTAGAGCCTCTGTCCCTCGGCGGTCAGCTCCAGCCGTGTGTGTTCGCGGCGAAACAGCCTCAGTCCCGTTGCCTCCTCCAGCAGCTTGATCGTCTTGCTGACGGCGGGCTGGCTGACATTCAGCTCCTCGGCGGCGGCTGTGAAACTTCGTCGCCGGGCAGCCGCCTCGAAGACGAAAAGATAGTTGGCGGAGGGAACGAGCGATCGCAGTCTGTGCATAATCTGAAGTTATGCGCCTTTGCATTTTTTTGCAACGTCACAACTCTATTTGTCGTCGGTAGTCTCGCCCGAAATCAACTCGGGAACTCTCTATGCAAACTCATGCTCGCGCCGTTGTCATCGGTGGTGGTTGTGTCGGCGCCGCCATTCTTTATGGTCTCGCCAAACGGGGTTGGACGGATGTCGCGCTTCTGGAACGCACGCAACTGACCGCCGGCTCCACCTGGCATGCAGCCGGCCTCATCCCTTCTTACGCCCGCAGCCTCAATATCGGCCGGATGATCGCAAAGACTATCGAGATCTATGAGGGTCTGGAAGCGGAAACCGGTCAGCATGTCGGCTGGCACAAATGCGGACAACTGCGCATTGCCAACACGCGTGATCGGCTGGACGAATACAAAAGCTACATGAGTGTTGCCGCGGTTCAGGGTATTCGCGCCGAACTCGTGACGCCGCAGGAGGCTCGCGCACTCTGGCCGCTCCTTGAAAACAACCAGGACATGCTGGCGGCACTCTACCATCCCGATGACGGCCACATCGCGCCGGCGGATGTGACCCAGGCAATGGCGAAGGGTGCACGCGATCGTGGCGCCAAGATCTACCTCAACACCGAAGTGCGTGGCTTCGAGCGCTTGCCGGGAGGCGGATGGAAGATTCTCACCAACAACGGCGAGATCATTTGCGAGCATATCATCTCGGCGACCGGCAATTATGCACGCCAGACAGGCGCCATGCTCGGTCTTGAAATTCCGGCAATCCCAATTGTTCATCAATACTGGATCACCGACGCAGTGCCGGAAGTGGTGGAGCGTAAGCGGCAGGGTCTGCCGGAAATGCCGATCCTGCGCGATGAAGGCTTCGAGGGCTATCTGCGCGAGGAGGGTGACGGCCTGATGTTCGGACCTTATGAAAAGACCGAGCATCTGAAGCTCTTTGCGGAGAACGGCGTTCCGGAATGGTTCGGCGCCGACTTGCTGGAGGAGGATTTCGATTCCGTCTCGTGGAACTGGGAGCGTGCCATGGAACTTGTTCCCGCTCTCGGTCGGGCTGGCATCAAGGCGAATGTGCGCGGCCCGTTCCAAATGACGGCTGATGAGCTGCCCCTCGTAGGCCCGGCCTGGGGGCTGGAGAATGTGTGGGTCGCCGAAGGCGTGCCGGGCGGCATCCTATGGGGCGGCGCCATCGGCTACTACCTGTCGGAACGCATTGTCGAAGGCGCCAATAGTCTCGATACTTCGGAGCTCGATCCGCGTCGCTTCGGCGATTATGCCAATAAGGAATGGACGCGGCACAAGGTGCGCGAAAGCTGGGGGACCCATGCCGAGCAGCATTATCCGGGTCAGGACATGCCGGCGGCCCGCCCTCAGAAGACGGCGCCTTCCTATGATATTCTTTCCCGGCACGGCGCGGTCTGGAGTGTCCTGAACGGTTGGGAAATGCCGGGTTGGTTCGCGCCGGAAGGCGTCGAGGCCAAGGACCAGCATAGCTGGCGCTGGACGGAAAAAGGCAAGTATGTCGGCGAGGAAGTCGGTGCGGTGCGCAACGCCGTTGGTCTCGTCGAAATGACGCCGATGACGAAGTTCGAGGTCTCCGGTCCAGGCGCCGAAGTGTGGCTCGATGGCATCCTCGCCAATCGCCTCCCGAAGATCGGCCGCGTCAATCTCAGTCATCATTTGACCAAGAATGGCGGTGTCCAGGCGGAATATATCGTCTCCCGCCTTGAAGACGGTACATTCTACCTCATTTCGACGCCACGGGCCGAGCGCTGGAATTTCGACGACCTATCGAAGCTCCTTCCGAGGGACGGGACGGTTCACCTGCGCAATGTGACCAACGAGCGCGGTTGCTTCACCATCGTCGGACCCAAGGCACGCGAAGTGCTGCAGGGGCTCACTGAACTCGATCTGTCCAACGAAGCCTTTTCTTGGTTCGGGGTTAAATCGGGCACGGTTGGTCTTGCTAGCGATGTGCGTCTATTGCGCGTGAACTACGAAGGCGAACTGGGATGGGAA
This sequence comes from Rhizobium sp. ZPR4, assembly GCF_040215725.1. Taxonomy (NCBI): domain Bacteria; kingdom Pseudomonadati; phylum Pseudomonadota; class Alphaproteobacteria; order Hyphomicrobiales; family Rhizobiaceae; genus Rhizobium; species Rhizobium sp. ZPR4. The sequence goes on from NZ_CP157968.1 coordinate 998,151, forward strand.
CTCTACCATCCTCTTTGCTATCAGCGTCATCTACTCGAAGCCTTGCTGGCGGCGGGCAAGCCGCACGGCCTGCGTTTGATCGGTCTGCAGGCGCTGGAATCGCTCCGGCTGGAGAAATCCTATCGTGCCATGTATCGCGACATGAACCCGGAGCTGACAGCCTGGGAAAGCAGTCTCGACCGCTTCGTTCGGCTGGACAAGGGAGATTTCATCGGCAAGCAAGCATTGCTGCGTCAGAAGGAAGAGGGCGCCAGACAACGGTCGGTCACGATTTCCATCGATACGGACGGAGCAAGTTCGTTCATCCATGAAGGTGTCTATCACAATGGCAAGCTCGCTGGCCGTATTACCTCCGGCGGTTACGCTTATACGCTTGGCTGCGACATCGCTTTCGCCCTGCTTCCCGTCGAGCTTGGCAATCCCGGGACCGAACTCGGGGTGCCGATCCTGGGGGAGATGCGCAAGGCGCGCGTGATCGCTGAATCACCCTATGATCCCAATGCCCTGCGCGGTCGCATGTGAACAACCAAGGTCGAGTTCAGGAGAGGACATCATGAAGATACTGGTTCCCGTTAAGCGGGTCGTTGACTACAACGTAAAGATCCGCGTGAAGCCGGATGGTTCTGGCGTTGAGCTATCGAACGTGAAGATGTCGATGAACCCGTTCGACGAGATCTCGGTCGAAGAGGCGCTGCGTCTGAAGGAAGCCGGCAAGGCCGAGGAAGTGGTGGTCGTGTCGATCGGGCCAGCCAAGGCTGAAGAGACGCTGAGAACGGCGCTCGCCATGGGTGCGGATCGCGCCATCCTGGTCGAGACCGACGATCAAGTCGAGCCGCTCGCGGTTGCCAAGATCCTGAAGGGTGTTGCAGACGCCGAACAGCCGGGCCTCATCATCGTCGGCAAGCAGGCGATCGATGACGACAGTAACCAGACCGGCCAGATGCTGGCAGCATTGCTCGGCTCGGCCCAGGCCACCTTCGCCTCGAAGATCGAGATCGGCGATGGTAGCGCCAAGGTCACCCGCGAAGTCGATGGCGGCCTGCAGACGATCGAGGTCAAGCTTCCGGCTGTCGTCACCTCGGACCTGCGCCTCAACGAACCGCGTTATGCTTCGCTGCCGAACATCATGAAGGCCAAGAAGAAGCCGCTCGACAAGAAGTCGCCGGCCGATTTCGGCGTATCGACCGAGCCGCGGCTGAAGGTGCTGAAGACGGAAGAGCCCTCGGGCCGCAAGGCGGGCGTCAAGGTCAAGTCGGTTGCCGAGCTGGTCGAAAAGCTCAAGACCGAAGCCGGCGTTCTCTAAGGTCCAGGAAAAGGAGACTTCATCATGGCCATTCTTCTTCTGGCTGATCACGACAATGCCCATCTCTCCGACCAGACTGCCAAGGCGCTGACGGCGGCAACGAAGATCGCCAGCACATCGGGAGCCGACGTCCATGTGCTGGTTGCCGGTGCGGGCGCCAAGGCTGCGGCCGAGCAGGCTGCCAAGCTTTCCGGCGTCTCCAAGGTATTGGTTGCCGAGGATGCCAGCCTTGCCAACAATCTCGCAGAACCGCTGGCGGCGCTGATCGTTTCGCTGGCCGGTTCCTACGACACCATCATCGGTGCCGCGACTTCGGTCGGCAAGAACGTGCTGCCGCGCGTCGCCGCCCTGCTCGACGTTGCCCAGGTCTCGGAGATCATCGAAGTCGTTTCCGCCGACACCTTCAAGCGGCCGATCTATGCCGGCAATGCCATCCAGACGGTACAGTCGACCGACGCCAGGAAGGTGATTACCGTGCGTACCGCCTCCTTCGCGTCTGCTGCCGAAGGCGGTTCGGCTTCGGTCGAGACGGTATCGGCTGCGGCCAATCCCGGTCTTTCCACCTTCGTCGGCGATGCGCTGTCGTCTTCGGATCGTCCGGAGCTGACCTCCGCCAAGATCATCATCTCCGGTGGCCGTGCGCTGGGCTCGGCGGAAAAATTCAAGGAAGTCATCCTGCCGGTTGCCGACAAGCTCGGTGCCGCCGTTGGCGCCTCCCGCGCCGCCGTCGATGCCGGCTACGCGCCGAACGACTGGCAGGTGGGCCAGACCGGCAAGGTGGTGGCACCGCAGCTCTACATCGCCTGCGGCATTTCCGGCGCCATCCAGCATCTGGCCGGCATGAAGGATAGCAAGGTCATCGTTGCCATCAACAAGGACGAGGAAGCCCCGATCTTCCAGATCGCCGACTATGGCCTCGTCGCAGACCTCTTCGAAGCCCTGCCGGAATTGCAAAAGGCGTCGTAGATGAGGGTTTCGTTGAGTATAAGCGGTGAACCGCCATGACGAGCCATGTCCTGACCGTATCCTGCCAATCGACACGTGGGATTGTTGCAGCGATCTCGAACTATCTGGCCGGCGAGGGCTGCAACATCGTCGATTCCAGCCAGTTCGACGATCTCGATACCGGCATGTTCTTCATGCGCGTCTCCTTCATCTCCGAGGAAGGTGTCGGCGAGGCAGCCCTGGTGGAAGGCTTCAAGCCGATCGCCGAGAAGTTCGCCATGGTGTCAGAGTTCCACGATGCCAGGAAGCGCATGAAGGTGCTGCTCATGGTCTCGCGCTTCGGCCATTGCCTCAACGACCTGCTCTATCGCTGGAAGATCGGCGCCCTGCCGATCGACATCGTCGGCGTCGTCTCCAACCATTTCGACTACCAGAAAGTGGTGGTCAACCACGATATCCCCTTCCACCATATTCCGGTGACCAAGGCCAACAAGCCGGAGGCGGAAGCCAGGATCATGGATGTGGTCGAGCAGACCGGCACGGAGCTGATCGTGCTCGCCCGCTACATGCAGATCCTGTCGGATTCCATGTGCCAGAAGATGTCGGGCCGCATCATCAACATCCACCATTCCTTCCTGCCGTCCTTCAAGGGGGCGAACCCCTACAAGCAGGCCTATGAGCGCGGGGTGAAGCTGATCGGGGCGACGGCGCATTATGTGACGGCCGATCTCGACGAGGGTCCGATCATCGAGCAGGACACGGCGCGCATCACGCATGCGCAGTCGGCCGAGGACTATGTCTCGATCGGCCGCGATGTGGAGAGCCAGGTGCTGGCCCGCGCCATCCATGCGCATATCCACTTCCGCACCTTCCTCAACGGCAACCGCACCGTCGTCTTCCCGGCAAGTCCGGGGTCCTATGCCTCCGAGCGCATGGGGTGAGTGATGACGCTCGCAACAGTGATCGACGGGAAGTGGATGAGGATGTGGCGAGCCGCGAGCGAGGTCGCGTTTTTTCCTATAAGCGATATCTCGTAATCCTTAGCGAAGGCACTGATCACTTGCCTTTGATTGCGTAAAGAAACAAAGCAATCGATAGGCGGACGGCTCTGATCGCATCAAAAGCAAGCCTACTTTGCTACCGCTGTTGGAAGCTCGTCGATGAGCGAATAGCGGTCGCCGCGCTTGCTGTCGCGACGTTCTGGGGAAGATCTTACAAAAGGCCGCAATCATTGAAGATAATTCTGATGAGCGGCTGTGCGAGTGCACTGCCCTCAAGACCGCGTGCGTCATTTCCTTGAGCGCTGCCACAATGACAATCTGCTGGGCTTTCCTGCGTAAACGATCGGGAAAGTTCAGCGCTCGGGCGACATGGGATGGCTCTTCGTCGAAGCCGGCAATACCAATGGCATCGCAGACATCGCGCTTGCCGGTATAGGCTTGAAGCCCGATGATGGTGTAGCCTCAGGTGTTGAAGACAGGAGCTTATTTGAGGAATTGCACATGGCTGATGAGGAGACGGTCATAATCGGTGCAGGCCCGGCGGGGTTGGCATGCGCCGCGGCACTCCGGTCAAGAGGCTGCCGCTCCTTAATCCTTGAAGCGACGAACAGCCTCGGCGCATCGTGGCGACAGCACTATGATCGTCTTCATCTCCATACTGATAAAAGTTACTCAGCGCTTCCGGGGAGACCGATGCCCGCCGGTTTTCCAAGATATCCGTCGCGACTGCAGGTCATCGAGTATCTCGAAAGCTATGCGCGGGCAAACAACCTTCGAATTCTCACCGACAAGGCCGTCGCTCGTGTAGCCAAAAAGACTGACTGGATTGTCGAGACCACAGAGGGCGATGTGTTCGAGGCGCGAGCTGTCGTAATCGCGACCGGTCTATCGAAGGCTCCTGTCAGACCACACTGGACCGGTCAGAACAATTTTCCAGGAAACATTATCCACTCTTCCGAATACCGGAACGCGTCTGCCCTCGGCGCAGGTCGAATCCTGATAGTTGGCTTCGGAAACTCGGCGGGAGAGATTGCGCTGGAATGCGCCGAAGCGGGTCTTGATGTTGCCATGTCGGTCCGCGGCCCGGTCAATGTCGTTCCAAGGGAGATATTAGGCGTGCCAAGCGCGACGATCGCCATCCTTCAACAACGCTTTCCGTACAGAATGGTTGATGCAGTTAACGCGCCTTTTCTACATCTACGCTACCACGATATCGAGAAACTGGGTCTCAAGCGCTCCCAGAAAGGCCCTGTGACCACGATGATAGAGCAAGGCCGGACTCCCTTGATCGATATTGGTACCATTGCGAAGATCAGAGATGGTCGGATCAAGATGTTCCCCGGCATCGAAATGTCAGACGGTGCCAACGTGCTCTTCGCCAATGATCGATCGGCGGAATTCGATGCGATTGTGCTGGCGACAGGTTATAGGCCGTCTTTGGAGACACTTCTGCCGGATTTGGCAGACCGGCTTTCGAATGGCGGGAAGCCGGCCAGGGACGAGCTTCAACCGGGAAAGGACAATTTGTACTTCTGCGGCTTCAATCCTGCCACCACGGGCCTTCTTCGCCAGATTGGGATCGAGGCATTGCAGATCGCAAAGTCGATCGCAGCGACGGCCCGCGCGCAAATCGTTTCGTCTGGACGGAGCTGAGCTGGCCCAAAACATATAGGTTGGCGCAGCTCCACGGTCTCGGTCGAGACGGTCCAAAAGCTCAATTTAAATGCGCGGCGATGACGCCTTGATAGCTTCCCGAAGATGACGGCAGCGCCAGTCAGGATGTTAGCGAGCTTTTGTGCAAGCCCGGCGCTCGGGCTGGCGGGCTGGAACATTATTCCACTTTGGCAGTTGATCATGAGGGAAATCAAGGAGGATACGCAAATGCGAAAGATAATTATTGCCTGCGCGGCCGCCATCACCATCGGTGCTGCTTTGCCTGCGGCTGCGGAAGAGATCATCGTCGACGGGCCTTCCTATGATCAAGGCTATCGTCACCATCGCCATCACCATCCGTATGTTGCGCTAAGCGATCGGGGCATCGCCGTCGGATCGGTTCGCGATCGTGACCGTTACGATCGCTATAATGATCGTGGCCGATGCACGACAAGGAGCGTTACCCGCACGGATGAAAACGGCGATCAGGTCACCAAAACCATGAGGCGCTGTGAATAACAGCGCCGATGCGGGTGCTTGCTCCCAACCCTTTGAATCATCGGAGAGAATCGAGTGCGGGGTAACCAGCATGAACTTCCGCACTCGAACGGCGTAAACTGATCGCCCCCCTTTGAATAGCGCACCCGTCTTCAAACGCTGGATAAGACCCGAATTGGCCGGCACCGTGAAGCCGAGCCCTAGATCCAAGTCCGAGCCGGCCCGCCCGAACCTGCCTGCATCAGCGGACGAATGATCCGAACCAGCGAACGCCTTGCGGATTTCTTCCAACAGCGGGATCTCAGGCCCCGGTCGCTATCGCGACCGCGAAGTCGCGATAGCTGTGCAGCGGGCGATCCAAAATCGTCGTCAGCCGCTCGACGTCGCCGCTCTCGGGGATCATGCCATCGCTGACGTAGTGTTCCGCCATCAGGCGCATCTCATAGGCCATCCACTTGGGCATGAAGCCCGCCATGTTTTGCTCGAAACCGCTGGGATCGTCGCCGCCGTAGACAACCGGGCGACCGAGCAGATCCGACCAGATCTTCGCAACGTCCGGGCCGGTCAGCGTGTCGGGGCCGACCAAATTGATCGTCTCGATCGGCAGCTTGCTTGGAGCCTGATCGCGACGGATCAGCTCGATCGCGGCAACCTCGGCGATATCGCGGGCGTCTACCATGGCAATACCCTTGCTGCCGATCGGCATCGGATAGACGCCGTGATTGAGAATCACATCCTTGATCATCAGCTCATTGTCGATGAAATAGGTTGGGCGCAGGATGGTAGCGCTGAAGCCCATCTGCACGAGCATGCGCTCGGCGCCGAACTTGACAGCGAAATGCGGCACGTTCACTGCCCGATCGGCTTCGAACACCGACAGATAGACGACCCGTTCCACGCCCACCTCGCGGGCGATGTTGAGCGTGATGATGGCCTGGGTGAATTCATCGCCGGTAACTGCGTTTAGCAGGAAGAGCGTGCTTACGCCATGGAAGGCGCGGCGCAGCGCATCGATGTCGAGCAGGTCGCCTTGAGCGACTTCGACACCGGCTGGCGCATTGGCCTTCGAGGGATCGCGAGTCAGCACGCGGACCTTTGCGCCGCGCTTGACGAGTTGATCGACGACGTGGTGGCCGACACGGCCGGTGGCGCCAGTAACGAGGATGGTCATTGTGGTTACTCCGGTTGGGGTTCAGTTGACAGCCATCAAGTTAATGATCCACATTGATCCCGATAGACGCTATATCTGGACGCACCGTCTCACTGGTGGAACGCATGGATCTGCTCGCTCTCGCCGATTTCAATCTGGTTGCCCGCCATGGCGGGTTCGGCAAGGCCGCTCGCGCTGCCGGCCGTCCGAAGGCAACCTTGTCGCGGCGGGTGGCCGAGCTGGAGGCAAGCCTCGAGCTGCGCCTGTTCGAGCGTGGTGCACGGGCGCTGAAGCTCACGGAGGAGGGGCGGACCCTCTTTGCGCGAACGGGGGCGCTGTTGACCGAGCTTGAGGAAACGACAAGGGCGATCGCATCGGGCGGACATAGCCCCCGCGGTCGATTGCGGATCAGCGCACCGCTGCTGTTTTCGCAGACGGCGTTGGGAAGGCTAGCGGCTGGATTCGTGCTGAAATACCCCGAAGTTCAGCTCGAGATTACGACGGAAGACCGGGCTGTCGACATGATTGAAGAAGCCTACGATCTGGTCATTCGCGTCAATCCGGAGCCGGATGAAAGTCTTGTCGGCCGCGTTTTCCTACGCGATCGGCTGGTCGTCGTGGCAAGTCCCGACCTGCAGCGCCCCTCAGACGGCGAACCGGTACCAGCTGTGGTGCGTGGCACAATCAACCAGATTGAAACGTGGGAGGTAACGACGCCTTTGGGCAAGTCGCGTCTCGCGGCAAAGCCGGTTTTGAGCCTCTCCTCATTCACCATGGTTCGCGATGCCGTTCGCGCCGGGGTCGGCGCGGCACATTTGCCCCTATCACTCGCCATCCCCGATCTGGCCGCTGACATGCTTGTCAGCTGGGGCGAGGTGGAGGGATTTGAGACCGCGCTTTGGGCACTTTATCCGACACGGAGGCTCCTTAGCGCCCGAGTGTCGACGTTCCTGGACTATCTGAAGGACGTATTTCCGAAAGGGGCGCCTGAGGAACTTGCCGCCTATGTGGGATGATGCCGCTTTGCCGAAGCGAAAGCGTGCACGGACCAATCAATCAGGCTCGCCTCGCCGTTGCCCAGGCGTGGATGCATCAGAAGTGGCAAAAGCTGCGTGAACGGTCTTCGGATGTTCACTGATCACATTCGAGCCTGTTAAGCCTGCGGCTGAGTGCCGGTAAATATTAGCCGCACACAGGCTTCCGCCCGCTCTTCAGCGGCTTAACTGAGACGAGATGGTCGGCCACCGGAACGAAGAACTCCGAGATATCGCAAGACAGCGCTTCAGCGATCTTCTCAAGGGTCGTGACCGTCGGGTTCTTATTGCCGCGCTCAAGATAGCCCACCTAGGCACGCCTAACATTGGCCTCAAGCGCTAGGTTATCCTGCGAGATTCCCCGCATAACCCGTATTCGCCTCAGATTCAGTGCCATTCGCTGCCGTACATCCATGGCGGAAACACAACATTTGGCAGCTCATAAAGCCACGTATTATAAAACTGGGAAAGGTGACATTGAACGAACTGCTCAAGGAACAAAGGGCGCTGGCTCCTGATCGATCCAATCGTGGAGCCGGCGCCAATCAGATCACGCCCTTCTTAAGGATGAAGTTCCCATAGGGGCGCGATTCCGCCGTCTGGATAACTGCAAACGCTCGCATCGCGATGGGATAATAGGCGAACCTTTCGACAGGCTGGCTCACTATCAAACGCCCTTCTGCCTGACTGCACTCGGCGATAACGTCTCTGTGCACTTCCAGCAACTCACCTGGTGCATCGCTGGCCTCCATATGCATGAGTGGCGCTTCAACGAACGTATCCAAAGGCATCATCTGAAGTATCCCGCGAACCGCAGTCGGCGCATCGATACCTTCCAAGATGACGAGCTTTCCGCTGGTGGTCTGAGCCGACACGCGAAAGCCCGAGAAATTTCGATCTACGATCGCCAGTTCGTCGCCATGACCCATGGAGGCCATGATCCATAATATGTCGGCCGTAATGAACGGCGGAACACCCTTCAGCATGACAATTCCCTCCCAGGAGATCATCTCCACTAAGAACGATAATCAGAAAAAAACGATTGCGCAAACGTTTCGATGACGCTAGCGTTGCCACGTTAGCGGATCCTGGGAGGCCTCTTGGAGGTTGGAATTCCGCTTGGGAGGATACTTTGAAAAGCCTGTTTGTTGCGCTGCCGGTGAGAGCCGGAGTGCGCTCATGACGACTATTTCCGCAGTGGCAAAGGCGGCTGGGGTTTCGGTCTCCACGGTTTCGCATGTTCTCAACAAGACGCGCTATGTCTCGCCCGAGAAGGTGAAGCTCGTGATGGATACTGTGGAGGCGATCGGATACATCCCCAATGCCCTCGCTCGCTCGCTCAAGCTTTCCTCCACGGGCACCATCGGCCTCGCGATATCGGCGATTTCGAACCCTTACTTCAGTGACATTATCTGCGCGATTGAAGCCGAATGTTCCAAGCGAGGCTTGATCGTGTTCCTGTGTGACACGCAGGATGACCCGGATCGCGAGCTGGAGCTGGTCCAGCACCTACATCAGCGCCGCGTCGACGGCATTATTCTTGCTCCTTCGGGCGATGCTAAGAAATCGCTGGATTACCTGATCGAATCCGACCTTCCCTGTGTGCTCGTTGACAGGCTGTCCGATAGCCGTTTCGACCAGGTCGGGACCGATAATGTCGCTGCCATTCGCACGCTCGTCGATCATCTCGTGACGCTCCATCATAAACGAGTTGGGATCATTCTTGGGCAGCCCGGTTTTGCGACGACCGTGGAGCGAATGAATGCCTTCCGGGCTGCAATGACGGAAAATGGAATAGAGGTGCCGGACGACTTGATTAGCGACAGCAATAACAACACCGCTGACGCCACTGCTTCGACGCACCGTCTGCTCGATTTGAAGGAACCGCCAACCGCCATTCTCGCATCGAACAATCTCACGATGATCGGAGCTGTGAGGGCTATCCGGGAACGGGGACTTCGCGTCCCCGCGGATATTTCCGTGCTCGGGATCGATGATTTCGAATGGGCAGATTATTTCGAACCGCGCCTGACGCTGATGGCCCAGCCTTGCGATGAGATCGGTCGGAAGGCCGCGGACTTGCTGATCGAGCGGATAGGCAACAAGCGTCGCCCCTGCCAAACCGTTCGACTGTCGCCGGTTTTGCGACTGCGTGAATCGTGTGGAGAGGCAGCATGAGCGAGGTTGTTCTTTCAGCAAAAGGTGTCGTCAAGCGCTTCGGCGGGGTTCAGGCGCTGCGCGGGGTGGATTTCGAACTGAAGGTTGGCGAAATCCACGCACTGCTTGGTGAAAACGGTGCCGGAAAATCTACGTTGATGAACCTGTTGTCCGGTGTGCATACGCCGGACGAGGGAGAGATCTTCATCGACGGTAAACCCGCTCGATTTCACGGCCCGCGCGATGCGCAAGCAGCGGGTATCGCAACGATCTTCCAGGAGCTGGACCTTGTTCCGAGCCTGAGCGTGGCTGCCAATCTCTTTCTCGGGCACGAGCTTGTTCATCCGCACGGCATGCTCGACGGCAAGGCAATGCTGCACGAGGCGCGCAAAAGGCTGGAGGCGATCGATCGATCTATCGATCCGAGCCAGCTCGTGAGTGAGCTTTCCATCGGCCAGCGTCAGGTCGTCGCCATCGTCAAGGCGCTTTCCTACGCATCGAAAGCCCTCATTATGGATGAGCCGACGGCGGCCTTGACCGTCGGCGAAGTGGATCGGCTGTTCGACATCATGCGTAGCCTGGCGTCCTCTGGCGTTGGCATCGTCTATATCTCGCACCGTCTTGAGGAGGTTCCTCAGATCGCTCACCGGGTAACGGTCATGCGCGACGGCAAGGTGGCTGGTGTCACCGAACCGGACGCGCCGCAGGCCGAGCTGGTGCAGCTTCTCGTCGGACGTCCCTTGAACGAGCTTTATCCGCGCCGCGCAGATGGTGTTGGTGACGTGCTCTTGCGGATGCGGCAGGCTTCCTTCCATCCACATCGCGCGTCTCCCGGTTGGCAGGCGCCAGTCAAAGTCGATCTGGATGTTCGGCGTGGCGAAATCGTCGGGCTCGCTGGCGTTATGGGGGCGGGTCGAACCGAGCTTTTGAGCGCTCTCTATGGAGCAGGCGTGCCGGGCCATTGGCAGGGCGAGATTGCGATTGAGGGCAGGCCGGCCAGGCTCAAATCGATCGCGGCTGCGCGTAGGGCAGGGTTGGCATTCGTAACCGACGACCGGCGTGGGGCCGGCCTCATGCTGCGCATGTCGGTAGGTCTCAATCTGGTCATGTCGATCATCCGCCGGATATCACCAAATGGCTTGCTGTCTGCGCGACGCCAAGAGGATGCGATCAAGAGTTCTTTCGGCCAATTCGACATCCGTCCGAAGAATCCCGGTATCGCGGTCGGCGCTCTCTCAGGGGGCAATCAACAGAAGGTCGTTCTCGCAAAGGAAGTGCAGGGCAATCCGCGTCTATTGCTTCTCGACGAGCCGACGCGCGGCGTTGACGTCGGTGCAAAGGGAGAAATCTACACCCGCTTGCGCAAGCTTGCTTCCGAGGGATTGGGGATTCTTGTCGCTTCGAGCGAAATGCCCGAGCTGATCGGCCTGTGCGATCGAATAGTGGTTCTGCGCAACGGCTGCAGCGTTGCTGAGTTTTCTGACGGCGTCAGCGAACATGAAGTCCTGGCGGCTGCCAACGGGAGGGAGGCCTGATGTCCGAACAGCAAATCACGTCCAGTCCAGCGATTCAGCCCGCCAAGCGCATTGATCCGCTCGCGGTGATGGTCCGCTTCCAAAGCTTGATCGGCCTTATCCTTGTCTTCGCGGGCGGCATCATTTTCTCGCCGCGCCGACATGGTGTCATCCTGTTTCTTCAACCCGACAACATCGCCAATATCGTCCGCGCAGTGTCCGAAACTGGCATCATCGCGATCGGAATGACGTTCGTGATCATCACCGCCGGGATTGACCTCTCGGTCGGAGCGACACTTGGTCTTGCGAGCGTCGTGACAGCAACGTTGATGGTCTCAGGCGGTTTCGGGCTAATTACAACGGTGCTCGCAGTGCTGCTGATGGGTACGTGTTTCGGGTTGGTCCAGGGAGCGATTTCAAGCAAGTTTCGGCTTGAGGCATTTATCGTGACCCTTGCCGGTTTACAGGCGGCTCGCGGGCTTGCACTCGTCGTATCGGGCAATCAATATATCAATATCTCCTATGGCGATGGTCCTGGTCTCGCGCCACCCATCTTTGCCATTCTGGGTGGTCGACTATTCGGCAATGTCGTTCCGGTGGCCACGATCGTCTTTCTGATCTTTGCCTGTGTCGCCACGCTTGTGCTGAACACAACCAGGTTCGGCCGTTACGTCTATGCCGTCGGCGGAAACGAGCGCGCTGCTCGCATCTCAGGCGTTCCGGTCTCGGCAATCAAGATCGCCGTTTACGCCATTACAGGCTTTGCATCCGCGCTGGCTGGCATCGTTCATGCCGGGCAGTTCAATTTCGGAAGTGCCAATGATGGGACCGGATACGAACTGACGGCCATCGCGGCTGTCGTCATTGGAGGCACTAGCCTCTTCGGCGGCTCCGGATCGATGGTCGGAACAATCGCCGGTACGATCATGCTGGGTGCTTTGGCCAATATTCTTCAGCTCAACAACATTACGCCAGCCATGCAGTTGCTTGCCACAGCGGCAATCATCGTTCTGGCGGCAGTCCTTCAATCCCTTGTTCGCCGCCGCGAAGGATTGGGAAGGTAGTCTGGTGGCATCTCCCGGAGGGTGGAGCCGGGATTAACGTGGAGGAGAAAATAATGACACGGAATGCACTTCGATTATCAAATGCCTGGCGCATCGGCCTGCTGGCGAGCTCATGTCTGGCTATTGTCAACGTGGCTCAGGCTGCTGATCCGCTCGTGAAAGCCTGTGCCAAGAATGGCGAATTCGTGATCGGCTTTTCGCAGGCAAACAATGCGGAACCCTACCGCCAGCATGTCAACGATGAACTGCAGGCAGCCGCCAAGGCCGTCCCGCAGTTCACGCTGCAGATTGCCGACGGTGCCGGCAACGTCAACACGCAGACATCGCAGGTCGACAATTTCATCACCCAAAAGGTCGACCTTCTGTTGATCTCGCCCTTCGAGGCTGCGCCGCTCACGCCAGCCGTCAAGCGGGCGATGGACGCGGGTATCCCGGTCGTCGAACTTGATAGGAAGACGAACGGCGAAGCTGGCAAGGACTACACATCTTTCATCGGTGGAGACAACTACAAGATCGCATTGGCCGCGGGTCAATATACGAGCAAGACGCTTCTGCCGGATGGCGGCGAGGCTGCGGTGCTGGAGGGCCTCCCGAGTTCAACGCCCGCCGTCGAAAGGCTCAATGGCTTCAAAGATGGCGTGAAGGCCAATTCCAAGATCCAGATCGTGGCGGAACAGGCGGCTGACTGGTTGCCGGATAAAGCGCAGACGGCGTTCGCTGCGATGCTGCAGGCCCATCCTGATATCAAGATGGTCTATGCCAGCAACGATATGATGGCGGCGGGTGCGCTGCTTGCCGCAAAGGGTGCCGGAAAGAGCGTGAAGATCATCGGTACCGATGGCCTGCCGGGTCCGGCAGGCGGAATCGAAGCGGTCGCGAAGGGCGACTGGTCTGCGACCTTCACATATCCGACAGGCGCGAAAGAGGCGATCGACATGGCAAAGTCGATATTGCTGGATTGTGCGTCGTCGGTGCCTGCAACGGTGACGGTCGACACAACCGCGATTACGCCCGACAATGCGAAGCAGATGATGGGCAAGTAGGACTCGACAGCTCAATCCGGCTTGGCGCAGGGTCTAGTCGGATTGAGCGGATCGCATGATAACCGCCTCTTGGCTACTACAGAAGGCAGCTTCGCACAACGTCCGCTTCAAAGGGTGCCGGTCTCCTTTCCACCGAGATCGGCTCTGCTGCAAACGTCGAAATCGCTGAAGAAGTCTTGTCTTCTCCGCCGTCAGGCGGCCTGCGCTTCCAGATCCAGAGCGAGCATAACTACGGCTTCTGTCAGCGCGCTCGGCCCGACGCCGAAGGCATCGTTTAACGATGCGTACTTAACCACAGATGTCGCCTGTCGGATAGAAAATCGCCGCCTGGCCCTTACGCAAAGCGTGTATGGCCTCGAGGCCCTTGATCGTCGCATAGGCTGTTCATTTGCGTCGAGATCTCACCCAACTTTGCATTTCATCGTTACCCTGCTTCGAGATCGATATAGCAGATTCATCGATTGGTTCCCCGTGACTGAACGGATCACCCTCAAATGAAAATCGGGGGTAAAGCGTCGTGAGACTCGGCATGCCTTCGATTTGGAAAGGATGGTAATAAAATTCGTTAAATGCCCTTCAATTGTGCGAATTGACCATTCCCAGCGTCGCATCGGACAAAGCTCGCACAAATCAAGGCGGCAATCTTGCATGCTGTCACAGTCAAGGAGTGCGCTAACAACGCATGATCCAGCTCGCTCCTAATTGGCGTCCTCCATGTGTGCCCTCCTGATTTTCAGGGTTTTCTCGTAAGAGCACCGAGATTGAAGAGCTGAACGCGACGATTATCGGCTGCTTGCGATTTCGAACCCGCAATCGGAAAATTTCGTCGGTGCCGACCGTAAGAAGACGATCAGGCGTAACCGTGGGTGAATTTAGCATGGAATTTAATATCCGCGAGCTAATTATCCTTGCGCAATCATCGATTATAAAGATACGGCTCACAACTATAGATTAATATCTGGCTGAGCGTGCCAGTAACAACGGCATATATCAGTTGGGATTATTCCATTTAAGCTTGTTGCTTTGTTCGATAAGTGGTCATGATATTAATATGTTGTATTTAGAGATCTCATGGCCGCCCTGTATATCGGCTTTAAGCTCTAAGGATTCTACCATGAAGAAAATCATCGCATTGGCCTTGCTTGCATTAACGTCTCCTCTCACCGCGCACGCGGCGACCTTGACATTTCCTGGTGACAAGCCCGTCGCAAGTATCACCATTCCAGATAGCTGGAAGCCGGAGGAAACCGACGGCGGCGTCCAGGGAACCTCGGAGGATTCTGCGGTCTATCTTTCAGCCGAGGTCGCCAGCGACAAATCCATGGAGAAAGTTGTTACCGGCGCGATCGATTTTCTTGCAAAAAACAAAGTGACGATTGACCCCTCTACTCAAAAGGAGACGCCCGCCACCGAGGTCAACGGTATGCAGATGGCCACCCTGGAGTGGGATGGTAAGGATGAAAACGGTCCAATTAGCGTCGGCTTGCTCATCGTACAGGTAAGCGCTGACAACGCTCTCGTGGTGACGTATTGGGGAGACAAGGGAGACGAAGACAAGCACGATGCTGAAGTCAAGGCAATCGTCGCCTCGATCAAGCCGGTTGAGTGACCCAGTCTGTGGCAGCGGTAAACTTATCGCCGCTGCCGGTGGGTTGTTAAATTCCGCCCTGATTTGACCTTCTTTCCACCCGGCGATGATTCGGCCGGGTGGAGGCAGCCTATGAAATGCTTTGTTATTTTGAACCAACTGCGGTCATCGCGAAAACACCGTGTTCGAGCATCAATCCTTCGACTTCGCGCAGGCTGACATTGAAGCGGACATAGAGCCAGATCGCACGCGCAATAATCTCGATTGGGGTAAGGCGAACCAAGTGCGCCCTCAGAAACAACCATCACCGCCCTTGCCGGGAAAGCTGCTCGTCGCGATGTGGAAATATGTGACGGCGGCCGTTGAAATCGAGGTTTCCGTCACCAGGACCGTTGAACGAGATCTTACCCCGACATCTCATCCCTCGATGTCTGATCAGCCTCGGCGGATCGAGAAGGCCAACCCAGATCCGAGCTGGCTTTCACGCCGGATCAAAGACGGACCTCGCCGTTTGGGCCTATGCAGTGGCTGCCGCGGCGATCAGGTCGCCAGCCTCACGCGGCCGGCAGCACCCTGATCGGGATGTCGTCGTCCTCGTCGCCGCGCTCGAAGGCCATTTGGTCGGCGAGCTGGCGGAGTTGGTTGAAGTCGGCCGGGCCGTCGAAGGAGGTACCGCCGAGGCGGATGGCGACGGAAAGCGGCGCGCCGTCGGCACTGAAGGTGGCCGCAGAAACGCCTGTGCGGATGCGGGTGCCGATGTCGAGGGCGTTCTCGACCGTGGCGCCAGGCAGGAAAATGCCGAGTTCGTTGATCGCAAGCCGCGCTACGAGATCGTCACGACGAACCGAGGACTGGATGATCGAGGCAAGCGATTGCATCACGGTATCGGCCCATTGAGGCCCGTAGCGGCGGCCGATATCGTCGAGCGTATCGACGATGACAGCGAGAACGATACCACCGGTATCGGTGGCGGCATGCTTGCGCCGGTCGATAAAGTGCTCGACGGCCGCGGCGAAGGCAGTGCCGTTCAGCGTCTTCGTCACGCTGTCGTAGCGCGCCGCCTGGGTGACATTTTCCTGCATCTTGCGGATGGTGCTGTTGTTGAGCTGCAAGACAAAAAGCAGCGGACAGGTCACAAATGCGGAAATAAGTGCTGCACCGACAAATCCGACCAAAAATGGTCGATCCGGCATCAATAAGTTTAATATAAGTAAAAGACCAACGGAACAGACCACGGCGCATAGCGCGCCGAGCGTGGCCCTCCGCAGGGCTTTGAAAATGGTGGCGGAGGGATGTCGCTGTTGTAGAATCATATCGGAGTTATACCCGTTCTTGATACTGTGTCAGCTAAACATGGGGCGGGAAAAGCCAGCTTAAGAAATCCAGTAAAATTTGTTGCTTCGCAGGGTTGTTTTCACGAACTAACTGTCTTCGAACACATATCCGGAACCGTTGTTTGCGCTTGGTGCTGGGTTTCCGACAGAACCTCAGCGCTTTATCCCGGTCCATGGTCCTGCGCATGTCTCATCTTGTCTAGCGGTATTGGTTTAGCAGAGGACTGTCGATTCAGAGGATTGGTCACTCGCAGGCCCGGCCCTGGCAAACCTGGCCAAAATAACTGCCTCTCCGCAATCATTTGGAACGAGACATAGAAGCTCTCCTTCGTCGCTCGGATATCGCCTGTTCAATACCGAAGTCGCGCCAGTCCAACTGGACACATTAGACACCAAGTTTATGAGGATTCTTCCTCATGAAATTAGGAGAACCGGGTGAGTGAGGAAATCAAGCGATCGGCCGCGAAGGTGCCTGATCTCTCTCAGGACCGGGAAATAGTCGAGAATCGATGTCAGCTGCTATCAGTGAAACACGGTGCTTCACTCTTCAGACGGGTTTGACGCCAATTCGCTGACAACGACCTCTCGCAGTCCCTGTCGCAAGGCTGCGACCTTCGGGGCGCCGTTCAAATGTTCGAATTCCCGTTGTGCCTGCTGCCAAAGCGGAGCTGCCTTCTCGTGCAGGCGCCTGCCTTCATCGGTCAACTCGACGAGACGAAAACGACCATCAGTAGGCGACGGCTTTATCGCCACGAAGCCGTCGCGTTCCAGGAATCCCACCATCTTTCCCATCGCAGTCCGCTCGATATCGAGCCGTTCGGCCAGGGCGTTGACCGCAGCGCTCTCAACCTCGTCGAGAGCCGCCAGCGTCAGGAATTGCGTGATGCGCAAACCAACGGGTTCGAGATGGCTGTCGTAGAAACGAGAAATCTGCCGGCTGGCTTTTCTTACCGCAAAGCAGTTGCATTGATCTATTCCGAGCGGTTGGCCTGCTGACAACATCTCTCTTCCTTTCAGTTTTTCTTGCCCACTGAAGCCATCATCGGCGAAGTGAAGGACCTTCGCCGATGATGGCTTGCCAGTAGACTGCCAGACTTGTCGTTTCCAGCGTTTAGATCAACCCTGCCGGCGGCGTGATATAGCCGGGCATCTCGGCTGCAAGCGTGCTTTTGAGCAGCGCCGTGCCCTCGTCGGCCATGATCTCACTCTTGCCGGCGGCAAGTGCGTCATAGGTCTTGCGTACGACGTCCTGCGGGCTGGACTTCGGCACGTCGATGCCGTTGGTCAAATCCGTGTCCACGAAGCCGACATGCAGCCCGAGGACCTCGATGCCACGGTCCCGGAGATGAAAGCGAAGCTGGTTCGTGTAGCTCCACGCCGCTGCCTTCGATGCGGCATAGGGCGTGAGATAGGGACGCGGCAGCCATACGATGTCGGACAGGACATTGATGATACCGGCATTGGGTTTGGACGACAGGATCTGTTCGAAGGCCTGCGTGACGCGGGCCATGCCATAATAGTTGATATCGAACAATTGCTTCGACTGTGCTTCGAAATCACTGGCAAGTGGTCCGTCGATCAAGGCGGCGGTGCCGGCATTGTTTATAAGCAGCGTTGTATCGCTCGCGATTGCGGCGGCAGCGGCAACCGACGCCGGGTCCGTGACGTCGATCCTGACGGGTATGATGCCCGGCTCATCGAAACCGCTCGGGTTGCGCATGCCGGCGTAAATCTTCGCGGCTCCGCGGTCGCGTGCCTCTCGCGCGAAAGCAAGGCCGAGGCCGCGATTGGCTCCGGTAATGAAAACGGTGGCGTTGGTGATATCCATGACGCAATATCTTTCCTAAAGCGCGGGCCAGGCATTTGACGTTCGACACTGCGCCCACGAAGGTTGAGTTCAAAGAAAAAGGTCTTCTCGCAACTGTTTGGAAAGTGTCTCTCGCAGATGAGCTGCGAGTGACAACAACGGACCAAGGGGGCTCATCCGCACGCTGACGTGGGGCACCGTCCCGTCGGCATTGTGGTCGACGACGACAACGGCGCTCAGGCTCTCTCCGTTCGTCAGAACGGCCTCATATTCGAGAAACAGCCGCGAGCCGACGGTCTCAAGAAATGTCGGTTTCTGTGACGCGTAGAAGGTCCCGACCGTGTCGACGACCAGGCGGATCGTGTCGCGCCCTTTAATGGTGCCGCGCAGCACCGAGCTGGTCAATTCAGCCTCCTCGGTGAGGTCATCGAGAAAGGGGTGACGTGTGTCTTTCGCACTCGACATGGTTCAATCTCCAGCTTGATTTCAGGATGCTTTAGCGAAGGCGGCGCGATTATTGGCGATGAATTGCTCGACCGAGAGGGCCGGCTTGCCGGTGATCTTCTCGACGGCATCGTTGGCACCTGCGAAGATGCCGTCGCGATAATTTTGGGCAACTTCAACTAGGTGCTGCACAAGGAAAGAAGGAAACTTGTAGAGGTTTTCCATCTTGTCCTTGAAGACCTCGATCGACGTCGGCGCGTATTCGATCCTGGCGCCAAGCACATCGCTCATCGCAGCGGCGATTTCAGCGTGATTCAGTTCGATCGGGCCGGTGAGCGTGTAGGTCTTGCCCCCGTGGCCTTTCGGATTGGCCAGGATATGGGCGATGACACGGCCCTGGTCGTCGGTCGCGATCGGCGCATGACGGCCATTCTCGAACGGAAACTCGATCTTCTTCGTGGCCCATATCTCCCTGGCAAAATGCGGATAAACAAGCCAGTCGGCGAAGAAGGTCGGGCGAAGATGCGTGGTCGGAACACCGGACCAGTCGAAGACCCGTTCGGAAAACCAATGGTCCTGTGCCGCGTGGCTCGCCGATTCGCGTCGTGCCGAAATCTGCGACATGTTGACGATTGCCTTAACGCCCGCTTCCTTTGCCGCCTGCGCGAAATATGCGGCGGCCCCGATGATGCCGGGTGCGATCGGATGAAGGAAATAGGCCGACGTGATGTCTTCCATCGCGGCTCTAATGTCATCGATGTCCGTGAAATCGCCCACGGCGATATCGACTCCACGCTGCCTCAATGCCGCAGCCCGGTCGTCATCGGAGCGCACGTAGGCGCGTATTGATTTTCCCATCTTCAGCAATTCGTCGATCGCGGCACCTCCGGTCCGTCCGGTTGCGCCGCTGACGAGAATGGTTGCTTCGCTCATGGTCTCTTCCTTTCCTGTTTCGGAGCATCTGCTTACTATTCCAAATAAGAGCATATGCTCTCATATTCAAGAGAGCATATGCCTCTAATTTGGTCGCACGCGTTCATTGAGACTTTGCAGGTTTGCCCTAAGCGATGCTTCGCCCAGCATGGCGCACGACGAGCAGTTATTCTCGGAGGAACGCCAAAATATCGGCGTTCAGTTCCTCCGCATTGACGGTCAACAAGCCGTGCGAATAACCGGAATAGACCTTGAGGCGACCATGCTTGAGCAGCTTTACCGAGAGCGGCGCCGAATCCTCGTAGGGGACGATCTGGTCGTCCGTGCCGTGCAACACTAGCGTCGGCACGTCGATCATCTTGAGGTCAGCGGTGAAATCTGTCTCGGAAAACGCTTTGATACAATCGTAGTGCGCTTTCGCTCCGCCCATCATTCCCTGGCGCCACCAGTTATCGACGACGCCGGGGATAAGCTTGGCGTCCGGCCGGTTGAATCCGTAGAAGGGGCCACTCGGCAGGTCGCGGTAGAGCTGAGCGCGATTGGCCGCCAGTGCTGCGCGTATGCCGTCGAACACACTCAACGGCAGTCCGCCAGGGTTGTTTTCTGTCTTCACCATAATTGGGGGGACGGCCCCAGCCAGCACCGCTTTCGCAACACGCCCCTTGCCATGGCGAGCAACGTATCGCGTCACTTCTCCTCCGCCCGTCGAGTGGCCGATGTGGACCGCATCCCGCAGATCAAAGGCCTCGACCAGCTCCGCGACATCGGCGGCATAGGTGTCCATATCGTTTCCGCCATCCGTCTGTGTGGAACGGCCGTGACCGCGTCGGTCATGGGCGATCACTCGATAGCCCTTCTCGCGGAAGAAGAGCATTTGTGTATCCCAATCATCCGCCGACAACGGCCATCCGTGGTGGAAAACGATCGGCTGACCCGCTCCCCAATCCTTGAAGAAGAGTTCGGTGCCATCCCGTAATTTAAGAATACCCATGTTGATCTCCGTTCATGCGCCTCAGCGGTTGATGATATGTGATAATGAATATTCAGCGGGTAGCGGGCGACAGCTCGTTGATCGCGGCTCAGCTTTGCCAGGACGAGTGGCGAATGACGGTGCAGAAGTTGCCAGGGTGAAAACTGTGATCCTTCTCGGCGATGACGTCGGCTTTGACGTTGCCGAAGGTCGTTTCCGGTTTGTGTTTGATACCGTCGTAGAAGGCTTGGATGATGTCCTCCTTGAAATGAATGGTGCGAGGGTGCGCCTTCACGATCGCTTCGCGCTGGGCATCGGAAAATTCGTGATAGGTCAGACCAAGAACATCCATCTCGACGCCGGCAGTCACAAGGGCGACGACCGGATGCATGAACTCGGGAATACCGAGCGTCGTGTGTAGCGCAATCGCGGTCCAGACCAGATCGATATCGGCTTTGGAGATGCCGCGGCCTTTGAGGAACTCGCGGGCGACATCGGCACCGTCGACCTCGAAGCGCTTGTCTGAACTGCTGTGTTCATGCAGCAGCCCCATGTCGTGAAACATCGCTCCGGCATAGAGGAGTTCGCGATCAAACTTCAGATCGCGCCTCACGCCGGAGAGTGCTCCGAAATAGTAGACGCGGCTCGAGTGATGAAAGAGGAGCGGAGGTGCCGTGGTGCGAACCAGTTCCGTGATCTCCTGTGCAAGCTTGCTGTCAGGGATCGAAATACCTTCGACATTGAACGACATGCGCAGTCACCTCTCGGTTGGCGGTTCAGACGTCTTGGTCGTGGTCTATTGTGCGGCGCCTCTTTCGGGACCTGCAGTCCTCCTAATGGTTTCGGGGCCTGCACTCGTTAAATGGTAGAGATGTGATGGGATGAGGTCTGGTAGGAAGGCGCCCGAATTGGTATCAATCAACCGAGATCGCTTTTGATCGTGATTGGTGGCTCGCATTTCCTTTGCGCGGCAATGCGCAGAGAGCGAGATCGGGAAAATTCCAAGGGAATATTGACAAGATTGGAGGTCCGCGTGCTCGCCGATCGGGTGTCCTTGGCGATTAGAAAGGGATACAAGATCCCGCTGCCTCCGACTGTGGTTGCTCGGATTGCTGGCGCGTCGGAAATTGCGTTTTCGCACTTCAAGAACCTCGAGCCTCGGCTTGGCCTGTCTGTGCCATCTCCCCGCGAGGAGGCGTTCGTCTTCAATATCCCATTGGCGCCCGCACGCTATCCGATCGTCTCTATCGATGGCAGGCGACAATCCGTCATTCAGGATCCGGGAAAAGCCTACTTATTTGACCTAACATCGAGAAACGAAGTCAGCCTGGACACGAGTTATGACAGCATACGCATTCATCTGCCACAAACCACCATCGATAGCATGGCCTATGAAAGAGGCCTTCCCCGAGTCGGAGGTCTCAGGGCCAGTTGCCTCGGGCAAGATGATGTCATCCTTTATCGCCTCGCTCTAACTGTATTGCCGGCCATACTCAATTCAGTGCCGGTCACCACAGCATTTATGGAGTACATTGCTTTAGCGCTGCATGATCATGTCATTTATACTTATGGCAATATTCAAAGAGGCGCCAGCTCGACGGGTGGGCTGACGCCGTGGCAAGCCCGCCGTGCTTGCGACTATATCGAGGCAAATCTCGCTGACGACCTTTCAATTGCTGAGCTTGGTCGGGAGTGCGGTATCTCCGCCAGCTATTTCGCGCGAGCCTTTAGGGTCACGTTCGGCATGACGCCTCATCAGTGGATCACAAGAAGGAGGATCGAACTGGCGAAGTCGCTGATGGCCCAAGCCACCGAAAGCCTGGCCGGGATCGCCATCACGTGCGGGTTCGTCGACCAAAGTCATTTGGGCCGGCATTTCCTCAGGCTGGAGGGTATCAGTCCCGCCCAATGGCGCCGGCGGCGGCACATCGGGCAGGGGGCAACAGAATAATTCAAGCCCGCTAGGCCTTATAAGGCCGCAACTCACCAGCCTCGTTCCGGTTCAGCCCGTGTGCCTTCAGGAAATCATGATTCTCGGCCTGATATCGTTGGCTTACAAGGAGCGAATGATGCGCCCCCCGCTCCGAATTCCATCAAGAGCAAAAAGTAACCTATTCAAGTCTTTGGTGTTTCTTTCCATTGTTATCGAGTTGATGGCTAACCTCTCACCGCGCGCTATACCCCCCATCAGCCATGAGGATGTGTCCGGTGACAAATGATGCGTTCGATCCTGCGAGATAGACGATCACATCGGCGATCTCGCTGGGTTCTGCCCAGCGTCCAAGGGGGTGAGCGCTCTTGATGGCTGCTTCTCCGGCTTTCGGATCCTCCAATCCCTCGAGGTATCGTGTCAGGAATGGCGTGTTGATGGAGCCGGCGCCCACGGCGTTGACGCGAATACCTTTCGGCGCATAGTCGATTGCCATCTGTCGAACGAGCTGCAACAGAGCGCCTTTGGCCGCGCAGTATGCGGCTTGTTCGGGGAGGCCCACGACGCTTGAGATCGAGCCGGTCGCGACGATCGAGCCGGACTGCCTTTCGATCATGGCGGGGAGGGCTCGTCTTGCCATCAGGAAGAACGCCTTGGCATTCGCATTCATGACGCTGTCCCATTCCTCCTCGCTGGTGTCGTGCACTGATTTCGAGATGATGAAGCCTGCATTGTTGATCAGGATATCGACCGGGCCGAAAGCATGTTCCGCCCGGTTGAAAATTCGTTCGACATCATCCGATCGTGTAACATCCGCCACGACGGCGACGATGCAACCCGGCGCGAGGTTTTCGAGATCTTGCACTGATGATGTGATGTCGGTCGCGCAGATGCGTGCGCCTTGTTCCAATAGTTTCACCACGACCTCGCGGCCGACGCCGCCGGCGGCGCCTGAAACCACGACGACTTGTTCAGCGAAGGATGAGCTCATTTGTTTGGTTCCTTTAGTGAAGCTTACAGATTGGGTGGTCACGATCGAGACGGCCTATGTCGTCGCCGGGCGAGCCATCGCCCTGGTTTGCAGGAAGACGGCATAGAGGCTCTGGGTAGCGCAGATGAACAGGCGGTTTTTCCTGGCGCCTCCGAAGACGACGTTGGCGGTCGTTTCCGGGATGCGGATCTTGCCTAGCAATTCCCCTCCGTTGCTCAGGCAATGCACTCCGTCGGCCGCGCTCACCCAGATGTTTCCTTTTTCATCGAGGCGCATGCCGTCGTAGATGCCCTGATTGCAGGCCGCGAGAATCCGGTCGTTACCCAGCGTCTTGCCGTCCGGGGCGACGTCAAATTCGCGAATATGTCTGGGGCCGTCGGCGCTATGGGTCGCGCCACTGTCGGCAATGTAGAGCTTCGTCTCATCGTGATTGAAGGCAAGGCCGTTGGGCTTGACCAAATCGTCCGCAACGATCGAGACGTGGCCATCAGCGGGATCGACGCGGTAGACATTGGAGCTGCCGATCTCCGACGGGCTTCGATGTCCTTCGTAGTCGCTGTCGATGCCATAGGTCGGGTCCGTGAACCAGATGGAGCCATCGGACTTTACGACGACATCGTTCGGTGAATTCAACCGTTTGCCCTGGTAGTGCGATGCGAGGACAGTCACGGAGCCGTCATGCTCGACGCGTGAGACGCGGCGCTCCCCGTGTTCGCATGCGATCAGTCGGCCTTCGCGGTCGATGGTATGTCCATTCTGAAATCCGCAGGGGTTCTCGAATATCGAAACGGAATTGTCCGTCTCATCCCACCGCATAAGCCGATCATTGGGTATGTCCGAAAAGAGCAAGTAACGGCCTGCGGCGAAATAAACCGGCCCCTCGAGCCATCGACCGCCGGTCCACAGCTTCTCGACATGAACGTTCGGAAGGATCAGGCCTCGAAAACGGTCGTCATGAATTTCAAAAGCGTCGGAAAACATCTGCCCCTCCCAGGCTCCTCGCAAATGGCTGACTGCCTCGTCGCTCTCCCTGAGTATCTTCCGCAAAGCATAATGCAGATTATCTACAATCTGCAAGCCATGCGAAGCGACCTGTCGCGAAAAAGCTTGGGGCCATCGTCGTAACGCAGCAGTTGGAAGGAGACAACGAAGCTTCATCCCCCTGTTACGAGAACTGGGTCTGCGATGCCGTACATGGGTCTAAATGTTGGTCTTGGTGATTTGAAATTGCCTGCACCGGATCGTAGGTGGCGTAATTTTTCAAACCAATTCATGTGGTTATTGACAATCTTCCCTCATCGCGGATTCGTGTGTTGACGGATTGTAGATAATCTGCAAACTTAAATGCACTTGAATGGGAGCATCCAATGCGCGACCAGAATGAAGAAAACTTCCGCCAATCCATGCGACGCCTCGCGGCCACCGTTTGCGTCATCTCCTGTCAGAACGAGGGGGTACGGCATGGCATCACCGTGACTTCGGTGACGTCGCTATGCTTTTCGCCCCTTTCTATCCTCGTATGCATCAATCAGAAGGCTTCGGTGCTGGCCCCGCTGCACAAGGAAAAGCGCTACTGCATCAATCTTCTGCAGGCTTCGCAGGTCGAAATCTCACGGCGTTTCAGCGGCGGTGTTCCCGCAAGCGAGCGTTTCCTCGATGGCGGCTGGGAGCTTGAGGGCGGAATTCCTTATCTCGCCGATGCCCAGGCCAATCTCTTCTGCGAGATCGATAGGGCCTACAGCTATTCAACGCACGACATCATCATCGGCAGGGTGAGCAATTCGCGCTTCGCTGCCGAGGTTTCGCCACTGATCTATCAGGATGGCCTCTACGCGATCGGCGCTCCGATCCCTCTTTCGAATGCGGCTTGAACGGTCGCAGAGCCATTGGCGCTCTGGCGCCCCAGAAATGTTTTTAGGAGAATGACATGCAACTCGGCTTGTTCAGCCTTATGACCTTGCGCGACCATCCCGATGGTGCCGTCGGCGTCATGCGCGATACGAAGAAGATGGTCCAGACCGCCGAGGAGTTGGACTTCGACATCGCCTGGTTTGCCGAGCACCACTTCGCCAACTATTCCAGCTCGCCGTCACCGCTGATGATGTGCTCCTACGCGGCTGGCTGGACAAAGAAGATCAAGCTTGGGCCGGGTGTCATCGTGCTGCCGCTCTACAATCCGCTGCGCGTTGCCCAGGAGATCGCGGTTGCCGATACGCAGACAGAGGGACGCCTGGTCGTTGGCATGGGAACCGGCTACCAGCAATATGAATTCGACCGCTACGGCGCCGCCATCGAAGACAAGGTCGACGTCTTCCTCGAATATTGGGACGTCATCGAGAAGGCATTGGTCGACGGCGAGGTCGAATATCAGGGCAGGTTTTTCAGCGTTCCCAAGACGAGTTTCGCGGTCAGCACGCAACAAAAACCGCTGCCGCCGATCTTCGTAACGACGTCGCATCCCAAGCTGCTCGACAGGTTCAAGAAATGGAATGCGACGCCTTTCATTGCGGCAAGTACCCTGGGTTCGCCCGTATTGTACAAAATGGGAGACGGGCTCAACAAGGCATGGGAATCCATCGGCGAGAACCCGCTGAAGAAGCCGCTGGCGATCATGCAATATGTCAACATCACCGACAGCCGCAGCGAAGCGCTCGCTGTCGGCGAGCGTGCCCGCTATGTCGGTCGCATGGCTCACCATCTTCGACAGGCCGAGCTGCCGGTCGACGACAAGGGTTACATCCGCGACGAACCCTATGATGGCGAATATACGCTCGATCAATACGCCGACAACATGGTGGTCGGCGACCCGCATATGGTTGCGGAAAAGATGATCGCCGATATCAAGCGGCTTAATCCCACCAACTACACGTGCAACTTTTCCTTCGGATGCATGCCGATTGAAAAGGCGCACAATTCGATCATGCGGTTCAAAAAGGAAGTCGTGCCGCTGATCGAGAAGGAGCTCGGTCCTATCGGATCGATTGGCCACGAAGCAAGCCAGCAGAGAAAGGCCAGCTAAAGAATGCGTACGGGTATAAAGCCCGACCGCGATCATGACAGCATAACCTAAAAACAAGGGGAACTACGATGAAAGCAAAATTCAGCCTCATTCTTGCGAGTCTCGGTCTTGCGACACTGGCCTTTGCCGGTCCTTCGCATGCGCAATCGGCACTCGACAATATCGTCAACAGCAAGAAGCTGCGCTGCGGCATCATGCTCGACAGCCCACCCGCTGGTTATCGCGATCAGAACAACCAGCCTGACGGTTATGACGTTACCTACTGTAAGGATATGGCAAAGGCACTTGGTGCGGAGCCGGAAATCGTTGAGACGCCTTCGCCGGATCGTATCCCGGCTCTCGTTTCGAACCGCATCGATGTCTTGATCGCCTCCACGACACCGACACCGGCGCGCGCGCTGACGGTAGCCTTTACCCAGCCCTACACAAACAACATCATGACCGTGGTGACACGCAAGGACACGGGTATCACCCAATATTCCGATCTTGCATCCAAGAAGCTCGGCGGTGTTGTCGGCACCACGCCGGAGCAGCTTTTCAAAGAAGAGCTCGCGAAAGGTTGGCAGGGCTCTGGTGCCACCTATACCGGTTATGCCAGCGATGCCGAGAGCTATCTCGCTTTGCAGCAGGGCAAGATCGATGCCATTCTGATCTCCGCTGGTGTGTTCAAAGCGCTGTCGGAAAGCGGCCAGTTCCCCGAATTCGTTGCTTCGGGAATAGCGCCTCTCGCCGATTTCGGTTCGATCGCTGTACGCCGCGACGACCAGCAGTTCCTCAACTGGGCGCGTGTGTTCGTTTTTAATCAGGTCGCGAGCGGTCGCTGGGCAGAAGTCTACCATAAGTACTATGGCAATGGGCCACTTCCGCCACTGACGTCTCAAGGCATCAACTTTTAACATAGCGTCCGTGCCGGCAGGCTATCTTGCCGGCACTCGCATGGAGTGATTGCATGAACGGCTATCAGTTCTATTGGTCCATCGTCTGGGATGCGCTTCCGCTTCTTTTGGCCGGTGCTTGGGTAACCATTCAGATCACCATCCTCGCCTTCGTTATCGGCACGGTAATCGCGATGCCCATGGCCGTGGCGCGCCAACATGGCGAGGGATGGGCCTACCGCTTCTCGACCGGATGGGTGGAGCTGTCGCGTAACACGCCGGCGGTCTTCCAGCTCTATCTTTTCTATTTCGGACTGGGCGCCTTCCACATCAATATTCCCAGCTACGCCGCCCTCCTGATCTCGGTATCCTTCAACAATGCCGGCTATATGACGGAAATCTTCAGGGGCGGGCTGGTCGCGATCCCAAGACAGCAACTTTCCGCTTCACGCTCGCTGGGCATGACCAGCCCCCAGAGCTTCATTCATGTGATCTTTCCGCAGATGTTTAAGGTCATTTTTCCCGCCTATGTCACGCAAGGCATCTGGGGCATGTTGAACACGTCGCTGGGTATGCTGGTCGGACTGCAGGAGCTTTCAGGCGCCACGCAGTACGCGCAATCAACCTCCTTCCGGACGTTCGAGTTCTTTTTGGTCACTGCGCTGATCTACTACCTCATCGCCAAGGCGCTGCAGATTTCATCGCAACTGGCCTTTCGGCTTATCTATAGGAGCTGAGCGTGCAGTTCTCTTTTGCAAATCAAGGCCTTGTATGGTCGGATGCCTATTTCTTGGCCGAGGGGGTGTTCAACACCATCCGGCTCGCCGCTGCAGCAACCGTTGTCGGCACTCTTGGGGGTATCGTCCTCGGCTGGTTACGTGCGGTGTCCTTAACCGCGAGGATTGCCACGGCTCCATACATCGACATCCTCCGTAGCGTGCCGATGATTATCCAATTGATATTGGCTAACAGCTTTCTGTCGATCCTGGGCTTTGGAGCATCGCCCTTCTGGTTCGGTACCATTGCACTTGGTGCCTGGATGTCGGCGGTAACTGCCGAGGTGGTCCGTGCGGGCCTTCTTTCGGTTCCCATTCAGTATCGCAGGAGCGCTCGTTCGCTGGGAATGAATGGTCTCCAGGAGCTGCTATACATTTCGATGCCGTTGGCGTTCAGGACGGCCCTTACCCCATGGATTGGGCTTGTTCTCAGCCTGATCAAGGACAGCGCACTGGCGGGTGTTGTCGGCTATGTCGAGTATATGCGCTCGACCCAGATACTCATCACCAGGACACACGAGACCTGGTTGCTTCTGATCGGAGCGGGACTTTTCTATTTCATTATCTGCTACCCGGTGTCGCGATACAGCCGCCGCCTCGAAGGAAGGATCGTCGTATGATCGAAATCAGGAACGTGCGAAAGACTTTTGGGCCGCTGACCGTACTTAAAGGAATAAGCCTTGACGTCAGCAAGGGCGAGCTACTTTGCCTAATCGGTGCCAGCGGCTCAGGGAAATCGACGCTGTTGCAGTGCATCAATGGACTTGAGCCGATACAGGGCGGTGAGATTGTTGTTGATGGAGTGAGCGTCCATGACCCGAAGACCAACATCAATAAGCTGCGTCGCAAGCTGGGCATTGTTTTCCAGCAATACAACGCATTCCCTCATTTGACGGCTCTGGAAAACGTCGCATTGGCTCCAAGAGTCGTTGCGAAGCGCAGCCGCAAGGAAGCAAGAGCGCTCGCGCTTAAGCACCTTCAGCATGTGGGCCTGGGCGATAAGTCGGACAGCCTTCCGTCGCGCATGTCCGGTGGTCAGCAGCAGCGCCTTGCCATCGCACGTGCGCTCGCAATGGAGCCCTCTTACATGCTTTTCGACGAAGTGACGTCGGCGCTTGATCCTGAACTCGTCGGTGAGGTTCTGGAAACGATGCGCCTGCTCAAGTCGGAAGGCATGACCATGGTGGTCGTCACGCACGACATCAACTTCGCGCGAGAATCGGCCGATCGCGTCGCATTCCTGCACCAGGGGGAGGTCTGTGAACTCGGCACGGCCGAACAGGTCATTGACGATCCTCAGATGGAACAGACTCAGAAGTTTCTGCGCCGCGAGAAGCGGCCGGCCGGCGGCTGCAAGATGTCGGCCGCGTAGCCCTCGCGCCAAGCTAAACACAAAGGAGCATTCAAATGATCTCGTTCGACCTTTCCGGACGTACAGCCCTCATTACGGGCGGGGCATCCGGTATCGGCCTGGAAGCAGCACGCCTCATCGCCAGCAGCGGTGCGATGGTTGCAATCAACTTTCTTCCCGATGATCCGCGTGGACCGGCAGCAATCGAAGCCTTGCAAAAAGAAAGGTTCAAGGTTGTCGCGGCGCCCGGCGACGTCGGCAATGCCGAGAGTGCGAAGGACATGGTGTTGAAGGCGATCGCCGATCTCGGCCGTCTCGATCTCCTCGTCAACAATGCAGGGACGCCCGGAGTTCGCCATCCTATTCCGATCACCGATCTGGACTCGATTACCGAAGAGCTGTGGGCAAATCTTTTGAACGTGAATTTCATGAGCGTCTTCCGCTGCTCCAAGGCGGCCGCACCGGCTTTGAAAGAAGCGCAGGGGTCGATCGTCAACACGGCTTCCATCGCCGGGCTCGGCGCCGTTGCGAGCACTATCGCCTATAGCGGCTCGAAAGCAGCTGTCATCAACCTGACGAAGAACCTTGCCCGTTCGCTTGCGCCTGACGTGCGGGTAAATTCGGTTGCGCCGGGCGCAGTCGACAGTTCGTGGGGCATCGAATGGTCTGAGGAGCGCCGTCAGGCGACGATTGCCGCAACGCCGATGAAACGGCTCGCGACTCCGGCCGAAGTCGCCGAACTCATCGTCTATCTCGGCTTTGCCGCGAAGATGACGACAGGTCAGACAATCGCGATCGACGGCGGTATCTCGATCTAAGCATTCGTTCCCGGAACTCTACCGAATTCAAGTGAGGAAATCTTCAGTGACGGAAATCGTAAAGGTCAAGTCGGGCAGCATTTTAGAGGACAAGGAGGGTTACTCCCGCATCGTGGCGGTCGGGGACTGGATTTTCATGTCGTTGACCGCAGGACGCGATTACAAGACCCGGGCAATGCCAGACACGGCAGTCGAACAGGCCAGGCAAGCGATGAAAAACGTCGAGGGCGCGCTTGAGGCCGTTGGCGCCTCGCTCGCCGACGTCGTCCGGCGGCGGATTTTCATTCCGCGGCAGGAAGACGTTGCTGATGTCATGGCCTATATGGGCGAGAAGTTTCGCGGCATCGATCCGGCAAGCTGCGTGAGCTGCGGCCCGCTCGGCGGCCCGGAATATCTGTTTGAAATCGAAATCACGGCCTATCGGGGCGCGGGAGCCCAACCGGCCAGGCAAATCTCGATCTCATTATGATTTTACGGGCTCGCGCCTTCTCATCCGAACAGCGCAGGCCCGTAATTTGTCTCATCTTTTGTATATAATCGACAAAAGCAAGCCGATACATTATGACGCTCTGCAATTGAAGCGAGGGCATCATGGCTAGAACCGGTTCAAATCCAGTCATCACTCCTATGAGCACAATGGAGGCGACGCAGTTTGCTGCAGAGCAGATTCGCAAAGCCATCATAGAGGGTCATTTCAAACCCGGAGACCGCCTAATCGAGCAGCAATTGACGGACATGCTTGACGTTTCACGTCATCCGGTCCGCGAAGCACTGAGGCTGCTTGCCCGCGAGGGTTTCGTCGAACTCAAGCGCAACAAGGGCGCTTCTGTCAGCGCGGTGGAGGCCGATAGCGTAACGGAAGTCTATAATATTCGCGTTGCGCTTGGAAAGCTTGCCCTCGATTATCTCATGGCGACCGAGGACCGATTGTCCGTCACGGATCTGAAGCGCCTGGAAAAGCTGGCAAACAACGCCGTCCGCTTGGCCGAACTGGAAAGCCAGGAAGAGACCGTTCACAACGATCTCGAATTCCAACAGGCAATTATCGATGCAACCGGTCTTCAGAGGACGATACGCTATTTCTCCGAACTGACCGGCGATGTTCGCCGGTTCAACAATCTCCTGGGCGTTGTCTATACGGATCGCAGGGGTGATGCGGAGAGTTATGTCATGAAGCTGTTCGAGGCCATTCGTGACCGAAACCTTCGTGAAGCGCATGCCATCTGGCAGGCCAAATTTGCTAAGGCGGCGGAACGTTATCTCTCGATCATCGAGCGCGGGAACTCCGATGGCGCGAGCAAGGCGATATGAGGCCGTCGTTTGGATGATATCTGTTTTGCATGATCAGCTTACGGTTGAGAAAATTCCATATCATCGTTAGGTCGCCGCGGCATTGAAATTGCTGGTCGATGGTTCAAATCTCATCAATGGCATAGTGGATATGGCACTGGCTGATGACTTATCCGGCGGCAAGGTTTTGACAAAGAAGCTCCGTGAGAGCGTCGATAACAAGCGTCATCCATCTGTGCGGTTCGCCGGCGGAATCGTATTTCCGATTGGCTTGCCTCCTGCTGCAGCTCCGGCCATCGCGGTAAATAAAACATATTATTTTAATATGATGTATTGCTAATGTAATTGCTTTTATATACCCTCTGAAATTGTAAAATTCACATGAATTCTCCTTTTTCGTGCTGCTTTATGGCACCGGAAAGGACGCGCGAGAGCGTGTCTTAATGCACTGACAGGAACGTCATCATAGGCAATTGGGGGTGCCGCATGACTTTTTCGTTGCAGGGACGCTGGACTTACAGAAGCTATCGTAATGATCCAGCGCTCATTGGAGACAATGCGCAAAAGGCGCTTCAGAATATCTTCGGCGAGGGCGTGTTTACGCTTGCCGTCTCCGGCGGCAAGGTGAGCGGCGCACTGGATATGGGCTCGGGCTACTTTCTTGATCTCACTGGAACCGTGGTGCCGGTCGAGGGCGGAGAGGCAAGAATTGCTGTCAAGATGGTGGGTGTCGGGCGGTCGGGAACACCAACCGCGGGTTGGCAATATGATTATCACGGCACCGATGCCTTTACCTGGCCGAGCGGTATCAATCAGGTTCCAGCCTTTGTCGGCTCGGTCATTCGCGCGAAGCCGCATAACGGCTCTCCAGCCGGCTATGTCGCTTCGTTCATAGCCGTCAGGCAGGCCTGATCGCGAAGCCATTTCATTTGAGTATTGACGTCACCGGCTCATTCGCCGTGCCCGTCTTAACGGGGGCGAGGGAGCAGGATGAAGGCATTGTCGCGGCGACTTGGCGCCACGAATTCTGGGGATTCGACCGATATAGGGGAGGCACGCGATGTCGGTGAACAGGATGGTGAGTGGGACTATTTGGCGAAATGGCTTGGCGATATCGGTGGCCCTTGCGGCATGCAGCCTATCGATGCCGGCTTTCGGTCAACAGGCGGAACCGCTTTTTTCCAACCCTCCGGTCTTGGAGGAAACCCGGCCTGGCGCGGCGCCGATGAGCCGGTTCAAAAAATCGCAGGCGGCGGTGACGACCTCGGGCCGCAGGCAGCTCGACCTGACCGTGAAGTTTGTCGAAAACGGGATCTACAATCCGGCGACCGGCCGCGTCGACAAGGTCAGGCTTCGTGGTTATACCGGCGCTGGTGTCAATCCGAACGCACCTTATGTCGCGCCGGTCATCGAGGCCGCGCCCGGCGAGAGGATCACGGTCGCGCTCCACAACGAGCTTCCCGATGATGGCAGCTGTGCCGGGCATGGCGACGCCAATCAGCCGCACTGCTTCAACGGCACGAACCTGCACTCTCATGGCCTTTGGGTCAGCCCGACCGGCAACAGCGACAACGTCCTGATCTCGATCAATCCCGGCAAGAGCTTCACCTATTTCTACGATCTGCCAGACGAGCATCCCGCCGGTACCTTCTGGTATCACTCGCACCGGCACGGCTCGACCGCACTTCAGGTATCCAGCGGCATGGCCGGCGCTCTGATAGTGCGCGGCAATCGCCCGCCGACACAGAATGCCAATGGCGATCTCGATACCCTGTTGAAGAACGCCGACGGCAAGCCAATGCAAGAGCAGTTGCTCGTTTTCCAGCAGATTCAATATGCCTGCTTCGATGCGAAAGGCCAGATCAAGACGCGGGTGGTGGACGGCAAGGTCGTTGCCTGGATCTGCGATCCGGGGGATGTAGGCGAGGTGCGCAACTACGACCAATTCGGACCTGGCACCTGGGGAGAGTCCGGGCGTTATACGACCATCAACGGGCTGGTCCAGCCTCGCTTCCAGTCGAAGACCGGGCAGGTTGAACGTTGGCGAATGATTCACGGTGGTGTGCGTGAAACCATCACCGTCGCCTTCCGTCCGCTCCGTGTCGGCGCGCCTGCTTATCGGGCGACTACGGCTGAAGCGGCAGCCGATTACATCAGGCAGAATTGCGCCGGGGAGGCTATCCCATATCATATCGTTGCGGCGGATGGGTTGACGACGGCGGTTGCCCGTTCCACGCAAACCGCGACGCTGCAGCCGGGATATCGCTTTGATGCACTCGTCATGTTCCCGACGGCAGGCGATTATTGTGTCGTCAACGAGCCGTTGCCCGGCACCGCGAGCGTGACGCGCGCCGATCAGGACCGGCAACTGCTTGCCACCGTGTCGGTCACGGCTGGAACGCCGGTCCGCAATATCGATGCGGCCCTGACTGATACGCTCGTCGCGGCTGCACAGCGTACGATGCCCACCGATGTGAGGGCCGCCGTCATCGCCGATCTCAAAGACGGCCTCAAGCTGACCCGCTTCGTGCCGCACCCGGACGTCACCGACGACGAAATCACCGGGACGCAGGAACTGGTCTTCTTCATCGACCTGAGCGGCAATGTCGCGAAGTTCGAGGTCGGCAACAAATCCTTCGACCCGAAGAATTTCGATCCGGCGACATTCAAGCCGCGCTCGTATGATCCCAATTATGTCGATCGTGCCTTGCCGCTGGGTGGCGTCGAGGAATGGACTCTGCAATCGGCCTTCGTCGGCCATCCGTTCCACATTCACGTCAATCCTTTCCAGATCGTGGAAATCCTCGATCCGAACGGCGTCGACGTCAGCGCGCCGGGAGGAATCGATCGGGCCGGCGGGACCGTCGATCCGCAATATCCCGGCCTGAAGGGTGTGTGGAAGGATACGCTCTGGGTGAAGAGCCTGATCAGCAATCCTGCCGATTTCCCCGCAAAGCTTGCCTCGTCGACGTACAAGATCAAGATCCGCACCCGATATCAGCGCTTCATCGGCGAATATGTCCTGCATTGCCACATCCTGGATCATGAAGATCAGGGGATGATGCAGAATGTCTGCATCGAACTGCCCAATGGCGGCGGCGGAGCGAATTGTGCACGGCTGCTGCGCCCGACCGACGGTCAGCAGCCGGCCTCCATGCAACATTGATCCCAGCCACGAACAGTCTTTGAACCCAAGGGAGAGTAAGATGAGCATCACACGCAGATCTGTCATTGTTCAGGGCGGTGTTATCGGGGCGGGCCTGCTCGCCAGCGGATTGCCGGGCATGAAGGCGTTCGCCCAGATACCGCCGGTTCCCTGGCGGCGTTCTCTTCAGGGATTGGCCTGGAACGATCCGATCGTGGCCACCTATCGCGATGCGGTGCGTATCCTCAAGGCCATGCCCACCAGCGAGAAGTTCAACTGGATCAAGCTCTCGGAAATCCACGGCAGTGATGCCGGAGTCAAATATTGCCCGCATGGCAATTGGTATTTCCTACCGTGGCACAGAGCCTATACGGCGATGTATGAACGCATTGTCCGGCATGTAACCAAGAACAACGATTTCGCCATGCCGTTCTGGGATTGGACCGCCAATCCTTACCTGCCCGAAGTGTTCACCATGCAAAAGACGCCCGACGGCAAGGACAACCCTCTTTACGTGTCGTCGCGCACCTGGCCGATCAAGCAACCGATGCCGGACAATATCGTCGGGCCGGGGGTTCTCAATACCATCCTGACGGCGACGCCATACGAGGTTTTCGGTTCCACCCGCCCCGCCGGGCAGAACTCACTCGATCCCTCTTGGGTCATCACCAGCACCGGTACGCAGGGCACCCTGGAATACACGCCGCACAACCAGGTGCATAACAACATCGGCGGCTTCATGCCGACATGGTCGTCGCCTCGCGATCCGATCTTCTTCATGCATCACGGCAACATCGACCGCATCTGGGCGACTTGGAATCTGCGCCACGTCAACAGCGCGGACCGGCTCTGGACCGATATGCAATTCACCGACAATTTCTACAATGTCGACGGTCAGTTCTGGTCCCCGAAAGTCTCCGAACTCTATGTTCCAGAGGAACTCGGATACACCTATGGTTTCCGAAACTATTTCAAGGTGGCGGCGGCGAGCGCCAAGACCCTGGCCCTCAACGATAAGCTCACCTCCGTGATAGCGGCGACGGCAACCGACGCCGCAATCGCCGGCGTGACGACCACCTCGACGGACAACAGCAAGGCGGCAACGGAAAATGATCCGCTTTCGCTGGCGGTCAAGATCCCGACGGGCGCTCTGCAGGATATCATCAGCCAGCCGCCGCTGCCCTCCGGCATGGATACCATGGACTTTGGGGCTGCACAGGAGCAGGCGGCTTCCGCTCCTCGTGTCCTGGCGTTTCTTCGGGATGTCGAAATCACCAGCGCAAGTACGACGAGCGTTCATGTTTTCCTCGGCAAGAACGAACTGAGGGCCGATACGCCGGTCACCGATCCGCATTATGTCGGCTCTTTCGCCGTGCTTGGACATAACGGCGATCATCATGGTGGCGGCCATCACCCGTTGCCATCCTTCGTCCTCGACCTCACGGACGCCATCCAGCGGGTTTATGGTGCAAGAGGGCAGGCGGATGGCGAGGCCATCGACCTTCAATTCGTTCCAGTCGGAGCGGGGGCGGCCAAACCCGGCACGGTGAAACCCGCGAAGCTAGAAATAGCCATAGTGTCCGCCTAACATTCGGACCGGGCAGAGTTGTGGAGACATCGATGCGCTATCATCGTTGGGGGCTGATCGCTATTTGCGCGATGGCGTTCACGATGCTGCGCATCGGTGGCCCGGTCCAAGCCAGTGGGAGCGACATGCAGGCGACGGTCGGCAAGCCGGTAACGATAGCCATCGCGGGCGTGGCGGAGCACGCTCCGGTCGATGGCGGCAAACGAATTATCATGACCGTCAACGCATACGAACCGTCGAAATCGGGGCCTGTCACGATAGTTGTTTCTGTGCGCTGCGGCGAGGCGCTGCGGGAAATCGGCCGTTTTGGCATTTTCCCGAACGACGCATTCTCCGTGTCGCACGGAAGCAACCCTCAGCGGTTCGGCTTTCCGCTGCCCGACGAACCGAGTTGCCGGCAACCGCAAACAGTCGAAATTGCTCTCGAGCCTCAAACGGGCGATGGGGCGGGTGCCAGTATCACGATCGGTAGCGCAGGCATCGAATAGCGGGGTTTGCCACCGCTCGGCGCTTAATAGGGATTCTCCTCTTTTTGAATGGTTCGCTGACCGCTAGCGGTCAAGCTGCTATGGGCCGGCATGCGGACGAAATCGAGTGATGAGACCATGGCAAGAAGCGGAGCGGTCAGGCTTGCAATATTCGTCGGCTGGTCCGCGCCGCAGCGGGGTACATGCAAATCATTGCGCAAAATGGATATTCGGTTCGCAAGATGAACTTCTGATGTGCCTGGATGCGAGCCCCACGCAAGGTCTGGGCCATAGCTCAGGATCTATCTTCGCAATGTAGCGGATCGACCAAAAATGTTCAGAAGCCATGCTATTCGTACAGGTGCACTTACAAACAGAGAGAGCATCGATCTCTGTCAACGAGTCTTCTATCATGCCTGCGCCCAGAAGCGAGTTCTGACGAAGCAGGAACGTCAGGCTCTTGCCGTCTCCATTATTCACGATTTTTGCGAAGGCTTGACGGATGAGCATGATCTGCGACGTGCATACGTTGATTTTCGGAGTAAGGGTGTCGCTACGCCCCTGATAGCGACCAAACGCGGATGCGCGCATGAGCCTGCTTTGCATTGCGTTGACTGACCGCATTTTTGCCTATCGCAGGTTATCGCGCATTTTCTCAACCAATATCGTATGGCAAATCAAATGACCGAAGATCGAGACTATCTGCTTAAAGCGGCGGCAAACCTATCGAAAGTAATGAATTCGCCGTTCACCGCATCCGACTGGAGTGTCAAACCTTCCAGAAAGGGAGGTGGCATGTGGAACGGTATGGCTACGGGATCAAGCAGCTTGTCAAACGTGGATGACAAGGCGGTTGAGCCTTCCGACCGGCAATCCTGATGGATAAGGGCCGTTGCCGTCTTAGTCTATCGGAGACGTCTGGCCTGCACCATGTGCCGTTTCTGTCCCTCGCGATGGTTTCGCACCGAAACCCTGTTCAAGACTTGGGTCTCAAGGGGAAGCTGAGACTTGAGATGCCTCTTTTGTTCACTGGTTTGCGTAGCATGCCTGAGTGGTCAAATCCGTACCGCCTGCCAGGGACGTTAAAAGCTCCGGCAGCAATGTTGCAAACTTATAGGTAAGCGTTACCTGCGAAAAGCCCTCCAGGCCATAGCAACTCGCGGCATTGTCCAGAGAAATCGACGTCGCATCAAGAGGGACTGCCCAACCGGCTGCCTTCATCTGGGCGAACGTGACTGTTTTGGAAGCGCTGTAGGCACTTCCGTCCTCGCATTCGATTTGCGGAATACCCATGCAACGGGCTGTCGCGATTGCTGTTTCGTGAAGGGCGTGGCTTGTCCAGAACAGCCGGCCGAATTCTATGATGCCAAACAGCA
Organism: Rhizobium sp. ZPR4; assembly: GCF_040215725.1. Taxonomy (NCBI): domain Bacteria; kingdom Pseudomonadati; phylum Pseudomonadota; class Alphaproteobacteria; order Hyphomicrobiales; family Rhizobiaceae; genus Rhizobium; species Rhizobium sp. ZPR4. The sequence goes on from NZ_CP157968.1 coordinate 1,036,215, forward strand.
TCAGCAGAAACAGCGGCATGACCAAGGCAAATTCTACGGCACTGGCTCCCTCGCGTGAACGCCAGAGTTTTTCTAAGCGGTGGATCATTTGAGTTGCACCACAGCGCTTGCGTAAATATAGCCGTCGTTGACGATATTGTAGCCAGAAAACAGCGGAGCGTAGGTCTGCTTGGCAGAGATCACCACATATTTGCCCGCGTTCGCTCCATCGGGGCACGACGAGCTGCAGGTTTGCTGGGATCCCCAAACGAAGGAGGCGGCCGATCCGCTTGGACAATAGCAGGCGCCCGTCGAAGCGGGAGTGCCATCAATCCTGATGGTGGCTCCGTCGAAGTTGGCCTGCACGCCATCGTTGATCGCGATTGAAGCACTGGCGCCGGCCGACGGGTACTGCCCGGCGATCATCAGGGCGATGCTCTTGGCCAACAGGCTGTCGTTGAGACCATCAGCTTGATCGGCGTGAACCAGCGCGTAGCTGGCACTGTTCGAGATCGCGGCTTCCAACTGGAAGCGAGCGAAAATCAGGCTGCCCATGTCAAAACTGACCGCCATGATAAAGATGAAGAGCGGGGCAAGCACGGCGAATTCGACCGCGGCGTTGCCACGCTCATCCTGGCCCAAGATATTGGAGTGACGGGAGATCGATCGTCTGAGCTTTCGGAGAGAAAATGGAGGCAACTTCATTGGACCAGGGCCACCTTTCCGCTACCCGTCGACAGGGTGCATTCGGACATGGCCTGAGAACCGCCTGACAGGGAAATACTGGCGCCAATCAGTTGAAGACATCCGCCTGGCGCGTTGCTGAGCGAGCCGCCGCCTCCGAAATCGATCTTGCCGTTCGGAAAATAGAAGGCTCCTGAGATCGTACCTATGCCACCGGACGTTATTTCCGCCCCGGCGATGTTGGCGGAAGATTGAGGGCCGATGACAGCGAGGTTCGCATTGTTTCCGGATTGCGGTGCCGTGAGGCTGATCGCGTTTCCGCCAGTCAGGCAGAAGGCCTTTCCACCGCATTCCCAGTCGGATGGCGTGGTAATGCCGGAAACTACGAGTGTCACATCTTTTCCGGAAATGGCTATGGGATCGCCGCAGCTTGCGCCGCCGGTATTTGCGGAGAAATATCCGTCGATCGTATAGATGCCGGCTCCCAACCTTGCTCCGCCCGCAAGGTTGACATTGCCGGATATGTCATGCTGCGCGCTGGCGGGAATTGTAATGCAACTGCCGCCGCCGCCGCCGTTGATGTTGCCGTTGACGCGGAACCCGCCCGTTCCCGTCGTTGCGTCCGCCAGATAGGTGATTGATCCTCCGTCGAGCCCGATGCCGTTGTTGCTGCTGGATTTGCCGATCGTGTAGCTGTTGGCTGTCCCGGCGCCCAATTTCAACGTCGCACCGGCGCCCGTATAAAAGCCAGCGTTCAAGATAAACGTGCTGGGGCCGCCGATGAGGACTTTGCCGGAACTGCACAAACTATACCGGCCGTCCCCGCAAACCTGATCACCCATTCCAAAATGGAACGTGCCAGCACCAAAGGTCAGATCGGCTCCGTAGACCCCCTTGGCAACTCTGAAGATGCCATCGCCAAAGACGAGTTTCGTGCCGAAGTCGTTCTGAATCTTGCCGGAGAAGCTGTAGATGATGTTTTTGCCGCCGGCGATGTTGAAGTTGACTTGGATGTTCCCGTGCACGAGCAGGGAGCCGATACTGATTTTCGAGCCCGAACAGGTGATGTCCCACTTGGTGGTCCAGTACTGATTATAGTTGGCTGGATCATAGGTGCATCCTATTGCCTGAATGGCGGATGCGGTGTCTACCGGTGAGGAATTACCGCCAAATTCGACATCCGGGCTGGTGCCGACTGTCGCCTTGCTCGGCCACGACGCGCTACGGATGGTGTCGAAGCGGTTGATCAATGCGCTTATGCCGGCATTGCCGCTCAGGGGATCGCTGGTATATTGCTGTGTGACAGGCGCCTGACTCCCGTCCGTGCGCAGGATGTTGGCAGACCAAGGGCAGGGTTGGGAAGAACCCTCGTCATATGTAGCGCTTTTGGCGGTGATGTTCGTACCACAGGGAGCCACCAGATTACTGTTGGAGGCAACGTAACAATTGCCGGCGTTAACCTGGACGCCACCGGATAAGGTCACGCCAGTTGATGATTTGTCGAGGGCTATAATGCAGCCGTTTTGGGCTGTGCCCAATGAGGAATAGGCTTCAGTCGCGATGTCCAGCTTGGAGCTGGCGCCCAGAATAGGCGCCAGGAAAAGCGTATTCGTTGTGGTGACCCCCACATGGACGGCCTGATTGCGTGCGTCTTTCGGAGACGTTGTCAGCGAGACCGTAGCGTTTGCCGTGTCGATACCATTGAGTTTAATGACGCGAAGGGCTGCTTCTCTCATCTGATCTTCAGAATTCGTGTTGCTATAGGCAAGTGCTCCGGCATAGGAGGCAAGGTCTGCAGCCCGCTGATTTTCGTCCCGCACAAGCAGCCCGTATCCGTACTCGATAGACAGAGCTGCGAATCCCAGGACGAGGGGCAGGCAAAGGGCACTCATGATGGCAATGCTGCCCCGCCGGTCCTCGCCGAGCGCACGTCCATGCCAGAGAGCCAATCGGATGAATTGGATCAAAGTTATTCCTCAAAAAAATCAAATCTCAAATATTGCGCTTGCAGCTGAGGTCCTTCTCAGCGGTCGAGGCGATAACGAATATCGAGATCGACAGCGAAGGAGCCTCACGAAGAATATGGATTGATATCTGTCCGCTCAGTTCCTTCTGGACATGCGATCGGTTTACGAAATCAAGCGTTTTGGAAGGTGGAAGCGAGGTCATCTCACGGACACGCCGAAAGGTCGTTGATGCCCACGCGAAATGAAGGGACGACCTTGCTGCGGCGCGAAGTTCATCTTCGCACGGGCAATAAGCCGGCGGGATCCTCAAGGGATTCTTAACGCCTAAAAGTATGACTTATTATTGTGCGGGAACTGGATAAGGCCTGCCAAATTCGGATAGCGACTGTTTGAATAGCTGATCGTTTTCAGAGCAGAGACAGACCGTCGTGCGGTACTTGAAAATCCGACCTTGAGGTTACCTGCGTTCATCAACCACCCAGCCGCTGGACATCTTTTGCCCGCGGATGATGGACGCGAAAGCAAGCAGATCGCATCTTAGTTCGGATGGATTTTGGCAGGAGCGGCGCAGATAGCTGCGCCTTAATTTGCCTGCGAAGCTATTCAATGCTGAACGGAAAATATTTTGCGTTGATCATGTCATAGGTCCCATCCGCCTTGATGGACTGCAACGCTGCATTCAAGCGTGAAAGGCGTTTGCTGTCATCCAACCGCACAGCGATTCCGGAACCATCGCCAAAATATGTCGCATCAACCAGATCAGGTCCTCGGAACTCGCAGCAGCTTCCCGCCTTTGTGTTTGCGATCCAGTCATAGATGGCAAGTTTATCTTCCAAAATAATGTCAACGCTTCCGTCCGACAGTCCCTTGTACAATTCTGGTGAAGATCGAAAGACCGTCTCATGCGTTTGCGGATACAGATGTTGGGCAAAGGATTGCTGCGCTGTTGACGATGTCACCCCAAGGTTCTTGCCCGTAAGGGCCGCTGGGCTCACATCTTTGATCGGCGAGTCTTTTCGTACGATGAACACCGACGGACTATTGTAATATCGTTCCGTAAAGGCAACCTTCTGGCGCCGCTCGTCGCTCATCGACATGGATGAGATGATCGCGTCATATTTTCCGGCGACGAGATCTGGAATCATGTCATCCCACTTCTCGACGACGAATTGGCATTCGAGTTGGCCAACCTTGCAGATAGCATTGGCGATATCAATGTCGAAACCCTGCAGCTTGTTGTTTGCGTCGAGGTAGTTAAACGGCGGAAACGCGCCCTCGACAGCAATTCTCATCGACATACGCTCTTGCGCCGCCGTCGGAAATGGCAGGGTCGCGACCAAAACGAGGCCTATACCAATACCTGCTGACGCCCTGCGCAATATTGTCTGAACGGATAGCTGCAGCATTGTAGAGTATCCTTAGTGGGTAACCGATCTCGCTATAATGCGCAGTTGCTTTTAATTCTACGTGAACGCTTCTTTGTTAGCACTGATGTAGCCGTAGTTTTGTTTTGATGATGACGTCCTAATACAGCGTTGTTCAGGGATCTGCGCTTGCACATTATTCGTTCCTCTAGTCCAAAATCCTTTCAACAATCCTGGATAGCTTCGGGAAGGATTCTCTTCCTGATTGCGGCTAGCGCTCTGGGAGTAATTGGACTTGTCGTACTGTCTGCATTGTGGGCGGGAACTGAAAGTGACTCTGCAGCACTTGATAGACAGCGGCAGCTCGTGAACACTCGTCTGAGAGAGCAAGTTGATCAAGTGGCGCGTGTCATTGGACAAGTCGGCAATGGTTACCTTGCTGCAAACAGAGCCTACCCGACCTCCGGCGCATCCTCAGTTTCGCCTGCCTTCAATGCGGTTTTAACGACAGCCGCCGGAAGCGCGATCAGCCAGGCTGCAACATCTGTCTTTGGCTATGATCAGGCGTTTGTCGTGGACGAGCATGGTGACCTGGTCATGATGGCGGACGGCGAGACGGAAAAACGCTATCGCTGGATGAAGCCTCTTCTTTTGCCGCTTCTTCGAGAGGCGGGCATCGCCGTACACCAGCGAGCAATGTCGATTGAGCACTTGCCCGGATCATTGGACAATCCCGCTGGAAATGCAGTTCTTGCTCATCGTGGCTTGGCCAGTTTGCTGCGCCTGGAAGGCCGGCCGACGATTGTCGGCATTGCAGCCGTCAGGGAGCCGCACGAAGGGCAAGGGCAGCCGTCATGGCAATTTGTGATCGTCTTACGGTTCCTGGATGGAGCGGCGTTGGACGAATTGAGCCGGGAACAGGGGCTCAATGGCGCACGCTTCGCGCGCACTGCCGACGCTGGTGATGACGAAGTTGCATTTCAGATTGACGATACGACAAATGGCGAACCGATCGGTTTCATCGTATGGCGGCCTGATCTTCCGGGATCAAGGGTGATCGGTCGATTGATGCCGGCGCTTTCGATCGCAGCCCTGATGATGGCGCTTCTGCTGACAATCCTGCTTGTGCGTCTGCGAAAGAGTCTGGGCGAGTTGAAAAAAAGCGAATTCCATGCGAGGCAGCTTGCATTACACGATGTGCTGACAGATCTCCCCAATCGCGCATTGTTTGCGATGAGGTTCGACGAGTGCCTGGCCGAATTGGAAAACTCGACGAAGCGGCCGGCAATCGCGCTTCTTGACCTCGACCGGTTCAAAGCTGTGAACGACACGTTTGGTCACGCCGCCGGCGACGAACTCATCAAGTTGGCCGCTGATCGAATCCGTTCACTCCTTCGGTCACAAGATACTCTAGCGCGGCTCGGAGGAGACGAATTTGCCTTGCTTCTTCGGGACATCGAAGATCACGATCAAGCTCTACCGGCAATCTGCGAGGCAATCGTCACGGAGCTTAGCAAACCTTTCCCGCTGTTGAACGGGGAAGCCGTAGCCCGCGTTGGCTGCTCGATCGGCGTTGCGCTTGTGCCTGATACGGGGCGGAATGCCGACGATATCATGCGCTATGCCGATGTCGCGCTATATGAAGCGAAAGTAAGCGGCAGGGGCCGGTGGCGTGTCTATTCACCCTCCATGGATGGAGGCAGGAATGCACGCGATATCCTTAAAAACGAATTGCGTGAGGTCCTATCCAAGATCCGGGTTTCATCTGACGATGGTGAGCGCGGTGATATGGTTGCGGACCAGCCGGACTTCGGAGCATTAGAGGTCTACTACCAGCCTGTACATCAAGCGGGGAAGGGATATTCGGTGACGGGAGCCGAGGCGCTCGTACGGTGGCGGCATAGCCAGCGCGGACTGCTGATGCCAGCGAGTTTCATCCCCGCCGCCGAAGAAGGCGGCCTTATTGACGCACTTGGATTCTGGGTGTTGCGCGACGCCTGCACCGCGGCCTGCAACTGGCCTGAAAACACATTTGTCGCGGTGAACGTGTCCCCTTCTCAGCTGAGGCGGCCAAATTTTGTCGAGGAAGTGCGCGCCGTACTTCAGGAGACCGGGCTATCGCCATCCCGGCTTGAGCTCGAACTCACTGAATCCTCGCTCATAGAGGATTATGCAGACATCTATTCAGTACTGAAGTCGTTGCGCGGCGAGGGTATTCAGATTTCGCTGGATGATTTTGGAACCGGCTATTCGTGCCTCAGCCATTTAACACGCTTCGATGTTGACCGGATCAAAATTGATCGATCATTCGTCTCGCTCCTCGGCACGAAAGCCAACGGCACGGCAATCGTCAGCGCCATTATCTCGTTAAGCAATAGTCTTGGCATTGCGACGACAGCCGAAGGGGTCGAAACTGAATATCAGCGCGACTTTCTAGCGGCGATGGGTTGCACGGATCTCCAAGGCTATTTCTTCTCCAGACCTGTTCCTCTCGACGAACTCGATTGTTTCAGCATTCCTCGATCTGTGGACAAATTGCTCAAGACAAGTTGAGAACTCAATGATATGGGTCCGGCAACATTTGATGCCAATCCATCTGCCATACCGAACAATATTTGTCACAAAGGCAACAAGCGCCTTCTAGCCATAGCAGGAGGTCTGGAAGGAAGGCAGATATTGGACACGAGATCGGCGTTCAGCATCTCAGCTGGAAAAACTGCTCGAGCTTTCTCATATGGCCGTTGAGCGAATGCTACATTGAGAAAGGAATGTGGGTCTGTTGGATATTGGTGGAATGAGTCAAATGTGAAGTACCGCATTGGTTGCATATTGCTGACTGATCATTGCAATGCATGATGGATTATCGTACGCCCTGTTGGAGGACTTGAGACTGCCCGATCGAGAATCTCGATCTTATGGAGCATATGTATATGACAAGTTTTATTGAGAAGTGGTCTGCCAAGAGGGCCGATAAGCCGAAGGCTGGCACGCGAAATGCGATTGATTCCTTTCGTTTGAGAGTCGCAGAACAAAAGAATTATCTCGAAGAATATGAGCGTGATGCAGCCGGTTTTAAGAAATGGCGTTCGACGTGGTTTCAGCGTGTTCCAGGCGGCTTTGGCGTCAGCATTGGTCGCGACGCGGTTAGCGCCGGAGAAGGGCTGACCTATGTTGTTGTCGAGTCCGTCAAGGAAGTCGCCGAATTTCTCGATGATCTTGCTCTGCATGCGGAACAGGATCTCGGTTTTCAAAAGGCACTCGAGGACAACCGTTCGCGCCGCGCCGCGCTACTGAATGCAGCAAAATCGCGGCCCAGTTCAATCAAGCCTGCTTCAGCAAAAGCCTCCACCAAGGCATCACGGACAAAGCGGACTGCAAGGGCTGGCAAACCCGAAACAGAGAAGTGAGCAAGACTGAATCTGAATACGTTACTCAATGCAACACCTGGCCCGCTTCGCGCGGGCTTTACCTTTTTGATCCTTGGGCATATCGATTTCGAACATCAAGAAGTATCGATCGCCTAGTTGGCGCCCTATTTCTCCGATTGAGCGAAATCGCCTCACCAGTAAGTGCTGCCGGCCCCAATTCATCCTTCCGCCGCTAATCAAGGTCTAATGCGCGAGGCTGTCCGCCAAGTCTTGGCCGGATTGCGGCTGGCTTATGTTCCCCGCAAATACGAGCGCAGTCTATCCATGCAACCACCCTGGTGCGCCTTTTGTCACTGAGCAGTTTAGTCATAGGAATACGGTTCAACCCCGTTCAAGAGCAAACTGTTACATGTTTGCCAACATGCTGCCCAACTCCGGTACTGCTCAAGATTCCGTTCTTGCTGCAAACGAAGCGAGAGGCAGGATGGATACGAGTGAGGTCGATCATGTTCACTATTAGGCGCATCGCAAATAGCGCTTCTTTACTCTCGAGTTTGGGCGCAAGCCTTCTGCGGACCTGCCTGACGGTGAGGCAGGAGTTAGCAGGCGCTAAGGGGCTGACGTCCTTGGTGGTTCTGCCTCGCCCCGTTAGAGACCGACCCGCTTCATATGCTCTTCGGGATACCGATTGCCTTGCGGCTTAATGTTGGCGGCTTTGATCTCCGCGAGGTCGTCCGTCGTTAGGGTGACGCTGAGTGCCCCGATGTTTTCCTCGAAGCGTTCGAGTTTGCGAGTGCCGAACAGTGGCACGATCCAGGGCTTTTGCGCGAGCAGCCAGGCGAGCGCGACCTGCGCGGGTGTGGCATTGTGCCGGTCGCCGATGCGCCGGATCAGGTCGACCAGACGCTGATTGGCTTCACGTGCCTCCGCTGCGAAGCGTGGAATATTGTTGCGCATGTCGGAAGGGTCGAGCTGAGTGCTCACGTCTATCTTGCCGGTCAGGAATCCCTTGCCCAGCGGGCTGAATGGCACCAGACCGATGCCCAACTCCTCGAGCGTCGGCAGAATTTCGGCTTCGGGCTCGCGGGTCCAGAGGGAATATTCGCTCTGAAGGGCCGCCACGGGCTGCACCGCATGCGCGCGACGGATCGAGCCGGCGCCGGCTTCAGAAAGACCGAACCAGCGCACCTTGCCTTGCGCAATCAGATTCTTGACCGTGCCGGCAATGTCCTCCATCGGGACTTCCGGATCGACGCGGTGCTGATAGAGCAGGTCTATGGTCTCGATATTCAGGCGCTTCAGGCTGCCCTCAACCGCTTTGCGGATATGGTCGGGCTTGCTGTTGACGCCACCAAGGTGGATGCCTGTTTCCGGATCGATGTCCCACCCGAATTTCGTGGCGATTTTGACTTGGTTGCGGACGGGCGCCAACGCTTCGCCGACCATCACTTCGTTGGTAAGGGGACCGTAGGCTTCGGCGGTATCAAAAAAGTCCATGCCGCGCTCGACCGCCGTGCGGAGCAGGGCGATCATTTCGGCTCGGTCTGGCAGCTCGCGCGCCTTGCCATAGCCCATGGCGCCCAGTGAGAGAGCAGAGACTTCAAGTCCTTGTCCAAGTTTACGCTTCTGCATGGCTAAGTCTCCTCTTGTGTTACTGATTGCGCGGCGTGATGCGAACCGTCGCCCCGCGCGCACGGTCGCCGATCATGGCAGCCAAGTACCGGCTGCCGGCATATTTCGCTCGATAGGCGTCATCGATCGCCGCATTGAGCGGCCCATCGACAGGGTCGAAGGATACGTCCCGATCGAGGCCTGCGGCGGTGATCCTGCCGGCGCGCTGCTTCATGGCGGCTCCGTACCAGCGGGAGCCTTTGCCATTGTAAGCCCGGACATAGAGCGCGCCATCCACAACGACCGACCATATCCAGGTCAACGTACCGTAGGTGATGCCATCGTCCCGGAACGGGGCGATGTGCAGATCATCGGCGGTCGCAATGGCGGCTAATTCTTGCGGGTTCCAATCCATGGTCAGTCCTTCAAACGTTCAAAGGTGACGGGCACACGGGCTGGGGCTTCGATCGCGTCCAGACCGCTTTCAATCCGGCCGAGCTTCACCAGGCCTTCGGAATACCGAAAGGTCTTGTGAAAAATCGCGAGATTGCCCCAAGGGGCATAGAACGTAATGTCGCCTGCCGAAGGTGTGATGCCGGCAGGCGCGCCATCGGTCGAGAGCCGGCGCGGCAGGTCGCTGATCTTCTCGGTGGCGGCATAGTCCTCAAGAACAAGCTTGAGCGGCAACAGCGCCAGAAAATTGCGCGCGGCGGTGTTGTCGTCGAGAACCGCAATTGCGGTTCCCCCAGGCGCGGAGATTTGGATCCTCATCGCATTTCCCAATTCGTTGGCATTGACAGCCGAACCTGCAGCCGCTGCCATGATGACAACGGTCCGCTTGATGCGAGCTGATCGGCCCAGCATGGTGCCCTTACGCGAACGGGTCATAACCAGGTTTCTTGTAAAGCTGATCAATCTTTTCCCGGATGTCCGGCACATAGACATTGTCGGTCCAGTCAGCGCGCGTGACGTCTTCGATTGCAATCGAGATGGAGGCATCTTCGACGCCAAGAGCGGACATGACGGCCTCCGTCAGTTTGGCAGTCAACGCCTGCTTTTGAGCCTCGGGGCGACCGGCCAGCATTTTCACGACGACGTGCGGCATTTCACATCCCTCCGGCTGTGAGGCCATATTGCTCGTCGGTGACATGCTCCATCCAGTCGACGAGTTTACCGTTCAGGTGCTCGTGGATGGCTATGTGGGTCATTGCGGTCGTGGGGGATGCGCCATGCCAATGTTTCTCGTTTGGCGCGAACCATACAACGTCGCCAGGCTGGATCTCCTCGATCGGGCCTCCTTCGCGCTGCACACGGCCGAGGCCGGCGATCACGATCAAGGTTTGGCCGAGAGGATGGGTATGCCAAACCGTGCGGGCGCCCGGCTCAAACGTCACACTACCAGCGGCGGCGCGGCGCGCGTCGTTCGATGCGAATAGCGGGTCGACGCGCACGGTTCCGGTGAACCACTCGGCCGGGCCTTTGCCTGAAGGCTGACTTCCGTTCCTGGTGATGTCCATGATGTCTCGTTCCTTCGGAAGATGATTGTTTTCGGATAGATTCTAGTCCGTGCCATAAGGTCCGATTAGACCGCAAATCATGCTAGCTATTATGTGTTGCGCACATGAATAGGCGCTCACAACATGCCCTATTCGGCAGAGGCGCAGCAGATTCCCGCATAATTATGAAAGGCATACATAAATGCTCAGAGAAAACATCCATGACCTGCTGGCCTTTGTGGTGGTTGCGCGCGAAAAGAGCTTCACCAGAGCCGCTGCGCAACTGGGCATGTCTCAATCCGGCCTGAGCCATGCAATTCGGGGGCTGGAGGAGCGCCTCGGGCTGCGTCTGCTGACGCGCACGACGCGCCAGGTCGCACCTACCACCGAAGGAGACCTGCTGCTTTCGACTCTCGGTCCGCGCCTCAAAGAAATCGAGAACGAACTGACCGCCCTGACAGAGCGGCAAGAGCGGCCGGTCGGCAATTTCCGCATCACAGCTGAAGATTACGCAGTGATGGCGGTTCTGCGCCCCAAGCTGCAGCGCCTGATCGACTATCCCGATATCAAGGTTGAGATCATCATCGACTACGGCCTGACTGACATCATCGGCGATCGGTTTGATGCCGGCGTGCGCCTCGGCGGCATAGTCTCGCAGGGCATGATCGCCGTGCCGATCGGTCCCGCGATGCGGATGATCGTCGTTGCCGCCCCGTCTTACATGAACGGTCGGGAAATGCCGTGCGTGCCCCAGGATCTGACCAACCATTCTTGCATCAACTTGCGCCTGCCGACGCATGGCGGGCTTTATGCCTGGGAGTTCGAAAAGGACCGCGAGGAGCTGCGCGTTCGCGTCGATGGCCAGCTGATCTGCAACAGCGTCGTCCATATCTACAACGCAGCTCTCGACGGCTTCGGATTCGCCTATCTGGAAGAGAGCCTTGTGGCAGCCGATCTTGCCACCGGCCGTCTGGTCCAGGTTCTCGACGACTGGTGCGCGCCGTTCGAGGGCTATCATCTGTACTACCCGACGCGCCGGCAGAGCTCGCCGGCGTTCGGTATTCTCGTTGACGCGCTGCGCCATCGCGAATGACGCGAGCTAGCCGGCGCGCTTGGCGAAGATCTCCTTGAAGACCGGCACGGCGCTCATGGCATTCGGCCAGCCGGCGTAGAAGGCCGACTGAGTCAGAACTTCTGCCGCCTCGGCCTCGGTCAGGCCGTTGTCCATCGCGCGGTTGAGATGGTAGGTGATTTGCATCCCCTGGCCATTGGCGATCAGGGCGCTGACCGTCACCAGGCTACGGTCGCGCGGCGCGAGATCCGGGCGGAGCCAGAGATCATGGAAAAGCGCGCTGCCAGTGTAGTCAACAAGGCTCTGCGATGCCGGCCCTACATTTGCCTGCACGGCCGCCGCCCGTTGGTCTTCAGTTGCCTGATCGAGCGACATCAGATCCGGCGTCGCGCTTGGCAGCTGATCGGCGCCAATGCCGCGCTGTTTGAAGACGTCGGCCGCCGCGACGACCGCCGCCATCGCATTGCCCCAGCCGGCATAAAACGCCAGGTGAGTGAAAATTTCCGACAGCTCGGCAGGCTTCACGCCGTTATCCAGTGCGACATTCAAGTAGAAGGGCAGTTCGGTTGTCTGGTTGCGGGCGATCAAGATCGCGACGGTGACGATGCTGCGGTCGCGCATCGATAGGCCTGGGCGCTTCCAGACCCCGCCTAGGAGCGTTGTCGACGTGTAGCGGTCGAGGGCGGGAGCCACTGCCTGAATGGCCTGCGCGTAGATCGCGACGCTTTCCTGAGCGTTGGCACTATCGAAACCCACGATGGAAAGTGCGAGCATGGTGATGGCGGAGGTTTTCATAGGATTCCTCTCATAACGGGATTTTAGGTTTCCCGAGAGGGTAGGGCAGTCGACCTATGTGATATAGCGTCATAAATTGATAGGACTTATGTGCGCTGTACATTAATCGGCTATCAAAGCAAGATTTGTTCAACCTCATTGGGCCGACGCGATCGTGACTGCGATCACGGTATCCGCCTACAGCTGCAGCAGTTGTGGAGAAAGACGCTGCCTACGTGATCATCCGACCTGCGGTGCCCTTAAACTCCGGGCCGAGATCTTCAAGCTCAATGGGTGATGAGCGGAATTCGCGCGATCCAAAAGCGTTCATACCATGCCAAGCCTATGTCGCTGAAAGCCCAACGGGTTGATCGATCTCCTGATCGAACCGTTTCGGTAATTCGCTTGCAAGAGCGTCGATCGCCAGCCGGGAACGCAGTGGGAGATGTTGCGCTACTGGCCAGACTGCGTAGGTTTCTATCGTGGCACTTGGCCTGTCCGCCCAGAGTTCAACCAGATTGCCGGCGCGAATGTGATCGCTGACGAGCCAATAGGGCAGCCAGGCAAGCCCCATGCCTTCGACGGCGGCGTCTGTAATCGTCTCCAAGTCGTCGAAGCGGAGCCTGGAGGCAACGGGCACATCAACGAGGTTGCCGGACAAATCAGGAAGCCGCCACGGCAATGCGTAATCGTTGCGCCAATAGACAAGCGTGTCGTGATCCTCGAAATCGGCAAGGGAGTGCGGCTGTCCGCGAACCGCCAGATATGCCGGGGACACACAGAGCGCCTTGCGTTGGCTGACAAGCCGCCGTGCGCGCAATGAGGTTCCATTACCGAGTGCACCGTTGCGAATGGCAAGGTCGAAGCCATCGGCGATCATATCGACCTGGCGGTCATTGAAGCTGAGCTCGAGTTCAAGCTTCGGATGCTGGCGGGCATAGGCACGCAGAATGGGCGCGACGCAGTAGCGGCCGAACAATACAGGCAGCGATACGCGAAGTTTGCCGACAACCTCGCGCCGTCCGGTTTCCAACAGGGATTCGCCCGTGCGCAACTCCTCGATGGCACGCACGCATCTCTCGTAATATTGCTGGCCATCTTCGGTCAGACATTGCGTGCGGGTCGTTCGCTGAAACAGGCGGACACCAAGTCGTTCTTCCAGGCGGGCAATGGCCTTGCCGACAGCCGAAGGAGTGAGGGAGAGCCGGTCGGCCGCTCTTTTGAACCCTCCAGCTTCGACAGCTTCCACAAAGACTTCTATCCCGTCAAATCTGTCGCGCATGGCGAAACCTTTTCAGACGCTTTTGTGACGCGATTGCGGAATTTGGGGAAATAAACAAGTGAAAAACAATCGCCACTGCTGAATGCCATTCTACGATATCGATGAGATCAAGCAAATGACATTTTCAGGGCGATCAGGGGCGCACGGCCCAAATCGCCCTCCCGTCATGCGGATTCTCATTGCCGGAGGGCGATCAAGTTGTTGATTTCAATCGTATATGACAGTGGCTTCGGCCACACCGCGCGCGTCGCTGAAGCCGTGGCGGCCGGCGTTGGCGAGGTACCGGGAGCTGAGGTGAAACTCATCGCTGTTGCGGACGGTCCGATGGACTGGGCGACACTTGAGCGGAGCGATGCCATTGTCTTCGGATCGCCGACCTATAACGGCCTGATCAGCGCCAAGTTCAAGCAGTTCTTCGAAGATTCGACCAAGGCGGCCTGGTCGGCTCAAACGTGGCGCAACAAGATTGCCGCTGGGTTCACCAATTCAGGAGCCCAGCACGGCGACAAGCTGAACTCGCTCATATCGATGGCATTGTTCGCAGCCCAGCACGGCATGATCTGGGTCGGCCTCGACATGATGCCGGGCAATAGCAGCAGCGCTGGCAGCGTGGATGATCTCAACCGGCTTGGAAGCTGGCTGGGGGTCATGACCCAATCGAACGTAGACCAGGCCCCGGACGTCGCGCTGATCGGCAGCGATCTGAAGACGGCTCAGTATCTCGGCCGGCGCGTGGCGGAGACGACCAGCCGGTTTCAACCCGCCCAATCATAAACCAAACGAAGGATTCTGACTATGAAACTGCTTTGCCTCGACGTCCCACAGCCCGGTGCCTCGCTGGAGAAGTATCAGCCGCATATGCAGGATGAGGCCCGCCACGCCTGGCAGATGTACAAAGGCGGGATCATCCGTGACATCTACTTCCGGCAGGACCGTCCCGGTGTCGCCATCATCGCGGAAGCCGAGTCCATCAACGCGGCCAAAGCGGCGCTCGCCGAATTTCCCCTCGCCAAGGCAGGCCTGATCGACTGGGAGCTGATCCCGCTCGGTCCGTTTACGAACTGGGAATCGCTGTTCGCCCCCGGCAACGCCTGATTCCGCGTACGCGTCCGAGCTATCGGGCTCACGACAATTCGGAGTAAACACCATGAACGCACTGGGCTTTGCGGCTCAATCGGCCACTGGACCGCTCGAGCGTTTCGCCTTCGAACGGCGCACACCCCGGCCAGATGACGTCGTTATCGACATCCTCTACTGCGGCGTCTGCCACACCGACCTCCATTTGGCCCGAAACCATGGCGGCTTCACGACTTACCCCATCGTGCCGGGCCACGAGATCATCGGGCGGGTGCGTGAGGTCGGTGCAGGTGTGTCGCGCTTCAAGGCTGGTGACATGGTTGGGGTCGGCTGCATGGTGGATTCCTGCCAGCATTGTAAGCCCTGCCTCAACGGCTGGGAGCAGGACTGTGACGAGGGTCCGACTTTCACCTATAACGGTAGCGATCGGCAGGATGGCAGCATCACCTATGGCGGCTATTCGGATTCCATCCCCGTGCGCGAAAAATTCGTGCTGTCATTGCCTGATGGGCTCGATCCGGTCGGCGCCGCACCATTGCTTTGTGCTGGTATCACGACCTGGTCACCGTTGCACCGCTGGAATGTCGGCAAGGACAGCAGGGTCGCGGTGATTGGCCTGGGCGGGCTTGGCCACATGGCGCTGAAGCTCGCCAAGGCGCTTGGCGCCGATGTCACCCTGTTCACCCGCTCGGCCGGCAAGGAGAAAGATGCTTTCCGCCTCGGCGCCGACCATGTCGTCCTGTCGGGCGATGCGGAGCAGATGAAGGCCGTCGCCGGCCGCTTCGACGTCATTATCGACACTGTTCCCTACGATCACGACATCAATCCCTATATGCCAACTCTGGCGCTGGAAGGCGTGTTGGTCCTCGTCGGCTATCTCGGACCTCTCAGTGCGCCGGTCGATGCTGCAAATGTCGTACGCGGCCGCCGGGCGATCTCGGGTTCCTTCATCGGCGGCGTGCCTGAAACCCAGCAGATGCTCGATTTCTGCGGCGAACACGGCATCGTCTCCGATGTGGAGATCATACCCATTCAGAAGATCAACGAAGCCTATGAGCGCATGTTGAAGAGCGATGTGAAATATCGCTTCGTCATCGACATGGCCTCGCTTAAATCCTGAGGAAAAATCCATGCCGAAATCATCAAGCCCGTTCTGTGCGTGGTCACGAGCCATCCGATCCGCGGTGACAGCGGCGAGCCGACCGGCTTCGCGATGGTCGAATTGACCCATCCGCTGCAAGTGTTTGAGGCCGCCGGCATTCAGGCGGAAATCGCCTCGATCCGGGGCGGTCATCCGCCGATCGACTTCTTCGACCTCTCCGATGCGGCTAACGCTCACTACTGGAATGACAAGCACTTCCGCGCGGCACTTGCGCATTCCCTGGTGCTCGGCGACCTCGACCCATCGCGCTACTCGGCAGTCTTCTTTGCCGGAGGCCACGGTACGATGTGGGACTTCGCAGAGAGCGAGGCCGTGCAAAAGGTCATCCGCGAAATCTGGGAAGCGGGCGGCATCGTCTCGGCAGTCTGCCACGGCCCGGCCGCGCTGGTGAACGCCACACTTTCCGACGGCAGCTATCTCGTGGCTGGCAAGAGGCTTGCCTGCTTCACGGATGAGGAGGAGGCCGAGGTCAGATATACGAAGGTGGTGCCGTATCTCCTTGCGACCACTCTCAAGCAGCGCGGCGCGCTGCATCAGGCTGCACCGAATTGGTCGGAAAATGTCGTAACCGACGGTCGCCTGATTACCGGCCAGAACCCGGCTTCTGCGCACGGCGTCGGCCAAGCTATCGTCGATCAGTTGACGACGAAAGGCTGAACGCTGCCCTTCGTGCAAAGGGTTACCCGGCCGAGGGCCAAAATATAGAGAAGCTCGACCAATGGAGATCGTTGCTGGTACGCGCAAGCAGATGACCGCAGATGCTGAGGTCCTTGCCCGATTGGAAGGCGCTTGGCATCTTGTGACCATCGAGCAGCCCGACGCGAACGGAGCGATGAGGAGCGCCAGCGTAGAAGGCCTCCTCGTCTTTACAGGCGATGGTCAAATGGCGGTTCAGGTTCGCAACCTCGAACCCGATCATGTCGATAGCGCATATAGCAGTGCTGGATACGAAGCGAGCTACGGCAGCATTGCACTTGATGCCCTGAACGGCGTCTTTGTCTATCGGGTCGAAGGAGCGTTGGTTCGCGGGCTTGTGGGACAGGACTTCCGGCGAGCTTACAGCTTCGTGGATGATCAACTTATCCTCACATCCACGCGGGATGATGAAAAATGGCGCGTCGTTTGGCGCCGCGGATGATGCGAATCCAAAGGTTTCAGAGATGAAGATCATCGCGATCGAAGAGCATGTTCTCCCCAATGAGGTGAAGCAGGCCTGGAATACCATACCCGGCGCCGATGATGGGACGCTTAGCCTCAATCCAGGGATCATTGGCGAACGGCTTGCCGACTTTGGAGAACAGCGGCTGGCTCTGATGGACGAGACGGGCGTCGATGTTCAGGTTCTCTCCTTGACGGCACCGGGCCTCAACAATCTTGGTCACCACGGCATCGATCTTGCTCGTCGTGCCAATGATTTGCTGGCCGAAGCCGTTTCTGCCAACATGTCCCGCTTCCAGGCGATGGCAGTTCTGCCATCCTCGGAGGCTGATGCGGCGGCGCTGGAGTTGAGGCGATCCGTCGAGCAACTTGGCTGCAAGGGTGCCGTTCTTTTCGGGCGGGTCGGCGACAAAAATCTGGATCATCCGATCTTCGAACAGACATTCGCTTGTGCGGCCGAACTCAATGTGCCCCTCCTGATCCATCCGCAGATACCGCGGATGAGCGTGCGCGAGTCCTATTACGCCGGTTTTAGCGCCCCCGTCGATCTCGCCTTGTCCACATTCGCGCTTGGATGGCATTTCGAGGCGGGTATCCAGTTCGTGCGTCTGATCCTGGGTGGCATCTTCGACCGCTATCCAACCCTTCAGGTGATCCTGGGTCATTGGGGCGAGTTGGTGCTGTTCTATCTTGAGCGGCTTGTGATGATTGATCGTGTGTCCAAGCTCCAGCGGCCATTCATCGACTATATTCGCAGCAATCTTTATCTGACTGCAAGCGGCATGTTCAGTCCGACCTATATGCAGCAGGCGATCGACGCCGTCGGTATCGACCGTGTCCTGTTCTCGACTGACTATCCGTACCAATACCGTCCCGGAGGCGATGCACGTGGTTTCGTAGCGGGGCTGGAGTTAGATGATGCCAGCAAAGCGAAATTCGCCTATCGGAATTGGGAGCGCTTGACCGCAGGCGGTGGCAAGGATCAAGTACGACTGCATACAGCTACTCCTGACGAGCGGTGATATGGACGTTTACGCATCGACGCAAGCACTGAACTCGTGCTGTCTCAAGCCATATTGAGATGGAATGAAAGTCAAAGCGCGGAGATTCTGATTTAACTGTTGAGGCGGCAGCTTAGCATTCAAACAATCGTGTCGGCAGTTTGATCCATCGTATTGACGGAAGTATTATTTCAATTGACGGCCTGCACTGAATGTTGGATCAGTGCGCAATAAATTCTTCTGCGGCGTCCGCTAACTGATAGGCGAAAGGTCCTGCCGCAGTAGCCCTCCCACATCCCGGCGTGGTGATGTCCCGAACTGACGCGTGTACTCTCGACTAAATTGCGACGGACTCTCATAACCCAACTCATAAGCAGCCGTAGACGCATCCACGCCTCGGAGCAGCATTCGGCGTCGAGCTTCAGTCAGCCGGAGCCACTTCTGAAACTGAAGAGGGCTCATCGACGTGAGACGTCGAAAGTGATGATGAAACCGCGAGGAGCTCATGCTTACCCGGGCTGCGAGTTCTTCGACGCGCAATGGTTCCCGGAAATTGGCCTTGAGCCAATTGATGGCTCGGCCGATGCTTTGGTTCTGATTGTCGATAGAGGCCACCTGCTACAAATGGCTTCCGGCGTCGCCGCACAGAACGCGATAGAAGATTTCCCGCTGTGCCAGCGGCGCCAGCGCTGGAATCAATTCGGGCTCATCCAGTAGCCTGACGAGCCGTTCGAAAGCGGCCAAAAGCCCCGCGGTTGTGTTGCCCAACACCATACCATGCCCGCTTGCGCCTATCTTTGATTTCGATTGTGACCCGTGATGCTTTGAATAGGTAGATCAGACATCAGGTAAAGCGATTTCGCTCAGTCCACGGCACTCGGATCGCCCATCGACCATGCAATGCCGCCGCCACGGTCCATGGTGCGGATCAGAGCCATGTCGCCATCGTCGATGGAGAATCTATCGAGATCAAGGTTTTGCCGCATGCGTTCGGGCTTAAGGCTCTTGGGAAGGACTGCATAACCGTTCTGGGTTCCCCAACGAAGGAGGAGCTGCGCTTCGGTAACGCCGTACTTCTTGGCCAGGGCCGTGAAGACACCGTCATTCTGTTTCATATCTTCCGTCTTTGCACTGTCTTCTCCAGGGCCTGCGCGCCACGTCGAAAGTGGCGCAAGACTGCTATAGGCAATGGGGGCGATCCGGTTGTTGTGCATGTAGGAAATCAAATCCGGCTTCTGCGACCACGGGTGGAGTTCGATCTGATTGGCATCCGGCATCGGGAGCCCTGCGTTTTTGAGCTCTTCAAGATGGGCTGCGTTGAAATTGCTGACACCGACGGCACGGGATTTTCCAGCTTGCTTCAGTTGAAGAAGAGCTTTCCATTGGCCGATGCGCGCCGAACCACCGTGTGGTGAATGGATGAGATAGAGATCAAGGTAATCCAGACCGAGGCGCGCGAGACTTGCGTCGAACTCAGCCAAGGTCTCCCTTTCGGTTTTTGGCTCCTGATTCCAGGTGGCGTGACCTGGCCAGAGTTTGGTCGTGACGAAGATGTCCCTCCGGGAAAGCCCCATGTCTTTCAAGGCAGCCCTGATGCCTTCGCCGACGCCCTCTTCATTCTGATAGACTGCGGCGGTATCGATGTGACGGTAACCCAGCCCGATGGCTGTACGAACAGCGGCTCCCACGTCATCGTTTGGGACAAGATACGTCCCGAAGCCAATTGCCGGGATCTGGACAGTGGGGCTGATGGGAAAAGTCTGTTGTGTGGCAGTCATGCGGGTCTCCAAATCTTGCTGCGACACGGGCTGGCCGATCAAGCCAATGAGCGACATCGAAAACCTTTAGTCGCACGCATACCCGCGTTTCCACGCAGCCGTTTTGGACTTTAATGTAGAAGCGATCTTGCGAGTGGCGAAAACTCTTCCCCCATACGTAGCCTGCGGGGATGCGTTCAAAACTTGCCCGATGCGGATTGTCAGGGCCTAGAGCGGTTCAGCTTTTCACGGAATCTCTGAGCCGCTCTATCTCTTTGTTTTCACGCAATTCCGGACGGAAACCGCTGCGCACTTTTCCTGGAATTGCTCTAAGATAACGGGCCGGAGCCAGCTTCCAGAGCTACATCTAAATGGGAACTCCAAGTGTGGCGGTCTGGTCCAATTTGGCGGCCAGCGTATCTATGGTTACCCGCAGCTTCATGGGGATATACTGGGTGGAGGGCCATAAGACGTAGGTGGTCATGCGGGGAGAGGGGAACTTTTCCAACAAGGAGACCAGCCGCCCGGATTTTAGATGGTCGTGGACCAGCCAATCGTGCATCCAGGCGATTCCCATGCCTCGCACCGCCGCATCCGCTATTGCTTCATGGTTGTCGAACTGCAGACGCCAGTTGAGGTGAGGTTCCACCAATTCGCCCGTGTCGCTGCGCAAGGTCCAGGGCACATGCTGGTCGTTACGCCAATAGACGAGTGCGTCGTGGTTGGAGAGGTCGTCGATGGTTTTGGGAATTCCGTGCTTTTGAAGGTAGAGCGGCGACGCACAAATGGCCTTCCCTTGTGTCGCGATTTTCCGAACATGTAGGCCGCTGTTCTGGACCGGGCTGGTGTTCCTGATTGCCAGGTCGAATCCTTCGCCGACGATATCAACAATCTTGTCGGTGAACCGCAGATCCAGCTCAAGTTTTGGATGCTCCTGTGCGAGGTCAAGCAGAATTGGCTGAACGCAGAGACGCCCGAACAGCAATGGAAGCGCTATCTTCAATCGACCGGCGACATCACGCCTGCCTGTTTCCAGCAGGTTTTCCGCAGTTCGCAGTTCTCCGAGCGCCCGCTGACATCTTTCATAGTAGATTTGGCCATCTTCGGTCAGGATCTGACTTCGCGGCGTTCTATGAAACAGCCTGACACCAAGCCGCTCTTCCAGCCGGGCGATCGTTTTGCCAACGGCCGAACGAGTCAGGGCAAGCCTGTCGCCAGCTCGCGCGAAGCTTCCCGCTTCGACGGCTTCCACAAACACTGCAACGCCATCAAGACGATCCCGCACTCATGCCTCCAATGTAGAATTTGAGGATACATGTATGCGAAAAACTATCCGCACCGCAAATCAAAATTCCACACTATGAAGCGGGCTGAAATGTGGACGCAAGGCGCTCGCGGAGCTCTCGTCACACGACTTCAACCTTTGAAATTGGCAAACAGCAAGCAGGACCAGACGAAATGAAGGTCGCGATCGTATATGATAGTGGATATGGGCATACCGCCAAACAGGCCGTTGCAGTTGCGGAAGGCGTTGGCCGGGTAGCCGGTGCCGAGGCACAGCTCATTGCTGTGGCGAATGACGAGATTTCTTGGGAGGTGCTGGAAGCGAGCGACGCCATTATTTTTGGCTCGCCGACCTACAACGGCACGCTTTCTTCCCGCCTCAAGAAGTTCATGGAGGATTCGACGCGGCCAGCCTGGTTCCCGCAGAAATGGCGCAACAAGGTTGCCGCAGGTTTCACGAACTCGGGCGCCATGCACGGCGACAAGCTGAATTCTCTTGTCACGATGGCGTTGTTCGCCGCCCAGCACGGGATGATCTGGGTAGGTTTGGATATCTTCCCCGGCAAGAGCGCGGATGAGCAGAACCGCGTCGGTGGATGGTTGGGCGCGATGGCGCAATCCAATGACGAGTCTCCGGAACTGTCTCCGATCCCAAGTGATCTAAATACCGCGGCTTATTTGGGCCAGCGTGTCGCCGAAATCACCAAGCAGCTCCACTCCGGGCGAGCTTGAGTTCGCTCTTTGACCGAGCGCTTGCATGTTTGCCGCGCTCGACGCGCTCACGCCGTGAGGTCCGCCCGGTGTGAGCGCGCCTCCAACGATCTCTCCGCCGGAATGAGGCGTCAGACAATGTATTGCGGACATCAATCGCTTCATGCGGGAGACAGTGAAATGGGCAACGAAGCCAACAGCAATCCGCTCGAACAGATGCTTGCAGGAGTTTCACCCGTCCTGCTCTCGTTTACCCAGGCAAACATAACGGAAGAACTCTGGCACAGGCCGGGGCTGGCTCAGCGAGACCGGGCGCTGGTCACGGTTGCGACCCTTGTGGCGCGCAACGCAACCATGGCCTATCCCTATTATTTTAACAAGGCGCTCGACAGCGGTTTGACGGCCGCGGAGTTTTCGGAACTGATCACGCATTTGGCATTCTACGCGAGTTGGCCCTACGCATTCGGTGCCGTTGCCGCGCTAAAGGTGATCTTCGATGCGCGGGGAGTTTCTTCGGACCAACTCCCCGAATTATCTCCCGAGCTGCTTACGGTCGAGGAGGCTCTACCGAACGACGAAACCCGCGTCGCCATGATCGCGGCAAATATCGCGCCGGCGTCTTCCGCACTTCAACATTTCACCGATGATCTCCTATATCGTAACGTCTGGTTGCGTCCAGGGCTTGCGCCGCGGGATCGTGGCTTGGCATCGATTGCAATCCTCGCAGCCTCGGGTCAGGCATCGTCGCTGCCGTCCTATCTGAAGCGGGCGATCCTTAAAGGAGTTACCAAAGTTGAGATTGGTGAACTGCTCGGCCACACGGCATTTTATGCGGGTTGGGGCAATGCCATCGAAGCTGCGCGGGTCGTGACGCAGTTCTTTGATGCACCGCAAGGCTGATCGATGATAGGGTGATTCATCTGCCTGCCATTGCATGTCATTCTAGTGAGTTCTTCGCGGAGACCGAATGAAGACGCTGCTGATCTTCGCACATCCTGCCATACAGCATTCCCGCACCAATCGCCTTATGTTTGCAGCCGCGCAACGGGTCGCGGACATCACGGTTGTCGATCTCTACGCGGATTATCCGCGCCACGAGATCGACATCGACCGAGAGCAGGAACGCCTCGCGGCACACGACATACTTGTCCTTCAGTTTCCGCTGTTTTGGTACTCGCCGCCATCGCTGATCAAGGAATGGCAGGATCTCGTTCTCGAACATGGGTTTGCCTACGGCGAGAAGGGAACTGCGCTGAGGGGCAAGCCATGGCTTTGTGCGGTCACGGCGGGCGCGTCCGCCGAAGCCTACGATCAAGGTCGGCACCGGTTCTCGTTGCGGCAACTGCTGTCGCCCGTCGAGGCCACCGCAGCTCTGTGCGGTATGCCGTTCCTTTCGCCCTATGTTTTATTTGGCGCAGCCGGAGTAGAGGATGCCAGGCGCAAGGCCCATATCGAGGGGTTTGTCACGCTGCTCGAAGCGTTGCGTGATGACCGCTTTGATATCGCGGCAGGGCAGCACGCCGATATTCTAACGGATGCCAATCTTTCCTCCGCGCTGATGGGACAAGCGTCATGAATAGCGTGCTTTTTCAGTCCTTCGTCTATCTATGCGCCGCCGTTATCGCAGTCCCCCTGGCAAAGCGACTAGGCCTCGGATCGGTACTGGGCTATCTGATCGCCGGAATTTGCATAGGGCCGCTGATCGGTCTCGTGGGTGCGGAATCGCAACAAATCCAGGAGTTTGCGGAATTCGGCGTCGTCATGATGCTGTTTCTGGTCGGGCTCGAGCTGGAACCGCGCCAGCTATGGGGAATGCGCCATCGCCTGCTGGGCTTGGGTGGCTTGCAGTTGGCGGTAACCACAATCGTCATATGGGGCGTTGCCTGGCTATTCGGTGTTGCTTGGGGCGCGGGGCTCGCCATCGGTCTGGTGGCTACGGGTTCGTCCACCGCCATCGCCCTGCAGACGCTGGCCGAACGGGGCCTGCTGAAGAGCGACGGTGGCAAAGCGAGCTTCGTGGTGCTCCTGTTTCAGGACATATCGGTCATCCCGATGCTGGCGCTTCTGCCGCTCTTGGCCAGCTCCGCCCTGCTTCACGCTGGTGGCATCGATGCGACGGCGCATGAGCAGGCCGGGCTTCAGATTTTCGAAGGTCTGCCGGAATGGGCAATGGCGCTTGTGACGCTCGCCGCAATTGCGTTCGTGGTCGTTGGAGGGCACTATCTGTCTCGACCGTTGTTTCGCTTTATTGCGTCGGCGAAGTTGCGCGAGGTGTTTACGGCCGCGGCCTTGCTGCTGGTTGTCGGTATTGCCCTGCTGATGACATTGGTTGGTCTTTCGCCGGCTCTTGGGACTTTCCTTGCCGGTGTCGTACTTGCCAACAGCGAGTACCGGCACGAGCTGGAGAGCGATATCGAGCCCTTCAAGGGGCTTCTGCTCGGCCTATTTTTCATCACGGTGGGCGCGCGCATCGATTTCTCGCTGCTCTTTGCAAATCCAGTCCTGATTGTCGGCCTCACGGTCTTGCTCATACTCGTCAAGGCTTCGATCCTTTGGGTGATCGGCCAGGTCTTTCGGCTGCACGGGAGTGATCGCTGGCTATTTACCATCGGACTTGCGCAGACCGGCGAGTTCGCTTTCGTCCTGCTATCTTTCTGTGCGCAAAATGCGATTATCCCGGCGCCGCTGACAGACCTGTTCCAGCTGGTCGTCGCGATCTCGATGTTGTTCACGCCGCTTCTTTTCATGCTCTTTGATCGCGTCATCGTACCGCTGATTACGATCGAGCAGGAACGCGAAGAGGATACCATCGATGTGAAAGGAGTGGCGATCATCGCGGGCATCGGAAGGTTCGGGCAGATCGTCAATCGTATGCTGCGTTCCAACGGCTATGAAACCGTCGTCCTGGACTTGAGCACCGAGACCGTCGACACGCTTGCCCATTTCGGCGTCAAGGCCTTTTTCGGCGACGCCGCACGCCCTGACTTGCTCGAAGCCGCCGGCCTTTCCGAAGCGCAGCTTCTCGTCGTCGCGATCGATGACAAGGATCATGCTCTTTCGATCGTAAAACATGCGCGGCATGTGCGTCCGGATCTTCACATCGTCGCGCGGGCCTATGACCGGCTGAATGTCTATGAACTCTTCAACGCTGGTTGCAACGACATTGTCCGCGAGACATTCGATAGCGCCGTAAGGGCGGGACGATACTCGCTCGAAGCGCTCGGTGTGCATCCCTACGAGGCCGAGAAAATCGTCCGAACATTTGTAAAGGGCGATCGGCGGTCGATGCGAAGGCTGGCGGAACTCTACGATCCCGAGAGCTCTCTCACCTCCAATCCGGCCTATGTCGCTCTGGCACGGCAAGTTAGAGCCGAGGAAGAGGAAGAGATGTCCGTCAGCCGCGCGCCCGCCCGGGGAGCTACGCGGCGTGCCTGGCTGCCGCAGGACGAGCGCTAGCAGCATTCCGTATATTGCCGAAACGACATGGAATGGCTTCTATCCGTGGTTCACGGCGATGCGCCGAGGACTGCAAGGCTGGAAGAATGTCAGTAGCAAACCCGCAGAATCGTTGGGGTCGGTCGCTTATCTCTGCGCAGGGATTTATCGACCAGTCCATGCCTCCGATGCGATCCAGCAGGCGCGCCGGTCAATACCCTCATGGTGGAATTTTCTTCCCCATGTAGGGAACAAATTATCCGGCCGGTTCACGCAGCGAGGAATCGGCTTGTCGAATTACATCAAATTCACTCTGTGAAAAGATCGTGAAAAGCACCGGAACCGTGGCGGAAAGTGGGTTTTCCGATGTATTATTTGATTGCGTTGTCTGGCGAAATACAACCAAAGAAGGTGACATGCTGACATCTGATGTCGCAAGGTCAAGCTAGAACTGTTTCAGCCAACAGATGATTAGGAAAGGACAACACCATGGCTGAACAGAACGCAACCGCTGCAAAGATCGCCCGAGCCTATGGCGAGGCAATGGCAAAGAAGGAGGTCGACGCGATCATGAAGATTTCGGCAGACGACGTCGTCTGCATCTCGCCGATCGGCAAGACCACGGGGGCTGCTGCATTCCGTGGCTTCCAGGAAGGTTTTGCCCGCATGATCAAGAAGCTCGACATCCGCGCGGCATATGGAGACGAGACGCAGGCTGTGCTCGTCTATGTCGTGGAAACTTATCCTGTCCCGCATTCGGTCGTCGCCGAGCTGATCCAGGTCAAGGATGGCAAGATCGCTTCCACGGAAGTGATCTACGACGCCACGCCCTATGCGGCCTACATGTCTGCGGTTCAACCGCATTAAGTCTGCATCACAAGGCCAACCCTCAAGGGGAATGATCTAGCATGAAGCGGATTCAATACTATCAATACGGCGGCCCGGAGCAGATGAAACTCGAAAACTTCGAGCTTCGGCCGCTGGGCAAGGGCGAGATGGCGGTGAAGGTGAATTTCGCCTCCGTCAATCCGATCGACTGGAAAGTGCGCAGCGGCTATCTGAAGATAATGACCGGCAAGAAGTTCCCGCGCGCCATGGGCAGCGATATCTCCGGTATCGTCACGGCGGTCGGACCCGGTGTCACCCGCTTCAAGCGTGGCGATGCGGTCTTCGGTTCCGTCAGGATTCAGGACGGTGGTGCGCTCGGCGAAGCAGCCATCGCTCCGGAAACCTTCCTCGCGAAGAAGCCGGATTCCCTCTCCTTCGAGGAAGCGGCCTGTCTCGGCACGCCGGGTGTCACAGCCTGGAACGGTATCGTTGACAAAGCCAAAGTAACCGCTGGCCAGCACGTTTTCATCAATGGATGTGCCGGTGCGGTCGGCGAGGCCGCCGTGCAGTTGGCATTGGCCCTTGGGGCGACGGTTGCCGGAAGCTGCAGCGCAAGTGCCGTGCTGCGCATGGCCGATCTGGGTGTGAAGCCGTTGTTCGACTATCGCACCACCGATCTTTCGGGGATCAGAGACCGCTTTGATGTGATTTACGACACGGCCGGCACAATGGACACGGGTACAGCCTACGGCCTTTTGCGGTCCGGCGGTGTGTTTCTGGACATCAATCCGACACCAGGCAAGTTCGTCCGTGCGATCTTCAGCCGCAAGCTGAAGCCGATTGTCTGTACCGCCCGCGCGGATGTTCTCGACGGAATTGCCGAAGCCGCCGAAAGGGGCAAGCTACGACTTCCGATCGGAGAGATCGTGCCGCTGAGTGATGCAATCCGCATCATCACGGCACTGGAAAGCGGCCACAAGGCCAACGGAAAGGTCCTCGTCCGCATGGATTAGGACGAGTCATGCTCCAGTCCCACCGCATGGGCTGGAGCATGATGAGTCGAAGGATAGGGTTATGTCCCAGAGTCAGCGATTGTTCGATATCCTTCAGATCCTCCGCCGTCATCGGCAGGCGGTTTCGGGGACTTATCTGGCGCAGCAAACGGGTGTCTCGCTGCGGACCATCTATCGCGATATCATTCTTCTGCAGTCCATGGGGGCGGAGATCGAAGGCGAGGCTGGCTTCGGCTATGTGCTCAAGCCCGGTTTCATGCTGCCGCCGCTGATGTTCTCCGAGGAGGAGATCAAGGCGATCGCGCTCGGCGTGCAATGGGTGAGCCGCCAGACCGACGACGAGCTGTCGTTCGCCGCCCAGAATGCGCTTGCCAAGATCGAGGCTGTGCTCCCCTCGGAATTGCGCCATAAGCTCAATGACACTGACTTCCATGTTTCCTATCCGTCACGGAAGGACGAGGCGATCGACCTCAAGATCCTGCGTAAGGCCATGCAGCAGCAAATGAAGCTGCGCATCGTGTACAAGGACGGCAAGGGGGCGGATACCGACCGGGTCATCTGGCCGATCGGGATCGCCTTTGCTGAAACGATGCGCGTCATTGCCGCCTGGTGCGAACTGCGTCAGGATTTCCGGGCGTTCCGAACCGATCGCATCCAGCAGGCGGAACTATTGGCGGATCGCTATCCCGGCCAGCGCCGCGATCTCTACGGGCAATGGCGCGCGCAGGTAGCCGAGGAGCGGGCTAGGGCCGCAATGTCCTGAGGTGATGGATCTGCAGGCACGTATGGCCAGCCACTCGCATGCTGACATTCCCTGTCAGGTGGCCGCGGTAGGCTTGCGAGTGACGATGCATGCCCGTCGGCAAGGTGCTACAACAACAATCAGACGAGCAGGGGAATATGGTCGCTTACTACATGATGTGGAATCGAGATTCCGCGCATCCTGAGTCCCTCAAACGCTACACGGAACAGGCCGCCGCCTCGGTCGAGTTCTACGGCGGTAGGTTCGCATCTCTCTGCGGAAAGCTCGAGAGTGCCGACGGCGCAGATCTCGAACATTAGGTGATCGCCATCGAGTTCCCATCCATGACCATCGCTCGGGAATGGTATGCATCTTCGCAGTATGAAGCCGCCAGAAGTCTTGCCTCGATGCTGCTAGGCTTCAACGTGATGTTTCTGGATAGTGTCGGCGACGGGAGATGAACTCCATGTTTGACCGGGACGCCTTTCGAGAGCCGGAATCGAAGCGACCTTCGAGGCACCAAGAACGTCTCGTCTTGATCTACACGGGTCTGACAGACACTACCATCCGCGCTTGAACTCTACACCAACGTAATTCGCATCGCGGCCGCCAGCACGTCGCAGGGCATCACCGATCGCAAAATGCACCGCCTCTAACGCTAGCGAAGTCGTGCGGTCTACTGTCCAGTCGAGTCGTATCTGCCCGTAGCTTCCGGTATAGGCACCAGGGCGTCCGGCGGTGTTCGGCACAGGAACTGCGGGATAGGTATAGATCGCATCCGCCGTGTTCTCGCGCCACTGAGCCGCCGCAGCGAGCATGACCTTCACTGACGAGGTGGGATATAGCGTGAGCGAAGGCTTCACATGGACGAGATTGGAGTAGCCCGTGTATCCCGCGAGCATAAGATATGCTCCGTTGGGAAACAGCGGATTGAAGGTGCCGAAATTGCCCCCCTCCGATTTGCTGTCGCCGGATGCAGCATCGATTTGAATGCCCAGTCTGGGCGTCCAAGGCGCGTCGGCAAATGTGTAGCCTGCAATACCTCCGAACGCCCAGGCCTCAATATGGCGAGAACCTATACGGCCCGTTTGGTTCATTGCCTCCAAATCCCAATCGATGTGATTGTCACGACCGGCGACACGCACGTCGAAAATGTCCCGGCGCTCATCGCCTGATGCATTTGCATAGCGACCGCCTGCCTGAGTGAATTTTGCGTAATAGGCGCTAATGCTTGTGGTGTCGGAGAGTTTGCGCTCGACGCGCATGCCCGCGAATGTCTGCTGACCGACGCTGCTATAGTCGTCGAACGCCGCATCGTCTCGTACTTGCACCGGAAGACTGTATAAGAGTTCAAAGCGCCAAGGGCCGGTTTCGTACTCTGTCCAGGCGCCGTCGTAGGACTGGCGAACGTTGGGGCCGTCACGAACAGATACGAAGCGTTGCAGGTCGAACCCGATTTGCTGACGTCCAAGTCTCAGCCTCAGCGTTCCATCCCCTACGGGCTCCGTAACGGCAATGAAGGCCTGCTCCAGATCCAGACGATTTTGGTCGATCGGCAGCGGCACGCTCTTCCAAGGCGCGAAATCGCTCTGGAGCTGCAAGAAGAGCTGCAGCTGATCTGCGACGTGGAGGTCGGCATGAAACTCGTTGCGGCTGAGAGGATAGTTCTGGCTTCGATTCCCACCGATACCAAAGCCTTGCGCATTGTTGGACTCGAACCGGTCACGCGTGTCTGCGCCGAAAGAGAGATAGGTCTGCGGATCGGCATCGGAGAGGGGGATATATTTGAGCTTGTCGAGCGGTTCACGCGCAGCGCGCGGATCGGCGAGCACCGCCCAATCTTCCTGCCAGCGGTTGAACATGATAGCGGGGCGCAAGGCAATAGGCTCCTGGCTTTGGTCTTGAGCAGATGCTGTGTGTGGAACTGCGAGCGCACACAGGACATATAGAGCAAGTGTGGCTCCGTCAGCGCTTCTCAACGACATCTTAGGCCGCTCGATTTTCAAGGGCAGGGGGACCCAGCCTTGGCCCACGCCCGCGTCGCGGCGACAAAAGCGTCGTGACTAATGGGAGGCGTTTGGCGTTGGGTGCCATCCGCGCGCTTGCCGGGTGACCAGGCCCACAAGACGAGTGCCTCGGTCGCGTTGTGCTCGACAAGCTGTTCGGCGCTGCGATGACCGTTTCTGGTTTGGTCATTCATCAGGGCACAGAGTTCACGACTGGTCATCGGCACGCCCGGTGCGCGTTCCCATTGCATCGACAGCGGCGCCAAGTGCCAGCCCGGAGCGCCTGGGACTCCGGATGCGTCGGAATTGGTGTCGTGGTGGCACATCGCGCATTGGGAGCCGGGCACACCGTGTCCCTCAGGCCCGCGCACCACTTCGAAATTATGCCGATGGCGATCGTCGCCCTGGCGGGGGAAGTTCGTCTGCGTATGACAGTTGGAGCAGCGCGGGCTCATCATGACAGATTCCATCACCCGCCATTGCGCCAAACCGTCTTCCCGCTTGGCGGACGGAGATGGCGCGGCCACAGCGGCGATCGCCACGGCAATGGCGCTGATGGCGCACGCGCCAAAGACCCCGTGTGCGAAAGAATACCCGAGAGAGGTCATGGCTTGCCCTTCGCTGCGAGGTCTGCCGCAGTGTGGATGGCCGGACGCACTCGCGAATAGGTCCCGCAACGACAGATGTTGGTGATGCTCTGGTTGATATCCTCATCGCTTGGATGAGGAACCTTGAGGAGAAGTGCGGCCGCTGACATGACCATCCCGGATTGACAGTAGCCGCATTGGGGAACTTGATGCTTGACCCATGCGACCTGCACCGGATGCGACCGGTCCGGCGAGAGGCCCTCGATCGTGGTGATACGCTTGCCTTCGAGGAGCGCGGCCGGATAGGTACAGGAGCGCACGGATTCGCCATCCACATGGACCGTGCACGCACCGCATGCGCCGATGCCGCAGCCGAACTTCGTTCCGGTAAGCCCGACCAGCTCTCGAATGACCCAGAGCAGTGGTTCGTCGGGAGGAGCGTCAATATCGACGTCACGGCCGTTTATGGTGAATTTCATGATCGAGGTTCCCGTCGTCGTCAGGCAAATTGCAAATTGTTTCGGGATAAGGGCATGGTGCGAAGACGCTTTCCGCTCGCCGCAAAAATCGCATTGGCGAGTGCGGGAGCGGTCACGACCGGGCTGACTTCGCCCATCGCTCCGAGTGGTCCACCGCTCTCAATGAATTCGGTAATGAGTTCCGGGCATTCGCCAAGATAAGGCATGGCATACGTGTCGAAGTTGGTTTGACGGACTGCACCGTCCGCGAAAGTCACCTCTGACTTGCAGCCCGCCAATCCGAATACGGTGCCGCCTTCGATGTTGGCCCTGGCGATCCCCGGATCGAACACCCGGCCCGGATCAGCGACGGACGTGACCCGCTCGACCTTTACCTCATTGCCACGCACATGGACCTCAATCACCTGAGCGATCAGTGTTCCGAATGCGAGTGCAAATGCGAGGCCCCGGCCGTGGCCCTTCGCAAGGGGCTGGTTCCAGGAGCTGAGTTCGGCCGCGCGATCGAGGACCTTCAACGCCTTGGCGTTGGAACGCAAAAGTTGCCGCCGGTAGGCGTAGGGGTCCTGCTTCGCCAGGCCAGCCAGTTCGTCGATGAAGCTTTCGAAGGCGAATATATTCGGCCCATAGCCAGTTGTTCGCATGACCGACGTGGGAACATCCGTTTCCAGCAGATGAAAATCCACTTGGCGATGGTCGATCGCATAAGGGGTTTCCTTCATGCCCTCGATGCAGAACGGATCGATATGGGTCTTCTTGATCTCATCGATCATCATGGGATTGCACAGACTGATAATGGTCGGCGATACCACGCGGGCGACGATTGCCTCCGGCAAGCCATTCGGCTCAAGTGCCGCTGTCAGTTTCACCATCGTCGCGGGACGATAGCCGTCCCTGCGCATGTCTTCTTCACGGTCCCAGAGGACCTTGACCGGGGCCTTTACCGCTTTGGAAATCAACGCCGCCTGGACGATGAAATCGGCGAGCGAACGCCGGCCGAACGCGCCGCCCATGTAGGGCGTCCGGTTCACTTCCACCTGTTCGCCTTTGAGCCCAAGTGCAGCCTGCAATGCATACCACGCGAGGTTCTGACCTGCCGTCGGCGCCCACACCACGCAATGATCGTCCGTCACATGCGCGACCGCGTTCATCGGTTCCATCGTCGCGTGGGCAAGGAATGGGTTCTCGTAGTCCTGTTCCACCGTCTTTTTCGAGGCGGCGATGCGCGCAGGAGCCTGCCCCTCGTCAACCGCAGTCGCGAAGGGTCCGGTGTCGAGGCGGGCCTTGTATTCAGTGCCCAGAGCCGGCGTGTTTGCCTTCGCGGTGGAGGACGCGGGCTCATGGATGCTTGTCTCGGCCTTAAGCATGGCACTACGGGCATGCCAGTAGGTGTCCGCGACAACAGCAAAGCCTCCCTCGACAGGCACGACCGCGACGACACCTGGCATCCGCAGCAATGCATCGCGGTTGTTAAGGTCGAGCACTGATCCGAAGGCCGCCCCGGTGCGCACCGCGGCGTTCAGCATGCCGGGTACCCTGAAATCGATCCCGAAAACGGCTGATCCATCGACCTTGGCGGGAACGTCGACCCGAGGCACCTCTCGTCCGACCAGCTGCAGCTCGGCGTCTTGCTTGAGCATTGGCTTTTCCGGCGGCGTGATTTTCGCCGCCGCCGCCGCCAGCTCTCCGAAGGTCGCGCGTTTTCCACTCGAAGCGTGGACGATAAAGCTCTTCTCGGCGGCCAGTTCCGAAGCCGGAAGTCCCCATGCCTGGCTCGCCGCCGCCATCAGCATTTCGCGAGCGCTCGCGCCGACCGTGCGCATGATGTCGTAGAAGACCTGGATGCTCATGCTGTTGCCGGTGAACATCCATTTGAACAGCGGATTGGCGTAGGCAGGATCATAGGGCGCCGTTTCCAGCCGGACGTTCGACCAGTCGGCACCGAGTTCATCGACGAGTACCGCGGGGAGAGTGGTACTGATGCCCTGGCCGATTTCGGCCTGGCTGACGATGACGGTCACTGTATTGTCGGATTGAACCCGTACCCATGCATTGAGAGCGACTTCGCCGGCAGGCGCCCGAGTAGTTGCGGCTCCGATCAGCTTCGCTGCCTTTACGGAGGATGAAAGACCCAGCATGAATCCGCCCGCCATCAACGCGGTACACTGGATGAAACGGCGCCGGTCGAGTTGAATAGCGTCAGTCGAAGGAGTGTCGAGCATAGGTTTGATTCCGCCGGATTTCAGCAGAAACTACGGACGTCAAACGCGCTGCCGGAGCGCCACCGAACTCCATAGTCCTCTGCCCTTGAAGGAATCTTATAGTCAGGAACCCCAGCTATCAGTGGTGATAAGTTTTCCCCATCAGGTAGATTGGAGATCTACGATAAATGGCGATGGAGCTCTTCGTTGCTGAACTGAAACATGCTCGATGTCTACTGCGATCATAGACGCATTTGATGGTTTCTGTGAATGATTTCAGTCGTTTGGCGGGCAGATTCGGCTAGTCGCCCGTTCGAATTCCATCAAGAGCAAAATAGCGGGGCGTGGATGCTACACGACACCAAGCAGCGATAACGAATACTGCCCTCGCAAAAATTGTTTACCTAGGAGTACATAATTGCTATCGGTTGTTTATGGCTAGACCGTTCGAATTTGACCCCGATACAGCGATTGACAGAGCAATGGAGGTGTTCTGGCAAAAGGGCTATGCGAGCACCACCCCACAGGATTTGTTAGAGGCTGCCGGTATAGGAAAAGGCAGTTTTTACAACTACTTCAAAAGCAAACATCACATGTTCGAACTGTGCCTGGAGCGGTATCGCGCTTCTCAGGCCGAGGCGTTGGTAGAGTTTCTGAAGCAGCCGATATCGGCTAGGGCCAAGCTGAAAGGTGCTCTGGAGCAGCTCATCAAGTTCGATCTGGACGGGCCTGTGAGGAAGGGTTGCATGGCGGTTAACGCGGCCGCCGAATTGGCCGCATCGGACGAAAGCGCGCTCCGCATTGTCCAGGCAATGTTTAACAGGACGGAGGCCGCCCTGGTGAAGCTGATCGGGGAGGGCCAGGCGGCGGGCGAGTTCCGCAGCGATATAGATGCGGTTTCGCTGGCGAGCCTGTTGTTGACAACTATCGTTGGTTTGCGGATTGCCGGATTGGTAGCCGACACCCCGGACAGGCTTGAACGCGCGATCGAAACGGCTCTTCGTCTCCTCTGAAAACTAGCGGGAATCTAAATCGAAATTAGCACGCATAATTATGTACCCAAAGCTACAGAAAGGAATGAATATGAAACTCGGCCTCGAAGGCAAGACGGCGATTGTAACCGGAGCGAGCCGCGGCATTGGGCTGGCAACGGTCAAGGTGCTCGTGCAGGAAGGCGTCAAGGTTTTTGGCGCGGCCAGGACTGTGA
The DNA here is from genome assembly GCF_040215725.1 of Rhizobium sp. ZPR4. Taxonomy (NCBI): domain Bacteria; kingdom Pseudomonadati; phylum Pseudomonadota; class Alphaproteobacteria; order Hyphomicrobiales; family Rhizobiaceae; genus Rhizobium; species Rhizobium sp. ZPR4. The sequence goes on from NZ_CP157968.1 coordinate 1,070,457, forward strand.
CACCGGAGCTACTGGCGCTAAGCCCTGATGCTCTTGCGGTGGACCTGTCCAGCGCAGAAGGGGCGCCGAAGCTTATGGCTCACATTTCCAGCCGGTCCGATCGCATTGATATTCTCGTCAACAATGTCGGTGCAGGTGATGCAGTCGCCCTTGGCGGATTCCTTGATGTCACCGACGAGCAATGGCACGCCAATCTCGATATCACCCTGATGAGCGCCGTATGGATGAGCCGCGCTGTATTGCCAGCACTGCTTAAAAGTCGGGGTGCGATGATCAACGTATCGTCGATCAACTCGAAAGTGCCATCGGCCGGGCCTATAGCCTACACTACGGCAAAACCGCGCTGACAGCATTTAGTAAATCGCTTGCAGAGGAGTTCGGCCCTCAAGGCGTGCGGATTAACACGGTATCACCAGGCGCGGTGCGCACGTCGCTTTGGGAGGGGGCGGACAGCTTCGGCAGCACGGTTGCAGCCGCCTTCGGTGTCACTCACGAGGCGCTTTTATCTGAAATACCTGCTCGTTTCCAAATGACAAGCGGTAGGATCACCGAAGCCGACGAGGTGGCCAACCTGATAGCTTTCCTTGCTTCCGACAGGATTCCGAATGTAGTCGGCGCTGACTACGTCATCGACGGCGGCACGCTCAAGGCACTCTGAAAATACGGTATCATGAAGATAAGAGACAAGTATGTCGTAGGTCAGGTGTTCTGAGGCTTGGTTGATCTTCATTTCATTCTCACTGAGTGCGCGATTTTTGCTTTTTTTACCGCAATGCTCGCCAGTTCAAGGAAATGGCGGAAGAAATCTTGTAAACCGTAGACTCAGCGGTCCATCTTATTTGTGTGTCGTTCCTCGAATTGAACGCAGCCAACTGTTTTTCATTGATGAAAAACATCCTGCAGATTTGGCTGTTTATCACTCAGGCATATCTCCCTATGTCTGCCTGCAACGGTAGATGCTCGTGGAGGATGACATGCTGACCAAACCCGATAGCGCGACCACAATGACACTCTGGAATGACCGGGAAATTCCGCGCCTGGGCATGGGATGCTGGGCAATCGGCGGACCGTTTTACGCTGGCGATGTGCCGCTCGGCTGGGGCGAAGTCGATGATGATGAATCGGCCCGTGCCATCGACCGGGCGGTGGATCTCGGTATTCGCTTCTTCGACACCGCCTCGAATTACGGGGCCGGGCATTCCGAAGAGGTGGTCGGCAGGGCGCTCGGCAATCGGGACGATATCGTCATCGCCACCAAATTCGGCTTCGCGACGGACGAGAGGACCAGGCAAGCGACGGGTGCCTTTTCCGATCCCGCCTTTATCCGGCAGTCTACTGAGACGTCATTGCGCCGCCTGCGCCGCGATCGGCTGGATCTGCTGCAGTTCCATCTTAACGATTTTCCGCTCGAAGCGTCGGACGAGGTCTTTGAGATACTCGAAGCGCTCCGAGCCGACGGCAAGATTGATGCTTTCGGCTGGAGCACGGACTATCCAGATCGGGCTGCTCGTCATGCGCATCGCGCAGGGTTCGTCTCGATTCAGCATACGATGAACGTTTTCGAGCCGGTTCCGGCGATGATCGATGTCATTGAGCGCAATGGTCTGATCTCCATCAATCGCGGTCCGCTCGCCATGGGGCTGCTCAGCGGCAAGTTCACGCCTGACAAGGCTGTCGGCGAGAAGGATGTGCGTGGTGCGAGCCTCGACTGGATGGTCTACTTCAAGGACGGCAGGATTGCTCCTGAATTTGCCGCTCGCCTGGAAGCAGTCCGCAATCTGCTGACTGAGGACGGTCGCACGCTCACGCAGGGTGCGCTTGCCTGGCTGTGGGCGCGTTCGCCGCGCACGCTGCCAATTCCCGGCTTTCGTACGGTTGCCCAAGTCGAGGAAAACGCCGGAGCGCTGGCAAAGGGACCGTTGCCAGCAGATGTGATGGCGGAAATCGATCAGGCGCTGACTGACCTGTAGATCGGCGCATATATACCGAGAGGCAGATCGTCACTGGAGTTGGCGGTCAACGCGACGGGCGTTCGCTTGCGCCAGTTTTGTTCCGATATCTTAGCTATCGTCGGACGGTCTTAAGCGGAATTTATTGTCGTTCCTCGAGCTAGGGAAAGGGCGGTTTCAAGCAGTATCTTTGCGCCCGTTTCAATATTTTCTGACGTGACGAACTCAGCCTCATTATGGCTGATGCCGTCTCGGCACGGGACAAAGACCATCGCCGTCGGCGCAACGCGGCTAATGAAATGTGCGTCGTGGAAGGCTCCCGAGACCAACTTCATGCTGGAAACTCCGAGCCTCTCACAAGCGTGGTCGATCACATCGACAATGGCCGTGTCGAACTTTCCGGGCGCCAAGTCGAAACGCTTTTCGATGTGGACACCGACCATGTGGCGTTCTGCCGACGCGCGACATTCCGCATCGACCTGTGCCTCGATGGCAGAAAGCACGTCTTCCTGCGGATGGCGAATGTCTATGGTGAATGTGACCCTGCTCGGAATGACGTTGACGGAGCTGGGTTCGATGGTCATTCGGCCAACGGTCAGCCGCGCCATTGGATCGGTTGGCATCACGGCTAGCTGCAGTTGCGCGATCGCGGCAACGGCGGCTGCCATGGGATCTCTGCGGAATTCCAGCGGGGTCGTGCCCGCATGGGCCGCCTCGCCGCTGAAGGAAATCTCAAGCCACCTGGTTCCCTGTACGCCGGTGACGAGGCCGATCGGAATGCCCGCACGCTCGAGTACGGGTCCTTGCTCGATATGCACCTCAACGAAGGCGGACACGGCATGGCCAAGCGGCTGTGTCGCGGCTTCCGGCAGTGCATTTAATGTTGCTGCGAGTTCATCGCTGAATCTTGCACCATCGACGCCATGCATATCCTGCCATCCGCGTATGTCGCCCGCGCCGACAAAAGCCATCGAGCCCATGCAGCCGGGAGAGAAACGGCTACCTTCCTCGTTGGTCCAAGACACGACTTCGATGGATCGTTCCGTAACGACACCCGCATCCTCCAACGATTCCAATACCTCGAAGGCGGACAGCGTGCCAAGCGCACCATCGAACCGACCTCCCGTGGGCTGACTGTCGAGATGGCTACCAATCAACACGGGGGGCAGTGAATGATCATGTCCCTTGCGCCGGATGAACAGGTTGGCAATCGCATCCTGGTGAATGCTGAATCCACGTGCAGTGGCCAACTCCGCAAGCAGCCGCCGCGCTGCGCGATCCTCCGCGCTCAGCGCCTGACGGTTCACCCCGCCTGCTGGGGTTGCCCCGACGGCTGCAAAATCGGCAATACGCTGTAGCAGACGCGGCGCATTGATCTTCGGGCATGCATTCATCGGCGGATGCCTGCCACGAAGTTCGTCACCCGCAGCGGATCGACCGCATTCCACCAGACCCCATCGTACTTCAGAGAGCTTGCGATAATCACGCCATCGGCGACCGACAGAATGTCATTGACATTGTCTGGCGTCACACCGCTGCCGACGAGCGTCGGCAGGCCCGCCGCCTGCTTGATCATTCTTATGTAGTCGAGATCGGCTGCATGTCCCGTCCTTTGCCCTGTGGCGATAACCACATCCGCATCAAAGAAGACAAGATCCTTGACCTGTTCCTCGACCGGTCGGTCCGCAACGATGGCATGCGCCCCATGTTTGACATGGGCATCGGCGAAGATGCGGATGCCATGGGCATTGAGCCGTGCACGATAGCGCATCGCGCGGGCGGCTTCCCCTTCTATGAAGCCCTCATTGGCGACATAGGCGTTTGCCCATTGATTGACGCGAACGAAGCCTGCGCCTGCCGCGCTGGCGATTGCAAGCGCCGGAACGGCAGCATTGGCAAGAACATTGATGCCGATCGGACCGCCGAGTTCACGGCGGATACGATCGGAGATGACGGCCATATAGGCCGAGGTTTCGGGACCGATATCATCGGGCTTCGAAAAGGGAATATCGCCATGGTTCTCGATGATCACGGCATCGCAGCCACCTGCAAGATAGGCGCGGGCGTCGTCAAGTCCGCGCCGGTAGACGGCCTCGATCTCCTCGCCGGAGTAGCGCGGCGCACCGGGAAGCGGCGCCAGGTGAACGACGCCGATGATCGCCTTGTCACGCCCGAAAAGATCGATGAGGGCGTTGCCCGCTAGCTGCCCGATGGGTTTCATTGTCCCACTCATGTGTTTTCCAGTTCTGATCTCTTGATGATTTCCGAAATTTCCGCCCGCGAGGGATAGGAGGCGAGCGTTCCAGGCCGGGCGACTGAGATGGCGGCGGCCTTGGTCGCCAACTTTGCGGCCGCGACCAAGTTTTCTCCCTGTGCGAGCAAGCCGACGAGGACGCCCGCAAAACAGTCACCGGCACCGCTGGTATCGACGACGGCACACTTTTGCGCCTCAAGAATAATGGGAGCATGATCTGCCTGATCCCAAACGATGCCTCCTTGACTTCCAAGGGTCACGACGACGTTTCTCGCCCTTTTGTCAGAGAGCAGGTCTGCCGCCATCGCCGGGCTTTCTCGGCCTGTCAGCGCGGATGCTTCACCTTGATTGACAATCACAAGATCCACATCGGCAAGATCTTCGACCTTCAAGTCCGACAGCGGGCTCGCATTGAGCACCGTCTTCAGACCTGACTCTTTGGCAAGTTTCAGGCAGGTAGCGGTGACCTCCCGCGACAGGTTGCCCTGCATCAACAGGATGTCATTCTTGTTCCAGGTCTTGGCGAGGGCCGTTTGCCGAACCGGATCGAAGGCTCGCGCACAGGCGACAGCGCTGACGATGGTGTTTTCGCCACCTTCTTCCACCAGGATCGTCGAGCGATCAGTGGGAAAAGGCAGACGCACCAGTTGATCGACCTCAAGGTCGCTCTTCAGCATCTCGGTCACTCTGCCCGCGATGTCGTCGTCGCCCAGCGGAGCCCAGAGGCATACAACGGCACCACTTCGCGCGGCCGCGACGGCTTGATTGGTGCCCTTGCCTCCGATGCCTTCAACTGTCGAGCGCGCGTTGAGCGTTTCCCCCGGACGCGGGAGGCGCGTCAGCCGGAAGCTCGTATCGACGCAGACATTGCCAACGACATGGAGGCGCATAGGCGTCAGTCCTTGAGTGTTGCCCAGGCCAGCATCTGCTCGAAGAGCGTCTTGTAGCCGTTCCAGGCGATAAACTCGGGCGGCAGCCAGTGCGGGCCGACATCCGAAGTCCAGACGAGCGTCCGGCCAGCGCCATAGGTGCCGGTTACCAAAAGTGGCTGCGAACCATATTCGCTTGAAACCGTCGCAAGCACCTCAGCTCCCTGCTTCACCTTGACCTCGTTGAAACCGAGAAGGTAGGGCCAGTCTTTCCCGAGGCCTTTGAGGACCGGGTGATTGTTATCGCCCGTTACGACAGGCGAAAATCCCTCGGGAACCTCGACGCGGTCATCGATTGACAGGCAGCTCACCGGCAGCACCTCCTCGACCGGCGTTTTATGATAGCGCGCGCCGCCATTGATGCCCTGGAAGCTGTAATAGCCGCCGAACATCAACAGCGCGCCGCCATTTGCAACGTAGTCGCGCAGCAGCTTCAGCCGGTTCGGCGTCCTCCTGGAATGAATCCAGGTATCGGGATGCAGTAGCAGCGTATTGGCGCCGATATCGGACAGAACGATCGCGTCATATTCCGCGAGTGCTTCGGCCGTCAGCGGGAAATCGCGCTGTGCCTCATGGGCCGGCATGAAAGTGACGTCAAAGGCACTGCCCTTCAATGCCTTCAGCAACTCGTCGGCACCGGTGTGATAGGTCACCGTCGGAAACTGGTCGAAACCCTTGATGTGGGTGGCGGTCGAAACCCATGATTCACCCGCTAGAAGAACCTTTTTCTTGCTCATGTCTGCTCCTTGATGCACTCGACCTTCAGGCCGAGGCGGAAAATACCGATTGGGGGTTGGTGATCAGCATCTGGTCGATCGCCTGCTGATCGACGCCGTGACGCTTCAGTCGCGGCAGGAAATGCTTGAGAATGTAGCCATAGCCGAAGCCGCCATAGCGGGTCAGCATGATCTTGAGAAAGACGTCCTGCGACAAAAGCAGGCGATCGGCAAAACCAAGATCGACGAGCGCCCGGAGCGCCCTGGCATTTTCCTCGTCCGATGGCGATTGAGCATCCTGATCGGCGTAATAATAGTCCATGCCGATCATGTCATATTCCAGGAATGCGCCGCGTTCTGCGAGGCTCTTTTGATAGTCGAGATCATCGTGGCTGGGATTCATGTGGCAGAGCACGGTGTGGCGCAGATCCGCGCCTTCCTTCTCGACCACATCCAGCACACGATGGGCAAGGCGCTCCCATCCCGGCAAATGGATGGACAGCGGCAGGCCTGTCAGCCGCGATGCTCGCGCCGATGCCCGCAGGGATTTTTGCTCCTCGGCCGTAAAGTCCTTGCTGACGCCGACCTCGCCAATGATGCCGGCCATGATGTCGGGCTGGGTCTCGCCGCCGCCGACGTCGTTGACGATGAAGGCGGTGACCTCGTCCAGATCCATGGCCTTCAGCCACTCCGGATGGGTGTGCTCCAGATAGAAGCCCGTCCCCATGATGATCTTCAGACCGGACATGCGGGCGATGCGGCGCAACTGTTCGGCATTGCGTCCTATGCCAAAGTTGGTGGTTTCCACCACGGTATGGCCGCCGAGCTTCTGGAAGCGAGAAAGTTCGGCAAGGGCCAGATCCTGATCGTCCAGCGAGACGTTGTCGCGATTCATATAGGGGTTCATCCGCAACTCGCCGATGATCTCTATTCCAACCGGCTGTTCGGCGATCGCCTTTTCGTCAGGATGGCAAGGGCACTTCCATGAGGTCGCTCCGTCAAGGAAGATGTGCTCATGCATGAGCGTGATCCCCATATCAGCGACGGGGATGGGACCGAGCACGGTCATCGCGCAGCCGGTGTGAACGCCGATGGCATGACGCATTCTGGCCGTGTCGGCAAAGAGATGATCCATCATACTCAGCGGCTCCTCGTTGCGCCCTTGAAAAGGCGGAAGTTCAACCAGATCGCCACGAGGATGATGACGCCGGTTACGATCGGCGTGAAGAAGGGCGACATGTGCGAGAGGATCAGGCCGTTGGAGATGACGGCAACGGTCAAAGCGCCGAGCACCGTGCCGACGACCGAACCGCGTCCACCGAACAGGCTCGTGCCACCCAGCACCACCGCAGCGATGACATCGAGCTCGAAGCCTTGCCCGGCATTTGAAGAACCCGACCCCAGGCGTGCGGCAAGAATGATGCCGGCGATCGAGGCAGCGACACCCGATATTACATAGACGAACAAGGTGACGCGTCGCGTGTTGACGCCGGCGCGGCGCACCGCCTCGGCATTGGCACCGATGCCGGTGACATATCGCCCGAAGGGCGTTTCATTGAAGGCGACATAGGCTGCGGCAAGAGCAACGATCGCAATCATTGCCGGTGCTGGAACGCCAAAGAACCAGGCCTGGCCAATCGCCGTGAACGGGCTTTCCGGAGCGACCGGGATCGAGTAGCCGCCGGTGATGAGAAGTGCGAGGCCTCTGATGACCGATAGCCCAGCCAGCGTGACGATGAAGGCCGGAATCCGCTCATAGGCGATGAAATATCCCTGAATCAGCCCGGTCGCAGCGCCAAGAAGCATCATCAGAACAACGACAACAGGCCAAGCGATTCCCGCCTGAAGACAGGCCGCCGAAAGCGTGGCGGCAAGGGCCAATACGGATCCAACCGAAAGATCGATGCCACCTGTGGTGATGACGAAGGTCATGGCTGCTGCGACGATCAACAAGGGTGCCGACTGCCTGAGGACGTTCAAGAGATTAGGTGCGGTCAGGAAGACATTGGTGAAGAGGGAGAAGAAGACGCAGACCACGATGAAAAACAAGGCGATCGAAACGATACCGCCATTGGCTATGGCCCTGTCATAGAGACGTGCCTTGCGCAGGCGAGACGACGGGCTGGTTTGGGTGTGAGAGGATGTCATGGTCATACGGAAGCGCCTCGCTCGGTATGTTGGCCGGCCGAGCGCGCGGAGAACTTGCGACCGACGATCAGGTTGACGACTTCTTCGATGTTCGTTTCGGCGATAAGGCGCTCGGCGACGTTCTGCCCCTCATACATCACCTGGATGCGATCGCAGACGAGGAAGAGATCCTGCAGTCGATGCGTGATCAGAATAACGCTGACGCCGCGGGCGCTGACCGTGCGGATGAGCTCCAGCACCGCCTCGACTTCGGCAACAGCCAGGGCGGCCGTTGGCTCGTCCATGATGAGGACCGATGGATTGAATGAAGCCGCACGCCCGATCGCGATGGACTGGCGTTGGCCGCCTGAGAGATTTTCGACCTTCAGACGCGTGTCCGGAATGACGATGCCAAGTCCTTCCAGCATGTGACGTGCCTGTTCATGCATCATCTTTTTGTCGAGGATCGGAATGCCCGCAAGCTTCCATTTCGGCTCACGCCCAAGGAAGAGATTGCCCGCCACATCGACCGTGTCGCAAAGAGACAGGTCCTGATAGACCATTTCGACATGCGCAGCGCGTGCGTCGGCTGGCGAAGTAAAGGAAACCGGTTTGCCGTCGATCTCGATCGTCCCCGAATCCGGGATCACCGCGCCCGAAAGAACCTTGCTCAAGGTCGATTTACCGGCGCCGTTGTCACCGACAAGGCCAAGGACCTCGCCCGGCTTCAAGGTCAACGATACATTGTCCAACGACTGCATCGTGCCATAGCGTTTGGAAATACCGGTCATCCTGACGCGGTAGGTATCAGCGTTTGTCATATCAATGCTGCCTTGCGGAAATGGCCTCAGCCATGATGCCACAACGCCATGGCCGAAGCGATCGGCCATGGCGTGACGAGGTGCGAGAGCTACTTGAACATGCCCCGGAACTTGTCGACATTTTCCTTGGTGACGATGGTCACCGGCACATTGATGATCGGATCGATCTTGTCGCCCTTTTTCACCTTGACGAGCGCTTCGACGGCAGCTTTGCCTTCGCCGGCCGGATCCTGCTGAATAACGGCTGTCACCCAACCCTGATCGATACCCTCGATCGCCTGCTTGGTCAGATCCCAGCCGAAGACCTTGACGTTACCCGTCTTGCCCTGGCTGGTGACGGCCGCAACGGCGCCGAGGAGTGCCGGCTCACCGGTCGCATAGAGCGTCGTCATGTCGGGATTGGCGGTAATGAGATTTTCCGCAGCGCTGAGCGCCACATCCTGGACGTTCTGCCCATCCACGGTATCGAGGAAGTCGACCTTTTGGCCGCCAGTCTTTACCGCTGACTTGAAGCCGTCGAGACGCTGGTTCTGGATGAAGGAATTGAGTGCGCCGACGACGCCGACTTTGGCGCTGCCGCCCAGCTTGTCCTTGACGTAGTCGGAATAGAACTTGCCGATCTCCTCGCCCGCCTTGGTGTTGTCGACACCCACGAAGGCGATGTTGTCGCCATTCGGAATCTGGGCATCAATGGCAATGACCGGGATGCCGGCCTTCTTGGCGGCGGTGATTGCCGGCTTCACCCCGTTCACGTCGATGGCAACCAAAATGATGCCGTCAACCTTCTGGGTGATGTAATTCTCGATGGCGTCATTTTGTGCGCTGGGCACGTTGTTGGCGTTGAATATGACAAGATCAGCGCCGGCCTTCTTTGCCGCCTCCTTGGCGCCATCATTGATCTGGTTGAAGAAGAGAGCTTGCTGGTTGATCGTCACCAGGGCCAGCGTATTCGCTGTCGCGGCGCCGGCACTGCCGGTAAGTGCGATGGCTGCGCCAACCGCGCAACCGAACAAATATTTCTTGAGATGCATGATCGTTCCCCATGTTTTTGGATTGCATAGGGATTATTCAAGTAACTTGAATTTATGTCAAGTGACTTGAATTGATGATTCTGAAGATGATCGCGAGTTCGCCCGCACGACAGATGTGGGTGCTAAAAAGTCGCTGGCGTATTGACCCAGAAGATGCTCGCGCGCTCGCCCCCAACATTTCGATACCAGTGAGGGAGCTCTGAATTGAAAACGAAACTGTCACCGACCGAGAGCCGGAAAGTGCGTTCACCAACCATGAGTTCGACTTCGCCGGCAAGAACGTAACCCACTTCCTCGCCGATATGCTGGATCGGCCCGGCGCTTTGGCCGCCAGCTTCGATGTGGTGGATGTTGCACTGAAGAAGATGGCCTTGCGAGTAAGGGATGATCCGCTCGAGAGAAATGCCTTCTCCCCTGCGCAATGGGTCCAGCCCGATCAGCGGTCTTGTCCCGGAGCGGAAGACAATACCTTCTTCACCGTCGGCCTCCTCGAACATCCAGCCGATATTCGTGCCGAGAACGCCGACAAGCCGATGAAGCATTGGCAAAGAGGGTGAAGCCTTGCCGTTCTCGATCTTCGAGAGCAGGCTTTCAGAGCAATCCGCAGCTAGGGCGAGAGCCTTGAGGGTCAAGCCACGGGTTTGCCTGGCGAGCCTCAGGCGGCCTCCAAGCCGCGTCGGATTTGTCAGTATCTTTTCCTCATTGCCTTCTCCCGATTTCCCGGGGGGGTCGATCATATTCATGGTTCTGGTATCGCTGTTACAAAACCAAAGCTTAACGCCAGCCCTTTGCCTCTGTCCAGTTATCTCGAACAGCGGTGACATGCGTTGCGAGTTGGCACCTCGGATATCCCATATATTATCCACTTACCGAGCAATGTACTACCAAGGTACTATATTGAGATTCTCGTGATGGTGTATGCCCATCAGCAGGCCTTCAGTGCTTGAGCCCGCGATCAAGAGCCGCTTGGTTTTGCCTTATGTCAACAAATGTCCTTAGGGGACGGTATCGGTCTGTGTGACCAGGTCCAGAAACAACCGTTGCGGAACGGTCGGCAGCCAGGCCCGCCGTAATGTTAGGCCAATCGGTCTCGCCGTATGCTCCAGATGCAGTGGCAATGCCTTGAGAAGGCCGCGGCTTAGCTCTGCCTGGGCCTGCAGAAAGGAGATGCATCCCAGATGATTTGTCCTGCTTAGAAGCTCTCGCATCAAGATCAGGGAGCTTGATTCGACGATCGCAACCGGTCGTTTTGCTAAGCCCTCAAACAGCGCATCGAAATGCTTGCGGATCGGCGTTCCCTTCTGCCCGACGACCCAGGGATAGGACGCGAGTTCTTCAGGAGTAGGTTTTGCCCGCCCAACCAGTGGATGCCCGGTGCCGGCGACGACGACGATCGTGTCGGTGAATAGGACCCGCTGCTCGACGTCGCCGATCGGGGCAGGCTCTCTCAATGCCCCGATGAGGAAGTCGATTTCGCCGCGCCGAAGCCCGGCAAGCAGATCGGCATAGGGGCCTTCTAGGACATGGACCGGGGTTCGTGGACGAAGCTTTCTGAACTCGGCAATGGCTCTGGGGAGCACGAAGGATCGCGAAAGCGGCATCGCGCCGATGACGACGGTCCCGGCCTCCTCCTGATTTGCCTCGGCAAGGTCCACTTCGGCCTGGGCCAGTTCCGCCAATGCAAGACGTGCCGCCTGCGCCACCGAATTCGCCGTCCGTGTCGCCACGATGCCATAGGACGTCCGTTCGAAGAGCGCTCGTCCCGCTTCTTCCTCGAGCTGAGTGACGGCTCTGTGGACGGTTGGCTGCGCGACACCCAGTTTCTTTGCCGCAAGAGTGAAGTTCTCGCACTCACGCACGGCGATCAATGCTCGAAGCTGCGAGGCGGTCGCAACCAGTTTTAGGCGTGGACTGAGCTCGTTCAATGCCGGGTCAAGGTAGGCGAAGGCCCGCTTTACCCGCTCCGCCAGAAGATCGCCCCGGCTGTTTGCAAACAGGCCCTGAGGCGTCCTGGTGAATAATGTTGTCCGCAGCTCACGCTCGATTTTGGTCAGCGCCTGCGTCACCGCCGGCTGCGAAAGATGGCTGGTTGCGGCGGCCTTGGTCACGGATTTGGTGTCTATGACGGCGAGGAAGACCCGCAGATGCCGAAGATTGTGCTGGATTTGCGCTGTCGAAGGTTTCTCGTCGTTCAATCCGGGTAGGACTCCAAGATCATGTCGGCTCTTGCTTCGAGGGTACTCGCCTCGGGTCGAATCGCGAGTTCACCGATCTGACGCTGCCAGTCTGCGGTCGCAACAGCCATGCGGTCTGGCAGTCCCAATTCCCTCAGGGTGGCAGCGACTTCGATCATCTCCGAAGCGCGCCGCCTTCCGTGAACCATCATTCTTTCAAGGTTGTATGCGGCCCGCTTGTTCCAGTCTATCCCCGGATCGGAGGATTGCAGAGAGGCAAGCACCGCTTTTTCCACGCCGGCCCTTCGAGCCGCCAGAAAGCATTCGGCCGTCAAGGCCTCGAAACCCTTGATCATGACGGAGCGAAGCATCTTGATCGATGAGGCTTCTCCAACATTGCCGCCGGCAAGCTTTGCATTCATATGCAATTCCGCCAGCGCTGCCTGTGCCTGCTCGGCTGCGGCGCCTGATACCAGGAGTGGCGTGCGATGACGGGCAGGGTGTACGGGAGACATGACCGCAACGTCGATATAGACGGCTCCAGTCGTTTCGACGATTCCGGCAGCCATCGTCTTCGTCTTCGGCGAGCAGGAATTGCAATCGAGATAGAGAGTGCCAGCGGCCAGAAAGTTTGCCGCACGCTCGGCCGCCTGCAGAGCGTTGTCCGCTGTCACGAGACTGAACACGATCCTTTTGGCTGCAAGCGCCTCGGCCGGATTGTCGGCGCAGTGGACACCAAGGCTCTCGCATGTTTCACGCAGTCCCGTTCGAAGAGCGGGATCTTCGACTTTCAAGTCGAAGGTCGAGATGGTGCCATGCCCTCCTGCGCCCAGGATTTCTGAACGCCATCCCGAGACGAAAGCCTGTGCCGCTTCGCCAAAACCGATCAGGCCTATCGTCATCACACACTCTCCATCCTTCATTGCGACACGGTTTTTGAAGGGGGCGGAAACAAATGCCCCGCCCCTGGCATGAACTAGTGCGCCGGATCTTTTACGTTTTCGATCGTCTGGAATTCCGTGTTGTAGAATTCGTCGCCGACCTTCTCGACCTTGCGCATGTAGATGTTCTGGACGATATCGCGCGTCTGTGGGTCGATCGAAATCGGGCCGCGCGGGCTTTGAAGCTGCATTCCTTCCGCTGCCTTCACAAAGGTATCGCCGGAGGCGTCGCCTTTCGTCTTGTCGAGCGTTTTGTAGATGAGATCGAGTGCGTCCCACGCTGCTGCAGCGACCATGTTCGGGCGCATGCCGTTATTGTTCTTCTTGAAGGCGTCGACGAAGGTCTGGTTCTCCGGCGACGAGTGGTTCGTCGAGTAGGGTCCGCCGGTGATGACGCCAAGGGCCGGAGTGCCCATATCGTTGAGAAGGTCGTCGTCGGTGACGTCGGCCATCGCGATGACCTTGATGCCGGACTTGTCCAGTCCGCGTTCGACGAACTGCTTCATGAACGCTGCGCCCGCGCCGGTCGGGACGAAGACGAACAGGCCTTCCGGCTTTTCGTCGGCGGCGCGCTGAAGGAACGGAGCGAAATCCGGATTTGCGAGCGGGACCTTCAGCTTAGAGATCACGGAACCGCCATTGGCTTCGAGCGTTTTGGAGAACCATTCTTCTGCGTCTGCACCCGGGCCGTAATCCGAGACGATGCTGACGAACTTCTTCGTGCCGTTTTCGGGCGCCCATTTGCCGATGACGCTTGCGACCTGCGGAATGGTCCAGGAGGTGCGCAGCATGTAGGGCGACGCCTTCATGATCGAGGACGTTGCCGCAACCATGATGATCTGCGGTATCTTGGCGCGCTTGGAAATCTGCGCAACCGAAAGGGCGGTTGGCGTGTTGCCAAATCCGGTCAGGATCGAAACCTTGTCGCTTGTGACGAGTTCCTGCGAGATGCGCAGGGCGTTGTCGGCGGAGCTGCCATCGTCCTTGACGATAAATTCGACCTTCTTGCCGCCTGCGGTCTCTCCATGGGTCGCGACATAGGTCTTGAGCGCTGCGTTGATCTGGCGACCATTCGACTGGAAGCCCCCGGTCATCGGAATGACGACGCCGACCTTGACGGTGTCGTCCGCCCTGGATGTGGCGGTCGTGGCGGCCATCATCGCAAGTGCGGCCATGGTGCCGGCAATAATCCGTTTGGTATTCATTCTCTCCTCCTTTTTTCTTTGTCCGACATGCGGAAAAACCTCTCCCCGCAGCCCATCCTGTAGTTTCGTCTCATTTGCATTCTGATTTCGGCTTGCAGTCCGGCCGGCGCTTCCTCATTCGGTTGCGCCCACGCCAAGGAATTTGCCCAGTGTCTGGCGATCCTCTGCAAGGTGGCCGCTGTCACCGGAATAGGCGACGCTTCCCCTGTCGAGGATGATTGCCTTGTCGGTGATTGCGAGCAGTTGCTGTGCGTGCTGTTCGACGATGATTGCCGCAAGTCCCTCGGCGCGGACAATTCTGCGGATGGCCGCGAGAAGTTCCTCGACGATGATCGGCGCCAGCCCCTCCGTCGGTTCGTCGAGAAGTAGAAGGATTGGATTAAGCACGAGCGCGCGACCGATCGACAACATCTGCTGCTCCCCGCCGGAGAGCTGGTTTCCAAGGTTCGATCGCCGTTCCTTCAGTCGCGGGAAAAGATCGTAGATTGCTGAGAGCGTCCACCTGCCGGGTCGGGCAACCGCCGTTATATTTTCCTCGACCGTCAGCGATCGGAAAATTCCACGCTCCTGTGGAACCCAACCGATGCCGGCTTCGACACGCCGTTCGGGGGACATGCCCTGAATGTCGGTGCCCTGCAGCCGGATCGACCCTGATCGATATCGGGTCAAGCCGACGATCGTATTAAGGGTCGTCGTCTTGCCAACGCCATTGCGCCCCAAAAGTGCGACGGATGTTCCAGGCTCGACCGACAGGCTGACGCCGTGAAGGACGGTCGCCTTGCCATATCCGGCAGAAAGGGATTCGATCCGCAGGAGCTCAGCCATGCGCTGCCCCTCCGAGATAGACTTCCTTGACGCGCTGATCCCTCGCGATCTGATCGACGCTACCCTCCGCAAACAAGGCGCCGGCGACAAGGACGGAGATTCTATTGGCGAAATTGAACACCAGATCCATGTCGTGTTCGATCAGAAGGATCGATACGTCCGACGACAGCCTCGATATGTGTTGCATCACTTCCTTTCGATCGGCCTCGGGAACGCCGGCGGCCGGTTCGTCGAGCAGCAGGACGCGCGGGCGGCAGGCGATTGCCAGCGCGATTTCGAGAAGGCGCTGCTTGCCATAGGGAAGGGCGAGACATTTTTCATCTCCGACGCCATCGAGGCCGAAGTCTTTCAGCAGAGCCGCGATTTCCTGTTCAATGCCGGCAATGGCATGTGTCGGTCGCAGCCAGTTCCATCCGCGCCCGCTGCGTTCGCTGATGACGAGCGCGAGGCTTTCTATGACCGTCAGCCCGGCAAAGAGCTGATTGATCTGGAACGTGCGTACGAGGCCTTTCCGAACGCGGCGCTCGCGTTTGAGGCCAGTGATGCTCTCCCCGTGAAGAATGACGTCACCGCTGGACGGTTGTAAGACGCCGGTCAGGAGATTGATGAAGGTCGTTTTGCCGGCACCGTTCGGTCCGATCAGAGCATGGCGGGCGCCAGGTTCAAGCCGGAAGTTGACGTCTGTCGTAGCGTTCAGCGCGCCGAATGTCTTATTGAGGCCTCGTGTCTCAAGTGCAGGGAGGGTCATGATTTTCCTCCCGCCGAGGCCTTGGCCGATGTTGGCGTTTTGCGCATGGCGAGTGCTTTTGCGGTGAGGCGTTCGACGATCTGCCTTGGCCGATCCCGCCCGATCATGACGAAGGCGACGAGCAGTATGCCGAGCCAGAACTGCCAATATTGCGGCGTGACCGAGGAGAGTGCGTCCTGGATAAGTTCGTAGACCAGAGCTCCGATCAGGCCGCCATAGAGGTATCCCGTGCCGCCGATGACGAGGACCATCAAGCCGTCGGCGGATTTCTGAAAGGAAAGCGCGTCAAGTGAAACGAACTGCTGCGTCTGGCTGAAGAGTGCTCCGGCTACGGCGGCATAGGCTCCAGCCAGCGTGTAGATTGCGACGAGGCGACCCTTTACCGGGATGCCGACGGCCGATGCTCGCAGCGGATTGTCGCGGATGGCCTTCAGCGAATTGCCGAAGGGGGAAGCGACGATGTAGCGGGCGAGAACGAAAAGGACGAAGAGAACCGAAAGGCTGTAGGCATAACCAACATGCCCATAGAGATCGAATTCGATCGTGCCGAACAGCGGCTGGATGGTGATACCCTGCAGACCATCCGCGCCGCCGGTCAGCCAGGTGGCCTGATTGGCGATTTCGAGCAGGACGGCCGCGACACCGAGCGTCACCATCAGTCGCGTAAGATCCGCACCACGCAGAAGCAGGAAGCTGGTTGGCAGCGCGACGGCAGCCCCGGCAAAGGCTGCCACCAGGAGGCCGGTCAACGGCTCTCCGGTCACATGGATCGAGAACAAGCCGCTGGCGTAGGCGCCGACGCCATACATTGCAGCCTGACCCAGCGTCACGATCCCGGCAAATCCGATGATCAGGTCGATCGATAGTGCAAGGAGGGCGAAGATCGCGATCTCGGTGAGGATGAGATGCTTGCCCGGCAGGACAAACCAGGCAGCGACCGCTGCGATCCAGAACGCGATCTCAAGCGCGCGCCAGCGGGTTTGCCGCCGAAGGCTTTCCTTGACCGAACTGACGAGCGGATCTTGCATATTGGCAGAAAGCGACATCATCCGGCCCTCGTGAACAGTCCTTGCGGGCGCACGACAAGCACGGCCACGAGAACGATGTAGATGATGAAACCGCCAAGCGATGGGACATAATATTTGCCAAGGACATCAGCCAGGCCGAGCAGGATAGAGGCAACCAGCGGCCCGATCATGCTGGACGTTCCGCCGACCGAGACGACGATCAGAAAATAAACCATGAATTTCAGCGGGAAGGTCGGATCCAGGCCAAGGATTTCAGCACCAAGTGCTCCGCCAAGTCCTGCCAGACCCGATCCAACGGCAAAAGTCGCCGCGAAAATCGTATTCACACGGATACCGACGCCACGGGCCACGCGCCGGTCATCGACGGACGCTCGTAGCCGGCTTCCGAAACGCGTATGGCTCAGCACGAGCTGCAGACACGCGGCAAGCACGCCGCAAGTGACGATCAGGAACGCGCGATAGATGCCGATGCCGACGCCGAGCACATCCACACGGCCCTTCAGGAAGTCCGGAAGGTCGAGGATCTGCTGCTGGGAGCCCATCAGATAATCCATACCGGCGACCGCGATGAAGACGATCCCGATGGAAAAGAGGACCTGGTCGAGATGGGTCTTGTCGAAGAGCCTGACATAGAGTGTCCGCTCAAGGACAAGTCCGATGACGGCCGTCAATATGAAGGCGATCGGCAGCGTCAGCAGGAACGGCACGCCCCAGCGATTGGTCAGGACGACAGTGATGTAGCCGCCTGCCATCGCAAAGGCGCCATGCGCCAGGTTGATGAAGTTCATCAGACCGAGCGTGACAGCCAGCCCGCACGAGAGGACGAACAATAGCATTCCATAGGCAAGCCCATCGAACAGAAGGGTCAGCATCTCTCCTCCCCGTGTCAGCCGCCTCTAATCGATATGGCAGGCGCACGTCTTGTTGATGGCCCGGATGAGATCGTCCGAGCTCGTTTCCGTTCCTAGGGTGTCGGGAAGAGGGCGGAATTCCTATTTCAAAATGGTCTTCCAGATATAAGAAAAAGCTATAGTGGCGACCTTTTCGAGTTCGCTGCTAATTCTCCTATAGCGAAAACTTATCGCTTCGATCGCAATTCCAAATTGGCAAACGAGCGCTTCAGGCATGAAATCCCGGTCGATCAGCAAGGAGACATCACATGTCGGAAAAGAAGACTGCGCTGGTGATCAGCGCACATGCGGCGGATTTCGTCTGGCGGTGCGGGGGCGCAATCGCGCTGCACGCGCAGAGGGGCTACGAGGTGACCGTCGTCTGCCTTTCCTTCGGTGAGCGTGGGGAATCGGCAAAGCTCTGGAAAGAGCCGGGCATGACGCTCGAACGGGTGAAGGCCGCTCGCCGATCCGAGGCAGAGCGCGCCGCGCAGGCGCTTGGCGTGCACAATCTTATCAGCTTCGATCTTGGAGATTATCCGCTACGGCTGACCGACGATGACAGATATCGTCTGGTCGATGTGATCAGAGATGTGCAGCCTTCCTTCATGCTCAGCCATTCGCAATATGATCCTTACAACACGGACCATATGTACGCGACACAGGTTGCTTTTGAGACACGGATGATTGCACAGGCATGGGGCCATAATCCCGGCCAGAAGGTTCTTGGCGCACCGCAGCTTTATCTTTTCGAACCGCATCAGACGGAGCAGATGGGATGGAAGCCGGATGTCTTCCTTGATATCACCCCGGTCTGGGAAAAGAAGCGTGCGGCGATCGAGTGCATGGAAGGTCAGGAGCATCTCTGGGAGTTCTATACCCGGGTTGCCCAGAACCGGGCCAACCATTTCCAGCGAAACTCTGGCGGTCAGTCCGGTGGACGGGCGGCGAAGTATGCGGAAGGCTTCCAGTCGGTGTTTCCGCGGACGGTCGACGAGCTTTGATCGGCTCGGGGAGGATAGAAATGGAACCATGCTTCGACATCGCGCATCTGGCGCACGTCGAGATGTACACGAATAAATTCGATGAAAGTCTCGACTTCTTTTTGCGGGTCTACGGTCTGACGCTTTCCGATCAGGATGAAAACTCCGCCTATCTCAGGGCGTGGGACGACTATGAATTCCACACGCTCAAGCTCACGCGCCACCATACGACGGGCGTCGGGCATATTGCCTATCGGGCATCGTCTCGCGAGGCACTCGACCGGCGGGTGAAGGCGATCGAGGCGAGCGGCTATAAAGTGCTCGGCTGGACCGACGGCGATCCGGGCCATGGTCGTTCCTTCCGGTTCGAGGATCCTTTCGGGCATGTGTTCGAGATCTACTATGACACTGTCCGCTTCCGCCCGTCGGATGCCGAAAGGCCGGCCCTGAAGAATGTCGCGTCGCGCTATCATGGGCAGGGCTGCCATCCGAGGCGGCTCGATCACCTGAACCTTTTGGCTTCGGATGTTTCGGAGTTCAGGCGGTTCATGCAGACCTGCCTGGGATCTCGTGTCACTGAAATGATCGAGCTCGACAACGGGCGGATCGGCGGCTGCTGGTTCACGATCAACAACAAGGGCTACGATCTTGCATGCACCGAGGAGCATGGCCGCGGAGACGCGCGCCTGCACCATGTCACCTACGCAACGGACAGCCGCGAAGACATTTTGCGCGCTGCCGACATCTTCCTGGAAAACGGTGTTCACATCGAAACCGGCCCCCACAAGCACGCCATCCAGGGAACCTTCTTTCTCTACGTCTGGGAGCCGGCTGGTAACCGTGTCGAGCTTGCCAATGCAGGTGCGCGCCTCATCCTAGCGCCGGATTGGGAGCCGGTCGTCTGGACCGAGACTGAGCGCAAGAAGGGGCAGGCCTGGGGATTGAAGACCATCGAGACATTTCACACTCACGGCACGCCACCGGTAGGGACAAAGGGAGACTGATATGGGTGTTGTCGTACAGAACATCGAACGCGCGGACGCGTCGATCATTGATCGACTTGCCTCGGCGGGCGTCGCCACCGTCCACGAAGCCCAGGGCCGCAAGGGAATGCTCGCAAGCTACATGCGCCCCATCTATCCGGGCGCCCAGATCGCGGGATCGGCGGTGACGATCTCGGCTCCTCCCGGCGACAACTGGATGATCCATGTTGCGATCGAGCAGATCAGACAGGGCGACGTGCTCGTTCTTGCGCCGACCTCGCCTTGCGACAACGGCTATTTCGGGGATCTGCTGGCGACTTCGGCGCGTGCTCGCGGATGCCGCGGGTTGATTATTGATGCAGGTGTCCGCGACATCCGCGATCTCACGGCAATGAGTTTTCCTGTGTGGTCGAAAGCCGTCTCGGCTCAGGGAACGGTGAAGGAGACGCTTGGCTCGGTCAATATCCCGATCGTCTGCGCAGGCGCGCTGGTCGATGCCGGGGACATTATCGTCGCCGACGATGATGGCGTCTGCGTCGTCAGGCGAGCAGAGGCTGAACAGGTCGCAGTGGCGGCCGAGAAGCGGATCGCCAACGAGGAAGCGAAGCGCAAACGGCTTGCCGCGGGCGAGCTTGGCCTCGACATCTACGACATGCGGGGCAAACTGGCGGAGAAGGGCCTCAAATATGTATGAGGACGGAATCCCCTGCCTTTGGATGCGCGGCGGCACATCGAAGGGAGCCTATTTCCTCGCCGAGGATCTTCCCGGCGATCAACAGGAGCGCGATCGGCTGCTCCTTGCGATCATGGGATCACCCGATCCACGGCAGATCGATGGAATCGGAGGGGCAGATCCGTTGACATCGAAGGTTGCGGTGCTTTCGCCTCCGACCCGCGATGACGCTGACGTCGACTATCTCTTCCTGCAGGTTTTCGTTGACAAGGCGCTCGTCAGCGACGCCCAGGGATGTGGAAACATCCTGGCCGGCGTTGGTCCTGCCGCTATCGAACGCGGACTGGTGCCTATCGCAGGCGACATCACTTCGGTGAGGATTCACATGGTCAATTCCGGCGAGGTGGCAGTCGCCAAGATCGCGACACCAGCCGGAAAGGTAAGCTATGTGGGCGAGACGAGCATCGCCGGCGTACCGGGATGCCATGCCGCAATTCCGATCCTGTTTACGAACACCGAAGGATCGATGTGCGGCGCGCTGCTGCCGACCGGCAACGAGGTTGATGTGATCGACGGCATCGAGGTGACGCTGATCGATAACGGCATGCCCTGCGTCATCATGCGGGCTGCGGATTTCGGTCTGACGGGCGACGAGACTCGTGAGGAATTAGAAGGCAATGACGCCGTCAGGCAACGGATAGAGGCCATCCGGCTGCAAGCCGGGCCGATGATGAACCTTGGCGATGTCAGTGCGGCTTCGGTCCCGAAAATGACGCTCGTCTCAAAACCGCGGCATGGAGGCGCGATCAACACGCGCAGCTTCATCCCCCATCGCGTGCATGCTTCTGTCGGCGTCCTTGCAGCGGTAACAGTGGCGACCAGCACGCGACTGGCGGGCTCTCCCGCGTGCGGGCTTTCGGTCGCTCCTTTCGACGGACGCTACAAGATCGAACATCCGACCGGAGACATGGAAGTCTTTCTCGACCTCGATGGCGACGGGATTATCCAAGGGGCGGGGACGATCCGAACCGCCCGAAAACTATTCGATGGCAGGGTCTTCCCGGCTCCAGTCCGGTGACTGCGACCCCACCGGCCCGGTTCTCATCAGGAGCGTTTATGCGGGACTTGCTGAGGGTGGGCGACTGGTCATTGTCCAAAACGGCTGGGTAGAAAGGCGTAAGCGTTGTCGCTGATGCGACGTTCCAGCGCGTCGAGCACCAGATCCGCGGTTTTGGGAGCTGCCGCGATGCCGACATGTCCATGGCCGAATGCGGCGATCAGGCCGGGATGGCGCGACAGCGGGCCGATCACCGGGAGTCCGTCGGGCGTGGATGGGCGATGTCCCATCCAGAGACGAAGGTTGGGTGTCTTGTCCGCCGACAGATAGGGGTAGCTCGCCAGGGCATGCCGTTGCAGCACCTGCGCGCGCTCCCAATTCGGAGGTTTGTTCACCGTTGCAAGCTCGACCTGGCCCGAAAGGCGCAGACCCATATTGGTCGGCGTATTGGCCATCCGGCCCGTGCTCGGCATCACGGGAATTTCGAAGGGTGTTTGCCCTGATGTCACGGTCACATGATAGCCCCTTTCGCTCTGCATCGGAATGCGCACGCCGAGCGGGCGAAGCAGGCGGCCGGAATGTATGCCCGCGGCCACGACGATGCGGTCGGCAGATAGCGTCTCGCCACCCTCAAGTACGGCCTGCGGCGTCATACCGTCCAGGATGGCTGTCACGGCGGACTGGTGGAATTGCACGCCCGTGCGTTGGGCGGCTTGCACAATGCCGGCCACATAGCGTCCGGTGTCGCGGCAATGGGCACCGTTGACCACATGGATGGCGAACCGGTAGGGAGGGCCCAAAGCCGGGAGCTTTTGCCGGATTTCGGTCTCGTCCCACTCCACATATGCAACGCCGTTTTCTCGACGCAGCTCCCAGCTTAGTGCTTCGGCCTCGAAGGAAGCCCGGTCGGGATAGGCGTAGAGCAGCCCTTTTTGAAGAACGAGCTGCTCTTGCCCGGTCTTTCGCGCGAGTTCCAGATGTCGCTCGGGGCCATCGTGCAGCAGGAAGCTCAGCAATTTCGCCGTCCGGCGCACGCGGGTCTTGCTGGCGCCGGCCCACAAAAACCGCAGGAGCCAGGGTGTCAGCTGCGGTAGTGACCTCCAATCGATCGTCAGCGGCCCGTTTCGATCGAGAAGGAAGCCGGGAACCTTCCGCCACAGACCTGGCATGCTCATCGGTATGATCGAGGCCGGACTGATCCAGCCGCCATTGCCGTAGCTTGCCCCGGCTTCGCTGCCCGGCGCGTTGCCGTCGCAAAGTGCGACATCCCAGCCAGCCTCTGCCAATCTCAATGCCGCGGTGGCACCGATAATGCCCGCGCCGACCACGATTACCTTGCCTGTCATTGCCGTTTTATCCTGCTCTCAGGAAAGTCCGCCATGGAAATGGCTGAGAAATTCCCGCGTTTTCGTTTCGCGGGGTTCGTTGATGACCTGGCGTGCATCACCGGACTCGATGACGAAGCCGTCCTGCATGAAGATGACCGTGTCGGCGACATCGCGGGCAAAAGCCATCTCATGGGTGACAAGGATCATCGTCATGCCTTGCTCGGCGAGTTGACGGATGACGGCCAGAACCTCGCCGACCAGTGCTGGATCGAGGGCAGAGGTGGCCTCATCAAACAGTATGACTTCCGGTTTCATGGCGAGCGCCCGGGCGATTGCCACGCGTTGTTTCTGCCCCCCCGAAAGCTGCTCCGGGCGGGCATCGGCTTTCGCGACTAGGCCGACCTTGGCGAGAAGCTCCATCGCGACGGTCCGCGCGGAGTTCCTGTCCTGTTTCAACACGCTCACCGGCCCGACCATCACATTGTCGATGACACTCATATGCGGGAACAGATTGAAGTTTTGAAACACCATCCCTGTATTGGCACGGAAGGCTGCCAGATCCCGGTCGCGCATGGCGACCCGGCCTGCGGAAAAATCCATCCGCTTTCCGCCGATGGTGATGCGGCCTGCATCCGGCAATGACAGCAAATTGAGGCTGCGCAACAGGGTCGACTTTCCCGAGCCGCTTGGCCCGATCATCGCCACGACATGACCGCGCGGTACGGAAAGGTTGATGTCCTTCAAGACCTCGAGAGGACCGAAGGATTTCTTCAGGCCTACGACCTCGATCATTGATTCCTCGCCGCCCGTTCTCTCTACCTTGCTATTCATGCCTTGCGACCCTCCAGCCAGTGCGCCAGGCGTGTCATTGGGAACAGGACCGCCAGATAGATGAATGCAATCAAAGTATAGGTTTCAAGCGGCCGGTAGGTGGCAGACGTCACGAGCTGACCTTGATAGAGCAGGTCGGGCACGGCGAGCACGGAGAGAAGCGAGGTGTTCTTGAGCTGCAGGACAGACTGGTTGACCAGCGGCGGCACCATGCGGCGCAGCGCCTGCGGCAGAATGATCTTGGCCATCAACTGGCCTCGACGCATGCCGATCGCGCGGCCGGCATCCCATTGCCCGGTGTCGATCGAGACGATGCCGCCCCGAATGATCTCGGCGTAGAACGCAGCGCCATACATGGTCAGCGTGATGAAGGCTGCCATCGCAGGGGAGATCTGAATTCCGACCAGCATGGGCAGAGCGTAGTAACACCAGACCAGCTGCACGAGGACAGGCGTACAGCGAAACAGCTCCACGATCGTCATGATCGGAACGGTGACGATTTTCAAACCCGAAAGTCGGGCAAGAGCGAAAACCGTGCCTACAAGGATTCCGGAGACGATGGTCAAAACGGTAAAGCCGACCGTGTAGCCCAAGCCTTGAAGAAACAGGCCGCGGTACTGCCAAAGGCTGGAGAAGTCCCATTGATATTGCATCACAGCGCGCTTTGTTCGGCCCGACGGAAAGTCCGGGGAGAGGTTGAGGTGAAAAGCCACTCGCCAAGCGTCAGTATGTCGAAGACGGGGAGATCGAGGGCAGCCGAAATCGCCTGGGCAAAGGGCGGCATATTGGTGCATTCCAGCACGATGGCGCCGACGGATGGATGTTCGGCGACAAGCCTTCGGGCTGCATCGATCACCTCGGTCTCCAAGGCTGCATGATCATATGCGGCAGAGCCCTCGATGAGCGCGTGAAATGCGCCGCCGGCGGGCACGCCGCGCACAGGCACGGATGGATCGGCCCCGCAAGCTTCGAACACTTCGGGACCAAGGCTGGCTGCATCATAGGTTATCACGCCGGGGCGCAGACCTGTGCCGAGCGCCATTTCCACCATGGGCAGCTGCATGAGGCTGGAGGCGGCCACCGGCACGCCCAGCGCCTCGGCCAGCTTTCGTTGGTGGCGCGCCATGAAGCCGCAAGACGTGATAATCGCGCTGCAGCCCTCCGAGATCAGCTCTCGTCCCGCGGCGACGAAATCGTCGACGAGACCCTCGCCGCCCGCGCGGACGACGAGGGAAACGGATGCACCACGCACCCGGCGGAACCTGACCGGAAAGCGCCATGATGCAGCATTGCCGACATCGCCAGGCGGACGTTCGAACGTCGTATCCAGCATGATGATGCCCAGGGCACCTGAAGAGACGGACATGGTCGTGCCCGTCAGAAGGTCAGGTTTGCAGGCAGCGCAGCCTTGTCGACACCGACGAGCGCGAGGCTATCGACAATCCAGCTTGAGACCTTGCCTTGCCCGCGGCGTTCCGCAAGCCAGGCATCGACATAGTCGCGGAATTCGCCATTCGGGTCGCGGCGTACGCCGATCGTGGTCGGCTGGCTTCCGTGAGGGTCCGGGATGATGAGTTTGACGTTTGGAGCAAGGTGTTTCGTCGTCACGACGGCAAGGAGAGCGACCTGGATGATGGCATCGGCGCGACCCGACTGAAGCGCCAGAATGGTCTCATCGGCAGATTTGAGCGCGACCAGCGTGCAGTTCGGCAGGTTCTTGCGGGCGAAATTGTCCTGCGTCGAGCCGAGGTCGACGGCCACCCGCATCTCCGGCTTGTTCATTTCTTCCCACTTCGTTACCTCCAGATCCTTGCGGGCAACGAGGGTGAAGGTATTGTCCATCAGCGCCTTGGTGAAGTCGACAACCTTGGCGCGCTCCGGACTGTTGCTGAGCCCGAACATGATGTCGATCTTGTTGCTTTGCAGATCGATCACGGAGTTGCCCCAGGTCGTCTCGACCAATTCCAGCTTGACGCCGATATATTGCGCGAGGTCGTGCCCCATGGCGACACAGAAACCTTCCCACTCTCCGGTTGCGAGATTCTTGTGATAATAAGGTTCGGTGCCCGCAAACACGCCGATCCGCAAGGCGCCACGCGCCCGGATCGCTTCGAGTGTCGGACCTTCGGTCGCTGCTAGAAGTGCGGAGGGCGGAAGGAGTGCAGCAGTGCCTGCAAGCAGCATTACCCTTCCGAAGTCACGTCTGTTCATGGTCATATCCCAGTTGATTGTTCGTTCCCTATTGCGCCTTGCGGGCGATCAATGCGTTTTCGCGATTGATTTTGTTGGAAAGCACGACCGAATAGGTCACGCTTTCGATTTCTTCGATCCGCGCAAGCTCTTCGATGAGCGCTTCCAGATCTTCCAAAAAATTGACGTTCACACGGCAGAGAATGTTGGCCGGGCCGCTGATCGCATCGGCGGTCGAGATCTCGGGATACCCACGCAATACCGTAAACAGCCTTCGCGTGGCGCGCAGGGCGGTGGTGATGAAGATATAGGCTGCAACGCTTTGATCAATTTCACGGCGACCCACGATCGCGCGATAGCCAAGGATGACGCCGCGACGTTCCAACCGCTCGATACGTTCCTGGACACTTGAGCGCGCGAGACCGACACGTCGCGCCAATTCACTGGCTGTCACGCGTGCGTTTTCCTCCAGGATGCTGAGCAGATTGCGGTCAATGCTGTCGCCGTAGTCCATGTCGTTCCCACTTTTTTGTGCGGGAAGACTGGGGCTAAACTTTCCCAAAGAAAAGCATTGAAAAATGGGTTCTTCATGACTTTTATTCATGCCGATCAATAGGAGCTTCGTCATGCGCCGTTTTCTGCCATCCTTGAGCGCTCTGCATGCATTCGATGCGTCCGTGCGTCACTTGAGTTTTACCAAGGCTGCCGAGGACATGGGGATCACGCAAAGCGGTATCAGCCGGCAGATAAAAAACCTTGAGGATTTTCTTGGTCTTACCCTGTTCGAACGAGCCGGTCCGAAGCTGATCCTGACGGAGGAGGGCGCGCGCTATTACGATGAGATTTCGCGCCTCCTCGACAAGTTGGAAGATGTCTCCATCGATGCCGTCCGCGGTCGAAAGGCGCAGAGCATGCTGAAGATCGGCTTTCCGCCGACATTGATGCGGCGTTGGGGTGCGGCGATGCTGACCGCCTTTGCAGCCGCGCATCCTCAAACATGGTTCGAGGTCTATCCCTGCCGCCACGATCTCGATTTCGCGGCATCCGAGCTGGATCTGGCATTTCTACGCGGCACGGGCAATTGGAGCGGAGCGCGCAGCCAATTGCTCTTCGACGAGGAGCTGATCGTGGTCGGTGCGCCGAAGCTGGTGCCATCGGGAGGGTTGCCGAATGACGAGGCGCTACTGGAATACCCGCTGATCCAGAATTCCAGCCGCCCGAGCCTGTGGCTGCATTGGCTGCGCGGGGCGGGCGTGCACTATAAAAGCCGCATCTATGGTCCGCGCTTGCCGAACTTCGATATGATCCTCGAATGCGCCCTCAGCGGCATGGGGCTGGCGGTCGTTCCCGAGCTCCATGTGCGCACCGAACTAGCCGCAGGAATTCTGAAGCCCGCTTTAAGCAGGCTCCAGACATCCGGGGAAGGTTTTTATCTCTGTTTCCCGCAGGCACGGATGAACTCGGCCAATGTGCGGATCTTTCGCGATTGGTTCGCGACCGAATTCACGCGCCGGCGGCAATTCCTGCCTCTGGTGTATCCCTTGGATCAAAAATAGGTTTTTTCCACCGGCTTCAGCTCGAGCGGATCTTCTCCTCGCTTCAATAGCCAGGAATAGACCGGCGGTACCCGGTCTGCGATGGATTCGACGTGAATGTCGATAAAGCACGGCCCGTCGTCCTGAGCAAAGGCGGCTGCGAGCGCGCCATCGAGTTGCGAAGCCGTCTTGGCTGTCCATGCCTTGAGACCATAGGCCTCCGCGATTGCCTGACCGCGCGGTGCCAGAAAATCCACGCCAAAGCACTGATTATGGCCTTTGAGCCGATGGAGGCCCTTGATCCAGCCGAATGTCCCGTTGTTGAAGAGGATAAGGATTGCCGGCACCTGCAAACGCACCAGTGTTTCCAATTCGCCGACCGTCATGCCGAACGATCCGTCACCGAAGAGACCGATCGGCCTCTTGGATGGATCGGCCCGCCAAGCTCCGACTGTGGCGGGAAGCGCCGAACCGAGGCCACCAAAGGCACGTGGTATGGCAAAGCGGGTCTCGCGATCATTGATTTTGAGGAAGCGCGTCATGTATGGGGTCGGCGTTCCGGCGTCAGAGTAGATGAGCGCGGGCTTGCCGGAGGATTGGAGAGCCTGATTGAAGGCACGCACGGCGCGCTCGGGCCGCAACGGAACTCGTTCGTCCGAAAGCGCCTCCTCCGCATGCTCCCAAAAGACTTGCCGGCGCCGGTTGAGCTCGCTGACCCAGGCTTCATGCCGGGCAGGTTCGATACTTGCTTTCAGCTCCAGCAACTCCTTGAGGACCAGCAAGGCATCTCCTTGGATGGACAACAGATTCTCGTAGTTGTTTGCCATGATTTCCGGTGAGATATCGATCTGTGCCAGCCGCCGATTGAGGGTGATCCGCGGGAAGGTCCAGCCGATGGTGACGACCGAGCCGATGCGGGAGCCCACGAACAGCGTGAAATCAGAATGTTCAAGCGCCCAGTTCGCATGAGGATGATATCCGTTGTCGCCGATGACGCCGATTGCCAGGCGATGGTCGTCATCGATGGCCCCCTGACCGGTCATCGTCGTGCACATCGGCACGTTGAATTTCTCGGCAAGCCGGGTGATCTCGTCGCCTGCGCGGGCGCGGTTCACCCCACCGCCTGCCACGATCAGCGGCCGCTCGGCCTTGGAAAGGAGCTCCAGCAGCCCTTCGAGTTTCGCGCGCGGCGGCAGCGTTGGATAGGCCGGGAAGGTGCGGCATTCCTCTTCGACATGCAGGGATATCCGGGTCAAGTCTATCTCGGCCAACAGCATGTCCTCGGGAATCTGCAGATGCACGGCGCCAGGTTTGCCAGAGCAGGCGACACGGAAGGCGCGGCGGATGATTTCGGGCAGCTTTTCCGGCGTCTTTACCTGCACGGACAGCTTTGTGACCGGTTCGAACAGTTTCGCGCAATCCAATTCCGTTAGAACGCCGCGTCCCTCGCCCGGCAGTGGAATGTCGATGGTCAGCAGGATTACCGGCACCGACGATCCGTTCGATTCAGCGACCGGCGGTAAAGAATACATCGCGCCTGCGCCCGACGGGCATTCAAACACGCCTGGCTTGTTGGTGAACCGTCCGTAAGCGTCTGCCATGAAGCCGGCAGAGCGCTCGTCGCGGGCCATCACATGCCGTATTTCGCCTTCCCGGTGCTGGAGTGCTTCATAGAGCGGCACATTGGTATCTCCGGGAACACCAAAGATCGTATCAACCCCGTAGCCAATGAGCATATCTACCAGAATGTCCGCACCGCGCATTCGTCTCTCCTTTTGTCTCGCCGCGACGATCAGAATAGTGAAGCGGAGGTTTGCCGGGGACCGGCAAATC
The DNA here is from genome assembly GCF_040215725.1 of Rhizobium sp. ZPR4. Classification (NCBI taxonomy): domain Bacteria; kingdom Pseudomonadati; phylum Pseudomonadota; class Alphaproteobacteria; order Hyphomicrobiales; family Rhizobiaceae; genus Rhizobium; species Rhizobium sp. ZPR4. Next base: position 1,099,508 of record NZ_CP157968.1, read on the forward strand.
GGCGGCTTGAAGCGGCCGTAGCCGTCAATCTGCCGGCCCGGTCCTTGAGATTGCATGGAGCTGCAGTGTGCCAAGTGCATCGCAATCATGAATCTGTTGGACGAAGGAAGGATGTTACGAAAACATCCACCATGGAAAGATCGCGGCTGCAGTGGTGCGATGCCTGCGCCATTTGGCTCTATTCCCGCCGGGCTCGCGCATGGTCGAGGATATGCAGGCGGATTGCGGTATCATCGTCGTCATGATCCATCGTACTATTCGGAACCGGGTTGAGAATGTTGGCCGGTATTTCGCCATGCAGATTTCGGGCGAAATTCCCCTCATACGTTTTCACGAGTATAGATGTCGAAGGGGACGATCTTTGTGTAGCTGGCATTCTCCGCCTTGGCTCCGGTGGCCATGACCATGCCTTTCATCGTTTCGCCGGCGAGGCGGGTGAGTGGATGGGCGATGGATAGAGTGAGCGTTCCATCGAGCAGAGCCGCCTTCACATTGTCCATGAGTTCGTAGCCGACGACGGCCAGGGTGCCGGCCCGTCCGGTCGTACGCAGAGCCGCCAGCACGCCGGAAATGCCGCCGCCGGCAACGTAAAGGCCGGCAAGATCGGGATGATCCGCCAGCAGGCGTTCGGTCATTTCCTGCGCCACGGCGGAGGACTCGAAGGTCGAAAGAGGCTCGAGCAACACGAAGTCTCGGGCGTGCTCACGAAAATAAGAACGAAAGCCGGTCTCGTTCATTTCCTGATTCCGGTAGCGTGGATTGCCCATCAACAAGCCGATTTTGCCCGGGCTTTTGCAGATATGGTCAAAGGCCCAGGCCGCAGTGCGTCCAACCTTCCAGTTATCCAGCCCGATATAGTGGACCTGGCCTGTCGCGGCGACTTGCGAGATCAGCGCAAAGACGGGGATGCCTCCAGCCTGGATCTTTTCCAGCGCCTGAAGGACGATGGGATGGACTGCGGTTGTTATGCAGAGCGCATCACATTCCTCGGCCAGCGCCAGCGCCCGGTCTGCGGTGTTCTGGGGCGAGAGGTCTTCCAGATGCTCGATCCGCAGATCGAGTTCGGCGGTTTCTATCGCTGCGGCTGCCTCCTGCAAGGCCTGCGCCACGAGCTGGTAGAATGGCCGGTGCGGTTGGAGGAGCAGCACGCCGAAGCGATATTTCGGGCGGGCTGCCGCATTGCGTGCCTCGATGGCTCCAAGCCCATAGAAGCCGATGCTTTCAGCAGCAGCGCGGACCGTCTCTCGCGTCTGAGCCCGCACATTCTCCGCACCAGAGAGGACCCGATTGGCTGTCGCGATCGACACGCCTGCGGCCTCGGCGAGATTGCGGATGGTCGGTCTTCTCATAGAAGCTCCATGATACGAAATGTATTAATTTATCGACTTTCTGAGACGAATGATACGATCGTCTATGGAGAGAGAAATGCGCCTTGATTTCATGGAGGTCAAGTTGGCATTGTCCTTGCCAGAGGGCGACGGGTGAACGCGCACGCGGCTCACGGCGCTCTGGGAGAGAAATACAATCGACATCGCTGCTTATGCGCTTTGGGCCTTCGCCCGAAGAGCGCCGTGCTCTGTCCGCGCGATCTGCGGCACCTCTCTCTCATCACGAACAGGGACGCTCGATGTCCAGGAGGCATGACGATGGATGATCTCAATTACGGAACTCGGAACAAGCGCGGCGACTGGGCGCCCCATGGACGGATCGAAATTGCGCCTTTCTGGTCCTGGCCGCCGAAGATCCCGTCCGTGCTGAAGTGGGTGCCGGAATATATCTGGCCGTGGAATGCCTTTCACATGGCAACAGCACTTCTCTACTGGTTCTACGTCGTGCCTGGCGTTGACGTCATGAAGACATTAAGTTGGAGCTGGGCACTCTGGCTTTACGCGGTCAATGCGGCTGCGATCTTTGTTTTCTATGGCTCCATCGAACTCTTTTTCTACGTGAAGCGTAAGCAGGGCAATCGCTTTAAATACAACGCCAAGTTCCCGAGCGAGCAACCATCCGATGTCTTCTGGTTCAAGAGCCAGAACATCGACAATTTCCTGCGCTCGTTCTTCTTGTCGATCCCGCTGTGGACTCTCGTTGAGGTCTTGTTCCTGTGGGTGTTTGCCAACGGTTGGGTGCCTTGGCTGAGCTGGTCGGGCCATCCCTATTATCTGGCATTTCTCGTCGCCATCGCGCCGATGATCCATGAGGTCCATTTCTTCATTATTCACCGCCTCATTCATTGGGGGCCGCTTTATCGCTGGATCCATTCGGTCCACCATAATTCGGTGAACCCGTCGCCGTGGTCCTCGCTCTCCATGCATCCGGTTGAAGGCTTTCTCTATCACGCCGTTGCCCTCTGGCACCTCGTCATCCCGTCCAATCCGATAGTCGCGCTGTTCCAGCTCCACATTGCCGGCTTCGGTGCGGTCAACGGCCATATCGGTTTCGACAAGCTGGAGATCACCGAGGAGACACCGCTCGATACCCATGCCTATGCCCATTACCTGCATCACAAATACTTCGAGGTGAACTATGGCGGCGACGGGCTGATCCCGCTCGATAGGTGGTTCGGCACCTGGCACGACGGTACCAAGGAAGGTGACGTGCAGATGCAGGCCCGCTTTGCCAAAAAGAGAGAGCGCATGAACGCAAAGACGGTTCGCGCAAACTCCTGAATTCACGGAATTCCCAGATGTCCGCGAGGAGGCGGACACTCTCGGAACAAGGGCCACCACGCCCGCAGCACAATGCTTTTTAAACCCGTCGCATGACGGAAACTGGGAGGAAATTCGATGACAATGCTGACCACCATGACCAAGGCGCTCGCGACCTCGGTTGCCCTCTGTCTCACCGCAAGCGTGTTGCTTGCCGCCGACATTGCCGTCGTCGGCGGCAAGACCGACGACGCCTTCTGGAGCAAGATCAAGAAAGGAGTGGACGACAGCCGCCTCGTCGTAGCGGCGAACGGCGGCAAGGTGACCTATCTCCAGCTACAGACCTACGACAATCTCGGTCCAGACGCCGCCGGTCTTGTGCGCACCGCCATCAGCCAGGGCGTCAAGGGTCTCGTCGTTCCCAACTGGGTGCCGGAGGCCGAAGATGAAGCGATCAAGGCCGCCGTCAGCAGTGGCATCAAAGTCATCCTCATGAATGCCGGCTCGCTCGACAAGGCGAAGGAACTCGGTGCCATCAATTATGTCGGCTCGGATGAATACCTCGCCGGGCTCGCTGGCGGACAATATTTTAGCAAGAGCGGTCAGAAAAAGGTGCTCTGCGTCAACACGCTGCCCGGCAGCGCCAACCAGGAAGCACGCTGCAAGGGTGTAATCGACGGTATCGGCAAGGCCGGTGGTGCAGGCAAGCAGCTGCCGCTGCCGGCGACCAGCTTCGGAGACCCCACTGCGATTGCCGAAGCCGTCAAGGCGACGCTGACACAGGACAGCGCGATCGACGGCGTCATCACGATCGGTGCGGGCGACGCGGATGCGGCGGCAAGTGGTATCCAGCAGGCCGGCAAAGCCGAAACCGTGAAGCTTGGCTCCTTCGACTTCAATCAGGCGGGGCTCGACCGCATCAAAAGCGGTGCGCAGCTCTTCGCTATCGATCAGCAGCCCTATCTTCAGTCGCTGCTCTCCGTTTCCCTGTTGGCATCCAATATCGATTTTGGCACTGACCTGCCGGTGAAACCGGTCTTGACCGGACCGGGCATTGTGGACGCCTCAAATATCGAAACGACGCTTGCAGGCGTGTCTAAGGGCGCGCGCTGAGCTGCGCGCTTCCAGGTTGCTCCCTGTGACCTCCCCAGGGAGCAACCATAGCCACAACACGGCACAGCCCGCGAAGGGGAATCATCATGAATTCGAAAACCGCAACTCAACCGATCGCCATGGCGCAGACGCTGCCTCCTGCACGGGCCGCTGGTATATCCATCGGCGGACTGTTCCGCCGGCCCGAAGCAGGCGCCTTTCTCGGCCTTTTCGGCGTCTTCATCTTCTTCCTCGTCTTCGGGAGCATCGATTTCCTGAAGCCGACGGGTGCTGCGAGCTGGCTGAACGTCGCGGCCAATCTCGGCATCGTCGCCTTCCCGATTGGCCTGCTGATGATCGCCGGTGAGCTTGATATTTCCATCGGTTCGATGATCCCCGCCGGTTCCATGACGGTTGCGATCATATCGGGCTATTATGATCTGCCGATCTGGCTCGGTATTGCAGCTTCGCTCGCTTTTGGCGTCATCGTCGGCCTTATCAACGGCATCCTTGTCGTGCGAACCAACGTGCCCTCATTGATCGTTACCCTCGGAACTCTTTTTGCCGTGGCGGGTCTGGTGCTTGGCCTTTCGGTGCTGCTTACCGGCACGACGAGTGTCGCCATCAAGGCGCCGGAGCTGGCAAAGTTCCTCTTTGGCCACTTCGTTGCCAACACGTTCCAGGTTATCATCTTCTGGTGGCTGGCGCTGACGGCACTCTACATCTACGTCGTTCATTATTCGATCTATGGCAACTGGATCTTCGCCATGGGTGGCGACAGGATCAGCGCCCGCAACGCCGGTATTCCAACGACAAAGCTGACCATCGCCCTGTTCGTGCTCTCGTCGACCAGTGCCTCTTTCGTCGGGATGTGTCAGGCGATCTTGTTCAACTCCGCCCAGGTCTCGGCTGGCATGTCCTTCATCTTCAACTCGATCATATCGGTGGTCGTGGGTGGCGTATTGTTGACCGGCGGCTTCGGCTCCATCGTCGGGATCTTTTTCGGCACCATCACCTTTGCCGTCGTCAATCAGGGTATCTACTTCACATCGTTCGACCGCAACTGGTCGAGCCTCATTATCGGCGTGATGCTTCTGCTTGCCGTATTGATGAACAACACCTTCCGCAGCATGGCGCTCTCCTATTCGCCGAAGAAGAAGTGAGGTCGGCCATGTCTACCCCCATTCTGAAACTCAGAAACATTTGCAAGTCCTTCGGTCCCATCGATGTCCTCACCGATATTTCCCTGGATATCCGTCCTGGCGAGGTACTCTGCCTGCTCGGCGACAATGGTGCGGGCAAGTCGACGCTGATCAAGACATTGTCGGGCGTCTATCGTCCGAACTCCGGTACAATCGAGATGGACGGGAAACCCATCGAATTCACCGGTCCGCGGGACGCCAGCAGCCGCGGCATCGCGACAGTCCATCAGTTCGGCGGCACGTTTCCCTTGATGAGCATCGGCCGCAGTTTCTTCGTCGGTGTCGAACCGACCAAGGGCTGGGGACCATTCAAGATCTTTGACCGCAGACGAGCAAACGAGATTGCGGTCAAGGCCATCCGAGACTTTGGCATCACGCGTATCGACGATGGCGACCGGCTGGTCGGCGGGCTGTCGGGCGGGGAGCGGCAGTCGCTCGCCATTGCCCGTGCCGTCCATTTCGGCGCGAAGGTGCTGATCCTCGACGAACCGACTGCAGCGCTTGGCGTGAAGCAGGCGACCCACGTGCTCCGGATCGTCAACGAAGCCAAGCGCCGGGGCCTGGCGGTCGTCTTCATCACCCACCAGGTCATGCACGCCATGGCGGTGGGCGATCATTTCGCGGTGCTGATCCGCGGCGCGATCGCCGCCGATTTCCGTAAGGGAGAGAAGACGCGCGAGGAAATCACCGACCTCATGGCGGGTGGCGAGACGATGGCGGAACTCGAAGCCCAGATCGATGGCTATATGACGACCCATGACGGTCATGCGCCGCAGCTTTCCGGTGCGGCGGGTTAGCCTGCTGACCCTCAGGAACCGAAATGCAAAAAGGATGAAATGATGGGGACCTGGACCCGCGCGTGCGCAGCCGAGGATGTCGAACTCGAAGACCTTTACCGTTTCGATAGTGGCGGGCGCACCTTTTTGCTGATCCGCAGTCCCGAGGACGAGTTCTTCTGCATCGATGGCATCTGTACCCATGAACGGGTGCATCTTGCCGATGGCCTCGTCATGGACGGCATCATCGAATGTCCGAAGCACAACGCGCACTTCGACTACAAGACCGGCGAGGCGACCCGGGCGCCTGCCTGCATCAACCTCAAGACCTGGCCGGTCCGCATCGAGAACGGCGATATTTTCGTAGAGATCTGACGATATGACACAGTTTGCATTGGCGGCTTGCGCCGAAATGATCTGGCGGGACCGCCCCATCGAATGGCGCGCGTCTCGCCTCAAGGAAATGGGGTTCGGCGTCGGCCTCTGGAACTGGCCGCAGCATGATCTTGCCAAGCTAGAAGCGACCGGGGCGGCCTTCACCATCATGAACGGCTATCTCACCGGCCGCCTTACGGACGACGAGGGGGCCGATGAGCTTCTGCGGACCGCGCGCGAAACGGCTGAGGTCGGCAAGCGCCTCGGCGTCCAGCGCCTCAACCTGCATGGCACGGGCCTTGGTGAGGGCGGGCTTCCCGTCCAGCCGATCGAGGTCGTGACCGGCGCCATGTGGTTGAAGGCACGCGACACGCTCCGCCGCGTCGTCGACATGGCGGAGGAGAAAGGCGTTACCTTCACGCTGGAAAACCTGAACCTGCCGGTTGACCACCCTGGCGTCCCCTTTGCCCGTGCCGAAGATACGCTTGCCCTGGTGTCGAGCATCGACCATCCGCGGCTCCGGCTCAATCTTGACCTTTATCATGCGCAGATCGGCGAGGGGAACCTGATCGAACTTTGCCGCAAGTGCTTGCCCTTCATCGGTGAAATTCAGGTGGCCGATGTTCCCGGCCGCTGCGAACCCGGCACCGGCGAGGTGAACTGGCATGGCATCGCCAAGGCTCTCAAGGCGATGGGCTATGCCGGACCGGTCGGCATGGAGGCCTTCGCCTCCGGCGATCCGGAAGCGGCTCTCGAAGCTTTCCGCAACGCATTCACGGTATAGTTCCATGGTTCATAAGAATACCCGTCCGACCGTCGCCGACATTCGTGCCATGAAGGCGCGGGGCGAAAAGATTTCCATGCTCTATGTCACGACGCCGGAGGAGGCTGCGGCCGCTGACGCCGCGGGTATCCACATGCTTTCGATCGAAGGTCGTTTCTTCTCGCCGGAGATGCGCGCAGCGGCGGGGCGCTGCTTCGTGCAGGTCGGCCTTCCCTATGGCGGATGGGGCAAATTCGAGGGCCGGCCGCTTGCGACCGCCGAGGACTATCTGCGCGCCGCCTTTCATTTTTCCGCCATGGGGGGAGATTGCTTCTACTGCGCGGCATCGCTGGATATCCAGAAAATGCTTTGCGACAACCACGTCCCGATCGTCGCCCATGTCGGGTTGATTCCCTCCTACATTACCTGGACAGGGTTTCGAGCGGTGGGCAAGACGGCACAGGAGGCGCTTGACGTCTTCCGGCACGTCAAGCGGCTCGAGGCAATCGGCTGCTTCGGCGCGGAGCTGGAGGTCGTGCCCGATCGCGTCGGCGAGCTGATCTCCCGGAATACCTCGATGATCATGCTGGGCATGGGCGCCGGGCCAGGTGCGGATGCGCAGTATCTCTTTGCTGAAGACGTGCTCGGCCACACTGACGGCCACCGGCCGCGCCACGCCAAGACCTATCGCAACTTCGCCGCCGAATTCGACAGGCTACAGAAGGAGCGTATTGCCGCCTTCCGTGAGTTCATCGCCGATGTGAACACCGGCGCCTATCCGCAGCCGCAGCACAATGTCGCGATCGGCGACACGGAATTCAACGCTTTCAAAGCCGAACTCGGCCTCTGATCAACAAAGGAAAATCCCATGCTTAAAGTTGGCCTTCTTGGTGCCGGCCGCATTGCCGGCGTGCACGCCACCGCGATCTCCAGCCATCCGGGCAGCACACTGGTTGCCGTATCCGATATCAACACGGTGGCAGCAGAAAAGATCGCCGGCCAGTACGGCGCCGAGGCGCGAGACACCGACGCCATCCTCGGTGACAGCGCAATCGATGCCGTGCTGATCGCCACCTCCACCGACACGCATTCCGACCTCATCGAAAGGGCGACGGCGGCTGGCAAGGCGGTGCTTTGCGAAAAGCCCGTCGATCTCAGCCTTGCGCGGGCGCTTAGCTGCCAGAAGACCGTTGCCGCCACAGGCCGTCCCGTGATGATCGGTTTCAACCGCCGTTTCGATCCGAACTTTTCGACGCTGAAGAAGGCTGTCGATGCGGGTGAGATCGGCAAGCCGGAGTTGCTGTCGATCACTTCCTTCGATCCCGCTCCCCCGCCGGTTGCTTATGTTAAGGTCTCGGGCGGTCTCTTCCGAGACATGATGATCCACGACTTCGACATGGCGAATTTCATTATGGGCGCGGCGCCGGTCACGGTGACGGCAGTCGGCTCTTCCATCGTCGATCCGGCAATCGGAGAGGCAGGGGACGTCGATACGGCTGTGGTGGCACTTACCTATGCCGATGGCCGCATTGCCGTCATCAAGAACAGCCGTCGCGCCGTCTATGGCTATGACCAGCGGGTCGAACTGCTGGGCTCCGAAGGGTTGCTGCAGGCACAGAACATGCTGGAAAACACCGTCGTGAAATCGACAACGCAAGGCGTGACCGGCGCCAAGCCGAACTATTTCTTCCTGGAGCGCTACATGCCGGCCTATGCGGCCGAATGGGCGGCTTTCGTGGATGCGGTCAATGGAAACAAGGTTTTGCCGGTGACGCTTGCTGATGGCGTTGCCGCGCTGGCCATGGCGGAAGCGGCAACCCTCTCGGTCAAAACCGGTGCTCCCGTCTCGCTTGCGACCCTGCTCGGCTGAGTCTCGCAGCGTCCCTCTATGGCGGAAAGACAAATCCAAACGGTCGCGCCAAAGCGGCCGCCATCCCTCCTTTCGCAATGCCGGGAGATCGGAAATGCTGTCATCCTCGAACTTGAAGACACCGCTGAGCATACGGGAGCTGAAGCAGCTGATTGCCGACCGGCACATCGATTTTCCTGCCCTTCCGGAACAAGCGATGCGGCTACTTCTCAGCAAGCCGGAGATTATCGCCTTCGGAACGCTGCAGTCGGTTGCGCGAAACTGCGGCGTTTCGCGAACCACCATCATCCGACTTGCGTCTCGAAGCGGATATTCGAGCTTCAAAGAGATGAAGGGCGCTTTTCGTCAACACCTGATCTCCGTCACCCGGACGAACCAATAATCGACTTGGATAGCAGCAAAGGCTTTTGCGATGACTTCTTTCGTTATCATTGGGGCAGGGGAGTGCGGTGCGCGTGCCGCTCTGACCTTGCGTGAGCGCGGTTTTGCGGGAGATGTGACGCTCGTCGGCAGTGAGGCACTCCTGCCCTATGAACGACCGCCCTTGTCCAAGGCGGGACTTCTACAGGGTGCCGAGCCCAAATGGATCGCGGATGTCGGCCGCTACAAGGAGCTCGGTATCGCAATTCGGATCGGTACAACCGCAATTGCCATCGATCGCCTGCAAAAGATTGTCGAGCTTTCCGATGGCACCACGCTTGGCTATGACAAGCTGCTTCTGGCGACCGGCGCGAGACCGCGCGAGCTTGGAAATGCCGTCAGTACGCACGGCCACATCCGTTCACTGAGAACCCATTCAGACGCCATGGCGCTGCGGCCATTCCTGAAATCCGGCCGGTCCATCGCGATCTTCGGCGGCGGCTTCATCGGCCTCGAGCTCGCGGCCAGTGCCAGAACGCTTGGTGCATCGGTCATCCTGCTCGAAGGACTGCCTCGTATTCTGTCGCGAGGTGTCCCGGCGGAGATCGCTGCGCGGATCGCAGACCGTCACGCGGCTGAGGGGGTAGACATCCGCTGTGGCGTGAAAATCCTTTCCGTCACAGAGACGGTTGCAGGTGTTTCGATAGCTCTTGACGGAGCTGATATGATCGCCGCCGATATTCTGGTCGTCGGGATCGGCGCCATTCCGAATGCTGAATTGGCCGCGGTTGCAGGTCTTGCGATCGAGAACGGCATCTCGGTGGACAGCAACTTGCGCACCAGCGATCCCGACATTTTCGCGGCCGGTGATTGCTGTTCCTTTCCCTCGGTCCATTTCGGTGACCGTCGGCTTCGCCTTGAATCCTGGCGCAACGCACAGGAGCAGGGGGTTCGCGCAGCGGCTTGTATGATGGGGGCGACCGAGGCGCCGCTATCCGTCCCCTGGTTCTGGTCGGACCAGTATGATCTGACGCTCCAGGTCACAGGACTTGCCGACGGAGCGATGACGATGATCAGGCGCAACCTCTCTGAGGATGCGTTCATCCTGTTCCACCTGGATGGAGGTGGAAAAATCCTCGCCGCAAGCGGTATCGGACCGGGCAATTCGGTCGCCCGCGACATTCGTCTGGCTGAAATGTTGATTGCCGCCGGAAGACGACCCGATCCGACGGCACTCGCAAATCCGGAAATGAAACTGAAGCAGTTGCTCGCCGCCTAGCGACTTATCCGAACTTGACGCAGAGAATGACAACAATGATGACTTCATATACCCTGACCGTATCCTGCCAATCGACACGTGGGATTGTTGCAGCGATCTCGAACTATCTGGCCGGTGAGGGCTGCAACATCGTCGATTCCAGCCAGTTCGACGATCTCGATACCGGCATGTTCTTCATGCGCGTCTCCTTCATCTCCGAGGAAGGTGTCGGCGAGGCAGCCCTGGTCGAAGGCTTCAAGCCGATCGCCGAGAAGTTCGCCATGGTGTCAGAGTTCCACGATGCCAGGAAGCGCATGAAGGTGCTGCTCATGGTCTCGCGCTTCGGCCATTGCCTCAACGACCTGCTCTATCGCTGGAAGATCGGCGCCCTGCCGATCGACATCGTCGGCGTCGTCTCCAACCATTTCGACTACCAGAAAGTGGTGGTCAACCACGATATCCCCTTCCACCATATTCCGGTGACCAAGGCCAACAAGCCGGAGGCGGAAGCCAGGATCATGGATGTGGTCGAGCAGACCGGCACGGAGCTGATCGTGCTCGCCCGCTACATGCAGATCCTGTCGGATTCCATGTGCCAGAAGATGTCGGGCCGCATCATCAACATCCACCATTCCTTCCTGCCGTCCTTCAAGGGGGCGAACCCCTACAAGCAGGCCTATGAGCGCGGGGTGAAGCTGATCGGGGCGACGGCGCATTATGTGACGGCCGATCTCGACGAGGGTCCGATCATCGAGCAGGACACGGCGCGCATCACGCATGCGCAGTCGGCCGAGGACTATGTCTCGATCGGCCGCGATGTGGAGAGCCAGGTGCTGGCCCGCGCCATCCATGCGCATATCCATTTCCGCACCTTCCTCAACGGCAACCGCACCGTCGTCTTCCCGGCAAGTCCGGGGTCCTATGCCTCCGAGCGCATGGGGTGAGTGATGACGCTCGCAACAGTGATCGACGGGAAACAAGCGGCGGCTGGTGGGCGATGTCGCCTATGGCGAAGCTTCCGAAGTCGCGGCCGCCATCACGCCGGTTCCGGGCGGTGTTGGTCCGATGACGATCGCCATGCTGATGGCCAATACCGTCATCGCCGCCCATCGCTCAGCCAGCAGAAAGCCGCCGAGGTTTTAGAGCAATGCTCCTACGCAGAAGATCTTACGCCGGGTGACGAAGTCGATTGACGCAGCCCATGATGGCGTAAGCAATTGCATGGCGCGTCATCGCAATCATATCCGCGCCGTAACTCACGATGCGAGACGTTATTGACCGTTGCGGGATGGGGAGGCGACCGATCCGCGTTTGATCAGGCTCGTTTTGATGGCAATTCGCTCGACAGGCAGATCCTTGCCGTTCAGCCGCGAGATCAGACGCTCGGCCGCCTTCTTGCCCATCTCGTAGACAGGCTGGTCGACGACGGTAATCGGCGGTGTCGTGACGGTCGTCCAGTCCGCATCCAGAAAAGAGATCATCGATATATCGCGCGGTATGGACAATCCCAGTGTCTGCAGGGTCTTGAAGATCCTAAGTCCGACGAGACTGTCTGATGCGATGAGGGCGGTCGGCGGCGCCATGTCCTGCAGCAAGCTCTTGACGACAGCGTCAGTCCTGGGCTGATTGGTTGCGCCAAGCCGCACGTAATATCGAGCCGTCTCAATGCCGGCATCAGCCTGCTGCTTCAGCACGCCTTCCACGCGTTCGCGCACTGCGGAATTGGAAATGCTGCGGCTATCGCCAAGGAGTTCGCTCTCGGCATCCATCGCCGATATATAGGCGATCCGCCGATGCCCCATATCGAGAAGATGGCGGGTGGCGATCATGGCCGCGTCAAAATCATCGCCGGTCACCGCATCGACGCCCAGCTCCGGAATGCTTCTGTCAAACAGAACGAGCGGCACGCCAACGCGACGTATGTCCCGAAGATGCCCCATCTGGTCGCAGCGCGCCGGCGTCACGATCAATCCATCGACGCGCTTGCCGATGAGCAGGTCGACCGCTGACTTTTCCGTATCGAGTTCTTCACCGGAATTGGCAATGATCACATTGAAGCCGGCCATGCGCGCGGCATCGCTGATTCCTCGGACGGCAAGGCTGAAGAAGGCATTTTCGATATCGCCGACCACAACCCCGATGATGCCGGATTTACCTGTCGTCATACTACGGGCAAGTTCGTTTGGCCGGTATTCGAGCGCCGCGGCAGCGGCAAGCACCTGCTCGCGAACCTTGTCGCTGACGACGCCGTAGCCGCCGAGCACACGAGCCGCGGTGGCCTTCGAGACATTCGCTGCCCTGGCAACATCGGCGACTGTAACGGAGCGTTTCGAGGTGAGGGGCTCTTCCATGGGATGACGATTACAAGAGTTGTTGACGGACGGTCAATCTGAAGTTAACAAATAGCATTGAGACCGGTCTCTTTTTGCATGATACCGGTCTCTTGTCCAGATAATCTCTTGCCGATATATGGTCGGGGAATACGGACGCGCATGCACGAATGCCGATAAGAGCATCCTTCAGAGCGGAGAACGAACATGAAATTATTCAGTATTTTCTCGGCCATAGCCGCGCCTCTGCGCGCTGGCGCGCTGGCCTATCTCGTCGCAGCAAGCGTTGGCCCGGCGGTCGCCGCCGATAATCCCTACAATCTGATCGATCCGGGCGTCATCAGCGTCGGTACGATGGGAGATTCCAAGCCCTACACCTTCACGACGGCCGATGGCCAATTCACCGGCTTCGATATCGAACTCTTTCTGAATGTCGTTTCGCGCATGGGCTTTCCCAAGGACAAGGTGACGTTCACCGGCCAGGAATTCTCGGCCCTGCTGCCGTCGGTCGCCAACCAGCGCTTCGACGTCGCCGTTGCCGCGATCGGAACCACCGAGGCACGTAAGAAAACGGTCGATTTCTCCGATGGTTATCTCGCCGGCTATCTCTCGGTTCTGACATCGGATACCTCGATCAAGGATGCAACCGGCCTCAAGGGCAAACGCCTCGGCGTCGTGCAGGGCACCTTGCAGGAGATCTACGCTGCGAAGAATTTCGCAGGCACCGATCTTGTCAAATTTCCGGACAACAATTCTGCCGTCGCGGCGCTGAACAACGGCACCGTCGACGCGCATTTCCTCGATTATGAAGCAGCCAAACAATATGGCGAGCGCTATCCGGCATTGAAGATTGCGGTGAATATCCCATCCTTCGATGCACCGGCGGGCTTCGTCGTCCACAAGGGCAACGACGCCTTCCGTCTGGCGCTCAACAAGGCGCTGCACGAAGCCATGCAGGACGGCACCTGGAAGACGCTCTATGAGAAGTGGTTCCCCGGCTCGCCGATGCCCGATCAATATCTTCCCAAGAAGTAAGGCCGCGCCGCCGTCCGGTTTGCCGGGCGGCGGCATTTAGCTGCCTGGCGAATTTCATGGGGAATTTGAATGGATTGGCTTGAAAACCTCCGTCGTAGCTTCCTGGATTGGGATGCGATGGCAGAAGTCCTGCCGAGTATGATTACGGTCGGACTGAAGAACACTCTCATCCTGGCGGCGGCGTCCACCGTGCTTGGCGTCATCATCGGCATGGTGCTCGCCGTCATGGGCATTTCGCAGTCCCGTTGGCTGCGCCTGCCGGCCCGCATCTATACCGATATTTTTCGCGGCCTGCCGGCGATCGTGACGATCCTCATCATCGGCCAGGGCTTTGCCCGCATCGGCCGCGAGATCTTCGGCCCATCGCCCTTTCCGCTCGGCATCATCGCGCTCAGCCTTATCGCAGGCGCCTATATCGGCGAGATCTTTCGATCGGGCATTCAAAGTGTCGAGCGCGGTCAGATGGAGGCCTGCCGCGCGCTTAGCATGAGTTATGGGCAGGGGATGCGGCTGATCGTCATTCCGCAAGGAGTGCGGCGCGTCCTGCCGGCGCTCGTCAACCAGTTCATCGGCAACGTCAAGGATTCGAGCCTTGTCTATTTTCTGGGGCTGCTTGCCTCCGAACGCGAGATCTTCCGCGTCGGCCAGGACCAAGCCGTGGTCACAGGCAACCTCTCGCCGCTGCTGCTTGCCGGCGTCTTTTATCTGGTGATCACCGTGCCGCTGACGCATCTCGTCAATTATATCGACGCGCGTCTGCGTCTCGGGCGTCAGGGTCGCGGTTCCGGCGCCACGAGCGGTCTTGTTGAAGTCGGCGAACTGGAGGCTGCTTCAGACACGCAGACGCCGAAGGATACCGGGCCACGCTTCAAGGGCGGCGCCGTCAGAATCCGCGATCTCAGCATGTCCTATGGCGATCTCGAAGTATTGAAGGGCATCGATCTCGATATAGCGAGAGGCACGGTGACCTGCATCATCGGGCCGTCCGGCTCGGGCAAATCGACGCTGCTGCGGTGTCTGAACCGGCTGGTGGAGCCGAAGCGCGGCGCCATCGAGCTCGATGGCGAAAGCATCCTGTCCATGAAACCGGAAAGTCTGCGTCGCCGCGTCGGCATGGTGTTCCAGCATTTCAATCTTTTTCCGGACCACACGGCGCTTGAAAACGTCATGCTGTCGCTGACGAAGATCAAGGGGATGCCGAAGGGCGAGGCGCGGCGGATTGCCGAGACCCGCCTTGCGGAAGTGGGGCTTGCCGGGCGCAAGGATCACCGCCCCGCCGGTCTTTCCGGCGGCCAGCAGCAGCGCGTCGCCATCGCCCGCGCTCTTGCCATGGATCCGGAAGTCGTCCTCTTCGATGAGGTCACGAGCGCACTCGATCCGGAGCTGGTGAAGGGGGTTCTCGACCTGATGGCCAGTCTCGGGCGCCAGGGCATGACCATGGCGGTCGTTACCCACGAGATGGGGTTTGCTCGCAGGGTCGCCGACCAGGTCGTCTTCATGGATGAAGGCCGCATCGTTGAAGCCGGCCCACCGCAACAGATCTTCGACAATCCACAAAGCGAGCGGCTGAAACGCTTCCTCGCCGAGGTGCTCTGACAAACAGGGCCGGCGAGAATTAAGACGGCCCTTCGATCACAACATTCCCTACTGACAAGGTTTTCCAACATGCATGCTCCCACTCGTCCTTCGAAAGTCGTTGTTGTCGGCGGCGGTATCTTCGGGGTTTCCTGTGCCGTTCATCTGGCGCGGCTTGGCGTTCAGACAACGTTGATCAACGACGGCCCGCTGGCAAATGGCGCATCGGGCCGCTCGCTCGCCTGGCTCAATTCTGCGAGGCGCCGCTCCGATGCCTATCATCGGTTGCGTCTGGCCGGCATCGACCGCTATCGCACACTTTCCGCCAGATATCCTGATGCGGCATGGCTGCGTTTTGACGGCGGCCTGACCTGGGATGCCGACGAAGCCGATAACGACATTGCCGCCGTCTTCGATTACGAGCGTGATCTTGGCTATCACGCGCAATTGCTGACGCCGGGTGAGATTGCGAAAGCGACGCCGGGCGTCGACCCTCGTTCTGTGACGCGGCAGGGTGCTATCTTCAATCCGGGCGAAGGCTGGGTCGATCTGCCATCCCTGATCGGCGTTCTGGCCGAGGAGTTCCGGTCTTTGGGCGGCGAAATCGTCACCGATGTCGGCCGGGTGGCTGTCAAGGTAGAGGATGGTCGCGCCCGCGGCGTCACGACTGCGAGTGGCGCCCGTTGGGCGGCCGATGCTGTCTTGCTGGCGGCAGGCGGCGAGGTGCCGGCAATCGTTGCGGAAGCCGGCCCGCACATCGGCGACGATACGCCGATCGCGCTTCTCGTTCGGACGAAACCAATCAAGCATCCGCTGAAGGCCGTGCTGAATACGCCGCGCGTTGCCATCCGCCCGACCCCTGAGGGTGCCTTTGCGCTGGATTCAGCCTGGTCGGAAGAAGAGGTCATCGTAAAGGCCGATGGTAGCTACGAAATCAAGCCTTCGACACTCGAAGGGTTGCTGCAGGAAGCCTCGAAGGTGCTGGAAGGAAATCCGAAGCTCGAAATCGGCGACTATGGCGTCGGTCCCAAGCCCATCCCTGGCGACGGCGAGCCGGTTTTCGGCGAATTGCAGACGATCCCGGGCTATTTCGTTGCATTCAGCCATAGCGGCGCCACTCTTGGCCTGATCGCCGGCGAACTGCTCGCCGACGAGATCGCTACTGGCAAGCGTCATCCGCTTCTGGCCGCCTTCCGACCGGAACGCTTCGCCAGATAGTTTGATCGGAAAGGTAACCGACACGTTCAAGAGCGTCCGTCCTCAGGGCCAATCTCCCACAGCTTGCTTGCGTTCGGGCCGGTCGTCAGATCGACATGATCGAGGATGTCGTAATCTGGCCCGGGCATTGAACCTTGCCTTCTCCGGATACCGAGGATGTTGGCAGCGGTCAGGCATGCGGCGGCAGGGGAGCGCCGGCCAGTTTGGTCTTGATCCAATCTGAAATACGATAATAGCGTAGCGTAAGTTTGGGACCGTAATTCATATAGAAGGGGGCCGCCGAAAGCGGCTCCAGCTTCAGCGACAGATCCTTTTCCGGCACGCCGCTGGCCCATTCCGACAGGATGCCGCCGAGGATGCTGCCCGTCGGCACGCCGCGGCCGGACAGGCCGGTCAGCGCCACGACGCCTGGTGCGAGGTCGTAGAGGCGTGGAATGGTGCGGTACTGCATGTCCAGCTCGCCAAACCAGAAATATTCCCAGCGGATCTCCTGTTTGATCTGCGGATGCAGCCATTTGAGCCGGTCGCTCATGACCTGTCGCGTATAATCCATGTCGCGGCCGCGCCGTCCCATTGGGAACATGGAGGCGACGATCCGGCCTTCGGCATTGTATTTGTAGACATAGATATCGCCACGCCCATCATGGATGGTGGTGTTGCGCGGCAGCACCGACAGCCGCTCGTCGTCGGAAAGCGGCTGGGTAGCGGCGACGAAGACCCTCTGGATCTTGAAGGTCTGATCCAGCTTCGGCCAGCCGCCGACGGTATAGGCGCCCGTCGCGAAGATCACCTTGTCGGCAATGACCTTCCCTTTCGGCGTGCTGACCGCCCAGCCGCCCGCCTCGCGCTCGCATCCCGTCACCGGTGAGCTGGTGTGAATGACGCCGCCTTCCTGCAGGACCGCGCGTGCGAGACCGCGGGAATAGCCGAGGGGATTGAGATGCCCCGCCTCCTCATGCAGCCAGCCGCCGTGGAAGCGCGGGCTGCCCGTGATCGCGGCAACCTCGTCCTTGCCGATGGCCCGGGTTTTGGCGCCGACGGCATTGTAGGTACGAACCTTTTCCTCGATTGTCTTCATCAGACCGGGGTAGAGCGCTCCCATGACATAGCCGTTCTGCTGCCATTCGCATTGGATCTGGTACTGTCGGATCATGCTGGAGACCTGGTCGTTGGCACGCGTCTGTCGAGCAATCAATCGTTCAGCCCAAGGCTCACCCAGCATGGAGCGCAGTTCCGGCAGGCTGTAATGGGTGAAGGTCGGAGTGCAGTGCCCGGCGTTGCGGCCGGAACCGCCGAAGCCGACTTCTTCCTTTTCGAGAAGCACGACGCTTACGCCGCTCTTTGCAAGCTCAAGAGCGGTGGTCAGCCCCGTATAGCCACCGCCAACAATGCAGACATCTGCCTTGATCGTGCCCAGCAGCTCCACGGTCTCGGGAGCGGGTGCCGCGGTGGCGTACCACAGGGTTGTTTTGAACGGCGAGAATTTCGTCATCCCACATCCTCAGTGCAGATCGCTTCGGGCATCGAGCGCATCGCGCAGGCCGTCGCCGATGAAGTTGAAGCTGGTGACGGCGAGCGTGATGGCGACGCCGGGGACAATGGCGAGCCACGGTGCGCTAGCGAGATATTGCTGCGCGCCGTTCAGCATATTGCCCCAGCTCGGGAGGGGAGGTTGGATGCCGTAGCCGAGGAAGCTGACATAGGCTTCAAGCAGGATGGCGCGGGCGACCGTCAGCGTGGCGGCGACGATGATCGGGCCGACGGCGTTTGGCAGCAGTTCGCGAAACATGATCCATCTGTTGGAGAGGCCGAGCATGCGCGCGGCGAGCACGAAATCGCGTTCGCGCAGCGATCGCACCTCCGCCTCGACGATGCGAGCGGTCTCCATCCAGCTTGTCACCGCTATTATGACGGTGATCATGAAGGGGCTCGGCTTGATGAAGGCGGCCAGCGTCAATAGCAGGAATATGCTGGGAAAGGACAGAAAGGCGTCGACGAAGCGCATCAGCAATATCCCGATACGCCCGCCGTAATAGCCGGCCACGATGCCGATCACCGTGCCGATCAAGGTGCTGAGCACCATCGCGAAGAAACCGACGAGCAGTGAAATCCGGCCCGCCATGAACAGGCGCACGGCAACGTCGCGTCCGAGCGGGTCGGTGCCGAAAATATGGTAGCCGGCCGTAAAGGGCGGCGCGAACCGGGCACGCAGGTCGATATAGAGCTCGTCATAGGGAAGCAGCGACGGCCCCAGCAGGCAGGCAAGGACAATGAGCGTGATCATGGCCACGCCGAGGAGTGCGAGCCTGTGGCGGACGAAACGGCGCAAGGTACGGTTTTGCCACCAGCGCGAATGCGAGAACAGTGATTGCGAAAGGGTTGCGGGGGAGGAGGAAGACATGGCGTTTCTCCTAACCAAGCCGGACGCGCGGATCGACGAAGGCGACGAGCAGATCCGCAAGCAGATTGCCAATCAGCACGAAGATTGCCGAAAACATCAGGAGGCCCATGACGACCGGGTAGTCGCTGTAGCCGAGGCTATCGAGGAAAAGCCGCCCCATTCCCGGCCAGGTGAAGACGGTCTCCGCCACCAGAGCACCGCCGAGAATGGTCGGCAATTGCAGGCCGGCAAGCGTGATCATCGGCAATAGCGCATTGCCGACGACATGGCGCATCAGGACGCGCCGGGGCGAGAGGCCCTTGGCCTTGGCGGTGCGCACGAAATCCTGGTTGATGACCTCGAGCGTGGCGGTGCGCATGTAGCGGCTCCAGACTGCGATATTGACAAGCGCAAGCACGAGGCTCGGCATGATCAGATGGATCGCATAGTCACCGAGCGAGCCATTGCCGACCGTATACATGTTACCGGCCGGCAGCCATTTCAGCTTCAGCGAGAAGATATAGATGGCGACGAGACCGAACCAGAAGGTCGGTATCGATAGCGCCACCATAGCGCCGACGGTGGCGCTATAATCAAAGATGGAATAGCGGCGGGTTGCCCCCTTGATGCCGATCCAGGTACCGACCGCGATCGAGATCACCATCGATGTGCCCATCAGCAGCAGCGTGGCGAAGAGATGGCCGAAAATGATCGACAGCACCGGCTGGTTGTCACGGTACGAGCGACCCCAGTCGCCCATCAGCAGATGTCTCAGCCAGTCGAGATACTGGATCGGCAGCGGTCGGTCGAGGCCCATCTGGGCTGCGATCCTGTCGAGCGCTTCCTTGGTCATGCCTGGCGTCAGCGTATATTGCGACAGCGGACCGCCGGGAGCGAGGGTAAGGACGGCGAAGCCGATCATCGATACGAGGAGCAGCAACACCAGGCTCTGCCACAGGCGGCTCAGGAGATAGCGCAACATAGCATTCGTCTCCGATGGTTGCGGAATGGGAAGTGGCCAACCCTTCGGCGCCTTGGCCGAAGGGCTGGAACAAGCAGCCTATGCCTTGGCCCAATACCAGGTGCCCACATTCCAGCTATCGATGCGCACGTTGATGTTGGGAGTGACGTTTTCGACCCCCACCTTATGGCCGCGCACGGTCGCATACTGGAAAAGCGGCAGGAACGGCAGATCGTGGCGCATGATCTCCTGGATTTTCTGGTAGACCTTCTTGCGTTCCTCCGGCACGAAGATCTGGCCACCTTCCGTCAGGAGCTTGTCGACCTCCGGATTGGCGTATTGCCAGGTGTTCTGGCCCGCGCCGCCCGTGGCGCTGATCGCGCTCGAGCGGAAGTAATCCGAGGTGTCGGGATCCGAGCCCGTCAGGAAGTTGATGCCGACGATGACGGAATCAAACTTCGACATCATCCAGTAGTCGCCCCACATGACCGCCGGCGGCAGGTTGGAGATGGTGAGTTCCACGCCGATATCCTTGAAGGTCTGCTGCATGAACTGCTGCACCTGCTCGCGGATATGATTGCCTGCGGTGGTCGAGTTGGTGAAGGAAAGCCTGACACCATCCTTGACGCGAATGCCATCGGCGCCGGGCTTCCAGCCGGCGTCGTCCAGGAGCTTCTTGGCCTTGTCGGTGCTGAATTCCTGCTTCGGCAGGTCCGGATTGTAATAGAAGGACTGCTGCGGCATGTAGCTTTCGGTCGGCGCCGGCAGGCCGTAATAGAGTGCGTCGATGATCGTTTGCTTGTCGATCGCGTAGTAGAGCGCCTCGCGCACCGCAGGATCCTTGAACTGCGGCCGCTCCATGTTGAAACCGACGGATTCGACGGTTGCGGCCGGAACGACGGCGACGACCTTGCCATCCAGTCCCTTGGCTTCGTCATAGTGATCCGGGGTGATCCATTGCAGGCCAGCGACGTCGATGTCGCCGGTCTTGAACTGGGTATATAGAACCGTCAGGTCGGGGATATATTTGTAGACCAGGGTTTCGAGATAGGGGCCTTCGCCGAAGTAGTCGGTATTGGCCGCGAGCGTGATGTGGTCGCCGGCGATGCGCTCGACCCATTTGAACGGGCCGGTGCCGATGGGTGCATTGTTGAAGGGTGCGTTGTTCTTGTCCTTCTCCGCGCCGAGGATATGCTTTGGCACGATGAAGGTGGCGGCAAGGATCGACGGGTAGGGCGCAAACGCCTTCTCCATCCGCCAGGAGATTTCGGTCGGCGAGACAACGGTCAGGTCGCGTACGAACTCGTGGCCCGTCTTGCGCCAGCTGCGGAAGTTCGGGTCAACCATCAGCTCCAGGGTAAACTTGACGTCCTCGGCGGTGAACGGCGTGCCGTCATGCCACTTTACGCCGTCGCGCAGCTTGATCTTCCAGTTAAGGCCATCGGCCGAGATGCCGCCGTTTTCGACGGTTGGGACTTCGGTTGCAAGCGCGGGAGCAAATTTGCCGTCAGGAGTGACGGTAAAGAGCGGATCGAAGACGCTGAAATGGATGCCTTCATCAACTTCGATATGTATCAGGTGCGGATTGAAGACGGTCGGTTCCTGTGAAAAGCCGATGACGAGCTGGCCGGTCGGCTTGGCAGGCGGTGCCGCGAAAGCTTCGCTGCGACCGAGAATATTGGGCATGATCAGCCCGGAGGCACCGAGCGCCATCATGGTCAATGCCTGGCGTCGTGTTGGTTTCAGGAGGATGGTGTCATTTGCATCGGACATGATCGTTCCCCTTTTTGTTGGTAGGATTTCGGCTGTTCTTCTCTTTCGTTTCTCTCGTTGTTGTACTGTCTTCTTGGTTCGGACAGGTCAGAAACCACTGATGAGTTCGATCTTCGAACCGTCGTGGAAGCGGGAAAAACGGAAATTCTTGCGGTCGACCACCGGTGGCTTGCCGGTGACGACGTCGGCCATCAGCCGTCCGGCCGCCGGCCCTATGCCGAAGCCGTGGCCGGAAAAACCGGTGGCGATATGGAAGCCGGGAATGCTGTCGATCGCATCGATCACCGGCACGGCATCCGGCGTCACGTCGATATAGCCTGCCCAGCACTGGGCGATCTCGGCCTTCTCGAAAACCGGAAAGGCTTTCTTGAGATTGGCGAGCGCCGCGTTCGAAAGCTTGGTGGAGGGTTTGGGATCGAGGACGCGGCAATATTCGAAGGGACTTGCCTCGTCCATTGCCCAGCGATTGGGAATGCGGGCTTCGTCGAAGAACCGGCCGGAGACGCGGAAGTTCAGCGAGCGCCACTCCTTTTTCAGCGCCGGCAGGAACTTGCCGGCGTAGCGGAAGGAACTCGGCACGATGTCCACGATGTTTTCGTGGCCAGAAGCGATCGTGTAGCCGCCATCCTGGCGCTTGCGCAGGGCAAAGCCGCTCGCCCAGATGGCTTGCTCCGGGCCACCTTCCAGAGGCTTGGTGCGCAACACGGAATTCATCACCTTCAACTGCGGCAGATCGAGCCCGAACATGCCGGCAAACAGGCTGGACCAGGCGCCGCCGGCAAGTACGACGGCCTTGCAGGCGATCGGGCCTCGCTCGGTGATCACGCCGGAAATGCGGCCGCCGGCCGTCTCGATGCCACGCACGGCGCATTCGGTCAGAATGGAAGCTCCCTTGTCGCGGGCGGCCTCGGCAATGGCGGGGGCGGCTCGCTGCGGCTCGGCGCGACCGTCGGCGGCGGTAAAGAGCGCACCCTTGAGGTCCATCTGCGCACCGGGAAAGAGGGTCTTGAATTCGGCACCGCTGATCATGCGGCTTTCCAGCTGGTAGCCTTCCAGATTGCGGTTCCAGCGCTCGTGATCGGCATATTGCTTGTCGTCAGCGCAGGTGAAGATGATGCCGGCGCGCTTGTAGCCGGTGTCGCGGCCGGTACGCTTGTCGAGCGTGCTCCAAATGCGCAGGGCCTCGGCCATGAGGGGCACTTCGCGCGGATCGCGCCTGGAAATGCGCACCCAGCCCCAGTTGCGGCTCGATTGTTCCTGGCCGATGCCACCCTTCTCGCAAAGCGCGACCCGCAGACCGCGTTCGGCCAGTTCCAGCGTCGTCGAGGTGCCGATGATGCCACCGCCGATGACGACGACGTCGACTTCCTTGGGCAGTTCCGCATCCCCGTGAACAGGGACCACATAGGGGCCGGGCATGGTCAGAAAGACTCCTCTAACTGGCAATTGATGGTGAATTCGGCGACGCTTGCCTCGTTCGGAAGGTCGATCAGCATGGAAATGATGCGGGCGAGATCGCGTGGATCTGTCATCTCGCTATCGGGCTTGCTCGTAAGGCCGCGCGCCATGTCGGTCGCGACGAAGCCGGGGCAGATGGCGGTGGCGCGGATGCCAAGATCAAAGCCGGTGTGGCGTATGGCATGGGCCAGCGCGACGGCCGCGAATTTGGAGACGGCATAGAGGCCGGAGTTCGCGGATTTCACCCGCTTGCCCGAAAGCGAAGCGACGATGATGACCCGGCCGTGACCGCTTGAAGCAAGGGCACTCCACGCGGATTTTGCAAGTCTTCGCGGTGCCTTGACGTTCACTTCGAGCAGATCGTCGAGGTCGGCATCATCGGCTTCGATCACGGTCTTCGCGAGGCCAATGCCGGCATTGGCGACAACAGCGTCGATGCGGCCGAAAGTGCGAAGCGTCTCTTTGGTCCATGATACCGAAGCATCCGCGTCCGTGGCATCATAAGCAAGGACGGCGACGCGCGCGGGGTCGGCCCAGGCGGGCATGACCGGCTTGCGCATGCCGAGCGAAAGCAGCCAGCCTTTGCCGGCAAGTTCCTCGGCGAGTGCTGCGCCGATCCCCCGGCTGGCGCCGGATATCATTGCGACCCGTTCCTCACTTATGCTCATGCCCGCTCTCCCATGGTTCGCCGGCTCACGATTGTGCGACGATGCGCCGGTAGGTTCTGCGCAGAATGTCTATCAGCAGCCTGTGTTCTTCGTCGGTGATGTCGGAAAAGAATTCGCGTGACTGTTTGGTGACGATGGCACGCACGCGCTTCGCCAATTCGTGACCCTTGTCCGTGATGTAGAGTTCCTGGGCCCGGCTGTCGTCCGCCGATGTCTCGCGCGTAAGGAGATCATGCGCTTCCATCTGCTCGATCAGCCTGCCGGTCGCGGAGCGGTCTTTCAGGATGAGTTGGGCAATGGTGGAGGGCCGGATTCCCGGATTGTCGTCGACCAGGAACAGGGTGGTGATCTTTCCCGTTCCGCGCGCCACGTCCAAGCCTTCCAGCTTTTCGTCCAGATCACGCGAAACGGCGAGGTTGATACTGCGGATGTAAAAGCTCAGCGTATCCTCCAGGACATCGATATCGATGTCCTTCACGGAAGTTGGCGGGGCCTTGGTCGGCGGCATGGCTCGGAACCCTTGAAAGGCAACAAAACACCGCTCCGCCACCCTTCATGCGGAGGCAGGTTCATGGTCGTCTGCGGCGGATCGTCGCTGGAACTTTATGCCATGAAAGGACGGATAGTGGATAAATGCAACTATTTTTTCGCCCGATCAGATAAAAATTAATCAGCATGCAAGGCTGCCTGTTTCTCAGGCATCAATCGCCACTGGGACGTGCACGAATGGTGGTAATTGGGCAGAAGCGGCCGCATCCGGCGCGGCCCGCGCTTCGTTTGGTGGCCGTTTCAGCCGACGGCTTCCCAGTCGCTGCCGGGGATGGCGGCCAGCAGGCTTTGGGTATAGGTATGCGCCGGCGCGCGGAAGATCTGCGAAGGCGGACCATATTCGACGATCTCGCCCTTGTACATGACGGCGACCTCGTCGCAGATCTGGCTGGCGACGCGAAGATCGTGGGTAATGAAGATCATCGCCACTTTGGTATCCTGCTGGATTTCCGCAAGAAGCTTGAGGATTTGCGCCTGGATCGAGACATCGAGAGCGGAAACGGCTTCGTCAGCCACCAGCAGCACGGGATCGAACATCAAGGCACGAGCGATGCCGATGCGCTGGCGCTGGCCGCCGGAGAATTCATGGGGAAAGCGGTCGAAGGCGCCTTCGTCGAGGCCGACGCGCTTGAGAAGACGCAGCGCCTTCGTCTTGGCCTCGTGCATCGGCAGGCCGTGCGCCATCGGTCCGACGGTGAGAATGCGGCCGATCGTATGGCGCGGGTTCAGCGAGGCGAATGGGTCTTGAAAGATCATCTGGATATAGGGGCGCAATGGCCGGAACTCATCGTCTGACAGCGGGGCGATATCGCGGCCATCGAAGAGAATCCGACCGCTGTCCGAGCTCAAAAGCTTCAGCAGGACGCGGCCGAGCGAGGATTTGCCGGAGCCGGATTCACCGACCACACCCAATGTGCGTCCCTTGCGGATCGAGAAACTGACGTCGTTGACCGCCTGCACCGTCCGCGATTTCGACAGGAAGCCGCTTCCCGATCGATAGGTCTTGTTGAGCTTATCAACCTCTAGCACCACGGGCGCCTCGGCAATGGTTTCGCGGTTGGCGGTGGTCATGCGGGGAACGGCCGCGATGAGACGCTGCGTGTAGGGATGAACAGGCGCATTGAGCACCTGCGCTGCCGGTCCCTGTTCGACGAGGTGACCCTTTTCCATGACGATCACCCTGTCGGCAATCTCGGCGACCACCCCGAAATCATGGGTGATGAACATGACGCTCATCTTCTTGCGCGCCTGTATCTTGCGGATCAATTCGAGGATCTGGGCCTGCGTCGTCACGTCCAATGCCGTGGTCGGTTCGTCGGCGATCAGCACGTCCGGATCGAGCGCCAGCGCCATGGCGATCATCACGCGCTGCCGCTGCCCGCCCGATAGCCGGAAGGGATATTGATGCTGGAGAAGATCCGGATCGGGCAGGCCGACTTCGCCGAGCAACTCCTTCACCTTCTGCCGCCGGCTTTCCGGCGTGCCGATCTTATGAGCATCGAGAACCTCGATGATCTGGTCGCCGATCGTCATCAGCGGATTGAGTGCTGAGAGCGGGTCCTGGAAAATGATCGAAACGGCCCGTCCCCTGAGGCTTCTGAGGGTGGCGTCGTCGGCGCTCACGAGATCCGTGCCCTTGAAGCAGATCGTGCCCGCCGTTACTTTTATGATGGATGGCAGCAGGCCCATGATCGCGTTCGCGGTCACCGATTTCCCCGAGCCGGATTCACCGATGATGCAAAGGATCTCACCTGGCATCAGATTGAAGGAGATATCCTGAACCGCATGCACGCGTTCCATGTTCTTCGGGAGGCTGACTGTCAGGTCACGTACCGACAGTACCGGCTCGCTGGGCGGGGCTATATTTTGAGCATCGGACGGGGTCATGGAAGGCCTCCTTGTTCTGAACCAGCGAACACGCCCTCTCAGGGAGAGCTCATGAATTGTCAGAAGCAAGAAGAATGCCGGTATTGCCGCCCTTAAGGCAAGCGAAGGAAATTCTTAATCGACGGATTTTTGCTGCCCGCCACCTGCATTTCAAAAATGGTCAGCCGCAGCAGCCTGCGGATATGGAAATCTCCGTCTATGCACTTTGCTAGCGTTCAAACGGTTCGCCGAGCGAGGCGACGCCATTGAGCTTCAAGAGGCGGCGATCTACGGAGATGACGCCAAGGACGATGATCGTCACGAGATAGGGCAGGCATGCAAGCAATTGCGAGGAAATTGCGAGCCCGCTGGCCTGCGCGGCGAGACCCATCAGCGATACCGCACCGAACAGGCAGGCGCCCAAGAAAATCCTGGATGTCAGCCAGGTCCCAAAGACAACGAGGGCAATGGCAATCCAGCCTCGCCCGGCAATCATGCCGTCCGCCCAGAGTGGCGTATAGATCGTCGAGGCATACGCACCTGCAAAGCCGGCCATCACGCCACCAAACGTAACCGCCGCGAACCGGATCGGGACAATCGGATAGCCGATTGCATGCGCGGCTTTCGGATTTTCACCGACAGCGCGAAGGACAAGACCGACCTTGCTGAAGGCAAACATCGCCCATATGCCGATCGTCGCGACAAGCGAGATCCAGACGACGATATCCTGGCTGAAAAGGCCTCCGACAACTGGAATTTCCGAAAGCCCGGGAATTGCGATCTTTGGCAAGGTGGTGACGGTCAAGCTCTCATAACTCTTGCCGAACAGCGCCGAGAGGCCCTGGCCGAGAATGCCGAGGGCAAGACCGGCTGCAACCTGGTTTGCATTGAAGCCCAGTGTGATACCGGCAAAAATCATGGAGAGGAGCGCACTTCCGAGACCGGCCGCAAGAAAAGCAAGAAGATGGCCACCACCATGATAAACGACAATGAACGCAATGACGGCACCAACCGCCATCAAGCCTTCTACGCCGAGGTTCAAGACGCCCGCGCGCTCAGCAACAAGTTCGCCCAAGGCTGCGAGCAGAAACGGCGTTGCGGCTGCCAGCATGCCGGCAAGAATGAACTCGACGGCGCTCATGATGCGCTCCGGGCTGGTATAGGGCGCCAGACGATGCGATAGCGCACGAAGGCGACGGCAATGAGATAGATGAGGAGCAGGCTGCCCTGGAACACGCGGACGGCTGCAATTGGCAGATTGGCGGAGACCATGGCGTTATCGCCACCGATGTAGAGTGCTGCCATGATGATCGCGGAGATGACGATGCCGATTGGATTGAGGCCGCCAAGATAGGCAACGATGATTGCCGCGTATCCATATCCGGTCGAGATCGAACGCTGTAGCTGGCCAAGCGGACCGGCAACCTCAGCGGCGCCCGCAAGTCCGGCTGCCGCTCCGCCAATAATCAGCGAAAGCCAGATTGCCCAGCTCTCCTTGAAGCCGGCATAGCTCGCCGCCCGGGGCGCCAGTCCGCCGACCTGCAATTTATATCCGGCGAAGCTCTTCTGCATGAAGATCCATGCCGCAATCGACAGACCGGCAGCAAGGAGAAGCGAGACATTGACGCGGGTCCCCTCAAACAGGATCGGTACCATGGCGTCGTATTGAAACATGACCGACTGCGGGAAATTGAAGCCGTTCGGATCTTTCCATGGGCCGAGAAGAAGATAGTTGAGTAATTGCGCGGCAACGAAACTCAGCATCAATGAGACGAGAATTTCATTGGCGTTGAGCCTGACGCGCCAGAAGGCAGTGAGAGACGCCCATAGAGCGCCGCCGAGAGTGCCGAGCAGCAGCATCGCCGGCCACATCCATTGGCCCGTTGCCTGTGGCATCCAGATGGGTATGGCGGAGGCGAAGATTGCGCCGAGAATGAATTGGCCTTCAGCGCCGATGTTGAAGACCTTGGCGCGAAAGCCGATTGCGAGACCCTGTGCGATCAGAAGCAGGGGGCCAGTCTTCAGTAGGACTTCCGAGAATGAGGCCCATGAGATGAATGGTTCGATCAGCATGGTATAGATCACGGCTGCCGGATCGCGACCCATCGCGATATAGAGGCCAAGATTGAGTACGATGGTGATGGTGAGGGCGATCGGCGGTGCAAGCAGCTTTGCGGCGAACGAGGCTCGTTCGCGGCGGACTATAGTTGGGAGGACTGCAGAAAAGGAGCTGCTCATGCGGATGCCTTTTCGCGTTGGGGCTGTGCACCGATCATGTATCGACCGATTTCCTCAGGTTTTGTATCGCGGGTGACAAGCGGCGGGCTCAGTGTGCCGTGGTAAAGGACCTGGATGACGTCGCTGAGCTCGAACAATTCCTCGAGCTCCTCCGATATGACGAGAATGGCCATGCCTTGATTGCGCAGCTCGATCAGCCGCTTGCGAATGGCGGAGGCCGCGCCGACGTCGACGCCCCAGGTCGGTTGTGCAAGAAACAACAGTTTCGGGGCGAGCATGATTTCGCGTCCGACGATGAACTTCTGCAGGTTCCCCCCAGAAAGCGAGCCTGCTTCAGCCTCCGGACCGCGCGTGCGCACGTCATAACCCCGGATGCACTCGTTTGCGAAGTCGGTTGCTTTCCCACTGTCGATGAGGCCATGCTTGACGAGCTTCAAGGGATAGGCTGTCAGCAGGCTATTGAGCGTTAGCGACATTTCGGGAACCGCGCCATGCCCGAGCCGATCCTCCGGAACAAAGGCAAAGCCAAGCTTTCGACGACTGGCGGCATCGAGGTTGCCGACATCTCGGCCCATCATGAAGATCTGGTCGCGCTTGTCGCGGGCCAGGGTTGTTTCCCCCGAAATCAGCGCGGCAAGTTCTTTTTGCCCATTTCCAGAAATGCCAGCAATACCGACAATCTCGCCGCTGCGCACGCTGAGGCTGATCGTGGCGAGCGGCATGCCAAAGGGATCGTCAGGTCGGTAATCGAGGCCAATGATCTCCAGACGCTTTTCACCCTCGACCATAGGCAATGCGGGTATTGCTTCCGGCATGTCGCGGCCGATCATCATGCGGGCGAGGTCATGGGCGTCATGCTCGCGCGGATCCACATGGCCGGTCACGCGTCCGCCGCGCAGAATGGTGGCACGGTCACACAGGGACTGGATCTCCTCCAGCTTGTGCGAGATGAAGAGGATCGACACGCCGCCGTCGCGCAGCCGGCGCAGCGTATCGAACAGCTTCTCGACGGCTTGCGGCGGCAGGACCGATGTCGGCTCGTCGAGGATCAGCAGCTTCGGATCGGTCATCAGGCATCGGATGATTTCAACTCGCTGCCGCTCGCCGACCGACAGTTCATGCACATGGGCCAGCGGATCGACTTCAAGTCCAAATTCATCGCCCAGCGTGCGGATGCGCCGCGCAAGTTCGGCCTGGCGGCCGGAGACGATCAGGCGGATATTTTCGACAACCGTCAGGCTCTCGAACAGGGAGAAATGCTGAAAGACCATCCCGATGCCGGTACGCCTCGCCTCTGCGGGGGAGGCAAGGCTAAGCGGCTTCCCATGCCAGGCGATCGTTCCGTCGTCTGGTTGTTCGACGCCATAGATCAGCTTCATCAGCGTCGATTTGCCGGCGCCGTTTTCTCCGAGGATGGCATGGATCGAGCCCGGGGCTACATCCAGATCGATATGCTGGTTGGCATGGACCTGGCCGTAGCTTTTGGAGATGCCGCGCAGCGACAGCAGCGGGATGGTCATGATTTGATTACTTCGGCAAAGGCGTCTTCACACCTTTGACATGCCAGTCCATCGCGACGATCTGCGTATCCGTCAGTGTCGCGCCCGAAGCCGCGCCCTCGCTGCCATCGGCCTTGATGATCGGGCCGGTAAACGGCGAGAAGCCGCCGCTTCCGATCTTCGCTTCGACGTCTTTGATCTTCGCCATGGTGTCTGCCGGGATCGCCGGGCTCCAGTCGACGACTTCGACGACCTTGTCCGCGACACCGAGGAAGGCGTTGGCGCCTTTGAAGGTGCCGGCGAGATGGGCATCGACCGATGCCTTGAAGAAAGGCGACCAGTCGGTGGAAATGCAGCCGAGATAGGTCTTCGGTGCATATTTCTTCATCGAGGAGTTCAGATTGAAGGCGTAGACACCGGCAGCCTCGCAGGCTGATATGACCGAGGGCGTATCCTGCGCGTTCGAGAAGATCACGTCACAGCCCTGCGAGATCAAAGCCTTGGCGGCCTCCTGCTCCTTGGCCGGATCGAACCAGGAGTTGACCCAGACGACTGATACCTCGATGTCTGGCCTGACGGCTTGCGCGCCGAGCGTGAAGGCGTTGATTGACGTGATCAGTTCGGGAATGGCGAAGGCGGAGACCGAACCGAGCTTGCCCGTCTTGGAAACGGCGGCTGCCGCCATGCCAAGCAGATAGGTCCCTTGAAAATACTTGGCGGCAAAGGGCGAGAAATTCGGTGCGACCTGGAAGCCGGAGGCATGCAGGACGGTCACCTTCGGGTTGCGGCGGGCAATCTGCAGCGCGCCGTTCTGATAGCCGAACGAGCCGGCGATCAGGAAGTGGTTTCCGTCGGCGACGGTCTTGTTCATGATGCGGTCCGCATCCGGGCCTTCGGCGATGTTCTCGATCACAGTCACCGTGACCTTGTCGCCATAGCCGGCCTTGATCGGATCAAGGCCGGCCGCAAGCGCGTGTCCCCAGCCGACATCGCCGATCGGCGAGGGCACGACGAGCGTGATGCCGAGCGGTTCGTTCGCGGCAAAGGCGGAGCGGCCGGTAAAGGCCGTTGCGAGGCCTGCGATAGCCGCGCTCTTCATCAATGTTCTACGGGTCAGATTCTTCTGCATCCCAGTTCCCCTTTTGGTTTTTCAGAATTCCACTGTTGCAAGTGCCGCCTCGGCCGCAGCAAACAGCGCGGCCTCATCCAGTCCGGTGAATTCACCGGATTGCCAGACGATGCGTCCGTTGATCATGGTCAGATCGGTGGGCATGCCGATCCCGACCTTGGCGATCAGGCTCAGCGGGTCGTGCCGCGTCCCGACATAGTCCATCCGCCGCGTATCGATGGCAAAGAGGTCGGCGGCCATGCCCGGGGCGAGACGCCCGATATCCGTGCGCCCGAGCAGGCTTGCGCCTCCGCTTGTCGCATATTGCAGAAAGTCGAGCGGGGCGGGAACGGCGTGTTGGCGCGTCGAAGCCGTCAGGCACTGCAGCATGTAGGCGGAATGGACGCAGTGCATGAGGTTCGAGTTGTCGTTCGATGCGGCTCCATCGCAACCAAGACCGATGCGCAAGCCAAAGGCCTGCATCGCCGGGATGTCGGTGACTTCGGCGCCGACCAGATAGACCGGCTCGGGGCAATGGGAGACGCCGGTGCCGCTTGCCGCCATTTTGCGGAGCTCGTCATGCGTCAGTTCCCAGCAATGGGCATAGAAGGTGTCAGGGCCGGCAAAGCCCAATTCGCTGCAGTAGTCGACCGTGCGCATGCCATGCCGCGCCTCGATGACCGGACTTTCACCTTCGCCAACATGGGTGTGCAGTTGCACGCCACGATCGCGTGCCAGCGCGACCGACTCGACGAAAGTTTCGCGGTAGCAATTGACCGGCTGGCAGGGGGCGACCACCACCTGGCGCATGCTGAAGGGACCGGCATCGTGATAGCTGTCGATCAGGCGCGCGCAATCGGCGATGAATTCGTCGGTGGTCTCGAGCATCGCGTCCGGGATCGTCGAACCCTCGGATTTTGGCAGGGTGTTGCCGCCACGCCCCGCATGAAAGCGCATTCCGAGCAATTCCGCCGCCTCGAACTGGCGATCGATCAGACGCTTTCCGGCATGGCGGGGAAAGCAATATTGATGATCGAAGGCGGTCGTGCAGCCATGCTTGATCATCTCGGCCATCGCGGTGACCGAAGAATGATAGAAGCAGTCCTCCGTCAGTCGCGAGAAGATCGGATAGATCCGGTCGAGCCATTCGATGACGGAGAGCTTCGTCCAGTCGAGCTCGGCCCGGTTGCGCACGAAGCACTGAAAGAAGTGGTGATGGGTGTTGACGAGCCCCGGATAGACGAACCAGCCGGATGCGTCCTGGACGATGGTGCCCTCGGGTAAGGCGCTAAGCGACAGGTTCTCGCCGATCGCCTGGATTGCCGGACCCTTGGTGAGCAGATCCACGTTCCGGCGCACGCTCAGCCCATTACCTTCATTGATGATAACGGCCGCACAATTCTTCAGGAGATAACCAGTCATTCCATTATGTCTCCCCCGCCGGATGCGGATCGGGTTTCAGCTCGTGCAGGCGGTGAATGCCGGGCATTTCGATGAAACCAGGCAGGCTGCGGATGGCGCGCATCCAGAGCCGGATCAAGGGGTAGGGATCAAGCGAGATGCCGCCGTCAGGCGCAAGCGCCACGTAGGGGAAGCAGGCGATATCGGCGATGGTCGCGTGGATCGCCGCAAGGAACCGCATGCCGCGCTCGCTTTGTTCGAAGAGGCCTGCTTCAAGTTCGCGCAGCGCCGCGGTCCCCTGAGCCTGCAAAACCTTGCTGTCCCCGGGACGCAGAAGCATTTCATGAAGCCGCGCGCCGCCAAGGTTCGCGGTCAGGCGATGTGAAAAGGAGAGCCATTGCTGCACGCGTGCCGTCTCCCGCGGCGAACTCTGGCCCAGCCATTCCGGCGCAGCATTGGCAGCGAGATAGGCAAGCATTGCCGAGGATTCGGTGAGCACAAGATCGCCATCCTCGAGGATCGGGATGGAACCTGCCGGATTGAGCGCCATAAGCTCCGGCCCGCGATGCTCCGCGCCAGGATGAAAGTCAACCGACCGGATTTCGAGCTTGATGCCCAGGAGTGCGGCCATCAGCCGTACCTTGTAGCAGCTTGGCGATAAAATATAGTCGTAGAGCTTCATTGTGCGACCAACTGTGCGCCGTAGGTATAGTTGTGGCGCTTGAGCCATCGCCGGTAGGCGACCGAGGTGAGGTCGGCCCTTGTCGGAATTTCCATGCCGGGATCAAGCGGAAGAAGTGAAGGGATCTGGTTCTCGAGGATCGAGCGATCCTGCAGGAAGATCGTCTGCTGAAAGTGGATGAGATCGGTCATCGGCGTTTCGTCATCGAAGAGCGCCATCCACGGCCAAACGTCGCATAGGTCTTCGGCAAGAGGCTGGACGAACAGGGTTATCACGTCCCATTCGCTGGGGCGCGGAGGGCATGTCTTATAGAGCACCGAACAGGTCGGTGCCGGCACGCGATACATATATTCAGTCGTAATGCCGCCGGACGCCGATTTCGCAGCTTGCGGCTGGTAGAACTTCACCTGCGTTGCCCAGACTTCGTCCACGCTCTCGCGGATTTCGACCTTGTAGTTTTCGACCTCCGTATGCGGCTCCGCCCCGAGAATGTCGGTATGCACGAAAGGAAAATGCGCGATATCGAGAAAGTTCTCGACGGCACGAAGCGGCGAGCAGCGCACGCGCACCACGCCGACATCGACGAAACGGCGGCCCGGCTGATCGGCCTCCGGAATGGCGAAAAGCTCCTTCTCGGGGTTCCCGAGGGAGGACCAGACATGGCCGTAGCGGATGCGGACGGGGAGGGGACGTCCATTGTCCGTCACCACGCGCGCATTTCCGTCCTGACTGCGCGCGACCTCGATCGCCTTGCCCATCAGATGGGTCTTGCTTCCTTTCTCGCTGAGCTGGCTGAAGAGGCCGACCGGATACCATTCGTCGATCATCGCGCCGCCTTTCATTCTGCAATCTCCCTGTGGCGCTCTTCCGCCGCACGGCGGAGGGATTCGACAATCCGAGACGCCGCAACACGGTCTGCCGGGCTGCGATCCCTGTCGATCATGAGAAGGATGAGCGTATGCTTCTCCTGGGGCGCTAACAGCAGCCTGATCCAGGGAAACTCAGGTAAGCAGATCAGCCCTCTCGCGTCGATCTTCGCCCCTGCTGCGGCCTCGATTGCCGCGATATCCGTTTTCACGTTCAGAGAACGTAGGGGTATGAGCTCGTCGAGCTGCGGAGGCTGCGTTGCCGGTTGTCCGATGGCTACCCATAGGATACCGCCCGCTTCTTCGACCTGCTGGACGGCGACACGGATGGTTTCCGGTGGCACCAGATCGGGATGTGCGGGAATGCGAATGCATCCGCCTGACAGCGAATAGCTCCATCCGTGATAGATGCAGGACAGTGCCTCGCCGCGGACGAAGCCGTGCGACAATCTCATTCCGCGATGCGGACAGCGATCGGAAGATGCGGTTGCGCGGCCCGACTGACTGCGCCACAGGGCAATCGGGCCAACCGATGTCCAGGCCGGTATGACGGTTCCTGGTGGTAGATCAGAGGAAAGGGCGACTGGCGCCCAGGATCCGACCCCATCAAATGGCATAGCCTTAACTCTCTTAATTTCACCAATGGCTTAGCGCCACCAGTCATAGGCAGGCGCCGATCCCTGCATCCCCACAGCCTTCAAAAGCTTGCATAAATAATTCGCATTGGCAACAATGATTAAATAAAAGGCAGTAGATCAGGAATTCCTAAGATATGATGCTTCGGCGCTATCCATGACCCTGCGCTGAATCTCGTCGACCCAGACGTCGATCGGCCCAAGGGAGCAGCCCATTTCCAGCATGTCGATCAGTTCCGCAGGCCCGGTGACCTCAAGTTCGATCCGGTCCGCATCAGAATGGAAGAATGTCTGCGCAAGTCCGAGCTTTTTGGCATGACGCTGGATCCACGGGACGAATGAGGCCGCGTTGAGGTCGCCCAGTATCGTCATGCGTTCTCGAAATTCACCTTGTGGCACCTGCATCCGTCAACGATCCTTGCTTCATATCAGGATGGCAGAATAGCCGCTTCGTGAGTTTGCGAAAGGGGTCGTCTCACACAGCAATACTCCGCTGTCCTTGGGACAGCGGAGGTTCGGATCAGATGATAAGATGTCAGTTCTTGACCGTGTCTTCCAGGAAGAAGCGACCGAGCGGGTTTTGATTGAAGTTCTCGATGTTCTTGCGTGAGACGTTGATATAGGGGCTGTAGTAGAGGTCGACCCAGTTCACGTCGTCCTTTGCCATCTTCTGCAGATCTATATACATCTGCTCGCGCTTCTTCGGGTCCAGCTCCTGCCGCGCCTTGGCGACGAGATCCTTTACCGCATCATTCTTGTAGTTGGTCATATAGTTGTTGTTGGAATCGTGGCCGAGAACGAATGTCGTCTTCTGGTCCGGGTCGAGAATGTCGTTGGTCCAATAGTTTACCGAGATGTCATAGTCGCCAGCAACGGTCATGTCCCATTCCTGGCTGGGATCGACCTTCTGCAGATTGGCGGTAATGCCTGCTTTGGCAAGCTGCTGCTGCACCAGAACGGCTGTCTGCTCGTCCACTTCGTCGCCGGCGCGGATGAGATAGTTCAGCGTGAGGTTGGAAACGCCGGCCGCCGAAAGCATCTGCTTGGCCTTCTCGGGGTCATAGGGGCGTTGCAGATTGTCGGCGTAGTGATATAGGGCGCCCTTGGGGATGTAGGAGTTCGCAACCGTGCCCTGATGGAAGGTAACAGCATCGACGATCGCCTTCTTGTCGATCGCCATGTCGAGCGCCTGACGGACTTCCTTTTTGCCGAGGTCGCCATGGGCATGGTTGATCAGCAGATGGTCTTCACGGGTGGAGGGGTCGATCAGCACGTTGAGGTTCTGATCCTTCTTCAGCTCCTCGACGCGCGAGAACGGCACGAAGATGGCGGCATCGAGCTGGCCTGCCTGCACGTTCAGCATTCGGGTATTGTCGTCGGGCACCGAGATCCACTCGACCCCGTCGAGTTTTACGCGATCAGCCTGCCAGAAATTCGGGTTCTTCTTCAGGATGATGCGGTCACCGCGCCGCCATTCCTCGACGGAGAAGGCTCCGGAGGCGATCGGCTTTTCGCCATAGGCGTCCGGCCCCATCGATTCCATCCCGGCCTTCGAGATCACCGACGCGTTCGGCAAGGCGAGTGTTGAAAGGAAAGGCGCTGAGGCGTGTTTGAGCTTGATTGTCAAAGTATGCGGATCGGTAGCAACCGCCGTATCGATCACCTTATAGGAATCGCTCCAGAGGGATGCCTTGTCGTCTCGGATGCGCAGCAGGCTGAAGGCTGCATCGTCGGCCGTCAGCGGTGACCCGTCGGAGAACTTCGCGTCTCGGATCTTGAAGACATAGGTGAGGCCATCCTGCGAGGTGGTCCAGCTCTCCGCAAGACCCGGCTCCAGCTTCGTCCCCGATTTATCGACGCGCACCAGCACGTCGTAGACGTTGGAGAACACCCAGTTGTCGATATTCTGCGCCGTCTTGATCGGATCGAATGTCGTCGAATCCTCGCGGCGGCCGATGGTCAGCACGCCGGCGGCTTCCGCATAGCTCGCGCTCAGCGTCAAACCGGCGAGAATTGCGGCAAGCCCGATTGTTTTCCACTTGTTGGTCATGAATTCGTTCCCTTCGTTGTTATCGCATGCGTTTGGCTGATTGGGTCGGCTCGGCCGATGCCGCATCGCGTGCGTCATACAGAGGCCTGTCCGGGTCGATATCGGGAATGGCCGCAATGAGCGCGGCAGTATAGGGATGCTTCGGGTGGGAGAAGATCTCCTGCGAACGGCCCTGCTCGACGATCTCGCCGCGATACATGACGACGGTCCGCTCACACAGATTGCGCACGATCGCGAGGTCGTGGGCGATGAAGATTAGCGTCAGGTTCATCCTGCGCGTCAATTCGCGGAAGAGATCGATGATCTGCGCCTGGATGGTGACATCGAGCGCGGCCACGCATTCGTCAGCGATGATGAGTTTCGGATCGACCGCCAGCGCCCTGGCAATGCCCGCGCGCTGGCATTGGCCGCCGCTCATGCTGCGCGGCTTGCGATCGGCGAATTCGCGCCCGAGACCGACGAGATCGAGCAATTCGCCGATGCGGGCGGGGATGTCGGCCTTTGCGACCTTGCCATGGACTTTCAGCACCTCGGTAAGCGTCTGGCCGATCGTCAGGCGCGGGTTGAGCGCGTTGAACGGGTCCTGGAAGACCATGGCTGTTTCGCGTCGCAACCTGGCGAGGCCGGCACTCTTCTGCTGGGTGAGATCGACACCGTCGAAAGTGACGTGACCGGAAGAGATCGGGGTAAGGCCGAGTACGGCGCGGGCAAGCGTGCTCTTGCCGCTGCCGGATTCACCCACGATGCCGATGGTTTCCCCCGACATGACCTGCAGGCTCACACCGGAAACGGCGCTGACCGTCTTCGCGTCGCTGCCCTTGAAGAGACCGCCGTCGACCTTGAAGCGCACATGCAGGTCGTCGATTTCCAGCAGCGGTTTGGTTGATGTCTCCGGCCTAGTCGTCTCCAGCTGCGTTGCAGCTTCGTCCGGCAGGGAGGGATGGCTGTTGATCAGGTCGATCGTATAGGGATTTTCAGGTCGGCTGAGGATCGTCCTTTTGGGACCCTGTTCGAGCAGCTGGCCGCCCCGCATGACGGCGATCCTGTCGCAGGTCTTGGCGACGATGCCGAGATCATGGGTGATGAGGATGATCGAAAGCCCGCGCTTGCCGCGAATGTCGATCAGGAGCCGGAGGATCTGCGCCTGGATGGTGACGTCGAGGGCCGTTGTCGGCTCATCGGCAATCAGGATCTTCGGGTTGCAGGAGAGCGCGACGCCGATCATCGCACGCTGCCGCATTCCGCCGGAAAACTCGTGCGGATAGCTGTCATACTGCCTGGCGGGATCGGGAAAGCCGACCTGCGCAAGGATCTCGATCGCTGCCGCGCGGGCGTCGCGTGCCTTGAGATCCTGATGATAGCGGATGCCTTCGGCGATCTGGTCGCCAATGCGCATGACGGGGTCGAGATGGCTCGTCGGGTTTTGAAAGATCATGCCGATCTCGCCGCCACGCACCTCGAGCATCTCGGCATCGCCGATTTCCGTGAGCTCCCGCCCTTCGAGACGGATGGAGCCGCTTTCGATTTCAAGAAGCGACGATGGCAGCAGCCGCACCAGCGAGCGGCACAACAGGCTCTTGCCCGAGCCGCTTTCGCCGACGAGGCCGAGAATTTCACCCTTGCCGAGATCGAGCGAAACGCTGTCGATCAGCGTGCGGGTGCCGCCGTCGAGATTGGCCTTGACCACGAGGTCCCGGACGGAAAGGACGGGCTCGCTCATTCATGCACCCCGAGCAGTTCGCCGAGCGCATCGCCCAGCATGCTGAAGCCGAAAGCGAGGCAGACGATGGAAAGGCCGGGAAACAGCGTGATCCACCAGGCTGTGGTGATGAAGCTCTGGCCCTCCGCGACCATGACACCCCACTCGGCAAGCGGCGGCTGCACGCCGAGGCCGAGATAGCTGACGGCCGCGCCGCTCAGGAGCACCAGCACGGCATCCGACATCGAAAAGACGATGGAGCCGGCAATGGCGTTCGGCAGCAGATGGCGGAACATGAGCCGGGGTCGGCTGAAGCCGAGGCTGACCGCAGCCACGGCATAGTCGCTGCCCTTCAGCACCAGCATCTGCGCGCGGATAAGGCGGGCGTAGGAGACCCAGCCGACCAGGGCCATGGC
Source organism: Rhizobium sp. ZPR4 (assembly GCF_040215725.1). Taxonomy (NCBI): domain Bacteria; kingdom Pseudomonadati; phylum Pseudomonadota; class Alphaproteobacteria; order Hyphomicrobiales; family Rhizobiaceae; genus Rhizobium; species Rhizobium sp. ZPR4. The sequence continues at coordinate 1,138,259 of NZ_CP157968.1, forward strand.
GATATAGAAGCTGCTCAGCCCCGGTCCCAGAATGGCGATGATCGACAGCATCAGCACCAAGAAGGGGAAGGCGAGGATGATATCGACGATGCGCATGAAGAGCGCGTCGACGATGCCGCCGAAAAAGCCGGCGATGGTCCCGACCGTGGTCCCGATCAGAAACGGAAAGAATACGCCGATGACGGCGATCTGCAGATCGATGCGCGCACCCCAGATGACGCGCGAGAGAATGTCGCGCCCGAAATTGTCCGTGCCGAATGGATGCAGGAACGACGGTGCCTGCAGGCGCACATCGGCATTCTGGAATATCGGGTCATAGGGCGCGACGATCGGTGCTGAAATCGCCAGAAGAAGGAAGAGCAGGAGAATGCCGCAGCTGAGCGTCAGCGTCAGGTGTCTTCCGAAGAGCCTGTTCCAGCCAATGGATGCGGCCGTGGTCGTATCGACGCTCATAGCTTCACCCTCGGATCGACGGCGACGGTGACGATATCGGCAAGGAAGTTGACCAGCACCGTGGCGCAGGCAAACACCATCGCAACCCCTTGGACGACCATGTAGTCGCGCGAAAAGATGGCGCGCACCAGCAACTGGCCCATGCCAGGCAGGGCAAAGACGCTCTCGACGACGACCGTGCCGCCGATCAGCCAGCCGATGTTGACCGCAAGTAGGTTGATGGTTGGAACCAGCGAGTTCGGCACGACATGCCGCCAGAAAACGATGCCCTCGGGCATGCCGCGGGCACGCGCCGCGGTCGCCACATCCGATTTGAGCGATTCGATCATGGCTGCCCGCAGGCTGCGGGTGAGCACGGTCGAAAGCGACAGCGCAACCGTCAGAGCCGGCAGAACGAGATGGGCGATCTTCTCGCCGATCGTCGAGCCGTAACCGGAAACCGGCAGGATGCCGAGCTGTATGCTGAACAGGATGATCAGCATCAGCCCTAGCCAAAAGGGAGGGAAGCCGATGCCGAAGGTCGAAACGACGCGGACGATGTGATCCGGCGCGCGGCCGACATTGCGCGCGGCAATCGCCGACATCGGCACGGCAATCAGGATCGACAGGATGACGCTTGTGATGACCAGCGCGATGGTCGGCTCGATCCGGGTCGAAATCAGCGGCAGCACGTCGATCTTGTAGAGGATCGATTTGCCCATCTCGCCATTGCCGAGATTCTTGATGAAATAGAAATATTGCAGCCACATAGGCTGATCGAGACCATATTGCGCGCGGATGCTGGCAAGTGCCGTCGGCGTCGCGCGCGTGCCGAGGATATTGCGCGCGGGGTCGCCGGGAATGAGGCGCACCAGAACGAAGGTGATGACGCTGATGCCGAAGAGGACGGGCACAAACTGCAGCGGTCGCGTCAATACGAATTTATAGCGATGCATGGCGGCGATCGCCCCCTTGTCGTCGGTGGGATTGGATCACCTTAGCCTGCATCAGCTTGCCCTATGCCGCGACAGGAAATCGAGGAGTGCCGGATAGTAGTCCTGTAGATTCTCGTAGAAGGGCATGTGGCTGGCGTTTGCGAAGACCTTGAGTTCGGCATCCTTCAAGGCAAGCTTCATCCTGAGCGCACAGGCCGGCGTCAACTCGTCATGTTCTCCCGCCGTAATCAGCACTGGCATGGAAAGCCGCGGAAGATCCGGAATGCGGTTCCAGTCCTTGAGATTGCCGATGTAGAGAAATTCGTTCGGCCCCTGCATCGTCTCATATGGACCCATGTTCCAATCATCGAGCGAGCGACGGATAGGCGCGGGCCATTCCGGCAGACGACAGACATGGCGATAGTTGAGGATGGTGACGGCGGCGAGATATTCGGGATGGTTATAGGTGCCCTGCGCCTCGTGCTTCTGCATCATCGCGACCGTTTCCGGGCCGAGTGCGGCGCGCAGCCGCTCCAGCTCGGAAATCAGATGGGGCATGTCGGCAACGGTATCTTCGAGGATCAGCGTCTGCAGGTTCTCGGGATAGGTCAGCGCATAATCGATGGCCAGCCAGCCGCCCCAGGAGTGACCGAGCATATGCACCTTGCCGAGGCCGAGCGCCTTGCGGACGGTTTCCGTTTCCTCGACATAGCGGCCGATGGTCCAGAGGCTTTTGTCGGCCGGCCGGTCGGAGGCGCCGGTGCCGAGTTGATCGAAGGCAACGACCCTGTAACCCCTGTCGATCAGACAGGAATGCGCCTCGCGCAGATAGTCGCAGGGCAGCCCGGGTCCGCCGTTCAGGCAGAAGACGGTTTCAGGCCCGCTCCCGAAGCTATAGGCAACCACCTTGTAGCCATCGACCTCGATGTCGTGCCGCGCCTCGGGCTCAATTTCACGCCACATTGACAACTCCGGCGAAAGATTCCGCTTGCTCAATATTTGAGCATGGCTAAATTTTTACCTTAAACCGCAATCGGCACCAGCTATAAGAAGTGATAGGTTGGGAGGTCGCAGGCAAAGACGGGAACCGCTGCATGTTCGATCAAATCGGAACCATCAGGCGCCAGTTCACGGCGCATCAGACGCTGGACGGCCGCATCGACCATATTTTCGAGGGCATGAAGGCAATCGGTTTCGAGGCCTTGATCTACGATTATACGCCGGTGCCTTACGATCTTGACGGCAAGATCATGATCCCGTCGCTTCTGAAGCTCAGAAACATCTCCGACGACATGTATGAATATTGGTTCGATCGCGGTTATTTCCGTATCGATCCCGTGCAGCAGGTAGCGTTACGCACTTCGGCGCCGTTTTTCTGGAACTATGATTCCGAGGCCGATACGCTGATCAAGCGCTTCATGAGCGAGGATACGGTTCCTGTTGCGCGCTATTTGAGCGAACGTGACATGTCGACGGGTGTGACGGTGCCGGTGCACATGCCGCGCGGCGATTATGCGACGGTCACCGGAATTCGTTTCGGTGCCAACAAGGAGTTCGAGCGCGATGCCCTGCGCTATATCGCCGATTTCAACCTGCTCGCCCATGTCTTTCACGAGACGGCCTATTCGCTCTTCGATACCGCAGCGCTCAGTGTCGGCAAAATCCGGCTGACGGAGCGGGAGAGGGAATGCCTGCGCTATTCCGCCGAGGGTTATTCCGCCAAGGAGATTTCCCGCATCATCGACCGCTCGGTCCCGACGGTCGTCATGCATCTCAATGCCGCGGCAAAAAAGCTCGGCGCCAAGAACCGCACGCAGGCGGTCGTCCGCGCCACGCATTATCGCCTGCTGGACGCGCAGCCATCCTATAACTTCTGATAGCTGCCGCGCGCGCTTTGGCCACGTTATGGTCTCCACCATCAAAGGCTTAAGATGGAGAGACACGTGGCCGCAATCCCGACGCAGGAAGCCTTTCTGCCCTTTCGCGAATACCGGACATGGTACCGCATCACCGGTTCGCTCGACTCTGGCAGGCTGCCGCTCATCGTTGCCCATGGCGGGCCGGGCTGCACCCATGATTATGTCGACAGTTTCAAGGGCATTGCCGAGATCGATGGCCGTGCCGTCATCCATTACGATCAGCTTGGCAACGGCAAGTCCACGCGACTGCCGGAGAAAGGACCTGACTTCTGGACGCCGGCGCTGTTTCTTGATGAACTGGATACGCTGCTGAAGCATCTCGGCATTCAGGATCGCTACGCTTTTCTCGGCCAATCTTGGGGTGGCATGCTCGGCGCCGAACATGCGGTGCGGCGGCCAAAGGGGCTGAAGGCACTGGTGATCGCCAATTCGCCGGCCAACATGCATACCTGGGTCGCCGAAGCCAACCGCCTTCGCGAGGAGCTGCCGCAGGAGGTGCAGGACACGCTATTGAGGCACGAGCAGGCCGGCACGATCACCGATCCGGAATATATCACCGCTTCCCGCGTCTTTTACGATCGCCATGTCTGCCGTGTCGTGCCGTGGCCGGAAGAGGTTGCCCGCACCTTCGCCACTATGGATGAGGACAACACCGTTTACCGCAACATGAACGGCCCGACCGAGTTTCACGTCATCGGTACGATGAAGGACTGGACGATCGAAGACAGGCTTGCCCTTATCGAGGCGCCGACCCTGCTGATCTCCGGCAAATACGACGAGGCGACACCGCTGGTGGTCAAGCCCTATGTCGATCGCGTCAAGGGTTGCGAATGGGTACTCCTCGAAAATTCGAGCCATATGCCGCATGTCGAAGAGAAGGATCTTTGCCTGAAGACGGTTTCAGGCTTCCTGGAACGGCATGATTGATCTTGTAGCCTCCAACGCGTGTCCAGCGACAGTGACATGAGGCCTACTCGTCATGGACAGATTAGTGCGGGCCATGCGGTGTTTCAGATCCCTTTGTGCAGCACAGGACGCCCATTGTCGAAGCTCTTGCGTCCTTTTTTCCAACCGGCAATCACCCGGGCGATCTCACGCACGGCAGCGCGGGGGCCGGAGCTGTCGAGGAGCACGATTGTCGCGTCACCACCGGCTTGCAGACGCGCGCGCCCGTTGAGTTGGCTCGCTGCCATTTTGCTCACCATGTCGAAGACCAGGGCTATCTCGTCGTCGCGCGCCAGTTGAGCGACATTGGCGTACAGATTGGCCATGCGGATTAATGAAGCGTCGCCATAGGGCGTGAAGGGATTGAGAATATTGTTGGTCGCAATGGAGGTGACGACGCCGCGAGTTGCAAGCACATGGGCCGGTGCGATGCCACGCGGGACCAGCCGGTCATATCCACGGCCCATCAGGAACAGATCGGTTGCCGGAAGCACCGACAGTGCAATCCTGGCGTCCGCGAGACTATCGGCGATGGCAAGGATCCGGGCGTTGGGCATGGCCGACAGATTGGTAACATGACCAATCGATACACGACCTTGCCAGCCATGGCGCAGCGTCGTGTCGATCACCTTGGGCAGATCGGTTCGATCGGGATCGAGACTGAAGTCGAGATGAAAGTCGACTGAAACATTGTGTTTTTCTGCCAAGGCAAAAATCATGTCCACATGCTGACCGGGGGATGGATCCGTATAAGGACAGCCGCCCACCAGATCCGCACCAGCTGCAAGTGCTGTGTCGAGCATGTCGTATGTTTGGGGCTCGTTCGTGAGCCCGTCCTGAGCGAAGGCGCATATTTCGATGTCGACCGCGAAGGCGTAATCACCTCGGATACGCTTGATCGCCTCGAAGGAACGGAAGCCGGCGCGAGGATCGATCTCGACGAAGGCGCGCATCCGCGTCGTGCCGTGGGAAATCGCTTTCTCGACAACGCGTGCGGCTCGTGCGTAGACATCATCCTCGTTGAAACCTGCCTTGGCTCTGGCCACTTCGCGCACGGCCTCGGCAAGCGTGCCTTCGCAAATCGTGCAGCGATCGAGAATACAGGTCTTGTCGAGATGAATGTGCGTGTCGACAAATCCGCCAAAGGCGAAGCTACTCTGGCCGTCAACATCCGATACGGCGTCGCATCGTATGCGGGGTTCGATGGCCGCGATCTGGTCGCCTCGCACGGCGATGTCGACGAGATCGCCATCTTCCTCGACACGGACATTTCGGATGACGAGATCGAACGGTTGCCCGGTGACGCTCACAGCAGGATTGCGCCTCCGTCGCTGCGTGGATCATGCGCACCGTCGATCGCCCCGCCTTCGCCGATGCGGATCACGCCGGCTTGGCCGCCAAGCGGACTGAGCGCGTCGATGGTCGAGATTTCATGGCCCATGGCTCCGAGCGCGGAGACCGCTTCGATGCCGATATTTTCCTCGATCTTCAGGCTGTTGCGGCTGTCCGAGAAGGTCCGGCCGAGCAGGAACCGCGGGCGCGCGAGCGCTGCAGCTGGATCAAGGCCGTGGTCGATAAGCAGGCTGAGCAGCAGCGACAGTGTCTGTGGCTGTCCGTCCGCGCCCTGTGTACCGTAGACCAGGTGCGGACGCCCGCCTTTCAGTGCAAGGCCCGGATTGAGCGTATAGAAAGGACGCTTCCCCGGTTGGATGCAATTGGGATTTGCCGGTTCGGTGCTGAAGGCCGCTCCCCTGTTTTGCCAGAGTAGACCGGTGTCGCCGACTACCACGCCGCTACCCCAGTCGAAATAGAGGCTTTGCAGCAGGGATGCACATCTTCCATCGGCATCCACGGCTGCAAGCAGCGAGGTGTCGCCGTGTCGATAATCTTGTGGCCAGGGCAGGGCTTGTGCCGGATCGATCGCCGCAGCCTTGGCGGCAAGGTGGGCTGGATCGAGAAGGTGTTTCGAGACGTCAGCGGCAAAGCGGGGATCGGCGATCGCGTGCCGGTCGAGGAACGCCTGTTTCACGGCCTCGACCAGCGCATGATAATAGGCCGGGCTGTCGGGCTGGAAGTCCGCCATCGGCAGGTGATTGAGCACACCCATGATGCCGAGGGTGGTTATTCCTTGGGTCGGTGGCGGTGGGGCGAGGAGTATCGTGTCGCGATAGGTCTGCTGCAGGGGAGCCACAATATCTGTTTGCGTGGCGGCAAGATCGGCGGCGGAGAGCGGAGAGCCGGCCTCGGCAAGCCCGCTCGCAATTCGGCGGGCGAGCGCACCTTCATAGAATTCGCGGGTGCCATGACGCGCTATAGCCTTGAGCGTCCGCGCCAAGGCAGGCTGGTGCTGGATGCCGCCAGAGCAGAAGAGCCCGTTGAAGCCCGGCCAGCCGCTCAGCTCATCGCGCCGGAATTCGTACCAGAAGGCTTGCGACTTGCTGACTTCGAAGCCGCCGTCCGCGAGCGCGATGGCGTCGTCGAGAAGGGCCGGCAATCGTTCTGTACCGCCCCATTCGGCGGCGGAATAGGCAAGCACTTTTTCCCAGCTATCCACGAGGCAGGCCGTCGTCAGTGTAGAGGCTGAGCCCCGCAAAGGTATGTCTTCACGCGGAATGGCCGCAGCTGCCTGCCCGATACCGAGGAAAGTCTGTGCATTGCCTATTTCGTCCGCCACCAGCCAGACCGCGTCGCCGCCGAGCCCGCAGAAATGGGGGTAGGTGACCGATAGCGCAGCTCCGGCGGCAACCAGTGCTTCAATCGCATTGCCGCCGCGTCTGAGCACCTTCGCGCCTGCTTCGCTGGCCAGCCAATGCGGTGTCGCGATCATGGCGCCCGACGATGGCGAATTGGTTCGAGTGTTCTGTCTGCTGGAAGGAGTCATGAAATCGGCGGTCGCACCGATGGCGATGATGTCTTGTTCGGCATAGGTAAATCCTGGCGGCATGATCTGGAAAGCCAGGCATGCAATACCGATGCCATAAGGAGCCGCAGCCGTGCGAGACTGATTTAAGCTATTGTATCTATTGAGAATAAATCAGTTTCCTGCCACCCAGGCAGCAACGATACCAAAGGCCGATCTTGGCCTCACACCTCAGCGAGTGCCTAGGAATTCGCATGCTCTTGTACAGGTGATGGAAAAAGTGGCGGTTCAGTCACCGCTGCAGTCCGAAAGGTGGTGTTGCCATTGGATGATGTGCGGTGCTGTCTGCAAGTGTCATCCCCAATCTCAATCGCAGCGTATTATATCGCTGTCTGCCGCAAAATGATGCTCGGATGCATTCGTCACCGCCTCCTGCGAGGAAGACGGGGATGAGTAAGTTTTCAGCCATGAGGGGGATGACAAAGCCGCCCGCTCTCCTATTCTCACGGAGCAGATCATTTCTTGAATGTCGGCAGCCGCCGAGTTCGATCTTGACCGTTGGGAGGACATCATGACGCGCACGGTGATTATCGGTGCAACGGGCCATGTCGGCACCTATCTCGTGCCGCGGCTGATCGAGGCAGGTCATGATGTCGTGGCGATCAGCCGAGGCCAAGCCAAACCCTATTCGCCGAACAAAGCGTGGAATGATGTTGAGATGCAGGCGATGGATCGCGCTGCGATGGAGAAGGAAGGCAGCTTTGGTCCAGCCATTCGCGCGTTGAAGCCGGATATCGTCATCGACATGATCTGCTTCACGCTCGACAGCGCAAGGCATCTGACCGAGGCGCTCACCGATCATGTCGGCCATTTCCTGCACACGGGCACGATCTGGACGCATGGATTTTCGACCGTCGTGCCGACGCCGGAAGAAGCGCCGAAGCAGCCCTTCGGTGATTATGGCATCCAGAAAGCCGCGATCGAAGCATATCTGCTTGATGAGGCGCGCCGCAGGGGATTTCCCGCGACCCTGATCCATCCCGGTCATATTGTCGGTCCAGGCTGGGCGCCCCTCAATCCCGCCGGGCATTTTAATCTATCCGCCTTCTCGACTTTGGCGCGGGGTGAAACCCTCGTCTTGCCGAATTTCGGCCTGGAGACGGTCCACCATGTTCATGCCGATGACGTCGCGCAGATGTTCATGGGCGCCATTGCCAACTGGCGGGCCTCGACGGGAGAGGCTTTCCATGCGGTTTCAAGCGGCGCTCTGACGCTCAGGGGCTATGCAGAAGCGATGTCGCGATGGTTCGGACATGAGCCGAAGCTGGAATTCCTGCCCTATGGGGCGTGGACCGAAGGCCAGTCGGTGGAAGATGCGCAGGCGACCTGGGAGCACATTGCCAGAAGCCCGAATTGCTCGATTTCGAAGGCCGAGCGGCTGCTCGGCTACCGGCCTCGCTACACCTCGCTGCAGGCTGTTCAGGAAGCGGTTGCCTGGCTGGTGGAGAGGGGCCGGATCGGCTAAAGCTCAGGCGTTCGGGCCTAAATCAACTGGCCTTGAGCCAGGAATCCATGCCCCTGGCCGCCGCACGCCCCGTCGCAAAGCAGGCAGTCAGGAGGTAGCCGCCGGTCGGGGCTTCCCAATCGATCATTTCTCCGGCGGTGAAGATGCCGGGCAGCTTTTTCAGCATGTATCTCTCGTCGAGCTCATCCCAACGAATGCCGCCGGCGGACGAGATGGCCTCGGCAATGGGCCTTGGTCTCAATAATGGAATCGGCAAAGCCTTGATCAAGCGGGCCAGACTTTCCGGATGCGAGAGAGCGGCGGGATCGGCAAGCTCGCGCAAAAGTCCGGCCTTGGCGCCCTCGATCCCGGTGCCCTTGCGTAGGCGATTGGAGAAACTGGCCTTGGGGTCCTGCCGTGCCAGATCGCGCGCCAAACGCTCTTCGTCGCGTCCGGGTGCCAGATCGATAATCAGCGAGGCCTCGCCCTTTTTTGCCAAACGGTCACGCAGCGAGGCGGCGTGTGCATAGACCAGGCTGCCCTCGATCCCCGTTTTTGAGATCACGAATTCGCCGGGAAAAGTCCCTGCCTGCGATGTCGCCGTTACGGCTTTCAGTGGTTCGCCGGCAAAACGCTCGCTGAACATCGCGCTCCAGGTGACGTCGAAACCGCAATTGGCTGGCTGGAAAGCAGCGATGTCGATCCCCTTGTCGCGAAGCCAGCTGACCCATGCCACGTCCGACCCGAGCCGTGCATAGCTCGCACCACCAAGTGCGAGCAGAACGGCGTCATGACGCATAAGTGCGCGCCCCTTCGGTGTTTCGAATACCAAGGCGCCATCCTCGAAGCCGCACCAGCGATGCCGTGTCATAATGCTGACACCGCGCGCCTCCAGCCTCGCCAGCCAGGCGCGCAGCAGGGGCGATGCCTTCATGACTTTCGGGAAGACGCGGCCGGAAGAGCCGACAAAGGTTTCCGTTCCAAGGCTTTCCGCCCAGGCTCTGATGTCATCCGGCTGGAAATCGTCAAGCGCGGTGCGCAATCGGGCCGAGGCAGCGCCGAAGCGGGTGGCAAAAAGGCCGTAGTTTTCCGAGTGCGTGATGTTGAGGCCGGATTTTCCGGCCAGTAGAAACTTGCGCGCCACCGTCGGCATGCTGTCGTAGACCGCGATGCAATGGCCGAGCAGTGACAAGGTCTCTGCCGCCATCAATCCGGTAGGGCCGCCGCCTATGATTGCGATTTGCTTTTTGGTCATGCTCACCCGGTGCCGCTTGCCTATTGCTCTCTAGGGCCGGATGGGGTCAGAAGGCAAGATCGTTGCCGTGTCCCGACCCAAACTCGCCCTCATTCAGATGGTTACGGCGGCAGCGGGAGCTCCGCGTTTCCTGCCGGCATCTTTCTCCATATTCAAATTTAAATCGATATAACCATATAGTTACTATTGCCCTCGATTTACCAGGGGCTGTCAACTTATGCGATGATCGGTTACTTATCGGCGTGAGGATGGGCCGCATAAGCCTTACGAAATGCCGCCGGGAGCCATGATGTCAGAAGCCAAGACCGTGAAGCGCAGCGCAAAGAGTGCAGACCTTGCGAATGCAGAGCAAACATCCTCGCGCACGGCTTCGGAACGGCCCCGTCTCAGGGATGCGGAACGCACCAGTAAGGCGATTTTGGCCGCCGCTACTAAGGAATTTGCCGAGCGTGGCTATGGCGGTGCCCGCGTCGATGCAATCGCCGAGCGCGCCAAGATCAACAAGCGAATGCTCTACCACTATTTCGGCGGCAAGGATGCGCTCTATGTCGCCGTTCTGGAAGGCAGTTATATCGCCATTCGCTCGGCGGAAGCGCGGCTCGATCTTTCGCATCGCTCGCCTCAAGACGGCATGCGGGAGCTGGTTGTCTTCACCTGGCAATATTTCCTGGATCACCCGGAGTTCCTGGGGATTCTCAGCACGGAAAACATGCACAAGGCACGTTTTCTGAAGCGTTCGGCGCGCATTTTCGAACTGCACTCGCCGCTGGTATCGGAGATTTCCGGCCTGCTCGACCGCGGCGCGGCAACGGGCGTATTCCGCAATGACTGCGATCCGGTGAAGATCTATATGAGCATTGCGGCACTTGGCTCGTTCTTCCTGACGAACCGCTGGACGCTCTCGACGATCTTCCGCCGCAACCTCTCGGACAAGAGCGAAATCGACGCCTGGGGCGAGCATATCGTCGATGTGATTTTCGCCTATCTGCGCCCCTAAAAATCCCGGGGCAACAACCCCTGCAACGACAGATGATTGCCGCTGTGGCCACTGATGATGGCCGTTGACAGCATCGCGTCGCCGTGTCAGTTATGTAACTATATAGTTATTTACGGGAGGAAGAAACTCATGGCAACGAAGCCGATCGGCATCATCATGCACGGTATTACCGGCCGCATGGGCTATAACCAGCATCTCGTGCGTTCCATCCTGGCGATCCGCGAACAGGGCGGCGTTCTTCTGTCGAACGGCGACCGGCTGATGCCCGAGCCGGTGCTCGTCGGCCGCAATGCCGAAAAGATCGAGGCGATTGCCCGCAAGCACGGTCTGTCGAAGACGACGACCGATCTCGACGCTGCTCTTGCCGATCCCAACAATACGATCTTCTTCGATGCCGGCTCGACGCAGATGCGCGTGGAGCTTCTCGAAAAGGCGATTGCCGCCGGCAAGCATGTCTATTGCGAAAAGCCGATCTCCGAGACGCTTGAGGAGGCGTTATCGGTAGCGGCTTCCGCCGAGCGTCGCGGCGTCAAGAACGGTGTCGTTCAGGACAAGCTCTTCCTGCCGGGTCTGCGCAAGATCGCCATGCTGCGCGACAGCGGCTTCTTCGGCAAGATCCTCTCCGTGCGGGGCGAATTCGGTTACTGGGTCTTCGAAGGCGATTGGGGGGTGAAGGCACAGCGTCCGTCCTGGAACTACCGCAAAAAGGATGGCGGCGGCATGATTCTCGATATGCTGCCACATTGGCGCTATGTGCTCGACAATCTGTTTGGTGAGGTAAAGTCCGTCAGCTGCCTCGGCGCAACGCATATTCCAAGCCGCGTCGATGAGAATGGCAACACCTATGCTGCCGATGCCGACGACGCCGCCTATGCTACCTTCGAGCTCGAAGGCGGCGTTATCGCGCATATCAACTCCTCCTGGGCAGTGCGCGTGCGTCGCGACGATCTCGTCACCTTCCAGGTCGACGGCACGCATGGATCGGCCGTCTGCGGTCTGATGCGTTGCTGGACGCAGCATCGCGTCAATACGCCGAAGCCCGTCTGGAACCCGGATCAGCCGCAACCGATCAATTTCTTCGACACCTGGGAAGAAGTGCCGGAGACGCAGGCCTTCGACAATGGCTTCAAGGCGCAGTGGGAGCAGTTCCTGTGCCATGTGGCCGAGGATGCGCCGTGGAAGTTCACGCTTCGCGAGGGCGCCAAGGGCGTGCAGCTTGCAGAGCTTGCACAGAAGAGCTGGGCGGAGCGTCGCTGGATCGACGTGCCTTCTCTTTCGGCGCGCTAGGAGGCTGATCCCATGGAGAGAAGCCTTCGCCTGCCGATGGCGGGCGGTACCATTGCCGCCTTCACACCCGCCAATGAGCCGCTGATCGCGCCGGTGAAACCGGCGGGCGCTCATCACTTCAATCGCGTCGCCTATGCAGCTGCGCATGTCGTGGTCGACGCGCTGGCAGATAATGATCCATGGCTGGACCGCAACATTGATTGGGAGCGTACTATCGCCTTCCGCGAATATCTCTGGGGCCTTGGCCTCGGCGTTGCCGAAGCAATGGATACCGCGCAGCGCGGTATGGGACTGGACTGGACTGGCGCGAAGGAGCTGATCGCTCATGCGCAGTCGGCAGCCCGTGGTCGGCCGGATGCCGTGATCGCCTATGGCGCCGGAACCGATCATCTCCAACCCGGTCCCGATGTCACGATTGATGACGTCATCCGCGCCTACGAGGAGCAGATCGCCTATGTGGAAGGGCAGGGTGGCCGCGTCATCCTGATGGCGAGCAGGGCACTTGCAGCGGCAGCCAAGAGCCCGGATGATTATATCCGTGTCTACGACCGTATCCTCGGTCAGGTCAAAGAGCCCGTCATCATTCACTGGCTCGGCTCGATGTTCGACCCGGCGCTTGCGGGCTATTGGGGATCGACCGACGACATGCTGGCCATGGAAACCGCGACAGCGATCATCAATCAGAACGCGGCCAAGGTCGATGGCGTGAAGATTTCGCTGCTTTCGGCGGAAAAGGAAATCGTCATGCGCCGCCGGCTCGATCCGTCGGTCAAGATGTACACGGGCGACGATTTCAACTACGCCGAACTGATCGCCGGCGACGAGCAGGGCTATTCGCACGCCTTGCTCGGCATCTTCGATGCCGTCGCGCCGGCGGCAAGTGCGGCGCTCGCAAAGCTCGCTCAGAACGACCTCGACGCCTTCCACGCGATCCTGGCGCCGACCGTGCCGCTATCGCGTCATATCTTCAAGGCGCCGACGCGCTTCTACAAGACCGGCGTCGTCTTCCTAGCCTACCTCAATGGCTTCCAGGACCATTTCCAGATGCTCGGCGGCCAGCAGAGCGCGCGCTCGATCCAGCACCTCTCGGAGTTGTTCCGTCTGGCCGATACGGCGCGCGTGCTGCGCGATCCGGATCTGGCGACCTATCGGATGAAGGCGATCCTTGCCACCGTCGGCATCGATTAAAGCATGATCCCAGAAAGTGCGCAGCGGCTTTGGATAAGATTGTGCAATATCAAATAGCTAGAGCACGATGACGTGTCGAATAAAGGTCATCGGGTTCTAGCGGATAAGAGGATCGGGGAGGATCATCACAATGGCCGTAGAGGGTCTATCCATCAATCTGGCGACGGTGCGCCAGCAATATGACATGCGTCAGGCGGTGGAGGCGTGCCTGAAGCAGGATATCGTAGCGATCGCGCCCTGGCGCGATCAGGTGCACAAGATCGGACTTTCGGAAGCGGCGCGAATCGTTGCTGACAACAAGCTCAAGGTCACGGGCCTTTGCCGCGGGGGCATGTTTCCTGCGGCCAGCTCCGAGGGCAGGGCGGCTGCTATCGACGACAACAAGCGCGCGATCGACGAAGCGGCGGCGCTCAATGCCGATTGTCTCGTCCTCGTTGTCGGCGGCCTGCCGGAGGGATCGAAGGATATCCCTCACGCTCGCGAGATGGTGGCGGACGGCATCGCGGCGATCCTGCCGCATGCCCGCAGTGCCGGAATTCCGCTGGCGATCGAACCGCTGCACCCGATGTACGCGGCCGACCGCGCCTGCGTGAACACGTTGGAGCAGGCGCTCGACATCTGCGATCTCCTCGGCGAAGGCATCGGCGTCGCCATAGATGTCTATCATGTCTGGTGGGACCCTAAGCTCTACGAGCAGATCGCACGCGCCGGCGCCGGCGGCCGCATCCTGGCCCATCACATCTGCGACTGGCTGGTGCCGACCACGGATCTGCTGCTTGATCGCGGCATGATGGGTGACGGCGTGATCGACTTGAAGCGCATCCGCGCCGAGATTGAGAAGGCTGGCTTCTTCGGCCTGCAGGAGGTCGAGATTTTCTCTCAGAACAATTGGTGGAAGCGGCCGGGCGAAGAGGTTCTCTCCACCTGTGTCGAGCGCTTCCGCACCGTTTGCTGAGCCGCAGCGGCTCGGGCAGCATCTCCAATAAAAAAGCCGGGCCAACAACAAGTGGCCCGGCTCTCTTTCAAAGCGATAACGTGGCGGCTTATTCGGCCGAAACGATCTTGCCGCCTTCCCACTTGTAGAGCGAGAAGCTCTGCGAGGTCAGGTCGCCGGTTTCGCCGTAGGTGACCTTGCCGATGGCGGTGTCGATCGGCTCGCCCTTCTTGAGCGCTGCGCCGACGGCTTCGGCATCATCTGCCTTGCCGGCCTTCTCGATACCGGCCTTCAGCACCTGCACGGCGGCATAGGCGTTCAGCGTGAAGGCTTCGGCCGGGATGTTGCGTTCCTTGAGGGCGGCAACGGCGCTCTGCGAATCCGGGTTCTTCAGCGCGTCGGACGCGTTGGTGAAGAGCGTGCCGGCAGCCGAATCGTTGGCGATTGCCCAGTATTCGGTGTTGGAAAGGCCATCGCCGCCGATGATCTGTGCCTTGACGGAGATGTCATGCAGCTGGCGGGCCAGCAGACCTGCTTCCGGGTGGTAACCGCCGAAGTAGATGACCTCGACGCCTGCCTGCTTCAACTTCGCCGTCAGGGCGCTGTAGTCCTTTTCGCCCGGGGTCAGCGAGTCGTTGACGACTTCGGTGACGCCGCCCTTGTTGATCGCTGCCTTGAAGGCGTCGGCCAGGCCCTTGCCGTAGGCACCCTTGTCGTTGAGGATCGCGATCTTCTTGTCCTTGAAGTTCTTGACCACATATTCGCCGGCAACGACAGCCTGCTGGTCATCGCGGCCGCAGGTGCGCAGGACGTTGGTCAGGCCGCGATTGGTGAGGCCCGGAGCGGTCGCAGTCGGCGTGACCATCAGGATGCCGTTTTCGGCAAGCGCGTCGGAAACCGGAATGGCAACGCCCGAGGTGACCGGGCCGACGACGAAGCGGATGCTGTCGCCGACGAAGCCGTTGGCGACGGATACGCCCTGCTTCGGATCGCCGGCGTCATCGCCGAGCTTCAGGACGAGCTTCTGGCCGAGAACGCCGCCGCTCTTGTTGATTTCGTCGATGGCGGTCTGCGCGCCATTCTTGACCTGCTCGCCGTAAGCTGCGACCGGGCCGGTCAGCGGCGCGATGAGGCCGATGGTGATGTCCGCATGTGCGAGAGGTGCGAAGGCCAGCGAAGCGACGAAGGTCGCGGCCGTCAATGTCTTCAGACTCATGTTAGCTCTCCTTGGATGAGCGCGGCAGCGCCCTTTGAACCCGCTCGCAATCACCTGTCTCGACGCGCAAACTGCCGTGAGGCGTTCTTTTTTAAAGAGACAAGGCTGATATCGAAGCCGATGATCGCTTTCGGACATTTTTTGATCTCGAAAGCGCCCATGAGGGTATTTTGTGTAGGAATATTGCGACGATTCCGCAAGAAAATAACCGTCGCGAAGACAATTTTAGCGTTTTTTCGAAAATTTTGACGAGGGATGGTTGTTGCGCGCCTGCTCCCAAGACCCAGGCGATATGGCGGTAAAGCGAGGTGAATCTAAAAGTGGAAGTTTCGATGCCGCTGACCCACATAGGTAGCGGCGCCTGTCATGGCGTGGCCTATGCCGAGGAGATTGATGTCGCGTGAATGAGAATGACGATTCGAAAGCCTATTTTGACCTCTGGCGGCTGATCCCCGATGGTGCCCCGATCGTAACGCATTCCAGCCGGCTTTTTCCCGTACGTCGTGACGGCGAGCCAGCCATGCTGAAGATTGCGGTCGCGCCCGAGGAGAAATGGGGCGCCGAACTCATGGTTTGGTGGAATGGCGTCGGTGCCGCGCGCGTTCTTGAACATGAAGGTGATGCCATCCTGCTCGAACGGGCGACAGGTCCTTGTTCTCTCATCGAGATGGTAAGGAGTGGCGGGGATGACGAGGCAAGCCGCATCATCTGCAAAGCCGTCGTGGGGCTTCACGCGTCGCGCGGGATTTCTTTGCCGACTTTGATTCCCTTGGTCCACCGGTTTCGTTCGCTCGAAGCGATGGCCCACTGCGAAGGTGGCACTTTCGTGCGGTCCGCGGTCACGGCCCGCAAACTGCTGTCGGAACCCCGCGATGTCGTGACGCTGCATGGCGACATCCATCACGGCAATATTCTGGACTTTGCCGAGCGCGGCTGGCTCGCGATCGATCCGAAGGGGCTCGTGGGAGAACGCGGCTTCGACTACGCCAATCTCTTCTGCAATCCGGATAATGCCACTGCCACATCTCCCGGCCGCCTTGCGCGGCAGGTGGCAGTCGTTGCCGAGGCGGCGGGGCTGGAACGCGGGCGACTGCTGCAATGGATCGTTGCCTGGGCTGGCCTTTCGGCCGCGTGGCTGATCGAAGATGGCGAGGACGAACACGTCCAGCCAACACTGAATGTTGCCGAAATCGCGGCTGCCGAACTATCCGGGACCCCCGGGGCTTAAGAGATCAAAGCGTCGCGCCAGGCCTGCCGATAGCGGATCAACCCGGCCAGTTCGGCGCGAACGGGCAAGTTTTCCGCTGTTGTCCCAGGGCGTATGCCCGTCAGCAGCGCTGCACCCTGGCTGGTGCCTGTCGAGCCCGCCAGCGCAATAACGTCGGTATTCGTCAAGGCGGACAGGGCTTTAAGGTAGGCGCGGTTGAGCGCGAAGGGTCCTTCGACGAAAATCGATCCTCTGGCGCCGATCAAGCCGAGGCAAGCTTCTGTCATCAGCGCGAGATAGAGGCTGACGGCGGCAAGGCGCTCGGCATTGTTCGCGGCGTTATCCGCGATCCAGCGCCGCTTGCTGCCGGGAAAGGGACCGGAACCTTCAACGACGTTGGGCAGCAGCATGAGACTTTTGCCGATCACCGGCTCAAGAGCAGCCTCGATCGCCTCGGGTGATGCGGTGCCGATTTCGGCGGCCAGAATCTCGAACTCGCGGCCACCCATGAAGCGTGCGGATGGTACGGCACGGCCGTAGGCATCGACATTGGCAAGCGCATCGCGCTTGGGATCGAGATGCTCGAGATCGCCGCCAACGCCGAAACTGATTACCCAGGTTCCGGTCGAGACGACCGCAAACGGGGCTTCGTTTTCCACCAGATGCGGCAGAAGCGAGGCGTTGGAATCGTGAATGCCGCAATAGACGGGCACGGCTCTTGCCAGACCGATTTCCGCGGCAAGCGTCGGCAATACCGATCCGAGCGCATCGAAGGCCGAACGCACCGGCGCCATCAGCGGGCGGATGCAAAGCGTGTCGACCAGAGAGGAGTAGCCTTGCGTGGTCGGGTTCCAGAGATCGGTGTGGCAGCCGAGTGAAGTCACCTCGTTGGCAGCGACGCCGCTCAGCCGGAATGCCCAGTATTGCGGATAGGTCAGGATCGTGGCAACGCGGGCGAAATCGGCGGGAAAGCTGCCTTTCAGATAGTGAATCTGCGCGCCGATGTTAAGCCCGACCGACAGTCCGGGCGAAAACGTCTCGGCGAATTCAGGTCGCAACCGGTCATAGGCGTCCCGAACGGCTTGGGGATAGGCGTGCTCATAGTCGAGAACCGGCATGGCAAGACTGCCGTCGGCCGCAAGCAACACGGCAGATGCGCCATGCGTCGTGATCGATATCGCATCGAAACCGGGCGCGACTGTAAAGCCCTTCAGCGCTTCGATGATGAAATGCCAGAGCCTTTCGATGTCGTAATGCGGGTAGGGCTCGGTCTTCAGCACGCTGTTACCCGTCTTGACAACGGCGACCTCGCTGCCCGTACCGGCATCGAGCACGACCACCTTGGCGTTGGTCTTGCCGATGTCGATCACGGCGATGTGGCGGTAGGCTGTCTCGGTGCTCATGGCAGATAAAAGACCGCGACGAGATCGCTCTGAACCGGCGAATTGTCGGGATTGGTCGCCATGATATCGGCCATATGCGCCCACCATTTCTTCATGACGGGATGGTCCGGCAGGCTCGCCATTGTGTGATCCTTCGGCCGCGTCAGCACGCCGAAGAGCGTATTCGTCTCGCGATCGAGGTGGATGGAATAGTCGCTGACGCCGGACTCGTGCAGTAGGTCCACGAGTTCCGGCCAGATTTCGTCGTGGCGCTTCCGGTATTCCGCTTCCATGCCTGGATTGAGCGTCATCTTGAAGGCGTGGCGTTCGAGAGCAGCGGTCATTTGGAACTCATGGTCTTGATGCGCCGGGCGACGATCGGCAACGCGATGGTGATGATGAGGAGGAGGCCGATGAAGATCGACATGACGATGCCGGGAACGTTGAGCAGGCCGAGGCCGAATGTGACGAGGCCCATGACGAAGGCGGCGATGACAACGCCGCCGATCGTGCCTGAGCCGCCGAGGATCGACACGCCGCCGAGCACGACCATGGTGACCACCTCCAGCTCCCAGCCGAGCGCGATCGAGGGGCGCGTCGAGCCAAGACGCGAGGTGAGGCAGACGGCGGCGATGCCGCTCATGATGCCGGTCAAGAGAAACAGGATGAACTTGATCCGTTCGACCGGAATGCCGGAGAAGCGTGCGGCAAAATCATTGTTGCCGATCGTATAGACCTGCCGGCCGAAATTCGTGGCATGCAGCAGGATCGCAAAAGCAATCGCAAGCACGATGAACAGCACGAATTCGAAGGAGAAGACCCAGACGACGTAACCTTGGCCGAAATAGGCGAAACTATCCGGATAGTTGCCATAGGCCTGGTCGCCGAGCACGATGTAGGAAATGCCGCGAAACAGGCTCATCGTGCCGATGGTAACGACGATCGACGGCAGCTTCAGCACCGAAACCAGGAAACCGTTGAAGATACCGCAGACCAGGCCGACGCCGATGCCGATCGCGACGAGGCCGGGCGTGTCGACGCCCAGTTGCGCGGCGGCGCCCATCGCTGTCGAGGCGAGCGCGATGATGGCTGCGACCGAGAGGTCGATTTCGCCTGCGATGACGAGCAGCGCCATGGCAAAGGCGATCATCGCCTTTTCGGTGAAGTTGAAGGTCGCGTCCGAGAGATTGTAGGGATCGAGGAAATAGGGCGAGGCCAGCGAATTGAAGATGAAGATCGCGACCGCGACGCCGAAGAGCAGCGTTTCCCAGCTCGACAGGATGCGCTTGAAAGGAGTGCCGAGGCGATCCGGAATGACGCGCTTTTCCGCCGTTGCCGCTTGCGAACCGTTTGTCATGCGATTGCTCCCTCGCTGGCGGTGTCTTTCGCGGCCTGATCTCTAAGGATGATACGGCCGCGGTTGCGTTCGCGGCGGGCATTGAAGACGACGGCCAGAATGATGACGGTGCCGGAGATTGCCATCTGCGTGAACGGCGAGATGCCGATGACCGGGAGCGCATTCTTGATAACGCCGAGGAAGAGGGCGCCCAACACAGCGCCGGCGACCGAACCGACGCCGCCTGCGATCGAAATGCCGCCGATGACGCAGGCCGCCACGCTATCGAGCTCGAAACCGTTGGCGATATCGACATAGGCAACGGCATAGCGCGAGACCCAGAGATAGCCGCTGAGCCCGGCGAGCGCACCCGAGAGAACGAAGGCGAGGAAACGCGTCCAGCCGACGTCGATGCCGGCATAAACGGCGGCGACTGGATTACCGCCGCTGGCATAGGCCGAGCGGCCGAACTGCATGTAGCGCAGCACCAGATACATCATCAGCACGATCACGATGCCGATCCAGGCAAGCACCGGCAGGCCGAGAAGTGGTGTACGCGGCACGTTCAGGAAGATCGGCGTGAACTGATGCGCATTCACCCAGGCGCCGCCCGACAGCACGAAGGCCATGCCGCGATAGATCGTCAGGGTGCCGAGCGTGACGACAATCGGCGGGATTTCCAAGGCCCAGACGAGATAGCCATTGATGGCGCCAAGAACCGCACCCATCAGGATTGCCGTGATGACGAGCACGATCAGCGGAATATCGGGATAGGCCGCATTCAACATCGCAACCGCCATGCCCGTCAGCGCCAGGTTGGCGGCGACGGACAGATCGATCGATTTGGTCAGAATGACGGTCATCTGGGCAAGCGCCAGGATGATGAGGATCGAGGTATCGTTGAAGATATTGGCGAGATTGGCGGGCTCGGCAAAGCCGGCGGCGCGCGTTGCGAAACCAGCGATCATCACGGCGATGATGATAAAGAGCAGTGTCTCTCGTCTTTTGAGGATACGTGGCATCCGGCTCTCCCTATGCATTTCCCGTGGCGGCACGGACGAGTGTTTCCGGTGTCAGCTCCCCGCGGTCAAAAAGACCAGCCGACAGACCCTCTTTCATAACGAGCACTCGATCCGCCATGCCGATGATCTCCGGCAGTTCGGAAGAGATCATGATGATGCTCAGGCCCTCGGCCGCCAGCTCGCTGATGAAGCCATGAACGGCTGCCTTCGAGCCGATGTCGATCCCCTTGGTGGGCTCGTCGAGAATGATGATTTTCGGCTGCGTCGCGAGCCACTTGCCGATGACTACTTTCTGCTGGTTGCCGCCTGACAGCGTGCCGACCGGCACGGAGAGGGCGGCGGCACGAAGATCGAGCCGTTCGGCATATTTGCGGGCAAGCGCAAATTCGTTGGCCGCTTTCAGGAAGCCCTTGCGCGAGGTGCGTCCGAGCGAGGGCAAAGACATGTTCTGATAGATCGGCATCGGCAGCGCTAAGCCATGGCGGCCGCGCTCTTCCGGTACGTAGACGATGCCGGCGCCGATGGCGTCCTGTGGCGAACGCACCTGGATTTCCCGTCCATCGAGCGTCAAGCGTCCGGAGAGCGGCCTGGTGATGCCGAAAAGCGATTGGCAAAGTTCGGAGCGCCCCGCGCCGATCAGGCCGTAAACGCCGAGAATCTCGCCGCGCCTGAGCTTGAAGGAAATGTCCCGAAACTCCGTGCGATGACAGTATTTGTCGACTTCGAGAACCGTTTCTCCGAGCGCTACCGCAACCTTGGGAAAGGCGTTGCCGACATCGCGTCCGACCATCATGCGGACGATCTCGTCCTGCGGGGTCGATTTCAATTCGCCGTGGCCGACATCGCGACCGTCGCGGAAGACGACGAAATTATCGGCAATTTCATAGAGTTCGTCGAACTTGTGGCTGATGAACAGGATCGCCTTGCCCTTCGCCTTCAATCCCTCGACGATGCGGAAGAGATCGTCGATTTCCTTGCGCGAAAGGGCGGCCGTGGGTTCGTCCATGATGACGATGCGGGCCTCGATCGACAAAGCGCGAGCAATCGCCACGAGATGGCGCTGCGCAATGGAGAGGTCCTTCAATCGGATTGTGGGATCGATGGCGCTTTCGAGGGATTGAAGAAGTTCCTTCGAACGGCTGTTCATCCGTTTCCAGTCTATGGTGCGCCAGGATGTGCGCGGCGCATGACCGAGGAAGATGTTTTCGGCGACGGTCAGCTCGTCGAAGAGCACCGTCTCCTGGTGGATGGCCGTAACGCCGGCATCGATGGCGGCCTGCGCGTTGGCGAAAGCTGTCGGCTTGCCATCGACGAGAATCTCGCCCTCGTTCGGGCGGTAGATACCGGTCAAAATCTTGACGAGGGTCGATTTGCCCGCACCGTTCTCGCCTATCAGGGCGGTCACCTTGCCGGGATAAAGCGAAATGCTGACGCCATCCAGCGCTTTCACGCCGGGAAAGATCTGGGAAATGCCGCGCATTTCCAGGATGGCTTGATTGTTCGCGGCAGGTGCGTCCGCCAGGGGTCGTTGAAGAACTGTGGTCATCAGCAATGTACCGGATCAATGAAACCAGGTCCGGCGGCTGACACCGCCGGAGAGCTGCGAATTCGATTTTCGATCAGAAAACCTTGGAGAACTGATCGATGTTCGAAGCGTTGTAGACGAACGGATCGGCCATGGCGGCTTCGCCGTTTGCGTCGACCTTGATCTTGCCCATGCGGCCAGCATTGATCTCGCTGCCCGGCTTGCCGTCGGTCTCGCCCTTGACAAGGCGATAGGCGATCTGCGTTGCAGAATAGCCGAGATCGATCGGGTTCCAGATCGCGAATTCCTTCGTCGCACCGGATTTGATCGCGCCGGCCATTTCAGACGGCAGGCCGAGACCGGTCACGTAGACCTGGCCGATCTTGCCGGCATCCTTGACGGCCTGCGAAGCGGCAAGCACGCCAACGGTCGTCGGAGCGACGATGACCTTGACTTCCGGATGCGAGGTCAGGAGGCCCTGGGCTTCACGATAGCTCTTGTCGGAGAGGTCGTCACCATAAACGGTCGTGACCAGGTTGAGACCCGGGAAGTCCTTGAGCTGCTTCTTCATTTCGCCGATCCAGATGTTCTGGTTCGTCGATGTCGTCGTTGCCGACAGGATGGCGAAGTTACCCTTGCCGCCGTCGAGATGATCCTTGGCAAGCGTCAGGCACATCTTGCCGATCAGCTCGTTGGACGAGGGGTTCAGCTGCAGGATGCGGCCAGCCTTGGCGACGCCGGAATCCCAGGAGATGACCTTGATGCCACGCTGTGCCGCCTTCTTGAGGGCAGGTACGACTGCATCGGGATCGTTTGCGGAGATCGCGATGGCATCGACGCCCTGCGCGATCAGCGAGTTGATGACTTCGATCTGGCCTTCAGCCGTGGTCGAGGTCGGGCCGGTGTAGATCACCTGCACGCCGCCGAGATCCTTGGCGGCTTCCTGAGCGCCCTTGTTGGCAGCCTCGAAGAAGCCGTTGCCCAGCGACTTCACCACGAGACCGATCTTGATGTCTTTCGCGCTTGCCGCGCCGGCGAAAAGCGTGGCCGCAAGCGCAACGCCGATCGCCAGTTTCTTTGCTATATTCATGTCACTTCCTCCCAAAGTTAATAGGCATGCTCACCCCACCTGAGCCGCGCGTTTCATGCGACCGATGGGGAATCTTCCTCCTCGGCCTGAGCCGAAACATTTGCGATGATGAGCGATACGCCGGCATCCTCGATCATGCGCACGGTCTCGGCGGTCACGCCGTCATCGGTGATGATGGTCGAAACCTGCTCGAGCGGGCAAAGGATCAGGCTGGAACGCTGACGGAACTTGCTGGAATCAACCATGAGGACGAGTTCGTCGGCCTGTCGCATCAGCTTCTGCTCACTCTGGATCAGCAGGCCATCCGCTTCCATGATACCGAGAGGGCCAACGCCTTGCGCGCCGAGGAACATGCGGCGTGCGTAGAAATTGCGGGTCGTATCGTTGTCGAACGGCGAAAGGATCAAGCTCTGCTCGCGATAAATCGCGCCGCCCGGCACTGTCACCGTATTCTTCGAATGCTTGACCAGATGTTCGGCAATGGCGAACGAATTTGTCATTACCTGCAGCCGGAAAGCTGAAATATAATGAACGAGCTGGAATGTTGTCGTGCCGCCATTGATGATGATGGCGTCACCCGGGCTGCATAATTCTGCCGCCTTGCGCGCAATTGCGCGTTTCTTATCGATATTGACGGATTCTGAGACGCGGAAGGGTCGACCGACGAGATTGCCGAGTTGCGGAGGATGGATCGATTCTGCACCACCACGCACGCGCCGGATCTTTCCCTGCACATGAAGGGCAGCGATATCACGGCGTATTGTCGCCTCCGAAGCCTCGGTCAGCTCGGAAATATCCTGAATCGTCACGACAGACTTTTCCTGTACGGCGCTCAGAATAATGCGATGGCGTTCACGTTCGTGCATCGGCTCCTCCTTATTGGCGGTTATTTCGCAAATATGATAAAGTGTCAATCATAAACGATCATAAACTTTCATATTGCATCGCAGCATTATCGAATTTGATCGTTTTCGATTGACAGGGTGACTATATGTGAGCGATACCCTGCTCACAAAGGGCGGTTCCAATCGTAACGTGATCCGCCTGCAGGACTTGATTTTCAAGGGAGGATGACATGGCGGCTGACGTTCAGCTTCTGAAGAACCGTTGGGATGATGCATATGCGGCCGGCCTCGATGAGCCGGGCAAGCTGCTTTATCGCTCGAATCTGCTCGGTGCAGACAAGCGTATCACCAACTACGGCGGCGGCAACACCTCGGCCAAGGTCATGGAAACCGATCCGCTCTCCGGCGAAAAGGTCAAGGTGCTCTGGGTCAAGGGCTCCGGCGGCGATGTCGGCACCATCAAGCTTGACGGTTTCGCCACGCTCTATCAGCACAAGCTCGACAGCCTGAAGAATATCTATCAGGGCGTCGCCGACGAGGACCGCATGGTCGGCTTCCTGCCGCACTGCACCTTCAATCTCAACGCCCGCGCCGCTTCGATCGACACGCCGCTGCATGGCTTTGTGCCGTTTACCCATGTCGACCACATGCATCCCGACGCCATCATCGCTATCGCCGCCTCGAAGAACTCGCGCGAGCTGACACGCGAAATCTTCGGCGACGATATCGGCTGGCTGCCCTGGCGGCGCCCCGGCTTCCAGCTCGGGCTTGATCTCGAAGCCTTCGTCAAGGCGCATCCGAACGCCAAGGGCGTCGTCCTTGAAAGCCATGGTCTCTTCACCTGGGACAATGACGCCAAGGCCTGCTACGAGCTGACGCTCGCCATCATCAACAAGGCGATCGAATGGTTCGCCGCCAAGACCGAAGGCAAAACCATTTTTGGCGGTGCGGTCGTCGAAAGCCTGCCGCAGACGGAGCGCCGCGCTATCGCCGCCCGGTTGATGCCCGAGATTCGCGGCCGCATCGGCAAGGCCGAACGCAAGCTCGGCGATTTCGACGATCAGGGCGCTGTACTCGAATTCGTCAATTCGAAGAATCTTCGCCCGCTCGGCGTGCTTGGCACCAGCTGCCCGGATCACTTCCTGCGCACTAAGATCCGCCCGCTGATCGTCGATTTCGATCCGGCAAAGCCCGATGTCGATGCCGTCATTGCCGGTCTCGACAAGGCGCTGGAAGACTATCGCGCCGATTACGCGCGCTACTACAATGATTGCAAGCATGACAATTCGCCTGCCATGCGCGATCCGAACCCGGTGATCTTCCTCGTTCCCGGCGTCGGCATGTTGTCCTTCGCCCGCGACAAGGCGACCGCCCGTATCGCCGGCGAGTTCTACGTCAACGCCATCAACGTCATGCGCGGGGCATCCACGGTTTCCGAATATCAGGGCCTGCCGGAGCAGGAAGCCTTCGATATCGAATATTGGCTGCTGGAAGAGGCAAAGCTGCAGCGCATGCCGAAGCCGAAGAGCCTTGCCGGCCGCGTTGCCTTCGTCACCGGCGGCGCCGGTGGTATCGGCCGTGCCACGGCTGCGCGCCTGGTGGGCGAGGGGGCTTGTGTGGTTCTGGCTGACATCGACCAGGCTGCACTTGAAAGCACGCAGGCTGATTTCGCCAAGAGATATGGTGCGGATGCGGTGCGCAGCGTCAGGCTGGACGTCACCAAGGAAGATGCCGTCATCTCCTCCTTTGCCGAGGCTTGCGTCGAATTCGGTGGCGTCGACATTCTGGTATCGAATGCCGGCATCGCTTCGTCCGCGCCGATCGAGAGCACCGAGCTTTCGATGTGGAATCGCAATATCGATATCCTCGCGACTGGCTATTTCCTCGTTTCGCGCGAAGCCTTCCGGCTGTTCCGCCGCCAGAATCTCGGTGGCAACGTCGTCTTTGTCGCATCGAAGAACGGTCTGGCCTCCTCGCCGAATGCCGCCGCCTATTGCACGGCAAAGGCAGCAGAGATCCATCTCGCCCGCTGCCTGGCGCTGGAGGGCGCAGAAGCCGGCATCCGCGTCAATACCGTCAATCCCGATGCCGTCCTTCGCGGCTCGAAGATCTGGAACGGCGAATGGCGCGAGCAGCGCGCCGCCTCCTCGAAGATCGAGGTGGACGAGCTCGAGGAACATTACCGCAAGCGCTCTATGCTGAAGCTCAATGTCTTCCCCGAGGACATTGCCGAGGCGATCTACTTCCTGGCCTCTGATTTGTCCGCCAAGTCGACCGGCAACATCATCAACGTCGACGCCGGCAACGCGCAGAGCTTTACGCGCTGATATCAAACGGCCTGCGCCGCGGTTATGCTTGCCGGCGCGGGCCTTCATCGTCTGGGAGGAAAGAATGGCCGAGTTTAGAATTGCGCCCGATCTGGTTGCTGCAGAAAACGACAAGCGCGCCGCCGCGCTGAAATCCGACTATGAGGCGCTTGGCGCCACGCTCGCCCGTCGCGGCGTCGATATCGAGGCCGTCACCAAGAAGGTTTCCGAATTCTTCGTTGCCGTCCCGTCCTGGGGCGTTGGTACCGGCGGCACGCGTTTTGCCCGCTTTCCCGGCACCGGCGAGCCGCGCGGCATCTTCGACAAGCTCGACGATTGCGCGGTCATCCAGCAGCTGACGCGGGCGACACCCAGGGTCTCGCTGCATATTCCATGGGACAAGGCGGATCCGCGTGAACTCAGGGCCAAGGGCGATGCACTCGACCTCGGCTTCGACGCCATGAACTCCAACACGTTCTCGGATGCACCCGGCCAGGCGCATTCCTACAAGTTCGGCTCGCTCAGCCATGTCGATGCGGCAACGCGTGCGCAAGCTGTGGAGCACAACATCGAATGCATCGAGATCGGCAAGGCGCTCGGCTCGAAAGCGCTGACCGTGTGGATCGGCGATGGCTCGAACTTCCCCGGTCAGACCAATTTCACCAAGGCGTTCGAACGCTATCTCGCCGCCATGGCCGACATCTACAAGGCGCTGCCGGATGACTGGCGGCTGTTTTCCGAACACAAGATGTACGAGCCGGCCTTCTATTCGACTGTGGTTCAGGACTGGGGCACCAATTACCTGATCGCGCAAACGCTCGGCCCCAAGGCGCATTGCCTCGTCGATCTCGGCCACCACGCGCCGAACACGAATATCGAGATGATCGTCGCGCGCCTCATCCAGTTCGGCAAGCTCGGCGGTTTCCACTTCAACGATTCGAAATATGGCGACGATGATCTCGACGCCGGCGCCATCGAGCCCTATCGCCTGTTCCTCGTCTTCAACGAACTGGTCGATGCCGAACGGCGCGGGGTCAACGACTTCAATCCGGCTCACATGATCGACCAGTCGCACAATGTCACGGACCCGATCGAAAGCCTGATCTCCAGCGCCAACGAGATCCGCCGCGCCTATGCGCAGGCGCTGATCGTCGATCGAAACGCGCTCGGCGATTATCAGGATGCGAACGACGCGCTGATGGCCTCGGAAACGCTGAAGCGCGCCTATCGTGCCGATGTCGAGCCTATCCTTGCCGAAGCACGTCGCCGTGCCGGCGGCGCCATCGATCCGGTCGCGACCTATCGGGCGAGCGGTTATCGCCGCAAGGTCGCCGCAGAGCGGCCAGCCTCTGCCGCAGGTGGCGGCGGGATCATCTGAGATTATCGGGTGCCGGCGGACAATGGTGTCGGCACCCGATCACTACCGTTGCCGTGCGGATTTCTGGAGCTCTTCCTCTCGCCAGGCGGCCCAGCGGCGACGCAACTCGCCCGGCCGCAGGCCATGGCCTTCATCCAGCATATCAGCCTTGAGAATTCGCTCCGTGCGGAAATGCCGGAAGCCTTGGCGTAGCTCGCACCATGCCACCAGAATGCGGCTCGTGTCGGAATAACCGAGGATGACGGGCCACACCGTCCTTGCTGTTTCCTCGCCCGCTTCGGTGCGGTAGTGCAGCCGAAGCTTTCGCCCTTCACGGACGGCGACACGCAGCATCGGCAGATCGATGTTTTCTTCTTCCGCTCCCGGGACGACGGGTCTGGCTCCGACGCTCGGCTCGAGGATGAAGGGGCGCAGATGGGCGGGCACCACCGCGGTGATCTTGGCAACGACGTCTCGCGCAGCATTGGCGAGGGTCTTGTCGGCACGACCCGCAACCCATTGCGCTCCGAGGACAACGGCCTCGATCTCCTCGGGCGTCAGCATCAGCGGCGGCATTTCATAGCCTGGCGAGAGGAGATACCCGAAGCCCGCCTCGCCCTCGATCGGAACGCGCTGGCTCATCAGATCGGCAACGTCGCGATATACGGTGCGCTTCGAGACCTCAAGCTCATCCGCCAGCGCGGCGGCAGTTATCGGCCGGCTCGACCGGCGCAATATCTGTATGATCTGAAACAAACGGTCGGCGCGGCGCATTCCTGCTGACTCCTGCTGCCAGTATGGTGGCAACAGGGTTATGCGACAAGAGCCTTCGAACCGCCAGCGATAAAGCGGCGGGCTTTTTGAAGGAATATCCGATGAAACTCGCATCCACGCGTCTGATCGCTTCGGACATCAAGAAGATGGTCGGCTTTTATGAGATGGTTACGGGGCAGGCGGCCGAGTGGCTGGCGCCCGTCTTTGCCGAGATCGTCACCCCCTCGGCAACGCTTGCGATCGGAAGCGCCGAAACCGTCGCCCTGTTCCGCGAGGGCAGTGCTGAACCCCGTGCCAACCGCTCTGTTATCATCGAATTCCAGGTCGATGATGTCGATGTCGAATT
This sequence comes from Rhizobium sp. ZPR4, assembly GCF_040215725.1. Taxonomy (NCBI): domain Bacteria; kingdom Pseudomonadati; phylum Pseudomonadota; class Alphaproteobacteria; order Hyphomicrobiales; family Rhizobiaceae; genus Rhizobium; species Rhizobium sp. ZPR4. The sequence continues at coordinate 1,166,921 of NZ_CP157968.1, forward strand.
CGCACGGCTGGAGGACAAGGTGGAGGTCGTGCACGAACCGAAGCTGATGCCGTGGGGCAATCGGGCGGGACTGATCCGCGATCCAGAGGGAACGCTCGTCAGTCTCTACACGCCTGTCACGGACTTTGCGAAACAGCGTTTTGCGGGGCGTTGACCGCTCAAAATTCGCGAAAGGTCCTGATCGGGATTCCAATTCGCTCGGCGCCCGCAGCCTTTCTGCAGTCGCGTTTGGAAGCGGCCTTCGAACGCCGCGTGTCGCGCTCTTATCGGGGCTTGAATGATGGGCGGGCGATGTCGTTGGACTGACGGCATCGCCCGTTTCCAGTCGCTTTCCTGTGGCGCTGTTCATATGATTCGCAGCCTAAGCGACCGGAATAGCTGCATATTTGTCATGGTCGTCTGGCAGATTTGAAATCGACCGCTCGTTGGGTGGTTGGGGCGCTCGAAGCCGTGCTTGGACGATTTGTGTCTGTCGCACGTGCACTTTCGAGTGGCCCGGCAATGGGAATTGAGTATTGTCGATTGCAACAGCTCGCCGTGATTTGGCGGTTGAGCCTGGCTTCAAGAAGAGCCTGTTGTTGATAGGTGAGGAAAGACGATGACGACTGACATTAACGGTTTTGCCGGACGCCTGAAGCGCCGCGAAAATGGCGGCATGATCTCCGGCTGGGTCGGTATTCCCGACGCGATGCTCCTCAATCACCTCGCGCAGGAAGATTTCGATACCATCGTCTTGGATATGCAGCATGGCATGTGGGACATGACATCGGCTGCAAGCGGCATTGCCCATGTTAGGCTCGCTGGCAAACCGGCGATTGCGCGTATTCCGGTCGGCGACTTCGCTTCCGCCTCGCGCCTTCTGGATGCCGGCGCTTCTGCCATCATCGCGCCGATGATCAATTCCGCCGACGACGCCCGTGCGCTAGTGAAGGCAACCAAGTATCCGCCGCTCGGCGAGCGCAGCTGGGGACCTTCGCTTGCTCTCAATCACTTCGGCCTTGCCGCCGAGGATTATCTGCAGAGTGCTAACAGCCTGACCGTCACGATTGCCATGGTCGAAACCCGGACTGCTCTGGACGCGATCGACGAGATCCTTGCGGTTGACGGTATCGACGGCATCTTCGTCGGTCCTTCAGATCTTTCGATTGCGCTTTCGAACGGTGCCCGGCTTGCGCCCGATAGTGCCGCGATCGATCAAGCGCTGGCGACCGTGTTTGCACGCTGCCGTGCCCATGGCAAGGTGATCTGCGCCTTTGGCGGCGACGGCGCTCGCGCCGGAGAATATCTGAAGCTCGGCCTCGATCTGGTTATCGCCGGCACGGAAACGGCACAGCTAAGGGCAGGTGCGCGCACCGCTATTCAGGCTGCGCGCAAGATCGCAGAGCAAAACTGACGCCTTCCAGTTTTACCGGAGCAGTTCCGGACAAGCCGCAACCCACTTTTTGATGATGAAGAATGGTTTTGGAGCTGCTGCTATTGATGCAGCGGCAGCTCCAGACATTTACAATGCTGAGCGACGAGCGCCAAATCCCATCAGTTTACGAGCTTTACAAAGCAGGGATTATACGATTCTTCGCCACATCCGCCGCGGGCTTTCGCCGGTGGGATCGTGTTTTGAATGGCGATGGCGGCAAGCGATACGGCAATGATCGTCAAAACAGTTCTCGTATATTTATCCATGAGATTCCCCCGGTGACAGATAAAAGAAACATCTGCACTCTAAAATTGCTTTTCTGAACATTTGCTGAATATTAATGCTTATGGTTGCAGCTCGATGCTGCCTAACCGCGGTTGGAGAGGCAGCCTAAACACACATTTATCTCTCTTGCGTTGACTGTAACCCGTGCTTGCATCCTCGCCTGGCAGCGGGCATTCTCCCGCCGACATGGCGGAGCGAAATAATTTGTCGAAGGTGCAGGGATTGGCTGTGGGACGCGGCTTGCGGCGCGAGGCGGGCCAGCGCGTGACGCTGCGAACGGTTGCGACAGCACTCGGTCTTTCGGTGACGACAGTCAGTCGCGCGCTCAAGGAAGGCCCCGAGGTCAACCGCGAGACGATCGAACTGGTCAAGCGCGTTGCGGGCGAGCTCGGTTATCGCCCGAATCTCGGCGGCATCAATCTGCGCACCGGCAAGACCCACGCCATCGGCATCGTGCTGCCATTCGGGCGCGAGGGTGAGATGAACATCGTCGTCGCCTCGCTGATCGAGGGCGCCTCGCGCTACATGAAGGCGCGGGGATACCGCACCACGATCGTGCCGCAACTCCAGGCCGACGATCCGCTCGCGACGGTGCGCGATATCGTCGAGGAAGGGTCTGTCGACGGCATCGTTATCACGCATACGACCCCGCAGGACGATCGCGTCAAATATCTGCTTGAGGTCGGCATGCCCTTCGTCACCTTTGGCCGCACCGAGCTTTTGAGCGCTCATCCGAGTATCGATCTTGACCATGAAGTGATCGGCGCCGAGGCTGCGCGCCTGCTGCTGGATGCGGGCCACGCTGCGCCGCTGCTGATTGCTCCCAGCAGCCAGTTCACCTACAGCCTGCAATTCGTGCGCGGCTGGCGCAGGGCCTTTGCCGAGCGGCATCTCCATGTCCCTGACGATCTCATCCATTTTACCGCCGTGACGCCCGAGAATGGGCGCGAAATGGCCAAACGCGTCACCACAGCGTATCCGGAGGCGACGGCTGCCTTCGTGGCCAGCGAGGAAGCGGCGCTTGGTTTTCTTGCCGGCCTGCGGGATGCCGGGCGGCAGACCGGCAAGGATTTCGCCCTGATTACCTATGGCGGCACGGCGCTGCCCGATTTTTTCAATCCACCGCTTAGCACCTTCTATTACTCGAACCACGCGATAGGCGAGCGATTGGCCGCCTTCTTGCATCGGGCGATCTCAGGCGAAAATCCGGCCGAGCTGCGTGAAGTCGTTCGCGCCGATTTCGTGGATCACCAGAGCCAGCTGCGCCACGCTTGAGTGATGCCGCAGTTTGCGAGTTGAGCGGAATCACGAATGCCATGCCGTTCGTCCTTTCCCGTTTTTCGCGCCAGGAAAACGCGCAGCAAGATCCAAACCAAAGGCGAAGTAACTCAAAACGGCTCAAGTCACACAGATGGCGAAAAGCTGAAGTTAAAATATTTCTCGACCGGGTCCCAGCGCGCGATCTTCCACTATTAGCCGCCTTAATCGGTTTATTCGGTGAGTCGGCGCGGAAAGAGCCGCGTTGGTGAGCTGTCATAGCCAAAACTCCACAGTTCACGGTCATTGATTTCTCGAAAATGCTGTGCATTTCGACTGGATAACAAAGGGAATTCCGTTAGGTTTCTTAGATATTGGTTACTTGAATGGCCGCTCCAGGGGCGAGACTGTTCGCCAAGGTCGATATTTGTAACCGATCGGTGATGCCGAAGGCTTGTCCGATCTAGAAAGTCCGTATGCGCCGTGCGGCGCTACGCAATAGGGAGAAAAGTATGGCTGACGAAAAGATGTTGTCGCAGATGTCGGGCAAGGGTGGCTTCATCGCCGCGCTCGATCAGAGCGGAGGCTCGACACCGGGCGCCCTGCGTCTCTATGGGATCGCTGATTCCGATTATAGCGGCGAAGAGGAAATGTTCCGTCTGATGCACGAAATGCGGGTACGCATCATGACGGCACCCTCTTTTTCCGGTGATAAGGTGATCGGCGCCATCCTATTCGAGCGAACCATGGATGGCGAAGCGAAGGGTAAGCCGGTTCCTACTTATCTCTGGCAGGACCGCGGCGTCGTTCCGTTCCTCAAGGTCGACAAGGGACTGGCAGCCGAGGAGAACGGCGTGCAGGTGATGAAGCCGATGCCCGATCTCGACGATTTGCTCGCCCGCGCGGTGAAAAAGGGTATCTTCGGGACCAAGATGCGCTCGGTGATTGCCGGGGCTGACAAGACCGGCATTGCGACCGTGGTAAAGCAGCAATTCGAGGTGGGTCACCAGATCCTCGGCCACGGTCTCGTGCCGATCATCGAGCCGGAAGTGTCGATCAAGAGCCCGACCAAGCAGGAGGCTGAGGCCATTCTGCGGGATGAGATCGCGCAGAGGCTCGACGCTGTGCCGACCGGCGTGAGGGTTATGCTCAAGCTGACGATCCCGACGGTTCCGGATTTCTACAAGCCCCTCGTCGATCATAAGGCCGTGGCCCGTGTCGTCGCGCTGTCGGGCGGCTACAGCCGTGCGGATGCCTGTGAGAAGCTCAGCCATAACCACGGAATGATCGCCAGCTTCTCGCGCGCTCTGACCGAAGACCTGCGCGTGTCGATGAGCGATGCCGAATTCGACGCCAACCTCGCAAAGACCATCGACGAGATTTATCAGGCAAGTGTCGTGAAAGCCTGACCTGATCAAGGCGCCGGGTCTAAAACGACCCGGCGTCAATCAATTGCTGATAGAGCCCGTACTACGATCGCAGCCGGTGTTGCACGACCGGCACCCGGGCTCCTATTGAAGCGGTTGCCGCTGCGGATGGTTTCGCCACCTTGCCTGTTGCAAGGAAGGTTCTCGCTTTGGCCCCATCGTTACTCACCCCAATATGCCACCGATCACAATATGAGCCGATCTCGGCAAGGAATTCGTAACGTTACGAATTTTGCCATTTTGAGCGTAAACTAGCAATAGATCCCAAATCATCTGAGATTGACAGCGTCGCCATTTTCCATAATCGTAACGTTACGAATTGCCGATATCGAGCGAGGAGGCTCGTCGGCAACGCCCACGATACAGGCGCGGAGCCCTGCTGCGGGCAGGTCCGCATTCCACGGGAGGATGATGTGAGTGACGGTTCGCTTTTTTTCGGGTCACCAATCTGGACTTTCAATTGGAACCCGCCCTATCAGGCGCCCTTGAGACGGCTCGCCCGCACCGGATGCAAGGGTTTTGAGCTCACCGCATGGTCCGTGGACATGCTGGCCTATTACATGCCCGAGACCATTCGCGAATTGAAGGCGATTGCCGATGGCGAGGGGCTGGTTCTCACCAACTTCTTCTTCAACCTGCCGTTCAGCCGTGCCGCGAATGCCGCCGTGTCGATGGTCGATCTTGACGGCTACAAGCGGGGAATGGATGTCGCCGCCGCAATCGGCACGCCGATCGTCACCAGCATGACACCCTATCCATTTCAATCCGACGTCAAGCCGATACTGCAGCGGCCGATTTCGCAGGAATGGAGTGCGGCCGTCGAGCCGCAATGGGACTGGACGGGCGAATATGATGCCGTGGTTGAGGGCTTTGCCGGGGCGTGCGAGATTGCGGCCTCGGCAAACCTCCGCGTCGCGATCGAGCCGCATCCCTATCGCTGGGTCAGTTCCGGCCAAGGCATGCTGCGCCTGATCGAGCGCACCGGCGCACCCAATCTCGGCCTGAATTTCGATCCGAGTCATCTCTTTCCCGCCGGCGACATGCCGCATTATGTCGTGCTGGCGCTCGGCAACCGCATCTTCAATACGCATTTTTCCGACAATGAGGGCCATACCAACGCCCATTGGCGGCCGGGACGCGGCAAGATCGACTGGAAGGCGATCTTCGCGGCACTCAAGACCATCGGCTATTCCGGTCCGATCACGCTGGAGCTGGAAGATGCGCCGGGCGCATCGCACTGGACCCATTTCCGTGAAGCGACGGCAGAATTCGATGACGAGATGCGCCGCGGCATGAACTATCTGCGCGCCGCTGCCGCTGAGCTTGATATCACTATTTCGTAAGAGGCAACCCAATGAGCAAAGAGCCCATGAAAGTCGGCATCGTCGGCGCCGGCAATATCAGCGCCACCTATGTCGCGACCCTGCATATGTTTGATTTCATTCGCGTGAAATCAGTCTACGATCTCTATGATGCGCCGGCGCACAAACTCGCCGAGCAGTTCGGCATTGAAGCGGTGGCGCTCGATGCGATGCTCTCCGATCCGGAAATCGGCCTCATCATCAACTTGACGACGCCGATCTCGCATCATGCCATCAGCAAGAAGGCGCTGCTGGCGGGCAAGCACGTCTATTCGGAAAAGCCGCTCGGCGTCTCCATGGCCGAGGCGGAGGAGTTGATGGCCATCGCGCGGGCAGGAGATTTGCGGCTCGGCTGCGCGCCCGATACCTTTCTCGGCGGTGGCCATCAGTTGACGCGGCGCCTGCTGGACGAGGGTCGCATCGGCAAGACGATCTCGGCGACCGCTATGCTGCTCCTGCCCGGCCATGAGCATTGGCATCCTAATCCGGCCTTCTTCTACGGCCGCGGCGGCGGGCCGATGCTTGATGTCGGCCCCTATTACGTCACGAACCTGATCGCACTGCTCGGCCCCGTCCGCGAGGTCTTCGGGACCGCGAAGATCACCCGCATTGAGCGCACGGTGAAGACCGATCCGCGCCGAGGCGAGACGATCAAGGTACTGGTGCCGACGCATCTGACGGGTGTGATGGAATTTCATAGCGGCGCGACCGTCACCATCGCCACCAGCTTCGACGTCATCAGGCACAAGCATAACCAGATCGAGCTTTACGGCTCTGAAGGCTCCATGGTGACGCCGGACCCCAACAACTTCACCGGCAAGGTCGAGATATTCCGCGATGGCGGCGAAGCGTGGGAGGAGATCCCGGTCGATCATCCCTATACGGAGGGTGTGCCCGGTCATCTCGGACTGCGCGGATTGGGCGCGGCCGAAATGGTGGATTCCCTTCGCTCGGGCCGGCAGCATCGCGTATCGTCGGAGCTTGCCTTCCACGCTTTGGAAGTCATGACAGCTTTCGAGCGCTCCGCCCAGTCGCGTCGCGTGGTTGCAATTCATAGCAGCTGCGGCCGCCCTGATCCGATCGTGCGCACAATTAATGAGGGACGTTTCGCATAGGCTGCGCTATAGAGTTGGGAAAATGCGGTCCTTTTGGACTGCGGGCTTGACGAAGGGGCAATGCCTGAGGAAGCATTGCTCACTTGCTGTGGGGAACGGAGGCCCTGCAGCATAGTTTTGGAGGATCAGGAGATTCGGCATCCGATGTCTGGCGACGGCGGCGGCTGAACACAGGCGTTTGGAGAACGCCGTCAAAGGAGGAGGAACGCATGCGCAAATTGATGATGGCATTGGTCGGCGCCACGGCGCTGGTCGCGGCGAGCGTGACCGGCGCTCTGGCCGAAGGCAAGAAGGCCGAAGTTCTGCATTGGTGGACTTCGGGCGGTGAGGCCGCAGCCGTGAAGGAACTGGCCAAGGCCTTCAACGCCGCTGGCGGTGAATGGGTGGATACCGCGATCGCCGGTTCCGGCTCGACTGCTCGTCCGATCGGTATCAACCGCATCATCGGTGGCAATCCGCCGACGGCGATGCAGTTCAACACCGGCACGCAGATGAACGAATTGGCCCAGCAGGGCCTGCTGCGTCCGCTCGACGATCTCGCCAAGGAGCAGGATTGGAAATCAGTTCTGACGCCGGCCTTCTATCAGGCCATTCAGTTCCAGGGCCATATCTATGGCGCTCCCATCAACGACCACGGCCAGAACTGGGTCTTCTATTCCAAGGCGGTCTTCACCAAGGCCGGTGTGACGGAAGAGCCGAAGACCTGGGATGAAATGTTTGCCGCGCTCGACAAGATCAAGGCCGCCGGCCTGATCCCGGTCGCCGTCGGCGGCCAGCCCTGGCAGCTGCAGTCGATGTTCAACGCCATCCTGCTCGGCGAAGGTGGCAAGGACCTCTATGCCAAGGTCTGGAAGGATCTCGACACGGATGCGGTCAAGTCCGACAAGTTCAAGCATGTGGCGGAAGTCTTCGCCAAGCTGCGCAACTATCAGGATCCGGGCAGCCCGAACCGCGACTGGAACGTTGCGACCGGCATGCTGATCGACGGCAAGGCCGGTATCCAGTTCATGGGTGACTGGGCCAAGGGCGAATTCATCCATGCCGGCCTCGTCGCCGACAAGGATTTCGGCTGCATCCTCGGACCGGGCGAATCCAACTTCATGATGGGCGGCGACATTTTCGTCTTCCCGGTCCTCAAGGACAAGACGGCGACCGACGCACAGACGCTGCTGGCGACGGTCATCATGTCGAAGGAAGGCCAGCTCGCCTTCAACTCCAAGAAGGGTTCCGTTCCCGTGCGTCTCGACGTCGATACGTCGAAGCTCGACGCTTGCGCTCAGAAGGGCCTGAATGCGCTCAAGGACCCGAGCCGTCAGATCCTTGCTCCTGACGTGCTGACCCCACAGGACATCGTCCAGACCGAGGGCGATCTCATCGCTCAATACTGGACGACGCCCAGCATGACGGCCGACCAGTTCGCCACGCAGTTTGCGCAGGTCATCGAACAGGCGAAGTAAGCTTCGATCGACATCCATGCGGCGGCAGGTTCACTTGCCGCCGGTTTCCATGAATGCTGAGGAGGAGCCCGCCCATGAGCAGCCCAGACACGAGCGCCACTGCCGTAAAGGCGGCTGTCGCCCCTGCGAGCGTCAGCCGCAGAAAGATGCATATTTCGCCCTATGTGGCCCTGTTTCCGGCCTTCGCCATTGTGCTCCTGGCCTATGTCGTCACTGTCGTTTGGAACATCTGGATATCTTTCACCGACAGCAAGGTATTACCCGTCAATATCTTCGTCGGCACCAAGCAATATGAGCGGTTGTTTGCAACCGCGCGCTGGCTGATATCGCTGCAGAACGTTGTCGTTTTCGGTATTCTCTTCATTGCCGGCTGTCTGATCCTCGGCTTTCTTCTGGCCGTCGCGCTCGATCAGAAGGTCCGCTTCGAAAATACCTTCCGGACGATCTTTCTCTATCCCTTCGCCATGTCCTTCATCGTCACCGGGCTGGTATGGCAGTGGATCATGAACCCGACGCTCGGCCTGCAGAAGGTTGCCGACAGCGTCGGCTTTACCTGGTTTCGCTTCGACTGGATCGTCCAGAGCGATCTGGCGCTTTATGTCATCGTGCTTGCCGGCATCTGGCAATCATCGGGCCTTGTCATGGCGATCATGCTGGCGGGTCTGCGCGGCGTTGACCGCGAATTGTGGAAGGCGACGCGCATCGACGGCATACCAAGCTGGCGCGTCTATCTGCACATCGTCATCCCGATCCTGAGACCGACCATCATCACAGCCAGCGTGCTTTTGGCGATTGCTGTCGTCAGGGTCTACGAACTTGTGCTGGCGACCACGGGCGGCGGTCCCGGAATCTCGACGGAAGTGCCAGGCAAGTTCATCATGGATTACCTCTTCGGGCGCGGCAATATCGGCCTTGCAACCGGGGCATCGACCGTGATGTTCATCACCGTGGTGATCCTGGTGACGCCCTGGCTCTATTATGAATATTTCCGTGAAAAGCCGAGGGGGAACTGATGACAACGCCATCTTCCGTCACAGGTGCCATGCAGGGTCCGACCGGGCGTAAGCCGCAGCATCTGACCCCCGGCCGCATTGGCCTCTATCTCTTTCTCGTCATCGCGGCACTGTTCTTCCTGCTGCCGCTCTACGTGATGCTCGTCACCTCGTTCAAATCCATGCCGGAGATCCGCCAGGGCAATATTTTCGCCCTTCCGCAGATGTGGTCGGCCGATGCCTGGGTTCAGGCGTGGAGCACGGCCTGTACCGGGCTTGAATGTGGCGGCATCAGCGTCGGCTTCTGGAACTCGGTGAAGATCCTAATCCCGAGCATGATTCTGTCGATCCTGATCTCGTCGCTGACCGGCTATGCGCTGTCCTTCTGGCGGGTTCGAGGGGCGAACGTGCTCTTTGCCATCCTGCTGCTCGGCGCCTTCATCCCGTATCAGGTCTTCATCTACCCGCTGGTCTTGATCTATCGCGATGTCGGCATCTATTCGACGCTGCCCTGCATCATCATCACCCATACGGTCTTCGGCCTGCCGGTGCTGACGCTTTTGTTCCGTAACTATTATTCGAGCCTGCCGATGGAACTTTTCAAGGCGGCCCGCATCGACGGCGCGGGGCTTTGGCAGATCTTCTTCCGGCTGATGATCCCGATGTCGATCCCGATCCTGGTGGTCGCGGCGATCCTGCAGGTGACCGGCATCTGGAACGATTTCCTCTTCGGCGTCGTCTTCGCCGGCCGGGAAAATTTCCCCATGACCGTGCAACTCAACAACATCGTCAACTCGACCCAGGGCGAGAAGCTCTACAACGTCAACATGGCGGCGACCATTCTCACCGCTTTGGTGCCGTTGATCGTCTATTTCGGCTCGGGTCGCTGGTTCGTGCGCGGCATCACCGCCGGTGCAGTCAAGGGATAGCTCATGGCCAATGTTTCCATTCGCGAACTTGCAATCGATTTCGGCAGTGTCAGCGTCCTGAAATCGCTCAATATCGAAATACAATCCGGTGAGTTCATCGTGCTGCTCGGCCCCTCCGGCTGCGGTAAGTCGACCCTGCTCAACGCCATTGCCGGGCTGACCGATATCACCGACGGCCAGATCTGGATCGGCGACAAGAACGTCACCTGGGAAGAGCCGAAGGATCGCGGCATCGGCATGGTGTTTCAATCCTATGCGCTCTATCCGACGATGACGGTCGAGGGAAACCTCTCCTTCGGGCTGCGCATCGCCGGCATGGCGAAGGAAGAGATCGCCCAGCGTGTCGACCGCGCCGTGCAGATCCTGCAGATCGATCCTTTGCGCAAGCGACGGCCGGGCGAATTGTCCGGTGGTCAGCGCCAGCGTGTCGCGATCGGCCGCGCCCTGGTGCGAGATGTCGATGTCTTCCTGTTCGACGAGCCGCTCTCCAATCTCGACGCCAAGCTTAGAACCGAGCTGCGCGTCGAGCTGAAGCGCCTGCATAGCGGTCTCGGCTCGACGATGATCTATGTGACGCACGATCAGATCGAGGCTCTGACGCTTGCTGATCGTATCGCTGTCATGAGCGGTGGGGTCATCCAGCAATTCGCCACGCCGAAGGAGATCTACCGGCGCCCGGTCAATCGCTTCGTTGCAGGCTTCGTTGGCTCGCCTTCGATGAACTTCCTGTCGGGGCAGGTGACGAGCAATGGCGGTGTTCCGGCTTTTACATTACCTGACGGCCGGACGATCGATCTCAACGGCTACGACTTTTCCGGAACGCCCGGTGAGGGCCGCAAGGCTACGCTTGGTGTCCGGCCGGAGCAGATGCAGTTCCAGCCCGCGGGCGGGCGGGCTGCCAGCCTGCCGGCGACTTTCACCATCGTCGAGCCCATGGGCTCGGACAATCTGATCTGGGGTCAGGTCGGCAGCGAGACCATGTCGGTCCGCATCGATGCCGATGAGGATGTCGCGCTCGACACCGAGCAGCCGGTTTATTTCCAGCCGGCGCTCGCATCGTTGTTCGGCGAAGACGGGCAGCGTTTATAAGATGCCGTGCCGCGCGTTGGATGAAGCGCGCGGCACAATCTTCATGCCCTGACTTCGAAAACCATGTTGAACGGCGTTTCAGTCGCCTTGCGGAAATGCGAATAACCCGCATCCATGGCGACCTTGCGCAGTTTCAGCTCGCCGGCTTGCGCACCCAGGCCGAGCCCGACTTCCTGGGACAGCGAGGCTGGAGTGCAGATCATCGTCGATGCGCCGTAGTAGACGCGTCCGACCGGATTGAGATTATCTTTCAGGCAATCCTGTGCGAAGGGTTCGACGATCATCCAGGTGCCGTCATCGGCGAGGGTTTCCTTGATATGTTTGCCGGCGCCGACGGGATCGCCCATGTCGTGCAGGCAATCGAACATCGCCACAAGATCGTAGTCGGCAGCGGGGAAGTCCTTGGCAGTCGCCTGCTCGAAAGTAATCCGGCCCGCAACGCCTGCTTCCCTTGCTGCCGCCTTCGCTCGTTCGATGGACGGGAGATGGTAGTCGAAGCCGAAGAAGGTCGAGTTCGGATAGGCTTCGGCCATCAGGATGGTAGAAGCGCCATGGCCGCAGCCGACATCGGCGACGATAGCGCCGGCCTCGAGCTTTTCCCTCATGCCATCGAGCGCCGGTATCCACTCCGAAACGAGATGGCTGTTGTAGCCCGTTCGGAAAAAGCGCTCCGTGCCGCGGAACAGGCAGGCGCTGTGCTCATGCCAGCCAAGGCCGCTGCCAGTCTTGAAGGCGTTAACGACCTTCGGCTCGTCGATCCACATGGATTGAACGACATCGAAAGCGCCTGCGAAGAAAGCAGGGCTGTTTTCCTCCGCAAACACCATTGCCTGTTCCGGCGTCAGATAGAAGCGCTCGGTTTCGTCGTTGTAACTGACATAGTCGGCGGCTGCCTGAGCGGACAGCCATTCACGCACATAGCGCTCCTTCACGCCGACCTTGTCGGCCAGTTCCGCCGAGGTCATCGGCGTTCCATCGGCCATGGCCTTGAACAGGCCCAAATGGTCTCCGAGCGTTACCAGCACGCCCGAGACCGCCGCGCCGAGATCGCCGACCAGGCGCCCGACAAGCGTATCGAGTTTCTGCATATCAGGTTCGCGCATGACATCCTCCCATCAGAATTGATGCAGCGTTCCGTCACGATGTATTCGGATAGGGAAAGATACTCCCGGGCCGCGAGGCAGGCAATTACGCCATCCGGCTGAACAGGCTCAGCCCCGCGCCGAAAGCGGGCGCAACCTATTGATGCAATGTGCTATTTTGGCGGTTCAGAGGATGCTGGATGCCTCAGCCGAGGCGCGCCAGCTCCTTTTCCAGAACCGAGAGCAGCCGCGGATCGTCGGCCGTTACATCAGGCGCAAAGCGGGCCGCAACCTTGCCGTCACGGCCGATCAGGAATTTTTCGAAATTCCAGACGATGCCGCCGTTTTCGCCGGTATGCAGGCCGCGGTCGGCCAGGCGGACACGCATCGGGCCATCTCCGGTCGTCTCCACGCCTGAGGCGATGAGACTGTTATAGAGCGGATGGCGCTCTTCGCCTGTGACGGCGATCTTTGAGAACATCGGGAACTGCACGTCGTAAGTCAGCGTGCAGAAGTCCAGGATTTCCTTGTCGCTGCCAGGCTCCTGTCCCTTGAAGTCGTTGGCCGGAAAGCCAGCGATGACCAGACCTTCGTCGCACTTTTCCTCATAGAGCTTTTCCAGTCCTTCGTACTGCACCGTCAGGCCGCATTTGGACGCGACATTGACGACCATGATGACCTTGCCGCGATAGTCGGCAAGCGTCGTATCGCTGCCATCGATCCTCTTTACCGGAATATCGAGCACGTTATCGGTCATATCATTCACTCCAGATGAGATGGAAAACAGGATGCCGATATTTGCCCGGATTTTGGCCGCGTCAAGGCCAGAAACCGGCTCAAGCGGCCTCTTCCATCCGAACCAGATGGCCTCTGGACACTTCGCGATACTGTCGGGCTGGAGGCTGATAGCCGACGGGGCGTACTGGGCTCTTCAGCTCGTCGACGGCAAGGTTGCGCCGGATGCCGCGCCGTGACGGGTCCGGCACCGGAACGGCAGCCATCAGCTTCTTGGTATAGGGGTGCTGCGGATTCTCGAACACGGATGCACGAGGGCCAATTTCGACGATCTCGCCGAGATACATGACGGCGACGCGGTGGCTGACGCGCTCGACCACGGCCATGTCATGCGAGATGAAGAGATAGGAGAGATTGAGGCTCTGCTGCAGATCCATCAGCAGATTGCAGACCTGCGCCTTGATCGACACGTCGAGCGCCGAGACGCTTTCGTCGGCGACAATCACCTTCGGATCAAGGGCGAGCGCGCGGGCAATGCAGATGCGTTGGCGCTGGCCGCCCGAAAATTCGTGCGGGTAGCGGCTCATCATATCCGCTTTCAGGCCGACGCGTTCCAGAAGATCGGCCGCCTTTTCCCGTGCTTCGGCGCGTGTGCCCAAGCGATGCTCTATGACAGGTTCGGCAACCGCAGCCCCGATCGTCATACGCGGATTGAGGCTCGCGAACGGGTCCTGGAAAATCATCTGGATGCTGCGGCGCATCCGGCGCAGATCAAGCGTATTGAGCTTCATCACATCATAGCCGTCGAGGCGAACCTCGCCGGATTTGGGGTTGATGAGGCGCATGATGGAGCGCCCGGTCGTCGACTTGCCGCAACCGGATTCTCCGACCAGTGACAGCGTTTCTCCCTGGGCGAGATCGAAGGAGACATTCTCGACGGCATGGATGGCGCCTGTCGGACGGGCGAGCAGGCCACCGTGAAGCTCGAAGCGGGTGACGAGATTTTTCACTTCCAGCACCGGGGTCTTGCCATGATCGACAGTGTCGGCGAGCGCCTTCGGTTCGCTGCGTTCACCCGTGTTTGCGTCCACGACCGGGAAGCGCAGCGGTTGCGGCTGGTCTTTCATCGAGCCGAGGCGCGGCACGGCTGACAGCAGGGCGCGGGTATAAGGGTGCTGGCCGCGATGGAAAATATCGTCGGTCTTGCCGGTCTCGACTGCCTCGCCGCGATACATGACGATGGTCCGATCGGATATCTCGGCGACGACGCCCATATCGTGGGTGATGAAGAGGACGGACATGCCTTCCTCTTCCTGCAGCACCTTGATGAGGTCGAGAATCTGCCCTTGGATCGTCACGTCGAGCGCGGTCGTCGGCTCGTCGGCGATCAAAAGTTTCGGACGGCTGGCAAGCGCCATGGCGATCATGACGCGCTGGCGCATGCCGCCAGAAAACTGGTGCGGATATTCGTCGAAGCGCGAGGATGCATTGGGGATACGCACCTTTTCCAGGAGGCGGATCGTTTCAGCTTTCGCTTCCGCCTTGGAAATATTGCCGTGACAGGTCAGCGCCTCGGAAATCTGCCGACCGATGGTGAAGATTGGATTGAGAGAAGTCATCGGCTCTTGGAAGATCATCGCGACATCCTTGCCGCGCACCTTGCGCATCTCGGCCTCCGGCAAAGTCAGAAGATCGCGGCCGTTGAGCCTTATGGAGCCTTCGATGCGGCTGCTTGCCCTGGCGAGCAGCCGCATGATCGAGAGCGAAGTTACGCTCTTGCCCGAACCGCTTTCGCCGACGATGGCGACCGTTTCTCCCGGCATGACGTCGAAGGAGATGTCCTTGACAACCGTGCGCCACTCGCCATCGACGAGAAACGACGTGGTGAGATCGGAGACAGAAAGAACAGGCTGGGAGCCCGGATTGGTCATCTGTGCTGCAACGGTCGGCATGAAGTTCCCTTTTATGATTTTACCATTGGTCGAGCTTCAATCGGAGTTGTTCACGATGGCGCTGCCATCGTGGCATGGGAAGCCGAAGGCCTGCCTTCGGCAATCCGCTTGGCCTCAAGAGCGGCGATCGCCTCGTCGATCTCGCGCCGGTCGGTCATGCCGCTGGGGTTCTGCCGTGTCGGCATGGTTTCGGCGACATGGAGATAGCGCTCCTGCGCAACCGCATAGAGCCGTTCGAGTTCGGCGAGCGGATCGGCACTGTCGTCAACGCGAATGTTCAACCAGGCATAATCCTGGTCGCGGTGGATGACGAGTGCTGCCGATTGCTTGCCCCGCTTGTCGCCGCCGGCGTCTTCGCCGGCGCGCATCGCTTCGAGCAGCCGTTCCGCGAGTGGTTTGCCGGCAGTCTTCTTGAAGGTCGCAAGCGTTTCAGAAATCACCTGTGGCCCGGCCAGCATGTTGCCGGCAACCGAGACATTGTCGTCGACCAGATGGCCGGCCCAATCGATGCACTTGGCGCCGGTGAAGGCGGCGTTGCTGCCCCTGTTGTCAATCAGATGAAACTGCCGCTGCTCGCGGCCTTCGTCGCGAGCACTCAGCGCCTCAACGATTTGGCCGGGTGCATTGCCTGCCGCCAGCATGGCCAGTCCGTCGATGCCGTAGAGGGGGCTGGCAAAGGCCTGCGTCGCAACCGCGCCGATGCCGCCGCGAATATGCGGCACGATGCTGCCGACGGCAAAGAAGCGCGTGGCAACGGCGATGGCGAGGTTTCCGGTTTCCGGCTCGCGGGCTACGATCGACCAGGTCATCGGCTCTATCTCCCGACAGCGTAGGCTTGCATCAAACGCGGAGTTGCTGCGGCGCGCAAGAGGCCATCCGCGTCACGCCGCGCTGCCGTGAGGCGGCCCACGGTCCATTCCGGCGCGACAGTCAACTGATGGCCTTTCTTGCGGAGCGTATCCAGCACATCAGCGCTGAAATTCGCCTCCGCCGTCAGGCCGCCCGGCTCGCGTGTACGCGGATAAAAGGAGCTCGGGAAATGCGTGCTGTGGAACAGCGGCTTGTCGATTGCTTCCTGCAAGTTCAGCCCATGATGGACATAGCGCAGAAAGAAGGAGAGCTGCCATTGCTCCTGCTGATCGCCGCCGGGCGTGCCGAAGGCAAGGGTCGGGCGCCCCTCGTGCAGCGCCATCGTCGGGGTCAGCGTCGTGCGCGGCCGCTTGCCCGGCGCAAGTGAGGAGGGCAGGCCGGGTTGCAGCCAGAACATCTGTGCGCGGGAATTCAGGCAGAAGCCGAGGCCGGGAATGATCGGCGAGGACTGCAGCCAGCCGCCGGATGGCGTCACCGACACCATGTTGCCCTCTCGGTCGATGACATCGATATGCACGGTATCGCCGCGCTTTTCGGTCAAATGCGACATTGTCGGCTCGTAGACCGCGCCGCTCTTGGCTTCCGGTACTTCGAGCATCGTCATAGTGAGATCGTACTGGCTTTCGAAGCCAGGCAATCTGCCGGGGCGCAAAGCAAGTGAAGCTTCCGGCGAAATCAGCCGGCGGCGCTCGTCGGCATAAGTATCCGAAAGCAGGGTTTCGAGCGGTACATTCGTGAAATTGGGGTCGCCGTAATAGACCTCTCTGTCGGCAAAGGCGAGTTTCATCGCCTCGGTGACGGTGTGGACGAAATCGGCACCGGCTGGATCCATGCTGGCGATGTCGAAACCCTTGAGTAGTGCCAACGTCTGCAGGAAGACGGGTCCCTGACCCCATGGGCCGATCTTGGCGACCGTCCAGCCATGATAGTCGTAGGTCTGTGGCGCCTCGATCGTCGCCTGCCAGTTGGCCATATCGTCGGCGGTCAACACACCCTTGTGGCGTTCACCGCTCGCATCCATGACCTTGGTCTTGCTGACATAGGTGTCGATCGCCTCTGCGACGAAGCCGCGGTAATAGGCATCGCGGGCGGCTTCGATCTGCGCTTCACGATCGCTCTTGCTTTCCGCTTCGGCCACGACCCGCTTCCAGGTTTCGGCAAGAACGGGGTTCTTGAAGTTGGACCAGGGTTCGGGAGTGGCACCGCCCGGAAGCCAGGTCTCGTAGGAGGTCGGCCATTCGTTGCGATAGAATTCGGCAAGACCTGTGATCGTGGCGGAGACGCGCGGCAGGACGGGGTGCCCCTTTTCGGCATAGTGGATCGCCGGTTCGAGGACGTCGCGGACCGTCAGCCGGCCATAATCGCGCAGCATCAGCATCCAGCCGTCGAAGGCTCCGGGGATGACGGTCGCAAGCAGGCCATCACCGGGGATCAGCTTCAATCCCTCGCGCGTGTAATGTTCGATCGTTGCACCGGCCGGCGCTGGTCCCTGGGCGCAGATGACCTCGATCTTGTCCTTCTTCTTCGAATAGAGGATGGCCGGCATGTCGCCGCCCGGCCCGCAGAGATGCGGCTCGACGATCTGTAGCACGAAACCGGTGGCAACGGCGGCGTCGAAGGCGTTGCCACCCTTTTCGAGAATGCTCATGCCGACGGCGGAAGCGATCCAATGCGTCGAGGTGACGACGCCGAAGGTGCCGAGGATTTCGGGGCGTGTGGTGAATGCGGTCATTGGGGGCATCCTTTCTGTTTATTCATGCTTCGCGCGGGTCGAGGGCATCGCGCAGGCCGTCGCCGAGGAGATTGAAGCCGATCACGACGAGAAAAATGGCGGCGCCCGGCCACATGGCCATCCAGGGCGCCTGTTCGAGATAGTTCTTGGCGACGTTGAGCATCGAGCCCCAGCTCGGGGCAGGCGGCTGTTGGCCGAGGCCGAGGAAGGAGAGACTTGCTTCAGCGATGATCGCGGTCGCGATGGTGAGCGTCGCCTGCACGAGGATCGGAGCAAAGACGTTCGGCAGGATATAACGGGTGATGATGCTCGTATGGCGCAAGCCGATCGATCGGGCGCCCTCGACATAATCCTCCGTCTTGACCGCCAGCACCTGGCCGCGCGTCAGCCGCACGAAGACGGGCGTTGCCGACAAGCCGATCGCGATCATCGCATTGGTGAGGCTCGGGCCGAGGAAGGCAGCAAGCGCAATGGCGGTGATGAGGAAGGGCATCGCCAGGAAGGCTTCGGTGATGCGTGAGATGATCTGGTCGATCCAGCCGCCATAGTAGCCCGAGATCAGGCCCAGAGGTACGCCGATCGCGACCGCGATGGCAACCGAGAAGATGCCCGCCATCAGGGATGCCCGTGCGCCCCAGATCATGCGGGAGAGAATGTCGCGGCCGAGATCGTCGGTGCCGAGCCAGTGGGCGGCCGATGGCGCCTTGCGGATCGCCGACCAGCTGGTGGCGACCGGGTCAGGGATCGGCAGGAGCGGTGCGACCACCGCAAGCGCGGTAAAGAACGCGATGATCGCAAGCCCGACCAGCGCCCCCTTGTTGGCTCGCAGCTTGCGCCAGGCCCGGTTGGGAGCACGTTTGGCAGAAGGGACCGCCGTGGCCGCTTGAACGATCGTGCTCATAGGGCTGCCCTCATGCGTGGATTGAGGAGGACATAGAGAATATCGGCGATGAGGTTCATCGCGATGAAGCCGATGGCTGTGCAAAGCACCACGCCCTGTACCACGGCGTAGTCCCTATTGAAGACCGCATCGACAATCAGCTTGCCGAAGCCGGGGATGGTGAAGATCTGCTCGGTCAGCACGGCGCCTGCCAGCAGTTCTCCGAAAAGCAGGGCGCTGACGGTGACGACGGGCAGGATGGCGTTGCGGAAGCTGTGCTGAAGGACGACGGCCGCCTCCGGCAGGCCTTTGGCGCGGGCTGTCCGGATATAGTCGGCACTGAGCACACTCAGCATCGACGAACGCGTGTGGCGCATCAAGGTGGCCGCCAGTGCATTGCCGAGCACGAAGGATGGCATCAGCATCGTCTGGATCGAGCGCCACGGATCTTCGAAGAAGGGTTGATAGCCGGAGGCGGGAAGCCAGTGCAGCTTCACCGAGACCAGCAGGATCAGCATGATGCCGAGCCAGAAGTTCGGCACCGACAGCCCGCACAAGGCGACGATATTGGCGAGGAAGTCGATGAAGGTGTTCTTCTTCACCGCCGCCAATATTCCCATGGGAATGCCGATCGCGAAGGCGAAGATCATCGACATGACGGCAAGCTGGATCGTCACCGGCAGCTTTTCGGCAACGAGGGTCAGAACCGGCTGATTGGTGCGCAGCGAAACACCGAGATCACCCTTGGCGACGCCCTGCAGCCAGTAGCCATATTGGTAGATGACCGGATCGTTGAGGCGATATTTCTCGCGAAGCAGTTCCAGCACCTGCGGATCGCGCTCTTCGCCGGCCATGGCGAGCACCGGATCGCCGGGCAGCAGCTTCTGTAGCGAGAAGACGAAGACCGAAATGATCAGCAGAGTCGGGATGGCGACGAGCAGCCTCTTTCCGATATAGCTATACATGGGCAGATCCTTGCCGCGATGTCGAATGAGGAAGCGCCATGCGGGAAGGAGCCCGCATGGCTTTGGTCGCTCAACTGCCCTTCTTCACACCCACGAGGCGGATCATGCCGTCCGGGGAGGGCACGAAGCCGGATATCTTCTTATTGTAAGCCCAGATCCAGGCCTGATGCCCGAGGAAGATGATCGGCAGATCCTGGTTGAGGATCGCCTCGGCCGCATCGTACTTCTGTTTGCGCACGGCATTGTCCTGCGACTGGCGCGCCTCAAGCAGCAGTTTATCGACGTCCGGATTGCTGTATTTGGAATCATTGAGGCCGGCGCCGGTCGTGACGAACTGCTGGATGTTGCCGTCGGGATCGGAGCGGCCGGACCAGTCGGAGCGGCTGAGCTGGTAGTTGCCGCTCGACTGCGCATCAAGCAGGGTCGCGAACTCGGTCGTCTTCAGCGTCACGTCGAAACCGGCTTCGGCGACCATCGACTGGATGATCTGCATCATCTGCATAGAAACCGGGTTGTTGGCGACGGCAAGCTCGACCGGAATGCGATCGAAGCCGGCTTCTTTCACCAGCGCCTTGGCTTTGTCGACATCGCGGGCGGGCACCGGAACATCCTTGTCGAACCAGGGGCTGTTCGGCGCAAATGGCTGGTTGCCGGCAAGACCCGTGCCGTCGAAGACGATCTGCATGGCGGCCTCGCGGTCGATTGCCAGCGAGAAGGCCTGGCGCAGGCGCTTGTCCTTGCCCATCGGATTGTCGGCACGCGGACCATTGCCGACATTGGCGTAGACGCCCAGCCAGCCGGTGCCGACAGCATCGGCATAGACGAGATTGGGGTCGCCCTTGACCGTGCCTGCATCGGAGGCTGCGACACGCTCGATCATATCGAGATCGCCGGAACGCAGGTTGGCGAGGCGAACCGTCGTGTCGGGGATCGGCAGGTAGGTCACCTTGTCGATGAAGATATTGTCCTTGTTCCAGTAGTCCTGGAATTTCTCGAGCACGATGCGATCCTGCTGCACGCGCTCGACGAATTTGAACGGTCCGGAGCAGACGGGATGATCGCCGAATTTGGCACCGGCAGCCTTTGCCGCCGTCGGCGAGACCATCATGCCGGAACGATCGGAAAGCTGGGCAAGCAGCGTGACGTCAGGCGCCTTCAGGGTGAAAGTGACTTCGTACTCGCCTGTTGCTTCGACCTTGGTGACGGAGGAAAGCTCGCTCTTGCGGCGCGACTCCGGCAAGGTCTGATAGCGCTGGATATTGTCGGCAACAGCCTGTGCATTGAACGGTGTCTCGTCCTGGAATTTGACGCCCTGGCGCAGCTCCATGACGAGCTGCTTGCCGTCTGCGGACCATTTCCAGGAGGTGGCAAGCTGCGGCACGAATTGCAGATCCGGTGTGACGTCGACGAGCTTGTCGCAGAGCGCGGTATAGACAATGCGGCCGACGAAGGTGCGGGACTGAGCAGGGTCCAGTGCATCGGCATCGTCCTGCAGGCCGATCTTGAGTTCGACGGCTAGGGACGGCAGCGCGATCAGGGCGCCGGCGGCAAGCGATGCCATGAATTTGGCGATCTTCATTCTGTTCTCCTGTTTATCGTTTTCGTTCTTTGCAGTCTCGACCGGTTTCCTCTCCGGTCGTGGTCTGGCGTGGGCGGGGCTTTTGGTCAGCCCACCTCCTCGGTCAGCGGCTCCTCGGCTTGCCGCGCATCCAGCGAGGTGATGCGGATCAGGCTTTCCTGCAGCATCAGAAGATGTTCGCGCATGGCCTCGGCCGCCTTCATCGGGTTGCGCGCCGCAATGGCGTCGATGATCGTCCTGTGCTGTGCATAGGAGACCGGGCGTGTCTTGTTGGTGCTACGGGCCAATTCGCGAATGGTTTGCCAAGCCTCGTCCTGGCGGACATGATTGATGACGTCGAAAATGGTCAGAAAGAATTGGTTGCCGGCGCTTTGCGCGATCAGCCGATGCAATGCGCCATCCCAAAGTTCGCGGCTGTCGGCATCGTCGCTGGCGGTGATTTTCTTTGCCAGTTCATACATGCGGTCGATGTCGTCGGGCTTGGCGCGCATGGCGGCGAGCTGGGCGAGTTGCGGTTCGATGCGCAGCCGTACCTCCATGACCTCCATGAGATCCGTGCCGGCGACAAGCGTGCTGACATGCTGGCTCCAGTCGTCCGGACGCTGTCCGACATAGGTCCCCGACCCTTGGCGACGCCAGACGCGGCCTTCTGCTTCCAGCACCTCCAGCGCCCGCCGGATCGCGCGTCGGCTGACGCCGAGCGTTTCCGAAAGAGCCCGCTCCGTCGGCAACTTTCCGTCGGCCGGCAGATCGGCGGAATTCAGGAGCCCTCGGAGCCGTTCCAGGGCATGCACCGAATTTTCCGGAAGGCTGCTGGTTGCCATGATGAAGGGTGAACCAATTTAAGATTGGTTCAATAGAAGTTCAACTCGATCGCATCGTCAAGCGCTTTTTTGTGCAATTTCGGCAATGCACAATGTTTGTGCGCAACGCGAAAAGGCGACCTGCAAAACGGGTCGCCTGCTTCAGATGGTGAAAGGATGATGTCCGCTCTTACGGCTCTTCAACTTGAGCCTTAGCGACCGACGGCGCGCGCTGAAAGTGCTGTCTCGGGCGTGAAGTCGAAATCCTTGTCGAAGGGATAGGTCGGCTTCGTCTTGTGCAGCCGCGGCAGGCGTTCGACGAATTGATCGACGACGCCGGGCGACAGCGCCATCAGGTTCGGGTTGGCGATCGGTGCCAATTCCGGCGAGAGATAGCCCGATTTGACGACGATGATCTTTGCTTTGTGCGGATCGAGGCCAAGGCGGGTGAAATCGGCGATATTGTGATAGGGGCGGCGCTTGGCCGACAGGACGAGATCGATGCCGCCGATGGAGACGACCGCCTGCATGTCGGTCGCTTCTTTAGTCTCGAGCAGATGCTTGACGGTGAAGGTGCCTTTCACCGGTTTGCTTCCCTTGGTGTCCAGCGATGCGCCGACGGAGAGATCGAGGGTGGCGCCGAGGCCGGCGGCATAGCAGGCTTCCGTCGCTGCTTTGTCGGTAATGCCGGCAAAGATGACGCCTTGTGCGCCCTTGGCGATCAGTTCCGCCAGCACATCGGCGCGGTCGCCGACGCCGCCACCCGTCGGATTGTCGCCGGATTCCGCCAGAACCACGGGTGCGGTCGTGCTGGTGATTGCCTTGGCGACACATTCCTCGATCGAGCCGATTTCGCAGCCGAAGACGAAATCCTGGCGCGCATCCCAATAGGCCTGCGCCAGGCGTTTGGCTTCCCGCTCGAGCACGGCGCGATCCGTGCCGGTCATGATGGCGGCAGCCGTGGCGCGGGGCTCGTCAGCCCAGACATAACCGACCATGAGCGACGCATCCCATACGCCGTCAATGGCGTCGATTCCGGGCAGCATGTCGTAGAGGCTCTTGGCCGGCTCATCGACCGTGCTGGTGCGTTCACCCGGCAGCACCACCGGGATAGGTACCCAAAGCAGGATCGGCTTCACGCTGGTCTTCAGGCTTTCCGTCAGCATCTTGACGGCGCGGCGCATGGTCTCCTCGACATCGATGTGCGGGGCGGTGCGATAGGTGGAGTATATGTCGAGGGCATCGATGATGCGCTGGGTGACGTTGCCGTGCAGGTCGTAGCTTGCCGAAAGCGTGCAGTCGTTGCCGACAACTGCGCGGGCCGCGCTGATCCAGTCACCCTCGGCATCTTCCATGCCTTCGACATACATGGCGCCATGCATGGCGAGATAGAGCCCATCGAGTGGCAGCAGCGCTTTCAGCCCTTCCAGGAACTCCGCCTTGAAGGCCTCGTAGGTATGACGCGCGACAGGACCGCCGGCGATGGCTCTCGCATGGATGGTCGGCAAAAACTCGCCGTCATAGTCTTTGAGGAAGGCGAAGTAGGGCGAGGCGGTCAGCTCCGCGCCGCGCAGGACGCGAAAGTCCTTTTCTTCGTTCAGGACGGGATTGTAGGTGCTGCATTCGATATGAATGCCTCCGACGGCAATGCGCATGGGAACCTCAATAGGGGTTAGGACCAATCAGGAAATTGTGAGCGGCAATGCTGGCGGCACCGCGTGCCCAGACATCGCCATCGACACGCTGCGTACGGATCGGCGTCTGGCCGGCATAGCGCGGCAATACGTTGCCCTCGATCGCCTGCCGCATGACCGTGCCGAAAAGGCCATCGAACCGGCCTTCGACATGAGTAATCAGGATCAGGCCGGGATCGTTGAACTGGATGAGATGGGCAATCGCCAGCCCCAGCGCACTGCCGGCGCGGTGCAGAATTCGGATCGCAATGGCGTTGCCGAGCGAGGCCTGCGTCTCCAGCTCTTCGAGAGATTGGCAAGCGAGGCCCTCGGCCTTGGCCGTTTCCTTGATCGCCTTCAGCGAGGCCACGGTATCGAGGCAGCCACGCTTGCCGCAACGGCAGGGCGAGCCATTGGGCTCGATGGTGCAATGGGCGATCTCACCGGCGCCGCCATGATTGCCGCGATAGAGCTTGCCGCCGATAAAATGGGCGCAGCCGATGCCATCATCGAACGAAACGACGCTGAAATTCTGCACGTCGCGGGCGCAGCCGAACAGCTTCTCGCTGACGGCGACTGCCTTGGCGTCGTTCTCGATGAAGGTGGCGATGCCGGTCTTCTGTCTGATGATGCCGGCAAGGGGCACATCTTGCCATCCAAGTAGGGTGGATTTGACGCAGCTTGCCTGCTTTTCATCGACGAAGCCGGAGAGCGCGATGCCGAGGCCGGAAAGCTTGCGACTGGCATCTTTGCATTCGGCAAGCAATTTCGGCAGCGTGTCGGCGATCATTTCGGCAATGACATCAGGATCGCGCGATAGCGGCATGGTCTGGCGAGCGACTGTATTGCCATTGAAGTCGCTGAGCACCAGCGGTGCCGGGTCTTCCAGCAGCGAAATTCCACCGAAGAAGGCACCTTCCGGATGCAGGTCCAGCAGGATCGACGGGCGGCCCTGTCCGTAGATCGTTTCCGTCTCCCGCAATACGCCGCGGGAAATCAGATCGCGCGCAATTCCGCTCATCGCAGCCTTGCTCAGCCCCATGGATGCCGCCAGAACCGTGCGGCTGGAAGGGCCTGATTGGCTGATAACCCGCAAAAGCTGCTGCTGTGAGGATGTTAGCAATTCGACGTCCCGCTCGGATCCTTGCTCTCTTTGCCGATAATAAGTTCAGAAAATGAACAAAGCAATCACGATTGGTTTCACCGAGGACCTAATTAATCCAGGCTAGCAAAGAATTTGAGGAGAATACTGAATTTGTGAAAGGCGATATCCAAGCGCTGCCTGCGGGCGACTTGGCAGAATATGCTCGCGTTTAAATAGTTGACATCGACCTACATCAATATGCAAAGCTTATCATAACGATTCAGCCGGCAGTCGCGCTCCAATCGTCTTGTCCCTAGACTTGATCCCACCAGCTAAGCACTCGACCATAGCCATTATGGTGGCCTCCTGCATTTTCGGCCTCGGGTGCAGCAGTCAGAAAGGAATGCCATGTCCAGCACGGTCGATCGTTCGAGACGCCCGTTGGTCATCGTCTCGATCATGCTGGCAACCTTCATGGTCGCCATCGAAGCGACCATCGTCGCAACCGCCATGCCGCGCATCGTCGGCCAGCTCGGCGGCTTCACCTATTATAGCTGGGTCTTTTCCGCCTTTCTGCTGGCGCAGTCCACCACCACGGTCATCTATGGCAAGCTTTCCGATATTTTCGGCCGCAAGCCCATGCTGATCGGCGGCATCATCATCTTTCTCGTAGGCTCGACACTGGCCGGTTTTGCCTGGTCAATGGCCTCGCTCATCGTTTTCAGGCTGCTGCAAGGCCTCGGCGCCGGTGCCATCCAGCCTGTCACGATGACGGTCGTTGGCGACCTCTACAAGCTGGAAGAGCGAGCCAAGGTGCAGGGCGCACTTGCCAGCGTCTGGGCAATCTCCGCCGTCATCGGTCCGCTTGCCGGCGGCATCATCGTCGACAATCTCTCCTGGGCCTGGATTTTCTGGATCAATCTGCCGCTTGGCGTGCTTGCGATCGCCGGTTTCATGATCTTTCTGCACGAGTCCATCACGCCGCGCGAAGCAAAGATCGACTATCTCGGCACGGTCCTGTTTTCGATATCGATCGTGTCGCTGCTCGTCATTCTGACGGAGACCGATGCGGGCTTTGCCGTTCTCTGTCCCCTGGCGATTGTTTTTGTCGTCACCGGCATCCTGTTCCTGTGGCAGGAGCGGCGGGCGCCGGAGCCGATCATCTCGATCGCGCTTTGGAGCAGGCGACTGATCGCAACCAGCAATGCCGCGACGCTGCTTGCCGGCATGGCCCTGATCGGCCTGACGACGGTCCTGCCGATCTATGTACAGGGCGTGCTCGGCCGTTCGCCGCTCGAAGCCGGCTTTACGCTCACCATGCTGATCGTCGGCTGGCCGCTCGCCGTCATGCTTGCAAGCCGCTTCTTCCGTACCTTCGGCATCCGCACAACCTTGCGAGCCGGCAGCCTGATGTTTCCCTTCGGTTCGCTCTTCCTTCTGTTCCTGACGCCTGAAAGCAGCCCGGTGATTGCCGGCATCGGTTCGTTCCTGATGGGCTTCGGCATGGGGCTCATCAGTCTCACCAGCGTCGTATTGGTGCAGGAAAGCGTCGAATGGTCGATGCGCGGCAGCGCCACCGCCTCGATCATCTTCTCGCGGAGCCTCGGCAATACGCTTGGCGCGACCGCGCTCGGCGCGATCATGAATGTCGGCATCGCGCATTACGGCAGCGGAGAACTGGCGGCGAGGCTTCACGATATCCTCAACCAGCCGACCGGCCTTTCCGACCTCGTCCGCGATCCTGCGATCCGTGACGTCTTCGATGCGGCGCTGCACTGGAGCTTCTGGGGCGTCGTCATCGTTGCCTTGACGACCTGCGCGACGATCTGGCTTATCCCCGTGACGCGTGATGCCGGTCGCGGATCGTCAATGCCCAACGCGGATGCCCAGGATGCGATGACGCACTAACCCGGAAGGGCAGGCTGCGGCGCGTTAGAAGCCATAATCGCGGGCAAGCCACGCATCCAGCAGGTTTCTGGATGCCGTGATGGCGGCATTCGCATCCTGAGCGATGATCGAGTCGAGGATGGCCTTGTGAAGGGGCAGGGAGCGTTTTTGCCCCTCGGCTATGTCTTCATGGCCTGAAAGCGTGCGATTGGCGTAGATCCCGACGGCGATCAGATCGATCAGCTGCGAATAGATCATATTGTGGGTGGAGGCGAAGATGGCCGTATGAAAGCGCAGGTCGGCATCGGCGTTGCTGTTGACGTCGCCGATGGTGGACGCCATCTCCTCATAAGCGGAGTTGATTGCGGCAATATCGCTCTCGGTGCGGCGGAGCGCCGCGCGCGCGGTCGCCTCAGGCTCCAGCGCCAATCGCAGGTCCTTGATCGATCGCATGATTTCGACCGATGGGCCGGTCTCGTAGTACCAGACCATGACATCCGTATCGAGATGATGCCAGTTGGAGCGTTCCTTGACGCGGGTGCCGACGCGGGTTTTGATTTCCACCAATCCCTTGCCCGCGAGGCATTTCATCGCTTCACGGATGACGGTGCGGCTGATGCCGAATTGTTCGACCAGATCGGGCTCGTTCGGTAATGTCGTGCCGACCGGATAGTCTCCGCTGACGATACGGCGACCGAGTTCGTGGACGAAATAGCCGAAGACGCCGCGTCGCGGAATCGTGCCGTATTTTCGCACAAAAGCATCGAAAGGCGACTGCGTTACGATCAGTTTCGACTCCGGGGTAGCCCTAGAGGTCATTGCGTCCTGGCCATGTTTCATTATGCGGGGCTCTCGTTCCTTATTGATGCGCCGTTGTGAGAACAATCGTCGGCTGAAGTTCGGTTGGGGAGAGCTTCACGCTGGTGTCTCGGCTTGTTTGAGGCTGTTCCATAGTGTTCCGGCGGTGATCCTGTCGTCCTTTTTGCGGCATGTCCCGGCGAAACCCTAGCATGTCTTGCCTGTCCATGCCTACTGGCATGGATTGAGAGAGCAATTTGCGGCTGTGAACTTGCAGGGATGCCGCTTTATCGGGGGTACCGAAAGAAGCCGTGCCCGATCATCAAATTGCGTCCCGACTGCTAAGCGAAACGTGATCGCTCAATCGATTGCGGAAGCGATTTCGGCCTATCGTAAACGTTACCGAACCGGTTAAATGCATTCGGGATGCGAGGCGGATTCGGAGTAGCTGATCGATGAATGACATGTCCACGCGTGGGCAAAGGGAGGATGTGCAGGAGGCGGGCTCTCGTTCGCTGTTGATTGCATTGCTCGTGGCCGGTGCCTTCTTCATGGAAAATCTGGACGGCACGGTCATCGCGACCGCATTGCCGCAGATGGCCGTCTCCTTCGGTGCCCGCCCGGTCGACCTCAATATCGGCATGAGCGCCTATCTGCTGACGCTCGGCGTCTTCATTCCGATCAGCGGCTGGATCAGCGACCGCTTCGGCGCGCGCCTGGTCTTCACGACAGCTGTCGTCATCTTCACACTTGCATCCGTGCTCTGCGGTTTTGCCAATGGCGTCGGCTCCTTCGTCGCGATGCGTATCCTGCAGGGCATCGGCGGGGCGATGATGGTGCCGGTGGGTCGGCTTGTGGTCTTGAACAATACGCCGAAGGACAAACTGATCTCGGCCATTGCCACGATCACCTGGCCGGCGCTGGTGGCGCCGATCCTTGGGCCGCCGCTCGGCGGCTTCATCACCGACCATGCAAGCTGGCGCTGGATCTTCTTCCTCAACCTTCCGCTCGGCATTCTGGCATTCATCTTCGCGCTCATGCTCATTCCGGAAACGAAAAGCACGGCGCGCCCGCCTTTCGACTGGATCGGCTTCGCCGTCAGCGGCATCGGGCTTGCGAGCCTGATGTATGGGCTGGAGCTGATCGGGCGCCCCGATCCGGTCTGGCTGGAAGCCTGGACCTATGTGATTGCAGGCTTTGTCCTGCTAGCCGTCGCCGTCTTTCATTTTCTCCGCACCGAGCATCCGCTCATCGATCTCTCGGGGCTGAAGCTGCCAACGTTCGCCATCACCATCTCGGGCGGATCGCTGTTCCGCACCGCCATCGGTGCTGTGCCCTTCTTGCTGCCGCTAATGTTTCAGGTCGGCTTCGGGCTCAGCGCCTTTCATGCCGGCATGCTGACGCTCGCCGTTTTTGCCGGCAATCTGGCGATGAAGCCGGCAACAACGCCCATCCTGCGCCGCTTCGGCTTCAAGCCGGTTCTGATCGTCAACGGCCTGTTGAATGCCGTTTTCATCGCGGCCTGCGCGCTGTTTTCGCCCGACACGCCCCTCTGGTTCATCGTGCCGGTGCTGTTCATCGGCGGCATGTGCCGGTCGATGCATTTTACCGCACTGAATACAATCGCTTTCGCCGATATCCCGCCCCAGCAGATGACGGGTGCCAACACGCTGTTCAGCACCGTCTTTCAGCTGACGATGGGCATGGGTATCGCAATTGGCGCCATCGGCATCCGCATCGGGCAGGCAATCAGCGCACCGCTCGGAGTAGGGGGCATCGTCGCCATCGAGTTCCGTCTGGCTTTCGTGCTGCTCGGCATCATCGCGCTTCTCGCTGTGCTGGATTGCCTGCCGCTTGACCGCAAGGCAGGCGACAACGTCTCGCGCAAACCGAAGCAGAGCACGAGGAAGGCGGCGTAGAGATGTCTTTTTTCGAAGCGTTCAGTACGGGTATTGGATCAGATTATAATGCAGCAATATCGCGGGTATCGCCATCAGAATGATCAGAAGCATTGCGACGCTTGCCGCGCGCACCATCTTCATCCGGCGGGCGCGCTGACCGGTCCAATCATATACTGCCATAATGAGCCCCTCCTTCTCCTTAACTATTAGAAAGGCAAGAAATGGAACGCCAGTCAATATCGGCAATAGCGAGCTAAATAATAAGAATTCTCTAATGTTCTGCAGATGAAGAGCGTTTTGTTGACCTTAAGAGGGCCATCGAACTTCATCCGCAGGGCATAAAGATCGTTTTATGATACCGGCCCACACGATATAACGGATAAGGATTTCGTCCCTGTGTCAGTGGGACGCCGGCTGCTTTGGAAAAGAGGAAGAGGCGATGAGCAAGATGCGTGCCCTGGTTTTGGAGCGTCAGCATGAACTGGCAATCCGCGATATCGATCTGCCGCAGGAGGTCGGGCCGGGTGAGGTGAAGATCAAGATCCATACGGTCGGCGTTTGCGGGTCGGATGTGCATTACTACACGCACGGCAAGATTGGCCCCTTCATCGTCAACGAACCGATGGTGCTTGGCCATGAAGCGGCAGGCACCGTGGTCGAGGTCGGCGCCGGCGTGACGCATCTGAAGGTCGGTGACCGCGTCTGCATGGAGCCGGGCATTCCTGATGCCAATTCCAAGGCGAGCCGGCTTGGCATGTACAATGTCGATCCCGCCGTCACCTTCTGGGCGACGCCGCCGATCCATGGCGTGCTGACGCCCTTCGTCGTGCATCCGGCCAATTACACCTTCAAGCTGCCTGACAATGTCAGCTTTGCAGAAGGGGCGATGGTCGAGCCTTTTGCCGTTGGCATGCAGGCGGCGACCAAGGCGCGTATTACGCCCGGCGACACCGCTGTCGTGCTTGGTGCCGGCCCGATCGGCATCATGGTGGCGGTTGCCGCCCTTGCCGGCGGCTGCGCGCGGGCGATCGTTGCCGATCTGGCCCAGCCGAAGCTCGATATCGCCGCGCAGTATCAGGGCGTCATTCCGGTCAATATCCGCGAGAAGAGCCTCGTCGAGGAAGTCGATCGCCTGACCGAGGGTTGGGGTGCGGATGTCGTCTTCGAATGCTCAGGCTCGCCAAAGGCCTGGGAAACGGTCATGGCGCTGCCGCGCCCCGGTGGCGTCATCGTCGCGGTCGGCCTGCCGGTCAATCCGGTCGGCTTCGACGTCTCGACGGCGTCGACCAAAGAGATCCGCATCGAGACGGTGTTCCGCTATGCGCATCAGTATGAGCGTTCCATCGCGCTGATCACGTCCGGCCGCGTCGATCTCAAGCCCTTGATCTCGGAGACCTTTGCCTTCGAGGATTCCATCAAGGCCTTCGATCGCGCCGTCGAAGCCAGGCCGACAGACGTCAAATTGCAGATCGTTCTGGAACAGTAGGCTTTCGCTGTCACATCGCCTTGCCTTGGGCCTGATATCAGCCCGTGTCTCGGCAAGGCGATGTTTTCCCAAAGCTTTCATATCTCCCATAGACGGCCCGGCAAAAGCGATGCTAGGTAGCCTTTCGCAGAGGGAAACGGGCTTTAACGCCGTGAAACGGGAAGGACAGCCGTGCCGCACGACGTTGCATTGATCGCATTGATTGCCGCGGGCTTCGTGTTTGCGGCCATTTTCGGCTACCTGGCCGACAGGCTGCATCTGCCGCCGTTGGTTGGCTATCTGGTAGCCGGCGTCATCATAGGCTCGTCCACCCCGGGGTTTGTCGCCGATGTTTCCCTGGCATCGCAGCTGGCGGAGATCGGCGTCATCTTGCTGATGTTCGGCGTCGGCCTGCATTTCTCCGCCGCGGATTTGCTGGCGGTACGCGGCGTCGCCATTCCCGGCGCCATTGGTCAGATTGCGATCGCGACGCTGCTCGGCGTTGGCTTGACCTCGCTATGGGGCTGGAGTGTCGGCGCTGGCGTGGTCTTTGGACTCAGCCTTGCCGTTGCCAGTACGGTCGTGCTTTTGAAGGCGCTGGAAGAGCGCAATCTCGTGAGTTCGACCAATGGTCGTGTCGCCGTCGGCTGGCTGATCGTCGAGGATCTGGCCATGGTGCTTGCGCTCGTGCTCCTCCCGGCCTTTGCCGGTGTTCTCGGCGGTCATGCGGATGCCGGCGGTCACGCCGCTTACGGTTCGATCTGGCTGACGATCGGTATGACGCTCCTCAAGGTCGCAGCCTTTGCGGCTGTTGCAATCTTCATCGGCCCGCGTGTGGTGCCGTGGCTTCTGACCTCGGTGGCGCGCACAGGTTCGCGCGAACTGTTCACGCTATCGGTCCTGGCGATCGCGCTTGGCATCGCCTTCGGCGCTGCGGAAATATTTGGCGTGTCCTTTGCGCTCGGGGCCTTCTTTGCCGGCCTCGTGATGAGTGAATCCCATCTCAGCCACAGGGCAGCGGCCGACTCCCTGCCACTGCAGAATGCCTTTTCGGTTCTGTTCTTCGTGTCTGTCGGCATGCTCTTTGATCCGACAGTACTGATCCGCGAACCGTTGATGATTATCGGCGTGCTCGCGCTGATCATGCTCGGCAAGGCATTGATCGCCTTCGGCGTCGTACTGCTATTGCGTTATCCCGCCAGCATCGGCTTTGCGGTCGCGGCGGGTCTTGCGCAGATCGGCGAATTCTCCTTCATTCTCGCCGGCCTCGGGGTTTCGCTCGGGCTGCTGACGCGGGAAGGGCAGGATCTCATCCTTGCCGGCGCGATCCTGTCGATTACGCTCAATCCGCTCGCCTTTTACGCCACCGAAAAGCTGGAGCACTGGGCGTTCGCCCGCTGGCCGTTCCTGGCGAACAAATATGGTATGGCGAAGCAGGAAGGCTTGCGCCGTCAGTTGACCGCCATCAGCAAGCAGCGCGAGGAGCGGGACCGCCAGCATCATCTCGAGATCGAGCAGCTCATCGAAACCTTTCCGATGTTTGCCGAACTGGACGACAATGCGCATGAGGAGCTTCTGCTGCTCTTCCGGCCAAGATCGGCTTCGCCGGGCGACCGCGTCATCCGAACCGGCGATCGCGGCGACAGCATGTTCTTCATCGCTTCGGGCGCCGTCGAAGTGCAGCTGGAAGATGACGAGATTCCGCTCGGCGCCGGCGCCTTCTTCGGCGAAATGGCGCTGCTGACGGGCGCGCGCCGCACGGCCGACGTCGTCGCCGTCGATTTCTGTCAGCTCTTCGTGCTGGATCGACGCGACTTCAATCTTTTCATGTCGAGGCACCCACAATTGCGTGCCGCCGTTAGCCGTATGGCGCGGGAGCGGCAGGAGAGCAATGTGTCGCGCCAGCGGCGCGACCTTTCCCAGGATGCCGGCTGACGTTTTACCGGCACTTCAGCCAGGATTTCGAGACACGGCAGGCCATCGTGTAGGCGGGGTCAAAGACGTTGCCGACATCGTAGCGCACGACCTGACCGAGCAGATGGCTGGCCGCGGTTTTGTCCAGTCCGTAATCGGAGCCGAGCCAGCGCAGCATCTCGCTGGTGGCATGCTGCAGGGCCTGGTCGAGCGGCCGGGCATTGCCGATGGTGAAAATATCCTCCGCCGTCTCGCCGCGTGGCCAGATGATCGTCTTTTTCTTTTCGACGCTGAGGCGCACCGTCACCTCGAAAGTGGTCTCGATGCCGGTGCCGACGATCTCTCCATCTCCTTGGACGGCATGGCAATCGCCTAGGAAGAAGAGAGCGCCGGGCGCCGATACCGGAAACCAGATGGTCGTCCCTGGCCCGAGCAATCGATAGTCCATATTGCCGCCGAACTCGCCGCTGGTCGCGGTCGATATCGCCTGACCGAGCGATGGCGCGACCCCGAAGCAGCCGATCATCGGAGCGAGCGGCAGAGTAAGGGATTCGAGACCGGCCACGGGTTCGGCGAGCCGTGTTGTCAGGCTCTGGCGATCGATCTGCCAGATCGCCTTTTCGCCTGCCGGCAGCATGCGGACGTCCTGCGGATCGACGACATTGGCGGCGACCGCGCTGCGGGTAAAGCCGGTATCGCGCGTCGGCACCATCGCGAGAATCTCGACTTTAAGAGAATCGCCCGGCTCCGCGCCCTCGACGAAGACCGGCCCGTTCATCGGATTTGGGCCGGAGATCTGACGAATATCGTTTTTGTCATAGCCGGCAGCATCGAGCGTTTCGGTGACAACGGTATCGCCATCGGCAATATGCAAGGCCGGCGGCAGCGAGCCGATGACATTGTGATAATGGGTAGGGGCGAAACGGTGTATTGCCATTTTGCTTAAGCCTTGTGTGGAATCCGGTCGCATCAGCCTATGACGACTCCGCACGTGTAGGAAAGAGCGCTGCGACGATATTGTGCACGATGGCCGCCTTGCTTGGGACGCGCGCAAATGCCTGCCGCCGCAGACAGGCCTCAAGCGAAATGATCGCGAAATGCCTGCGGCGTCGTCCCGAATTTCCGCATGAAATTGCGCCGCATGGTTTCTTCCGAACTGAAGCCGCAGCGTGTGCGTACCTGATGCACACTCAGGCCTTCTTCCAGAAGGCGACGGGCCGCCTCGATGCGGATTTCCTCCACGGCGCGAGCAGGTGTCCGCCCGGTCGCTTTCACATAATGGCGCGAGAAGCTGCGTGCGCTCATATTGGCCTGCTCGGCAAGCGTCGGCAGGGAAAGATCGGCGCGCAGATTGTCCATGATCCAGCCGTGTAGATGGTCGAAGCGTTCGCCACCGTCCTGCAGCCTCAGCGTCGCACTGAATTGTGCCTGGCCGCCCGGACGCTTCAGGAAGACGACGAGTTCGCGAGCCACGGAAAGCGCCAGCGGGCGGCCAAGATCGGCCTCGACCAGGGCAAGTGAAAGATCGATGCCGGCAGTCACGCCTGCGGAACTCCAGATCTGCCCGTCCTGAACGAAGATCGGATCGGGCTCGAGCGTCACATGCGGAAAGCGCTTGGCGAATTCTTCGCAACGGTTCCAATGGGTCGTTGCCCGCCGCCCGTCCAAAAGACCGGCTTCCGCAAGCAGAAAAGCGCCGCTGCAGACGGAGGCTATCCGACGGGCGCGTGCGGCTCGTCGGCGCAGCCATTCGATCAGGCCAAGGTTCTCGCAGGCTTTATTGACACCCCGGCCGCCGGCGATGATCAAGGTGTCGAGCGGAGTATAGGGACTGCTGAGTGGGGCGGTCATGAGCGCGAGACCCGAGCTCGTCTGGGTCTGTGCGTTTTCCGCAACCACGATAGTCTCATAGGGTTTCGCTTGGCCCAACTCATGCGCCGCCTCGTTGGCGCTGGTGAAAACCTGCAACGGACCGGTGATGTCAAGCAGCTGGGCGTTGTCGAAGGCAAGAATTTCGATGTGGCGCATGATTGGCAAGAAATGACGGTGGTTTGGCAAACATGCCAGATCGTTGTCGCATAGGCTTGGAAAAGTCAATCATCGGAGACACGTCATGACCATTCGCTTCGGCCTGCTTGCCTTTCCAGGCGTCCAGCAACTCGATCTGACCGCACCCTACGAGGTATTCGCCTCGATGGATGATGCGGAGGTGCATCTCGTCTGGAAGGATGCGTCGCCCATCGTGTCGGCAACGAAGCTGATGTTGCAGCCGACGACGACGTTTGCCGAATGCCCGCCGCTTGATGTGATCTGCGTGCCTGGTGGCGTCGGCGTCAATCCGCTGCTGGAGGATGCGGTCGTTCTGAGCTTTGTCCGGAAACAGGCGGCCCAAGCCCGCTTCGTGACATCGGTGTGTACCGGTTCTCTGGTCCTCGGGGCAGCCGGACTGCTCAAGGGCAAGAAGGCCACGACCCATTGGAACGCGCTTGATTTCCTTAAGAGTTTCGGAGCCGTTGTCACGCCGGGGCGCGTCGTGCGGGATGGCAATCTCTTCACCGCGGGCGGCGTTACGGCCGGTATCGATTTCGGACTGACGATTGTTGCTGCCTTGCGTGGTCGGGAGGAAGCCGAAGCGATCCAATTGTCGTTGGAATACGCGCCGGAGCCGCCATTTCATTCCGGATTGCCCGAGAAGGCCGGCGTCGAGGTGTTGGCCAGAACCAGGGAGCGCCTTGCCGGCTCGAGGACGGCACGGCAGGCGATCATCGCTCGTCTTGCGGCCGCCGCACATGAGCCTGGATGAGTATCGACTTGTCCACCGGCACTGTCACCTCAATGAAACGCAGCACCGATAGGGAAGCGATCATCGGTTGATCGTGTCGAGGCAATGATGGGCAGGCGGATGATTGGAATTCCAGTGTTGCCTCGCCCATCATACTTGACACAAATAGCTTTTCTGCGACCGTGGTATCACGATGGCGTCCACAGCCTTGCGGGGAAAAGGCTTATTTGATGAACGAGTTCCGATCATTTCGCTGCATCTCCTGCTTCGTCATGGCAATAACCGTTCTGATAGGCGCCGGCTTAGGGTCGATATCGCAAGCTGCGGCCGCCGAGACCTCCGAGATCGCACCGCAGACAAAGGCTTCGAGCGAGCAGGTCGAGAAGCTGATCGGCACTTTGCGTGACAGCGGCGGCGCGTCCGGAGCCGATCTGCTGCAGCGCCGCTCCGGTTTCGAGAAGCTCATGGCATCGACGCCAGGTCCGGCGCGCGTCCAGATACGGCGTGTCGACGCCAATGGTGTGGATGGTGATCTGATCTGGCCGGCACGGTTGCATCATCCGATCGGACGGCGTGCCATTCTCTATCTGCATGGCGGCGGCTTCTATAGCGGCTCGCTTCGCACGCACGCCAACATAGCGGGTTCGCTCGCCAAGGCGGCCTCAGCCGACGTGTTGTTGATCGACTATCGTCTCGCGCCGGAAAATCGTTTCCCCGCGCAAAGAGATGATGCCATCGCGGCTTATCGCTGGCTTCTGACATCGGGATACAAGGCCGGCAACATCGTTATCGCCGGCGAGTCGGTTGGCGCAACTCTGGCCATCGAGGTCGTCTTGAACCAGCTTAGGCTCAGTGGTCCGCTTCCTGCTGCCGTAGTTGCGATGAGCCCGATTACCGACTTCGCCGCAACGGGGCCCTCCCTGGCCGCCAACGCCGCCAGCGATCCCTTCATGAACAAGGCCGAGCTGACCCTCATCCACGATGCGTTCGCGCGTGAGCGTCCTCTCGCCGATCCCGACATATCGCCGCTTTACGGCAATGTCTCCGGGTTTCCTCCTTTGTTGATCCAGGTCGGCGCTCGCGAGGCGCTGCTTGATGACAGCACGCGGTTTGCGGACAAGGTACGCCAGGCGGGCGGCAATGTGAGCCTGGAAGTCTGGCCGGGGATGATCCATCAATGGCAGATTTTCCCATTCTGGCTCGACGATGCGAGGAAGTCGAACGAACGCGTTGCGCAGTTCGCGATCGCGCATTTTGTCGATAAGCCCATCCAGTAATTATTATGCACAGTTAAGCGGGTCTGATTTCAAAACTCTCGTTCGATGGCCGATGTGGCTTCCGTAAGCCTGCAGAACCCGATCATTGTCTTTCAATTAGTTATCGCAATAAATAATCGCTAGATAATTTTTGTGTAGACACGGGAATCGAAAGGCGTTAAGCACATAAATGTCGCGATAATAAATCGCACAATAAATTTAAGTGGAGATTGAAATGAGCCAGTCGATCCCTCAAGCTACTCGTCGGGGCGTTATGGCAGCCGGGCTTGGCCTTGCCGCCGCAGCTGTCACCCCCTTCGCTCAACCTGCACAAGCCTCTACAAAGCAATCAACTTCGAAAGGTAAGGACACAATGAGCAGCAGCACGATCACCACCAAGGACGGAACGCAGATCTACTACAAGGATTGGGGAACGGGCCAGCCGATCGTCTTCCATCACGGATGGCCGTTGAGCTCGGACGACTGGGATGCCCAGATGATCTTCTTCCTCAGCCAGGGCTACCGCGTCATAGCTCATGACCGCCGCGGCCATGGCCGCTCCAGCCAGACGGCGACTGGCAATGAGATGGATACCTACGCCGCCGACGTCGCCGCGCTGACCGAGCATCTTGGCCTGAAGGGCGCCATCCACGTCGGACACTCGACCGGCGGCGGCGAAGTCGCCCGCTATGTCGCGCAATATGGCGGTCATGGCCGCGTTTCGAAGGCCGTGCTGATCGGCGCCGTACCGCCGGTCATGGTCAAGTCCGAGAAGAATCCCGGCGGCTTGCCGCTGGAAGTGTTCGACGGTTTCCGCGCAGCACTGGCCGCCAATCGCGCGCAATTCTATCGCGATATCCCATCGGGACCGTTCTACGGCTTCAATCGCCCCGGCGCTGCCGTTTCGGAGGGTATCATCGGCAATTGGTGGCGTCAGGGCATGATCGGCGGTGCCAAGCCGCAGTATGATTGCATCAAGGCCTTCTCCGAAACGGACTTCACCGAAGACTTGAAGAAGATCGAAGTGCCGACCCTCGTCATGCATGGCGACGACGATCAGATCGTGCCGATCGCCGACTCCGCCGAGCTCTCCATCAAGCTCCTGAAGAACGGCACGCTGAAGGTCTATAAGGGCTTCCCGCATGGCATGGCGACCACCCATGCCGACGTCATCAACGCCGACCTGTTGGCCTTCTTCAAGGCCTAAGCATATCGAAGGTCATGCGCCCGCCAAAAAGGCGGGCGCTTCACAGCCTGCCGGGTGCTGTACCATCCCCACCATGTCAGCTGTCGAGTTTCAACGAGAGCTGAACGGCGCGCGGCAAGGGCGGTAGCGGTCGGCTGATTTCAACGCGGCGCGTCCATGTGGCGCGCCGTTCCTGTTCGCGCTCCCGAAGGGCCTTCGAGACAGCGACAAAGCTCATTGCACGTTCGATGACTTGTTCTGCCTTGGTCATGGATATCTCCATATGTTCACTTTATGTTCTCATATGGAGTCTGCAAAGTCAAGCGATCCGGGCTTCCGGCCCGGTTCGCGCCTTTGATGTTCCGTTTGGCATCCCTCGCCGATCTCAAGGGCTAACGGATGATCGCTCCGGCCAACTTGAGACGGTTCCTCGGAATGCTATTGACGCCGAAGATTGATTTCGCTTGTTACGACCGATTTGCCGGAGCTCAGATCCTTGTCGATGGTCCGGAGCGTCAGCTGGCCGCTGCCCTGCCTGCGGATCGTCATATTGGCATCGCGATCGCCATTGACGAGGCGTGCCCAGCGCACGGTGAGATTGATGACGTCGCCCTGTCTGCTGCCCGATAGCTGCGAGGTCGCACCGGATGGGCCGGTGTAGGTGCCCGAATATCGGTTTCCGCCTGCCGTGAGTTGGGCCGAGATCGTGCGATTGATGATGAGAAGGCCGCGGCAGTTTCCCCTCATCGAAATCGAGGGGCCGGGCACAGTGATGGCGAACTTGCAGGAAACATTGATCGGCGAGTCACCAATCTTTCGAAGCACCGTGCCGGTTCCCGTCCAGCTGCCGTTCAGTGGTTTCAAAAAGCCGCTTTCATCGGCAGCGGCGGGTTTCACCAGGCAGACCCCGGCAAGGATGGCGAGAAGGCACGCTTGACGACGCATGGTATCAATCCCTTCTTCAGACTAGCTAGGAACGTCGCAGACACATGCGCGGTTCCCAGGCGGTCAAAGCCAGTTGATACGCTTCAGGATATAGAGGGTGACGACGGAGGTGACCGCGACCAATACGACGATAATGACGAATGCCCAGGTATCGTTGACACCTGGAATGCCGCCGACATTCATCCCGAACAGGCCGGCGACGACGCTCGGCGGCAGCAGGAGGGCGGCAAGCGCTGCAAGCCGGTTGGAATTGCGGGCGATGCGCTCGCTGATGACGGTCGAAAGGTCGTCATGCAGGATGCCCGTCCGGTCGCGGATCGCGTCGAGATATTCGATGCAGCGCATCAGCTTGTCGATGACCTCGCGCATGCGAAGCTTGTCGCGTTCGGCAAGCCAGGGAGCGTCGTCGTGTTCGATGCGGTTGAGGGCATCGCGTTGCGGCGAAAGATAGCGTCTCAGCTGCACGGCACGCCTGCGAAGCAGCTTCAGTCGTTCGCGGACTTCGGCGGCCTCGCCGTGGAAGATCAGTTCATCCAGCTCGTCAACTTCCTCATCCATTTGATCAAGAACGGGTTCCAGGTCCCTCACGAGCTTATCGCTGACGAGCGCAAGCAGTTCGCCGGTGCGCTTCGGGCCTTTGCCCTTTTCCAGCGCCTGGCGAATGTCGCGAAGCGCGGTGATGTAATGGCCGCTGTCACGCAGCGTCACCACACGATTTTCGTCCACCCAGGCATGCAGGGGAACGAGATCCAGATCTTCGGCTGTCTCTTCGGCGTCCTCGGGCGGGGCGGCGCAGACACCACGAAGAATGATCAATAAGCCATCGTCGACCGGCTCGACGCGCGGCCGCGATTCATCTTCCAGGAGCGCATCGGCGACGAGCGGATCGAAACCGCCACTTCGCGTTACCCATGCCGCGGCGGCCTCATGGTCACGCTCCAGGTGAACCCAGAGTATTCCGTCCGCGGGCTTCCAGCTCTGCAGGCCGGCAGCACCTATGTTACGACAGCCGCCATTGCCGTCGAGAAGGACGGCGAAACGTATGCCGGGCTCGGCGCCGTAGCTGAGTTGAACCTTCTGGCTCTCGACCTCCATCCGCTCCCATCCTCCCCCGAGTGTAAAAGGAAAGCGAAATCATGCAGCTATTTTCAATAGTTCTAGCACCGAGGACGATGAGGTGGAACCGGAGTCTGCGATGAAAGCTCGTCTCTGATGTCAGGCACTCATTCTGCAGCCGTCACGGTGAGACAGCTGTCTATGATCGTACGGATTTCGGCGCGGCAGGAGCCGCAATTGGTTCCGGCATTGAGCTCCTTGCCGACGGCTTCGACGCTGTGACAGCCGCCCCGAATGGCCGCGACGATCTGGTTGACGCCCACGCTGAAGCAGGAACAGACCGTAGCGCCGGCGTCGATGGTATCGGCGCCCGGTCTGCCTGCGATGAGAGCAAACCTCTTCCTCAGATCGCTGTGCGATGCCGAGAGCTGCGCGATCGCCCAGTTTCGCGCTACCGCAACCGGCTGGCGGGCTACGAAGAGAGCGGCAAGCAGCCGTTCGCCATCGAAGAAGGCGAGGCGCAGGTCTCCGGAAGCCTGATCTGCATAGCCGAGCGGCTCGAGGTCGGCTGGTACATCGAATGTCGAGCGGCACCAGCCGATCCAGTCGTCCGGCGTCCTGTCGAATGCAAGCTCGGTCCGCCAGCCGCCATCGGCCTTGGCGAGCGCCCAATAGGCACAGTTGAGATCGCGGGGCTTTGCTGCGGAGACCGCGAAGCAATAATGCGATGCCTGGAAGCGCCGCGCACGGACCGCGACATTCTTCGAAGCGGGCTGGCCGGAAAGAGGGTCGGTAACCGGGGCGACCACCGTGTCGATGCGGGCTTTGGCGGCAAAGCTATCGTTCCAATGCATCGGCACGAACAGACTGCCGCGCGCCTGCCGCTCGGTCACCAAAGCACGAACGATCACCCTGCCATGCGGGCTTTCTATCTCGATCAGGCTCGCTTCCGCGACACCGATCTCGATCGCGTCGCGCGGATGGATTTCGGCAAAGGGCTCGGCGATATGGCCAGACAGGCGGGCGCTCTTGCCGGTGCGCGTCATCGTGTGCCAGTGATCGCGAACGCGACCGGTGTTGAGGGTGAGCGGAAAGCGGCTGTCGGTTCGATCGCTTGCCGGCGGCTCGATGGCGATGAAGCGGGCCTTGCGATCGGGATGATAGAACCCGCCGGCTGCGAAAAAGCGCGTGAGCTTCGGCGGCGCTCCGGCAGGCTGCGGCCACTGGAAAGGCTGTAGCGCGTCGTACTCCTCCGGCACGATCGCGCCATAGGCGCCGATGTCGA
This sequence comes from Rhizobium sp. ZPR4, assembly GCF_040215725.1. Classification (NCBI taxonomy): domain Bacteria; kingdom Pseudomonadati; phylum Pseudomonadota; class Alphaproteobacteria; order Hyphomicrobiales; family Rhizobiaceae; genus Rhizobium; species Rhizobium sp. ZPR4. Next base: position 1,208,077 of record NZ_CP157968.1, read on the forward strand.
AGTCGCGGCTGCCGTCATTCTCGAAGCCGGAGAGGCCTGCGTGCTCGGCGAAGATCTCGGCATTCGTCGCAAAGGAGAATGCCTCTGAAAATCCCATACGTCGGCCCATCTCCGCCATCTGCCACCAGTCGGGCCTGGCTTCGCCCGGTGCCGTCAGAAATTGCCGCTGCCTCGAGATCCGGCGCTCGGAATTGGTGACGGTGCCGTCCTTTTCGCCCCAGCCGAGCGAGGGCAGCAGCACATGCGCGTGCCGCGTCGTATCCGTCTCGCGCAGGACGTCGGAGACGACGACGAAGGGACAGGCCTTGATGGCTGCCTCGACGGCATCGGCGTCCGGCATCGAGACCACCGGGTTGGTCGCCATGATCCACAGGGCCTTGATGCGGCCGTCGGCAACGGCGCGAAACATGTCGACCGCTTTCAATCCCGGTCTGGCGGCGATCCGCGGTGATTGCCAGAAGCGCTGCACCCGGTCGCGATCCTCGGCGCTCTCGATCGCCATATGAGCGGCAAGCATATTGGCGAGGCCGCCGACTTCGCGTCCACCCATGGCGTTCGGCTGACCGGTCAGCGAGAATGGTCCCATGCCGGGCCGTCCGATGCGGCCGGTCGCGAGATGGCAATTGATGATGGCGTTGACCTTGTCGGTGCCGGACGAGGATTGGTTGACGCCCTGGCTGTAGCAGGTGACGATCTTCTCGGTTTGGGCAAACAACCGGTAGAATTCGCGAAGCTGCATGGCGGGCAGACCGGTCAGGTCAGCCACGCGGTTGAACGACAGCGAACTGGCGGCGGTGAAAGCCTCGGCAAAGTCATTGGTGTGTTCGGCGATGTAATTCTGGTCGATGGTATTGCTTGTGATCAGATGCTCGAAAAGACCGAGGAAAAGAGCCACATCTCCATCGGGCCGGATCGCCAGATGCAGATCGGCGATATCGCAGGTCATGGTCCGGCGCGGATCGATGACGACGATTTTCATCGCCGGCCGAGCCGCCTTCGCTGCCGCCAGCCGTTGATAGATAACCGGATGGCACCAGGCGAGATTGGAGCCGGTGAGGATGACGAGGTCGGCGAGCTCGATATCTTCGTAGGTGCCCGGCACCGTGTCCGCGCCGAAGGCACGGCGATGGCCCGCGACCGAGGATGACATGCAAAGCCGCGAGTTCGTGTCGATATTGCCGGAGCTGATGAAGCCCTTCATCAGCTTGTTGGCGACGTAGTAATCCTCCGTCAGCAGCTGGCCGGAGACGTAGAAGGCAACGGAATCCGGTCCATGCTCGGCAATCGTCTCGCTGAAGCGTTTTGCCATGAGATCAAGCGCCTCATCCCAGCTTGCCCTTCGGCCGGCAATTTCCGGGTGGAGCAGACGGCCGTCTAGATCGACGGTTTCTCCGAGCGCCGAGCCTTTCGAGCATAGGCGTCCGAAGTTGGAGGGGTGGTCGGGATCGCCCTTGACGGAGACCTTGCCGTCATCGTCGACCCTGGCGATGACGCCGCAGCCGACGCCGCAATAAGGGCAGGTGGTTTTGGTTTCAATGGGCATGGAGCATGCCCGCGAAGCTTAGGGCCTGGGAGAATACCCCCCTCTGTCCCTGGGGGACATCTCCCCCACAAGAGGGGAGATCACATGGTGCCACTATCGCCGATTTCTTCGTTTCGGTTCGATGAAGGTGGCTTCTCGCTCCGGCCAATCTCCCCCCTTGTGGGGGAGATGTCAGCGAAGCTGACAGAGGGGGGTGATTTTTCCCACGCAACCTCATCCTCACTCCGCCGCCATCATCAGGCTTTCGAGCGCGATGAAGAGAGCGCCATCGTCGTTGCGGATGGGAATGGTTCGCACCTCGCCCTGGTCAGCGCCAAGCGCCTTGCCGGTTTCGAGCGAGATCACCCAATTGTGCAGCGGGCAGGTCACAGCCGTACCGTGAACGATCCCCTGGGAAAGCGGGCCGCCCTTGTGCGGGCAATGATCCTCGATGGCGAAGACCTCGTTTTCGGCCGTGCGGAATATGGCGATCTTGCCCTGCGGAGTTTTCACGCAGCGAGCGCCGCGCAGGGGAATGTCCGAGATATCGCCGATTGCATGCCAGGTTTCCTTTGGCCAGGTCGTCATATCAATCTCCTCATTCGGCGGCCTGCGGGAAGCCGACTGTCGCCATCGGCTTGAACTCATGCTTGTCCTTGCCGGACACACGCTCCGACCAGGGATCGACCTGCGCGAACTTCTGGCTGAAGACGAAGCGCTCGTAGTAGCCCTTGCGCTTCTCGTGATCCTGCATGATCTGGCGGCGGATCTCGTCGAGGCCTATGCGCTTGGCCCATTTGTAAATGCGTTCGAGATAGCGACCTTGCTCGCGATACATTTGCGTCAGCGCCACGATATGCTCCAGTGCCTCATCCTCGGTCTTGACGAGGCCCAGAACTTCCGTGCCCTTGATGTCGAGGCCGGCCGCACCGGCGAAGTGGATTTCGAAGCCGCTGTCGACACAGATGACGCCGATATCCTTGCAGGTCGCCTCGGCGCAGTTTCGAGGACAGCCGGAAACGGCCATCTTCAGCTTCGCCGGTGTCCACGAGCCCCACATGAATTTCTCGATGCGGATGCCAAGACCGGTCGAATCCTGCGTGCCGAAGCGGCACCAATCGGAGCCGACGCAGGTCTTCACCGTGCGCAGGCCCTTGGCATAGGCCTGACCTGAGATGAAACCGGCCTTGCCGAGATCGGCCCAGACGGCGGGCAGATCCTCCTTCTGGATGCCGAGCAGATCGATGCGCTGACCGCCGGTCACCTTCACCATCGGAATCTCGAACTTGTCGACGACATCGGCGATGGCGCGCAGCTCGCCGGAATTGGTGACGCCGCCCCACATGCGTGGCACCACGGAATAGGTGCCGTCCTTCTGGATATTGGCATGCACGCGTTCATTGATGAAGCGCGACTGGTAGTCATCGGCATATTCGTCCGGCCAGTCGCAAACGAGGTAGTAGTTCAGGGCTGGGCGGCATTTGGCGCAGCCGCAGGAGGTCTTCCATTCAAGTTCCTGCATAACCGCAGGAATGGTCTTCAACCCCTTGGCCTTTATCAATCTTCTGACATCGTCGTGGCCAAGCTCGGTGCAGGTGCACATCGGCTGGACGGCTTTGGGATTATAGGCATCGCCAAGCGTGATCGACATCAGCTGTTCGACAAGGCCCGTGCAGGAACCGCAGGAGGCTGAAGCCTTTGTGTGAGCGCGCACATCGTCGAGCGATG